>JANYGP010000067.1 GCA_025362315.1 Polaromonas sp.
GGAAACGACACCTACATGTTCGGGCTGGGCGATGGACAAGACACCATACTGGACTACGACGCGACGGTCGGCAACGTTGACAAGATCATCTTCAAGGCAGGCGTGTCGGTCAATGATGTAAAGGTCATACGCTATAACGACGGCGGCTATGGCGACCACCTGGTGCTTAAGGTAGGAAACGCAGGCGATCAACTGGCGGTCATTCGCTTCTTTGACCAAAACGCCACCAGCGGCTGGCTGATCGAAGAGATCAGGTTCACAGATGCGCCGGGCGTGGTCTGGTCAGTAGCCGATATCAAGGCGCTTTCCGAAGGCCGCAGTCTGAACCATGCACCGGTTGCTTTGCCGCTGGCTGACCAGCAAGCCGTCAAGGCGCAAGCTTTCAGCTACACCTTAACAGCGGATAAATTTACCGATGTTGATGTAGGCGATGTACTGAGCTTTAACGCCAAGCTAGCCGATGGTTCGGCTTTGCCCACCTGGCTAAGCTTTGATACCGCTACACGCACCTTCAGCGGCACACCACCTGCGGCGGGCAACCTGAGCGTACTGGTCACCGCGACTGATAGTGCTGGTGCATCGGCCAGCAGCAGCTTCGCGATCACCGTGCAGGCACCGCTGGACATCATTGCCCCCACCTTGACCGGTGCAGCACCCGCTGATGACGCTGCGGCAGTAGCCATTGGCGCCAACCTGGTGCTCACCTTCAGTGAAGCCATCAAGGCTGGCAGCGGCAACCTGCGCATCGTCAACACCACCAATGCGGCCGACACCCGCAGCATCGCCATCACAGACAGCAGCCAGGTGACGATTACAGGCACCACCTTAACGATCAACCCTACAGCAGACCTGACAGCAGGGGCCAGCTACAGCGTGCAAATGGCGACAGGCGTGGTGCTCGACCTGGCAGGCAACGCCTATGCAGGTATTGCCAACAGCACCACACTGAACTTCGCGACGGCCCCTAGCATCCCCACTGGCCCTTTGCCACCACCAGGTGTGCTGGCAGGTACCGCTGGCAAAGACGTACTGACCGCCGACAGCACCCACAAAGAAGTGTGGGGACTGGCGGACGACGACACCATCAACGGCTTCTGGGACAGCACCCACCTGGTGGGCGGCGCAGGCAATGACACCATCAACGCCGTGGGCGGTGCAGCCAACGTGCTGGACGGCGGCGACGGTGACGACATTCTCACCGGTGCCTGGGGCAACGACACCCTGATAGGCGGCGAAGGCAACAACACCATCCGTGTGACAGGCGGTGCTGCATTGATTACGGCAGGTTCAGGCAACGACACTATTACCGGCAACTGGGGTGACGACATCATTGACGCAGGCGCGGGCAACAACAGCATCAAGGCCGCAGGTGGCAACAACCGCGTGCTGGCAGGCGCAGGCAACGACACCATCACAGCTGACGCAGGCAATGACACCATCAATGCAGGCGACGGCGTGAACCAGATCAATGCAGGCGAAGGCAAAAACGTGATTGTCAGCGGCTCTGGCATAGACACCATCACCGCCACGGGCACGAATGTGGTCATAGCCGGTGCAGGCAATGACAAGATCACCCTCGGCTGGGGCAATGACTGGATTGAAGCTGGCAAAGGCGACGACGTGATTGACGCCGGTGGCGGCAACAACCTGTTTGCCTTCAATAAAGGCGACGGTGCAGACACCGTGGTCAACAGCACCGGCGGCGCAGACACCATCAGCTTGGGTGTAGGCATTCACTACGCCGACCTCAAGCTGGCCAAGTCCGGCAATGACCTGGTGCTGTCCGCCACTGCGGGTGACCAGATCACATTGAAGAACTGGTACAGCGCCGCACAAAACAAGGGCGTAGGCAAGCTTCAGGTACTGACCACCGATGGCGACTACGACGCAGCGTCCACCAACCCGCTGAAGAACAAGCCCCTGACCGTCTTTAACTTCACGCAGGTGGTGCAAACGTTTGACACAGCCCGCGCGGCAAACGCCAGTGTTGCAAGCGGTTGGTCGGTTTCAAGCAGTCTGGGCGCCGCACAGCTTTATGCAAGCACAGCTGCAACAGCTGGCTACGTCAACCCCTGGGCGGCGCTGCAGGCCGGTACGGCTTTGATGGACAACGCGCCCATCTCCGCCATCAACCCCATCAGCGGCAGCAACCCGCAGTCGGTAGACCAGCTTCTGTTTGCAGCCCTGAGCTCTAGCACCGCCACCGGTGCCAAGGGCTGGGCGCAGGTATGAGTGTCAAGTTGGAGCGCGCGCCATGCAGCAAACCCCGCATGTGATGCAGAAACCGCCGTCTGCACTGGCTGCGCAGGCCCACGACTTTGCCCCTGACCTGCTGACACTGCAGCTCAGCCCACCGTCACATTTGCCGCGTGTGGTGGTGCTGAGCCTGAGCGCTATTGTGGGCTGTTTGCTGGCCTGGAGTTGTTGGGCAGAGCTGGACATCGTGGCCACAGCGCAGGGGCGCCTGGTGCCGCTCAGTTATACCAAGGTGGTACAACCCGCCGAAGCCGGCGTGGTCAGCGAGATCCTGGTCAGCGACGGCGATGTCGTTAAAGCAGGCCAGGTGCTGCTGCGCCTGGATGCCCGGTTAAGCGCTTCAGACCTGCAAGCCCAAAGACAGGACGTCGCCATTAAAAGCCTCACCCTGCAGCGCATTGCTGCAGAACTGGCGGGTACGGACGCAGAAGGTGCCTTGCCGTTCACGCCCCAAGCAGGTACGGGCTCTGCGGCGCTGGGTGCGCAGGTGCAGGCCCAATACCGGGCACGTCGCCAGGCGTTCGTCGATGCGCAGGCACAAGAGGCGCACAGCCTTGAAAAAGCACGCGCCGAGCTGGGTGCGGCCGAGCAGGTCTACAGCAAACTCAAACAGACGCTGCCCATTTACGCCCAATCCGCCGAAGCCTACGAAAAGCTGCAAAAAGAAGGCTTTGTGGGCGAGGTGGCCGCCAGTGAAAAACGCCGCGACTGGCTGGAAAAGTCGCAAGACCTCAAAGCGCAGTCGTCCACGCTGGCCAGCCTGCAAGCGGCCATTGCGCAGTCAAGCAAAAAACTGGCGAGCCTTCGCTCCAACTACCAAAGCCAGCTTGAAAACGAGCGCATGGAGACCGAAACGCAACTGGCCAAGAGCGCGCAAGAGCTGGACAAAAGCACCATCCGCTCAGGCTTGCTGGATATCCGCTCACCCACAGACGGCGTGGTCAAGGACCTGGCCATCACCTCAAAAAATGCCGTGGTGCAGGCCGGTGCCTTGCTGATGAACATCGTCCCGCAAGCCGAGGCCCTGCAGGCCGAGGTGTTGCTGGCCAATGAGGATGTGGGGTTTGTGGTGGTAGGCCAGAAGGCGCAGGTCAAGATTGCAGCGTTTCCGTTTACCAAATACGGACTGCTGCAGGGGCGCGTGATGCATGTGGGTGCGGATGCCTCTGATCCCAAGCAAAACAACAGCCCGCAAGCGGCGGCGCTGACGTACCGGGCGCTGGTGAAGCTGGACAGCCAGAGCCTGGTCGGCAGTGGCGCAACGCTTGCACTGGGCTCGGGCATGGCTGCCACGGCTGAAATTCACCAGGGCACCCGCACAGTGATGGCCT
>JANYGP010000073.1 GCA_025362315.1 Polaromonas sp.
GCGCAAGCACTCGTTCACAAACCACAAGTCATCGTGCTGGACGAGCCGACCGCAGGTGTTGATGTAGAACTGCGCCAAACGCTGTGGCAGTTCATTGCCAAGCTCAACAAACAAGGCAGCACCGTGCTGCTGACAACCCACTACCTCGAAGAAGCCGAGGCGCTGTGTAGTCGTATCGCCATGCTCAAGCAGGGCAAGGTAGTGGCACTGGCGCAAACATCTGAGCTGCTGAAAGCTGCATCATCGAATGTACTGCGCTTCAAGATTGACAGCGAGTTGCCCAAAGCGCTGGCCGACAAAGCGCGCATCACCGGGCGCATTGTGCAGTTCCCCGCGCATAACGCGAATGAAATTGAGCAGTACCTGACTGCGATTCGTGAGGCGGGTTTGGTGGCTGAAGACGTGGAGATTCGCAAGGCTGATCTGGAGGATGTGTTTCTCGATGTCATGTCTGATAAATCAGAAAAATCTGGAATGGCAGAGGTGACGGCATGACAGGTATGCAAACACTTCTGTACAAAGAAACGCTGCGTTTCTGGAAAGTCGGCTTTCAAACCGTGGGTGCGCCAGTACTAACAGCTGTGATGTACATGCTGATTTTTGGGCATGTGCTGGAGGGCCAGGTCAAGGTGTATGGCACGGTCAATTACATCGCCTTTCTGGTGCCAGGCCTGGTGATGATGAGCGTGCTGCAAAACGCTTTTGCCAACAGTTCATCGTCACTGATTCAAAGCAAAATCATGGGCAGCCTGGTGTTTGTGCTGCTCACGCCGCTGTCGCACTGGCACTGGTTTTTCGCCTATGTAGGCGCTGCCATTGCACGTGGTTTGCTGGTGGGTACAGGCGTATTTGTCGTGACAGCGTACTTTGGCCGGCCAGACTTTGCCTACCCGTTGTGGATTATGCTGTTTGCGGTGCTGGGTGCAGCCATGCTGGGGGCACTGGGTGTGATTGCTGGCTTGTGGTCAGACAAATTCGATCAGATGGCGGCGTTTCAAAACTTCGTCATCATGCCGATGACGTTTTTAAGCGGCGTGTTTTATTCGATTCATTCACTGCCACCGTTCTGGCAAACCGTCAGCCACCTGAATCCGTTTTTCTACATGATTGATGGCTTCAGGTACGGGTTTTTTGGCGTGAGTGATGTGTCACCGTGGCTCAGCTTGGGCATTGTCTCAACTGCGCTCATCGTCGTCAGCGCAATTGCGGTGAACATGCTGCGCACCGGCTACAAGATTCGCCACTAAAAGAAAATTAAACATGACCAGCGAAGAACTCCAATCCATCATTGCCAGCGGCTTGCCGTGCGAGCACATTGAGCTTTCAGGCGACGGCCAGCACTGGTACGCCACGATTGTTTCCAGCGCCTTTGAAGGCCAGCGCCTGATTCAGCGGCACCAAAAAGTCTACGCCACGCTGGGCGGCCGTATACAAACCAATGAGGTGCATGCGCTGTCGATGAAAACATTTACGCCTGCTGAGTGGGCAAGCAACCCTTCGAACTAATTTTCAATTAAATCATGGACAAGTTACTTATCAAGGGCGGCAAAACACTGAACGGCACCGTCACCATTTCAGGCGCTAAAAACGCAGCGCTGCCAGAGCTGTGTGCCGCGCTGCTGACGGCTGATACGGTTACGCTGGAGAACGTACCCGGTTTGCAAGACGTGTCCACCATGCTCAAGCTGATCCGCAACATGGGTGTGACAGCAGAGCGCAACAAGGATGTGCCCAGCACCGTCACCATCAATGCAGGCAGTTTGACCTCTCCTGAAGCACCGTATGAGCTGGTCAAAACCATGCGCGCATCGGTGCTGGCGCTGGGCCCCTTGCTGGGCCGTTTTGGTGAAGCCACCGTGTCCTTGCCCGGCGGCTGCGCCATTGGCTCGCGCCCGGTGGACCAGCACATCAAAGGCATGCAGGCCATGGGCGCTGAGATTGTGGTTGAGCACGGCTACATGATTGCCAGGCTGCCCCAAGGCAGAACGCGCCTCAAGGGGTGCAGCATCACTACCGATATGGTGACGGTCACCGGCACTGAAAACTTTTTGATGGCGGCCAGCCTGGCTGAAGGCGAAACAATTTTAGAAAACGCGGCGCAAGAACCCGAGATTGGCGACCTGGCTGAAATGCTCATCAAGATGGGCGCAAAAATTGAAGGCCACGGCACGCGCCGCATCCGCATTCAGGGCGTTGAGCGTTTGTACGGTTGCACCCATCAGGTGGTGGCCGACCGGATTGAGACCGGAACCTTCCTGTGCGCCGTAGCCGCTACCGGTGGTGACGTGACGCTGCTGCACGCCAGAGCCGACCATCAGGACGCGCTGGTTGACAAGCTGCGTGAAGCAGGCGCAACTGTCACGGCCATTGATGGCGGCATGCGTATCCAGTCCCAGGGCCGATTGAAAGCCCAGTCGTTTCGCACGACTGAATACCCCGGTTTTGCCACTGACATGCAGGCGCAATTCATGGCGCTCAATGCGGTGTCGCATGGTGCGGCCACAGTGACCGAAACTATTTTTGAAAACCGTTTCATGCACGTCAATGAAATGGTGCGCCTGGGTGCCAAAATCCAGATTGAAGGCAAAGTCGCTGTCATGGAAGGCGTTGAAAAATTGTCTGGCGCGACGGTGATGGCTACGGATTTGCGTGCCTCAGCCAGCCTGGTGATCGCTGGCCTGGTGGCCGATGGCGAAACGCTGATTGACCGCATTTACCACCTGGACAGGGGCTATGACCAGATGGAAGCGAAGCTTCGCGGTATAGGCGCTGATATCGAAAGGGTCAAGTCATGATCACCATTGAAAGACTGGAGGCGCAATCGTGATAACGATCGCTTTGTCCAAAGGACGAATCTTCGATGACATTTTGCCGCTGCTCAAAAGCGCAGGCATTGAGGTGCTGGACGACCCGGACAAGTCGCGTAAGCTGATTCTCGACACCAACCAGCCCGACGTACGCGTGCTGCTGGTGCGTGCCACCGATGTACCCACCTATGTGCAGTACGGCGGTGCCGACATGGGCGTGGTCGGTAAAGACACGCTGCTGGAGTCAGGAACACAGGGCCTGTATCAGCCGCTGGATTTGCAAATTGCCAAATGCCGCATCAGCGTGGCCGTGCGTGAAGGTTTTGACTATGCGGCTGCGATGAAGCAGGGCTCGCGCATGACAGTCGCCACCAAATACGTGGCGATTGCGCGAGACTTTTTTGCGTCCAAAGGCGTGCACGTTGACTTGATCAAACTCTACGGCAGCATGGAGCTGGCACCGCTAACCGGGCTGGCCGACGCGATTGTGGACTTGGTATCAACCGGCAACACCCTCAAGGCCAACCACCTGGTTGAAGTTGAACGCATCATGGACATCAGCTCGCACCTGGTGGTCAACCAGACGGCGCTGAAATTAAAGCAGGCGCCGATCCGAAAAATCATTGATGCGTTTGCCCTGGCTGTCAAAAAGTAAACTGAAAAATCAACAAACGCTATGAATTTAGTAGCTGCTCCCGCCCGTATTTCAACAGCTTCAAGCACTTTTGAGACTGAATTTCAGGCGCGCTTGCATTGGTCAGCTGATACCGACGCCGCCATTGAGCAGCGTGTGGCCGACATTTTGGCGGACGTACAAAAGCGCGGCGACGCAGCAGTGCTTGATTACACCGCGCGGTTTGATGGGCTTGAGGTCGCATCCATGGCTGCGCTTGAGCTGACCCAAGCCGAACTCAAAGCCGCATTCGAGGCGATACCCGCTGCACAGCGCGACGCGCTTCAAGCGGCTGCCCAGCGGGTACGCACTTATCACGAAGCACAAAAGAAAGCCAACGGCCAAAGCTGGCAATACCGCGACGCAGACGGCACGCTGCTGGGCCAAAAAGTCACGCCACTAGACCGCGTGGGCATTTACGTGCCGGGTGGCAAGGCCGCGTACCCGTCGTCAGTGTTGATGAACGCGATTCCCGCACACGTGGCGGGCGTAGGCGAAATCATCATGGTCGTGCCCACACCAAAAGGTGAAAAAAACGCCTTGGTATTGGCAGCTGCTTATGTGGCTGGCGTCACGCGTGCCTTCACCATCGGTGGCGCACAAGCCGTTGCCGCATTGGCCTACGGCACGCAGACGGTGCCCAAAGTTGACAAAATCACCGGCCCTGGCAACGCCTATGTAGCCAGCGCCAAAAAACATGTGTTCGGTACAGTCGGCATCGACATGATCGCCGGGCCGTCTGAAATTTTGGTGCTAGCCGACGGCACCACGCCCGCCGACTGGGTGGCGATGGACTTGTTCAGCCAGGCCGAGCATGACGAGCTGGCGCAAAGCATTTTGCTGTGCCCTGATGCGGCGTACATTGATGCGGTGCAAGAAGCCATCAACCGCCTGCTGCCCACCATGCCGCGTGCCGCCATCATCGCCAAGTCATTGACTAACCGAGGCGCGTTGATCCTGACCCGCAACATGCAGGAAGCCTGTGACATCAGCAACCGGATTGCGCCCGAGCACCTGGAAGTCAGCAGCCGTGACCCGCATCAGTGGGAGCCGTTGTTAAAACACGCAGGTGCCATCTTTTTGGGCGCTTACACCAGTGAATCACTGGGCGACTACTGCGCCGGCCCGAACCATGTGCTGCCCACCAGCGGCACCGCACGCTTTTCAAGCCCGCTGGGCGTGTACGACTTTCAAAAACGCAGCAGCATCATTGAAGTCAGCGAGCAGGGCGCGCAAGTGCTTGGCAAGATTGCAGCCGAGCTGGCGTATGGCGAGGGTTTGCAGGCGCATGCACGCGCAGCAGAGATGCGCTTTCGGTAGTTTTGCAGCAGAGATGCGCTTTCGGTAGTTTTGCAGCAAAGATGTGCTTTCGGTAGTGTTTCAGAGCAGATGAGGCTAAAGCCATTGTGAGTTTAACTTTGCTATTTCAAGATTCAATCTTGAAATAGCAAAATGTCTGATTTTTATCCCCGGTCTTCTTATGACTTACTGGCTCAAGCGCTGCGGGACTGTCCTGTTGTGGCGGTTACCGGCTCACGTCAATCGGACAAATCGACGCTGCTCAAGACAGCATTGAGCCATTGGCCCATCGTCTCGCTTGAAGATCTGGACTTGCGTGAGTTTGCGCAGCGCGATGCACGGGCTTTTTTAAAACAATACCCGCCGCCACGCATCATTGATGAGGCGCAGCGTGTTCCGGACTTGTTTTCATACATCCAGACGGCAGTTGGTACCTCTGGCAAGATGGGTCAGTATGTGTTGTCTGGCTCGCTGCACTTTTCACGCCTGGCAGGCGTTACCCAAAGCCTTGCGGGGCGGGCCAGTTTGATAGAACTGCACCCGCTCAGGCTCAAAGAGCTGAAGGATGCTGGCGACATGCCCACATCGATTGATGCTTTGATGTGGATGGGCGGCTACCCAGCGGTACATGCACGCAAGCTAAATCCGCAACGCTTTTATGCCGATTACGTTGCCAGTTATATCGAACGCGACGTACGCAGCTTGTCCGCCGTGCGAGACCTGGACAATTTCCAGCGCTTTATGCGTTTGTGTGCTGCGCGTACCGGGCAACTTCTTAACCTAAACAGCCTTGCCAATGACTGCGGCATTGCCCAGCCAACGGCCAACGCGTGGATGAATTTGCTCGAAGCCTCCTACGTGGTCAAACGCATCGCGCCGTATTACCGCAACTTTGGCAAGCGGCTGGTCAAGGCACCCAAACTTTATTTTCTGGACACCGGTTTGTGCGCCTGGTTGCTCGGCATCACCAGCGAGAAAGACCTGTCGACGCACTCCGCGCGCGGTGCGCTGTTTGAAACCTGGGCTGTGACCGAGGCATTAAAGTGGCGTGCAGTGCGCGGTGACAGGCAGCCCGTTTATTTTTGGCGTGACAACATCGGCAACGAGATTGATCTGCTGCTGGAGCAGGGCGGCGGCATCACGCTGGTAGAAGTTAAATCTGGTCAAACTTATCAGGATGAATGGCAGCGCACTTTGCAGGTCGTAGAGCGGCATCTGGGTTTCGCAGCCCGCAAGGCAGTGCTTTATGGCGGTGATATGGCGCAAACCCGACAGGGTGTGCAGATTGTGCCGTGGCGAGACCTGCAGTGTGCAGATTAGTTTTTGATTGGCTTTAAAGCGCCACGAGGCGCCGATGCTTTTGGCTTGGCGGGTGACTCAATACGCGGTTTGGCCAAGCTCTTGCTGACCCGTGCCCGCAAAGCACAACTCAGTGCAAGCGCTGCCCAGTGCCGCATGGCATCGGGTGAGTCCATCGCCTCTTCCGGGCTGCTGAAGTAATTCATCGAACGCGGAATACCTTTTGCTTGATAAGAAAATATCTTGCAACCCTCTGCCTCATATTGGCTGCGCGCAATGTCGTCACCCTTGAGCCACAGCTTTTCGCCATCCCCCAAGTCAGCAAGGATTGCAATTGTCAGCCCGTCGGTGCTGATGCTGAAGCCGCCGAACATGCGTTTAGCCACGCACCGGCCCGCGCTTGCCAGCAAGTCACAGCAGTAGTGGGCGAAATCGGTGTTGGCGGGCATGAACGCATTATGCGCACCGGTGATGTTGTTGCCATCGATCAGCTTCCAACTCTCAGCGCTTGCGTGTTGCTGCAAAGGTGATCAATGCGCCAGTCACCATTGACGCGGCCAGCACATAAAGTGCCAAGCGCGTGTTGCCTGTGGCGTCTTTGATCAGCCCCACCAGATAAGGACTTAAAAAGCCCGCCAGATTGCCAATGGAGTTCACCAGCGCAATGCCAGCGGCTGCACTGGCACCAGTCAGGAAAGCAGTCGGCAGCGTCCAGAACACAGGCAGCACTGACAAAATACCCGCCGTTCCCAGAGTCAGCGCCATCATGCCCAGCACTGGCTGGTCATTGAACACACCGGCCATTACCAGACCCGCAGCGCCCAACAGTGCAGGCACCACCAAATGCCAGCGCCTTTCACTGTGCCGGTCAGAGCTTTGACCCACCAGCACCATGCACACTGCGGCTACGCCATACGGAATGGCACTTAACAGCCCGACAGTCATGATGTTTTGAACACCCAGATTCTTGATAAGCTGGGGCAACCAAAAGCTCACACCATACAAGCCCATGATGAAACAGAAGTACAGCGCTGACAACAGCAGCACCTGCGGGTTCGTCAGGGTTTGGCCGATAGTCATGTGCGTTTGCGACTGTTGCTCTGCCTGAATACTGGTCTGGAGAATGGCTTTTTCCGGCGGAGTCAGCCACTTGGCTTGGGCAATCGAATCGTCAAGGTAAAAGAGCACTGCAATGCCAATCAAAACACTTGGCACACCCTCCAGCAGAAAAAGCCATTGCCATCCGGCCCAGCCGTTGACACCTGCCAATGCTGTCATGATCCAGCCCGACAGAGGGCCACCTATCACGCCTGACATGGCAATGGCAGTCATGAACAGCGCCACAATCCGGGCACGCTGCCGGGGCGGAAACCAATAGGTCAGGTACAAAATAATGCCTGGAAAAAACCCGGCCTCAGCCGCACCCAGAAAAAACCGCAACACATAAAACATGGTCTCAGAAGTGACCAACATCATGCTGGCCGACAAAAAGCCCCAGGTCACCATGATCCGGGCTATCCAGCGCCGTGCGCCAGTGCGGTGCAATATCAGGTTGCTGGGTACTTCAAAAATAAAGTACCCAATAAAAAATATCCCCGCTCCCAGCCCATACGCCGCCTCACTGAATTTGAGGTCGTTCAGCATCTGCAGTTTGGCAAAGCCAACGTTGACGCGGTCAAGGTAGGCAACGACGTAGCAGAGGAATAAAAATGGCACCAGTCGCCAGGTGACCTTGCGATAGGCCTCAGCCTGCTGGGCGCTGCTGGTCTGGGAGTTGGGCCTGATGCTGTCAGAAGAAGGTGTTGTGGCCACTTGTGTATCTCCTTGTCTGTTGGACGACCATGCAGTTCAAGCAACGCCTGAAACGGCTGAAAAGCATATGAAGATAAGCCAGGTGTGGTACTGCTCTAGTGACATAGATCAAACAAGTTTGAAGTTTTCGCAAAAACCGGTGTAATTCACACGGGTTTCGTGTTGCACGGATTCAGTGTATTATTGGGGCCATGAAAAACGTCACTATTACCGTTGAAGAATCAGCACTGGAATGGGCCCGGATTGAAGCAGCCAAGCGCAACTCGAGTGTTTCCCGCCTTGTTGGGGAAATTCTGACTGAAAAGATGCGTCAAGAAGATGCTTATGCACAGGCCATGCGCAAGGCCATCAAGTTTGAATCCTGGGGAAAAAGTGATGGCAACTTTTTGACTCGAGACGAGATGTATGAGCGCACTGCTTTTCGTTGATACCAACGTGCATCTTTATGCGAAAGATGCGCGCGACACCGACAAGCAGATCCGCGCTACTGAATGGCTGACCTGGTGCTGGACGCAGCGCACTGGGCGCGTCAGCACGCAAGTACTCAACGAGTTCTACAACAATGCCATCACCAAATTTCGCACTGTAGTCACCCTTGAGAAGGCGCGCGAACAGGTTCGCATGTTGCGCCTGTGGCAGCCACCTCACCTGGATACCTACACCGTCGATGGCGCGTGGGCAATGCAAGACCGCTTCAAGCTAAGTTACTGGGACGCACTCATCATGTCCTCTGCGCAGCAACAAGGCTGCCGGTATTTGCTCAGTGAGGACATGCAGCACCTTCAGCAATACGACACCGTACAGGTCATCAACCCTTTTCTAACGACGCCTTCTGAATTTGAAAGTTTGAAATGAGTTTGGTAAAACCTGACACAAGGCCCATGATTCGCATCCGCCGAGACATCCGAGACATGCAAGCCTACCCAATCCAGGACGCTGCTGGCATGGTCAAGCTGGACGCCATGGAAAACCCGTATCGGTTGCCAGCTGCGCTGCAGGCGCATCTGGGCCAGCGACTGGGCGCGCTGGCTGTCAACCGTTACCCGGATAGCCGGATCAATGACCTGCGCCATGCGTTGGCTGATTACGCGCAGATGCCCGAGGGCTTTGACATCATGCTGGGCAATGGCTCAGATGAGCTGATCACGCTGCTGGCGCTGGCTTGTGATGTGCCACCGAGCGCAGTGAGTGACCACAAAAGTGCCGTGATGCTTGCGCCCCTGCCTGGGTTTGTGATGTACGCCATCAGTGCGCAACTGCAGGGACTGCAGTTTGTTGGCGTACCGCTGACGCCGGACTTTGAGCTGGACGAAGCTGCCATGCTGGCAGCAATTGCCCTGCATAAACCAGCCATTACTTACCTGGCTTATCCCAACAATCCCACAGCCAATTTATGGGACGACAGTGCCATTGAAAACATCGTCAACGCCGTGGGCCAACAAGGCGGATTGGTGGTGATGGACGAGGCATACCAGCCATTTGCCAGCAAAAGTTATATCAATCGCATTGCCCGGCACAGCCACGTGCTGCTGATGCGAACGCTCAGCAAATTTGGCCTGGCGGGCGTTCGCCTGGGGTACATGATGGGCCCGAAGACGCTGATTGCAGAAATTGACAAGGTACGGCCGCCATACAACATCAGCGTACTGAACTGCGAATGCGCGCTGTTTGCACTTGAAAACAAAGATGTGTTTGCTGCTCAAGCGCAGGATTTAATTGCGCAACGTGCTATCGTTTTAGAAGCATTGCAAACTATGCCAAGTGTTAAATGCTGGAAAAGTGACGCCAACATGATTCTTGCCCGCGTGGCTGACAGCACCAAAACGTTTGAGGCCATGAAAGCCCATGGCGTGCTGGTTAAAAACGTTTCTAAAATGCATCCACTGCTTGCCAATTGTTTGCGCCTGACAGTTGGCACGGCCGATGAAAATCAGCTGATGCTGGCAGCGCTTGAAAAATCTCTATGACCACAACTTCAATGACGCTTCCTACGGCACGCATTGCCGAAGTCTCACGCAACACTGCCGAGACCAAAATCACTGTCAAGCTCAACCTTGATGGAACGGGCCAAGCCAGCCTGTCAACGGGCATCGGCTTTTTTGACCACATGCTCGACCAGATTGCGCGCCATGGCCTGATCGACCTGGACATCCAGTGCGTCGGCGACCTGCACATTGACGGCCACCACACCGTTGAAGACGTGGGCATCACTTTGGGGCAGGCAGTGGCAAAAGCTGTCGGTGATAAAAAAGGTTTGCGTCGCTACGGCCATGCCTATGTGCCGCTGGACGAAGCGCTCAGTCGGGTGGTGATCGACTTTTCTGGCCGGCCCGGGCTGGACATGCACGTGCCATTCAAGAGCGGCATGATTGGCACGTTTGACAGCCAGCTGGCGTTTGAGTTTTTTCAGGGTTTTGTGAACCATGCATTCGTGACGCTGCACATTGACAACCTGCGCGGCGAAAACTCGCACCATCAGGCAGAGACGGTTTTCAAAGCGTTTGCACGTGCGCTTCGCATGGCGCTGGAAATTGACCCACGCGCTGCCCACACCATTCCATCGACCAAAGGCTCGTTGTAACTTTGGAGGCTGAAAACTGTCGAAAACAGCCGTTTTCATGCATGTTTTAAGCCTCCAGCCCACGTATAACCTGCGCAGGCAGCTCCTGATTCGATAGTAAACTAATTTCAATGACATTAGCCAAAACCGTCGCTGTTGTCGATTACGGCATGGGAAATTTGCGGTCCGTGTCCCAAGCCGTGCAGCATGTTGCCCAAGGCAGCGGGTATGAAGTGCTTGTGACCTCCAGACCAGAAGAGGTCATGGCAGCTGAGCGCATTGTGCTGCCAGGTCAAGGCGCGATTGCCGACTGCATGCAGGAGCTGGCTGAATCGGGTTTGCTCGAATCCGTGCTGCACGCTGCTGCCAACAAACCGCTGTTTGGCGTGTGCGTAGGCATGCAAATGCTGCTGAGCCACAGCGCGGAAGGGCGCTTAGGGGACGGCGGCGTGGGCACGCAGGGGCTGGGATTGATCCCCGGCGAGGTGCTCAAGTTTGAGCTGGCAGGGCAGTTGCAAGCAGATGGCAGCCGTTACAAGGTGCCGCAAATGGGCTGGAATCAGGTGAATTATTCAGCCTTTTGTGAGCAGAAAAGTCATCCGATGTGGGAGGATGTGCCTGAGAACGCCTACTTTTACTTTGTTCACAGTTTTTTCGCCCGTCCGTCTGATACGCGCCACATTGCGGGTACAACCAGCTACGGCGAGCGCTTTGCCTCAGCGATTGCACGCGATAATATTTTTGCAACCCAGTTTCACCCCGAAAAAAGCGCCGATCAGGGTTTGGCCTTGTACCGCAACTTTCTGAGCTGGAATCCATAAATTTTTTTGCTCTGTTTTTAACTGCCACATGCTACTTATCCCCGCGATTGACCTGAAAGACGGTCACTGCGTACGCCTCAAGCAAGGCGACATGGACCAATCCACTGTTTTCAGCGAAGACCCGGCGGCCATGGCGCGAAATTGGGTCAACAAGGGCGCGCGGCGATTGCATTTGGTTGACCTGAACGGTGCGTTTGCTGGCAAACCCAAAAACGACGCAGCCATTAAAAAAATACTGGCTGAAGTCGGCCTGGAGATTGACGTGCAACTGGGCGGCGGCATACGCGATCTGGACACCATTGAACGCTATCTGGACGCCGGTTTGCGCTACGTCATCATTGGCACGGCAGCGGTCAAGAACCCGGGTTTTTTGCAGGACGCCTGCACTGCCTTTGGCGGGCACATCATCGTGGGGCTGGATGCCAAAGACGGCAAAGTTGCCACAGATGGCTGGAGCAAAATCACGTCCCACAATGTGATCGACCTGGCCAAAAAGTTTCAGGATTTTGGTGTTGAATCGGTGATCTACACCGACATTGGGCGCGACGGCATGCTGTCAGGCATCAACATGGAAGCCACTGTCAAGCTGGCTCAGGCTTTGACGATTCCGGTTATTGCATCAGGCGGCTTGTCAAACATGGCCGACATTGAGGCGCTGTGCGCAGTCGAAGACAACGGCGTTGAAGGCGTGATTTGTGGCCGCGCCATCTACAGCGGCGATCTGGATTTTGAGGCCGCGCAGGCCCGGGCTGATGAACTGAACGGCTGAGCCCGCCTTTGCGGCTGCTCCCCGCACAGTGCAATAAATCAGACTTTAAAAACAATGCTCGCCAAAAGAATTATTCCTTGCCTGGACGTGACCGGTGGGCGTGTTGTCAAGGGCGTCAACTTCACCCAGTTGCGTGATGCGGGTGACCCGGTAGAAATCGCCGCGCGCTACAACGACCAGGGGGCAGATGAGCTGACTTTTCTGGACATCACTGCCACCAGTGATGGCTGTGACCTGATCCTGCACATGATTGAAGCCGTGGCCAGCCAAGTGTTTATTCCGCTCACTGTTGGCGGAGGTGTGCGTACAGTTGATGATGTGCGGCGGCTCCTCAATGCCGGCGCTGACAAAACCAGTTTTAATTCAGCCGCTATCGCCAACCCGCAGGTCATTGTTGATGCATCGGCCAAATATGGCGCGCAGTGTATTGTGGTGGCGATTGACGCGAAACGCCGCAGTGACGACGAAGCCAAAACCCGCGGTCCCGGCTGGGATGTGTACAGCCATGGCGGGCGCAAAAATACCGGGCTTGACGCTGTAGCGTGGGCCACCGAGATGGCTCAGCGCGGCGCGGGTGAAATTTTGCTGACCAGCATGGACCGTGACGGCACCAAATCAGGCTTTGACCTCGACTTGACGCGTGCGGTCTGCGACGCTGTCAGCGTACCCGTCATTGCGTCGGGGGGTGTTGGCACTTTGGCGCATCTGGCTGACGGCATTCAGATCGGCGGCGCAGATGCGGTGCTGGCTGCCAGTATTTTCCACTACGGTGAATTCACAGTGCAGCAGGCCAAACAACTGATGGCTGAACGCAACATACCCGTGCGCTGGTAAATAAAAAAGCCAGACCCAGCATTGCTGGTCTGGCTATCTCTGCGTTTTAAATTCAGGTTCAGGCTTTTGGCAAGATCACTTTGTCGATGATGTGAATCACACCATTGCTGGTTAGAACGTCTGTTGCCGTGATGTTGGCCTGCCGTCCACGCTGGTCAGTGATGACAAAGCCCGGGCTGATGATGAAGGTTTCGCCCTGTACGGTTGCAATTGGCGTTGCTGGAATGGACGCTTTCAGTACCTGTCCGCTGACAACGTGATATGTCAGGATTTTGGCGAGCAAAGCAGTGTTGCCAAACAGCGCTGCCTTTGTGACACCCAGCTCGGTCAATGCGGCGACAAAAGCGGCGTCCGTCGGCGCAAAGACGGTAAACGGTCCAGTCCCGCTCAAGGTCGGTGCCAGGCCGGCTGCAACAACCGCCTCTACCAGCAGACTGAAAGTAGGAACGGCTTGCGCAGTCTGCACAATGTTTTTATTGGCAGGCAGCAAGACTTTGTCGATGATGTGCACGACCCCGTTGGACGCCTGGACGTCTGTGGTGATGATCTTCGAAGTTCTGTTGCGCCCATCAGTGATGGTTAGCACACCGGCTGGCGCATCAATTTTAAAAATACCTTTTTGCAGTGTTGTGATGGCTTTGCCCAGTGGGACACCTGATTTTTCAACTTTTGCACCCAGCACGTGGTAAGTCAGCACTGCGGTCAGCAGTGGCTTGTCTTTGAGCAGCGCGTCCTTGGTAACTCCAAGTTCGCCCAGCAAGGCAACGAATGCATCGTTGGTGGGTGCAAAAACAGTGAAGGGACCTGGGCCGGACAGCGTTGCGGCCAAATCTGCAGCAATGACCGCTTCGACCAGAATGCTCAAGGACGGTGTGGCTTGTGCAAGCTGAACGATGTTGGCTGCAACAAATGGCGAGGGGTTATCAGACCCACCGCATCCGGCCAGCAATGACGTTGTACCCGCTGCGGCCGCTGCGCTGGCCAGGACGAGAATGTTTCTTCGGTTCATGGTGATGCTCCTGAAAGTTAAAGATTCGAAATTTGAAAAAACTGAAACTGCGCTTACATCGATATTGATGATATGTAACAAAAGTTACTTATCAGTATTTATCGATACCGAATAGTATTTATAAATACTGTACAGTTCAAATTAATTTTCAAAATGTTACAAAATGGGTTGACGTCGCAATTTTTCTCTTCAAATCCGTAAATGAAGGCAAACACCTTCAGCGACAATTGAGACCATGAACTGGCTGGACAACATCAAATGGGACGACAAGGGGCTGGTGCCGGTTATCGCCCAGGAATCAACAAGCAGCGACGTGCTGATGTTTGCGTGGATGAACCGCGAAGCGCTGCAAAAAACCGCTGAGCTGGGCCGCGCGGTGTATTTCAGCCGGTCGCGTGGCAAGCTTTGGTTCAAGGGTGAAGAGTCTGGCCATGTGCAAACCGTGCATGAAATCCGGCTCGATTGCGACAACGATGTGGTGCTCTTGAAGGTCACCCAGCTGGGCCATGAGCCGGGGATCGCCTGCCACACAGGTCGTCACAGCTGCTTTTTCAGTCTTTACAAGGACGGTCAGTGGGTCACCACCGATCCGGTCTTGAAAGATCCTGAAACCATCTATAAATAACTACCATGAGTTCAAACAGCGACAGCCTGGCCCGTCTGGCAAAGATCATTGAAAGCCGCAAGGTGGCCAACGGTGGCGATCCACAAGCCAGTTATGTGGCACGCTTGCTGCACAAAGGACCCGATGCTTTTTTGAAAAAGATTGGTGAGGAGGCTACGGAAGTCGTTATGGCTGCCAAAGATGTTGGTTGCAACCCGTTAAATCCTGAATTTAAAACCAGTCTGATTGGTGAAGTCGCTGATTTGTGGTTTCACTCGATGATTGCACTTGCCTATTACGGCTTGAGTCCGTCAGATGTCATTTCCGAGCTGGAACGCCGCGAAGGCACCAGTGGAATTGAAGAAAAAGCCCTGCGCAAAGCCGTGCTGCGCGAATCTGCCAATGAATGAAGGACACAGGATATGACCAACGACATCACAACGATTGAGCCACACGAAGGCCTGAAAACCTGGGGCTGGATCAGCTATGTTCTGCATCTGATTGTGGCTGTGGCAGCCGTGGTGCCAGGCGCCCAGGTGTCAGCTTTTTTGCTGGTTGTTGCGCTGGTGATTGACTTGGTCAAGCGCAGCGATGCCGACAACACATGGCAAGCTTCTCATTTCAGTTGGCGCATTCGTACCGTGTTGTGGGCGGGTCTTCTGTATTTGTTGACAGCGCCGCTGTGGTTCCTGTTCATCGTGCCCGGCTGGATTGCATGGACCGCGATTTCCATCTGGTTTTTGTACCGCATTGTTTTGGGTATGGTGCGCATGAACGCAAACAGGGCTGTTCAGTCATGAGTAATTCGCAGGATTGCATTTTTTGCAAAATTGCCTCTGGCGTCATTCCAAGTCGCAAGGCGTTTGAAGACGATGAAATCCTTGCTTTTCATGATATCAATCCCTGGGCGCCGATTCATTTTTTGATCATTCCAAAGTTGCATATCGCATCCATGGCACAAATCGGTCCTGAGCATGAGGCTCTCCTTGGGCGCATCATGACGCTGGCACCCAAACTGGCTCTGGAGCAAGGCTGCAAGCCGTATCCTGAAGGTGGCTTTCGCATCGTAGTCAATACAGGTGCTAACGGTGGTCAGGAAGTCCATCATTTGCATGTTCATGTGCTGGGCGGGCCAAGACCATGGCTGAAGGGTTGACTTTTCAACCCTTTAGAATCGATCATCAATAGCAACCCTCATCCGAGGCATCAGGAGTTCATCATGGGTTCATTTTCTATCTGGCATTGGGCAATTGTTCTTCTTATTGTGGTGATGGTGTTTGGTACCAAAAAACTGCGCAATATGGGTGGTGATCTGGGCGGCGCCGTCAAAGGTTTCAAAGATGGCATGAAAGAGGGCGGAGCCTCGGCTGCAGACGAAAAGACAGCGGTTGTGACCAACGCACAGGCGGCAGACAAGCCAGCCGACAAAACAACCATTGATGTTGAAGCCAAAAAATTGTGAACATTCACGCTTATCGCTTTGCGTATTGTTTCGTACTTCAAAAGGGTGTTCCCGGTTTGGAGCAGACCTGTGCAGAAGCTTGTAATCAAGCATGATTGACCTCGGCGTTTCAAAAATTGCGCTGATTGGCGCAGTGGCGCTGATTGTGATTGGCCCTGAAAAATTGCCACGCCTGGCGCGCACGATCGGCACTCTGCTTGGCAAGGCACAACGCTACGTGGCAGATGTCAAACAGGAAGTCAGCCGGTCAATGGAGCTCGATGAACTGAAGAAAATGAAAGACACCGTCGAAGGGGCAGCCCGCGACGTTGAAAATTCCATTCAGACCCATGCTGGCGATTTTGAAAAGTCATGGACTGAAACCACGGGTGATGTATCAAGTCACTTGCCTGGGCTGGAGATATTTCCCCAGTACAGCCACCCGAAGAAAAAGTGGCGTCAAAAAACCACCGCTATGCCGCAGTGGTACAAAGCCCGCTCGGGAACACGTACCAAGGCCTTGTCAGGTGCTGCGCGCGTGGCGCGTTTCAGGCCAGCAAAAAACAATTAAACACTGCGCACCAGTGACTCTGGCCATCACCATTGCGACTGAGCTCAAAGCCACACATGTCTGAACCCAACGCTGATCAATCCAACAAAGCTGAAAAACCTGACGAGCTGGCGGGCACCGAGCAGCCGTTTGTACAGCATTTGATGGAGTTGCGAAACCGCATGATCTGGGCGGTCCTCGCTATTGGTATTGCAGCAGCGGGACTGGCTTTTTACCCGGGTCCCGGCGCTTTGTATGACATCATGGCAGCGCCCCTGGTGGCAACCTTGCCCAAGGGTGCGACTTTGATTGCAACCAACGTCATATCGCCGTTTGTTGTGCCCATCAAAATTTTGTTCATGGCCGCTTTCATGATGGCGCTGCCGGTTGTGCTTTACCAGGTTTGGGCGTTCGTAGCGCCGGGGCTGTATTCACATGAAAAAAAACTGGTTATGCCGCTGGTTATTTCCAGCACGCTGCTGTTTTTTATTGGCGTGGCCTTCTGCTACTTTATTGTATTTGGCCAGGTGTTTGCGTTTATTCAGAGATTTGCGCCCAAGTCAATTACGGCTGCACCGGACATTGAAGAGTATCTAAATTTTGTGCTGGGCATGTTTCTGGCATTCGGCTTGGCGTTTGAAGTGCCGATTGCTGTTATTTTGCTGGTGCGCATGGGTGTGCTCAGTGTGGCCCAGCTGCGCGAATACCGGGGTTATTTCTGGGTGGTTGCAGCAGTGGGCACCGCGCTTGTCACGCCCCCAGATGCGGGTTCGATGCTCATGCTGCTGGGTGTTGTGGGCGGGTTATACGAGGTGGGTATCGTTGCGGCGCAAATGTTTGTCAAAAACACCAAGGCACCGGATGACACGTCCGATACAGAAGCTGCAAAGCCGTAAAGCCCGTTGGGCAAGCGTTTAACCAGGCTCTTTTTATTTCGCCCAGCCGCGCCAAAGCGCCCATTGGCACAGTGCACTGCCAATGACCATGGCGGCATATGTCGCCATCTTGCCGTCATTTCCAAAGATGACCAGGCCTGCAGCCAGCACGGCGAAATTTGCTATGAAAATAATAGCTGCTTGCGCATATATTGATTGCGCTGCATGTGTTTTTGGCATTAAAAATCGTTTGAACACGCGCGCCAGCAGCATCAAAAGCAGGCTCATGCAGGCCGCAGGTGCCACAAAATTCAAAAGATGGTCGGCCAGCAAATAAGCGGTCATGTTCAGCGCATGTGTTGTTTGAATGTTTTTTGCGAGGCGAATTCCGGTTTTAACTGCCTGCCTTCCACTTCAATTTTATAATGTGGGGATGTCTGTCTGGGCCCTTGGGTTAAACCATAACACTGCTCCGCTCGATTTGCGCGGGCGCTTTGCGTTTTCAATTGACCAGATGGCAGGTACGCTGAAGGGTCTGCGCCAGGCGCATACCAAGCATCCCGAGGCGACTATTTTGTCGACCTGCAATCGCACTGAGGTGTACTGTGCAAGTGAGTCGCCAGCCCTTGACCACACACTGGCCTGGCTGGCGGGCAGCGGCGGCGTGTCCAGCGATGTGCTGCGTGCCCACACCTACACCTTGCAGGGCGATCAGGCAGCACGGCACGTTTTCCGGGTTGCCAGCGGACTGGATTCCATGGTGCTGGGTGAACCGCAAATTCTGGGTCAAATGAAAGATGCCGTTCGGGCTGCTGAGGGTGCAGGTGCCATGGGCAGCACATTGCATCAGCTGTTTCAGCGCAGTTTTGCAGTGGCCAAGGAGGTGCGCAGCACCACCGAAATTGGCGCGCACAGCATCAGCATGGCTGCCGCCAGCGTGCGCCTGGCAGGCCAGCTTTTTGAAGATTTGAGCAAAATCAAGATTCTTTTCGTTGGCGCTGGCGAGATGATTGATCTGGCGGCAACGCATTTCGCAGCCAAAAATCCGGCTTTGATGGTCATTGCCAACCGTACCCTGGAGCGAGGCGAAGCACTGGCGGCCAAATTCAATGCGCAAACCATGCCGCTGTCAGATTTGCCAGCGCGTCTGCATGAGTTTGATGCGGTGATCAGCTGCACTGCAAGTATTCTGCCCATCATTGGCCTGGGTGCGGTCGAGCGGGCCGTCAAGCAGCGCAAACGCCGCCCGATTTTCATGGTGGATCTGGCCGTGCCGCGTGACGTGGAGCCTGAAGTGCAGGCATTGCCAGACATTTACCTGTACACAGTTGATGACCTGGCCAAAGTGGTGCAAACTGGCAAGGACAGCCGGCGTGCCGCAGTAGCCGAGGCTGAAGTCATCATCGATGCCGGTGTGCAAAACTTCATGGCCTGGCTGAACCAGCGCGGCACGGTGCCGCTGATTCAACAGTTGCAGGCTCAGGCCGATGAGTGGCGTTCGCTGGAGATCAACCGCGCAAAAAAACTGCTGGCCAAAGGCGAATCCATCGATGCCGTGCTGGAAGCCCTGGCACGCGGCATGAGCCAAAAAATGCTGCATGGCACGCTGGCCGAGTTGCATTCTGGCGATGTGATTCAGCGCGAAGCAACGGCACAGACGGTGTCAAAGCTGTTTTTGCGTGGACTAGGGCGCGGCCGAGGCGATGACTCTGAGCGTTAGCTGCGATCGTTGACTGAGCTTTTTTCTTGCCACCTGGCTCTGGCAACGCCAAAGCAGCTGATCAGACTGCCTGACGAATCCATGTTGCGTTTGCTTGGTTGTCAGCACGCATGCAGCAAGTTACGCGATTCCCAAGCCGAACCCTTTTAAAGATGAAACCCTTTCTCAGACAAACCCTTGATCGACAACTGCTCAGGCTGCATGAATTGGACGCCTTGCTGTCAGCCAGTGATGTGGTCAGCAACATGGAACGCTTTCGCACCTTGAGCCGTGAGCATTCTGAAGTCAGCGTGGTGGCCGGGCAATACCGCAAGCTGACCAGCCGGGAGGCTGACCTGGCAGGTGCTGAAGAGCTGCTGGCAGCCAGCAAAGGCGATGCAGACATGACGGCGATGGCCGAAGAAGAAATCAATTCGGCCAAGGCCGACATCATGCACATTGACGAGGCACTGCAGCTGATGCTGATCCCCAAAGACCCGGACGATGTGCGGCCCGCGTTTGTTGAAATTCGTGCCGGCACGGGAGGCGATGAATCAGCCCTGTTTGCAGCCGACCTGTTTCGCCTGTACACCCGCTATGCCGAGCGCAGCGGCTGGCGGACCGAGGTCGTCAGCGAGTCCAGCAGCGAGCTGGGCGGCTACAAGGAGGTGGTGCTGAGGATTGAAGGCAGCCTTGATGCACAAGGTGTCGGCGTGTACGGCAAGCTGCGCTTTGAATCTGGTGGCCACCGCGTACAGCGCGTGCCGACGACCGAAACCCAGGGCCGCATCCACACCAGCGCCTGCACGGTGGCGGTTTTGCCAGAGCCCGACGAGCTGGAGGCCATCAAGATCAACCCGTCCGATTTGCGCATTGACACCTACCGGGCCAGCGGCGCAGGCGGGCAGCACATCAACAAAACCGACTCGGCTGTGCGCATTACCCACCTGCCAACGGGCATCGTGGCGGAATGCCAGGATGGACGCAGCCAGCACGGCAACAAGGCGCAGGCCCTGAAAGTGCTGACGGCACGCATCCATGAAAAAGACCGCTCAGAGCGCGCTGCCATCGATGCTGCCATGCGCAAGGGGCTGGTGGGCACGGGTGACAGAAGCGACCGCATCCGCACCTACAATTTTCCGCAGGGCCGTTTGACTGATCACCGCATCAACCTGACCCTGTACAAACTGCTCACCATCATGGAAGGTGATCTTGAGGATGTGGTGATGGCATTGCAGGTGGCCCGGGGTGCGGAGCAACTGGCAGAGCTTGAGTCGGCAACACCTGCATGAATCGTTAAAAGGCGGCTTTCTAAGTATCTAATTGGCCTGTAGCCCATACAAAATGGGCGCTAGCAGCTTCTCTTTTAATAGCATTTAAAATAGTCAAAATGACCGTTCTCACTGTGAAGGAAGCTCTTGTTGCAGCCCAGGCTTGTGGCTTGGCCCGTATCGACGCCCAGCTGTTGATGCTGCATGCCCTGAACAAACCGGACACAGACCGGGCCTGGCTGGTTGCACACGATCAGGACTTGCTGGATGCCAAGGTGCAGGATGAGTTTCAGGCGATCAGCCTGCGCAGCAGAGCTGGCGAACCGCTGGCGTACATCACGGGCTACAAGGAATTTTTTGGATTGCGTTTTGCTGTTGACAAGCGCGTGCTGGTACCCCGTCCCGACACAGAAACACTCGTGAATTGGGCGCTGGACGTGTTACGCGGCATCAACAACGCGCAAATCCTAGACCTGGGTACGGGCAGCGGTGCGGTCGCCATCGCCATTGCCAATTACCTCAAATGCACTGTGACTGCCACTGACATCAGCAGCGACGCCCTGGCAGTTGCGTCTGGCAACGCCTTGCGCCTGGCAGCCAGTGTCAAATGCGTGCAAAGCAGCTGGTTTGACAATATAGAAACACGCTCTTACCTGATTGTCAGCAATCCTCCTTATATTGCTGATGCAGATCCGCATCTGGTTGCATTGGTGCATGAGCCGATCAACGCCTTGACAGCCGGCAGGGATGGTCTGCGGGACATTCAGCAGATTGTTGAGCATGCGCCAGACCATTTGATTGCTGGTGGCTGGTTGATGCTTGAGCATGGTTACAACCAGTCAACTGAAGTGCGCGAACTGTTGGCCAAACGGGGCTTCAGCCATGTGCAAAGCCGTCTTGATCTGACCGGCATTGAAAGATGCTCCGGCGGTCAGTGGGCCAATTGAAATCGCGGGATAATCAGGTAACTGAATTTTAAGGACACACCCATGGACGCTACCCAAACCCGCATTGACCAGATTGTTAAATCCAGCGATGTAGTGCTGTTTATGAAGGGAAATGCCAATTTTCCACAATGCGGCTTTTCAGGCAAAGCAATTGCTGTGCTAAAAGCTTGCGGGGTCCCCAAGCCGGTCACAGTCAACGTGCTGGAAGACGGCGAAATCCGTCAGGGCATCAAGGAATACAGCCAGTGGCCCACGATTCCGCAGTTGTATGTCAAAGGCGAGTTTGTCGGTGGTTCAGACATCATGATGGAGATGTATGAAAGCGGTGAATTGCAGCAAATGCTGGGCGCACCAGCGGCCTGACGCCAGGCACACAGCAAAACGGCAGTTCAGCGGGTGTAACCAGCGCAGACACCTGCGTTGACTTGGCCTTTGCACTCGCGTTGGAGTCTCGCATTGCGCTCCTTGCGGGTTTCTGCAGAGCCCACATCAAATTTTGCTTTTGCAGCTCTTGATTTTTTGGGTTTTTTCTTACCCGCAGATTTTGTGGGCGGATTTAAAACTTCAGCCCCCTGCGCTTGAACTTGCCCTGCCATGGCGAAGCCCAGCACTGCTGTCAACAGCAAAACTTTAAAGGCTGAAGTTTTCATAAGTTTCTCCTTGATTATTGAAGTTTGGGATCGCCATACATGGCATCGTCTGGAGGCGTATCGGTTGCCATCCGGAAATCTTCATTGGCCCAGGCACCAAAATCAATGCTTTTGCACCGCAGGCTGCAAAACGGGCGATTTGGTTTGTCGGGCGAGTAAATACTGTCGCCTTTGCAGACCGGGCAAACCACTGTTTTCTGAAAAGTTGGCTCAAACATCAGGCTGGTACATGCGGGCCGGCTATCAGGAGCACAGCGTCAATTCAAAAGACGCATCGGTGTTTGCGGCATGCAAACGGTCATCGCTTTCATGGCGCATCAAGCGCACCGACACCATCAGGCGGTTGCCGCTGATTTCGGGAATGAACCCAGGCGCCGGATCAATGCGAAGCCGCAGCAGCTGGAAGGTTCGGCCTTGCGGCAGGTTCTGCTGGTACACGCCAGCAGGGGCGGTGACCATTTGTGCAGCGCCCGAGTCACGTACCAGTTGCAGCAGCAGGCGAATGGATTCAGCCAGCGGCACCAGCGTGGCAACCCAACGCTGCAAATCCTGCTGGCGCGCCAGCGGCGGCAGGTGCTGCCACGCAAAGTACGCCGGCAAGTCAAATTCACACGTTCCACCTGGAATGCCCACCCGACTGCGAATGCTCATCAGCCAATCGTTTTCAGTCAGCGCCTGGCCAGCTTTTCCAGGCAGCGCAGACAGATTGGCAAAGCAGCGTTCAAGTTGACTGGTGACCTCGTCCAGCACGCTTTCAGCAATCGCCGGGTTGCCCCGGTACCCATTCAAAACATGTTTTTGCTTTTCCAGGTCTTTGAGCACATCGGTTTTCAGGTCAGCCCTGGCAGCCACGTCCATCACTTCAAACATGGTGGCAATCGCGTAGTGGTGATCCAGTGGATGCTCGCGCGCCACCAGCTCACTCAGGCGATGGAACAGCTGCTCCAGCCTCAAATGGGTGCGTATGCGTTCGTTGAAAGGATATTCGTAAAGAATCACGGGACGGCCTTTGTCGGCACTAGATAAATTGGACCTGAATCATAGCGTGATGCGCAAAGCCATTTGCTGCACTTGCCCGGCCAGTTCGGTCAGCGTCAAGTTCTGGTTGTAGATCACCAGGTCAGCGGCGGCCAGGCGCTCGGCTCTGGATGCTTGTTGGGCAACCACTTTGTGAACCGCCTCTGGCGTCCAGCTGCTGCGCTGAACCACCCGGCTGATCTGCAGTGCCTCGTCGCAGTCAACAACCAGGATTTTTTCCAGTTGTTGACGCCAGCGTTTTGATTCCACGAGCAGGGGAATATCAAACACGAGCAGCCTGCACTTGGATGCCTGGGCTTGTGCTGCCTGACGTTCAACTTCAACGCTCACCAACGGGTGGATGATGGCCTCCAGCTGCTTTCGTGCGTCGGGGTTGGCGAATACCCTGCTGCGCATGGCATTGCGGTCCATGGCGCCATCGCTGTTGATGGCCTGCTGCCCAAACTGTGCAGCTATGCTGGCAATTGCCGCGCCACCGACTGCAGTTGTGGCGCGAGAAATTGCGTCCGCATCGATGATGGTTGCAGCGCAGTCCGCCAGCATTTGAGCCACGGTGCTTTTGCCGCTGCCAATACCGCCCGTGAGGCCAAGGCGTATCACTTACAGGCCAACGAACTTGAGGATGGACTGTGGGCCAAACACCATGGCAGTGAAGCCTGCGCCTGCCAAAAAAGGTCCAAAAGGTATGTAGCCGCCTTCGCGCAGTCCACTGGTAAATTTCATGGCAATGCCAACCACTGCACCAATCACAGACGCCATCAGGATGATGGGCACCAGAGCAGTCCAGCCAAACCATGCGCCCAAAGCGGCAAACAGTTTGAAGTCCCCATAGCCCATGCCTTCCTTGCCGGTGACCAGCTTGAAGGACCAATACACAGCCCATAACGCCAGATAGCCAAAAGCAGTGCCCCACAGCGCATCGTGCAGCTTCAGGCCAGGGTTGAGCTCCAGTGCAGCGATGACCAGCCCTGCCCACAGCAAGGGCAGGGTGATGTCATCAGGCAAGAGCGTTGTGTCCCAATCAATCAATGCCAAAGCCAGCAAGGCCGCTGAAAAGCTGCACCAGGCCAGAGCAGTGGATGTGCTGCCCCAACGCCAGACACAAAAAGTAAACAGCAGCGCCGTTGTCACCTCAACAGCCGGGTATCGCCAGCCAATCGAGGTGCCGCATGACGAACATTTACCGCGCAAGAAAAGATAGCTTACGACAGGGATGTTTTCATGCCAGGCGATGGCATGACCGCAAGCGGAGCAACGTGAACGCGGCGACAGCAGGGACAGCTGCTGCGTATCCGGCGCAGTTTGGCCAGAAAGCTCGGCGCATTCTGCAACCCATTGCTGATCCATCATTTTGGGCAGGCGGTAAATGACCACGTTTAAAAAGCTGCCGATCAGCAAGCCCAAGAATCCAGCCAGCGCAAGCAGGGCGCCTTGCGGCAAGCCGTCCAGCATCAAACCACTTGACCCAGCTTGAAAATTGGCAAATACATGGACACCACAATGCCGCCGATCAGCGTGCCCAAAAACACAATGATGATGGGCTCCATCAGGCTGGACAGACCAGCCACCATTTCATCGACCTCAGCCTCGTAAAAATCAGCTGCCTTGCCCAGCATGTGATCCACCGAGCCCGACTCTTCGCCAATGGCGCACATTTGAAGCACCATGGTCGGAAACAGGTTGGCGTTGGTCATGGCTGCAGTCAGGCTGGTGCCTGTAGAGACCTCTTGCTGGATCTTGACAGTCGCATCTGCATACAGCGAATTGCCCGATGCGCCGCCTACCGAGTCCAGTGCTTCAACCAGCGGCACGCCGGCTGCAAACATGGTGGACAAGGTCCGCGTCCACCTGGCGATACAGGACTTTTCAATCAGAGCGCCGAAGACGGGGACTTTCAGCAGCAGCCTGTCCATAAAACGCTGAACTTTTTCATTGCGCTGCCACGCCTGCATGAAAAAATAAATTCCGCCGCCGATACCACTAAAAATCAACCACCAGTATTTGACAAAAAACTCGCTGATGGCCATCACAATCAGCGTGGGGGCAGGCAGGTCCGCACCAAAAGAAGAAAACACTTCCTTGAACGCGGGAATCACAAAAATCATGATCACCGCCACCACCACAAACGCCACCACAACCACCGATGCGGGGTACATCAAGGCCGATTTGATTTTTGACTTGATGGCCTCGGTCTTTTCCATGTAGACAGCCAGGCGGTCAAGGAGTGCCTCCAAAATGCCAGCTGCCTCGCCGGCTTCAACCAGGTTGCAGTAAAGCGAATTGAAATACAGAGGATATTTGCGAAAGGCCGATGACAAAGACGTGCCTGTTTCAACATCGGTGCGGATGTCATTGAGCAACTTGGTCACACTGCCATTGGGGTTGCCACGTCCGACAATGTCAAACGACTGCAGCAATGGCACGCCAGCTTTCATCATGGTCGCCAGTTGGCGGGTAAAAATGGCAATGTCCCTGGGCTTGATTGACTTGCCCGTGCGCATGCGCCGCTTTTTGATTTTGCCGGGCAACACGCCCTGGCGCCTGAGAGCTGCCTTGACCTGGTTTTCCCCGGCTGCACGGATTTCGCCCTTGACCTGCTTGCCACCACGGTCCTTGCCCTCCCACTCGAATACAAATTCCTGAACAGATTTAAGTACTGCAGCCATGATGTTTCTCGTTGTTGTTGGTAGTGTGGTTCAGCTTCAGGTCAAACGAAATCAAGATCAAACACGTGAATCAATCACTTGAATCGATCACGTCAATCGATCACGTATTTGTACAACCCAGAACCTCTTCAAGTGAAGTCATACCTAGTTTAACTTTGTACAAGCCAGATTGGCGCAAACTGTTGACGCCCTCAATTTGGGCTTGCTCCGCTATTTCCAGTGCAGTTCCGTCACGCAAAATAATGCGCTGAATTTCCTCGGTGATCGGCATCACCTGGTAAATGCCAAGCCGGCCCTTGTAGCCGTTGTTGCACATCGGGCAACCCACCGGGCGAAAAGGCGTCCAGCTGCCATCCACATCTTCTTCCTTGAAGCCGGCTTCCAGCAACGTTTCGCGTGGAATGTCAGCAGGAGCTTTGCAATTGGGGCACAAGCGCCTAGCCAGGCGCTGTGCGGTGATCAAAATCACGCTAGATGCAATGTTGAACGGCGCAATGCCCATGTTGCGCATGCGCGTCAGAGTGGTTGGCGCATCGTTGGTGTGCAAGGTTGACAGCACCAAGTGGCCGGTTTGCGCCGCTTTGATTGAAATGTCCGCTGTCTCCAGGTCGCGAATCTCGCCCACCATGATGATGTCCGGGTCCTGCCGTAGAAAAGCCTTGAGCGCGACTGGAAAGGTCATGCCAGCCTTTTCATTCATGCTGACCTGATTGACACCAGGCAAGGTAATCTCTGCAGGGTCTTCAGCCGTGGCAATGTTGATACCGGGTGTGTTCAAGATATTCAGGCAGGTGTAAAGCGATACTGTTTTACCCGAGCCTGTGGGTCCTGTCACAAGCACCATGCCATAAGGCCGGCCAATCGCCGCCAATAGTCGCGCCTTTTCCGCTGGTTCATAGCCCAGCGCATCAATGCCCAACTTGGCGCTGCTCGGATCCAGAATACGAATCACAATTTTTTCACCAAACATGGTGGGCAGCGTGCTGACACGAAAATCAATGACCCGATCCGGACCAATTTTCAGCTTCATCTTGCCATCTTGTGGCACGCGCTTTTCTGAAATGTCCAGTTTGGATATGACCTTGATGCGGGCGGCCAGTTTTTCCTTGATGGCGACTGGCGGAGAAGCGATTTCGCGAAGCTCACCATCAACCCTGAAACGAACACGATAAGTATGTTCAAACGGTTCAAAGTGCAAGTCAGACGCACGCATGCTGAAAGCATCGAGCAGCATCTTCTGCAGGAACTTGACGACCGGTGCATCTTCGACCTCGGCAGAACCGGCATCCGGGCTTTCAATTGCCAGTTCGGTGCTGGCTTCGTCAAATTCAAAGTCACCACCAATGATGTTTTCCATGGCTTCTGAAGCTGTAGCAGAAGACGCCTCTACCATTCTAGTCAGCTTGTCATATTCAGCTATGACCCAGTCCACTCCCATCTGGGTGGAAAACTTTATTTTTTCTGCAGCCTCTTGATCCGACGGATCTGCAGTCGCCACCAGCAACCGGTTGCTGCGTTTGCTCAGCACAACAATGCGGTAGGTCTGGCAAATCTTGGCATCCAGCAATTCTTTAGGCAAACGCTGTACGTCAATCGCATCCAGATCCAGCAATGGCGCGGCAAATGACTGGGACATCGTGTGCGCCAGATCCGATGGCGAAACTGCACCGGAACCTGTCAACTCGGCAATAAAACTGCTGCGACTGGTTTTGGCTTTATGAAAAAGATCTTCAGCAGCTTTCTGGCCCAGTTTGCCGGCGATTACCAAGGCCCGACCCAAGCCGGGCAAGGCCACTGAAGCGGTTTCTTTGGTCAGGGAATCAACTGCTGCCATGTGACTTTCAATGTTCGGTGCAATTATCTGGGTTGAGCTTTAAAAACAATTTTCCCGGTTACCGTCATCCGGACCATCAGGCACGACGTCCAAGCAATTGTGAAGCAAGCTGATACAAGGCTTGACTGTAATTGTTTTGTGGCAAATTTTCCAGTGCGTATAGCGCCCGTTGTGCTTCTGCAGCAGCAACGTCGCGCGTTGCCTGAAAAGCGCCGGTTTTTTTCATGATGTCCATGATCTGGGCCATGTCCTGACCGCCACTGGTTTCAATGGCCAGCTGAATAAGAGCACGTTCTTCAGCATTTGCGCGGTCCATGGCGATGATCAAGGGAAGCGTTGCCTTGCCTTCCCGCAAATCATCACCCAGATTTTTACCCATAACCTGGGCATCTCCGTCATAGTCCAGCACGTCGTCAATTACCTGAAAGGCAGTGCCCAGTGCCTGGCCGTATTTTGCACAATGCGCCTCAATGGCTGGACTGGATTTGAACAGCAAAGCTGCAATACGGGCACTTGCTTCAAACAGTTTGGCTGTTTTTGAGCGGATGACAAGGAGGTAATCGTCCTGCGTCAGATTGGCGTTGTGCATGTTCATGAGCTGCAAAACTTCGCCCTCGGCAATAACATTGGTGGCTTCTGCCAAAGTTTGCATGATTCGCATGTCGCCTGCTTCGACCATCATCTGAAATGCGCGCGAGTACAAAAAGTCACCTACCAGCACGCTGGCGGGATTTCCAAACACCTCGTTGGCAGTTGCCCTGCCGCGCCTCAGGGTTGATTCATCAACGACATCGTCATGCAGTAGGGTAGCTGTGTGAATGAACTCCACCACGGCCGCCATGTTCAGGCGCTGCTCGCCGGCAAGCCCCAATGCGCCACTCATCAGCAACAACAAAGCCGGACGCAGGCGTTTGCCACCCGCTGAAATAATGTACTGCGAAACCTGACTGACCAGAGGCACATCTGACGCAAGGCGGCGTTTGATCACCTGATCCATGCCGAGCATGTCATCAGCAATCAAGGCCAAGGCAGCAGCAGTACTGGAGGAATTTGCAGACAAAAAAGGGAGTTTTGGTTGGATAAAGATTCTTGATTATAAGAAGCTGTGCCTGATGCAACGCATGTTGGAAATGGAGACCGCAAGCGGATGGTTATCGTCACAGTGCGTGCTAGAATGACGGGTTCTGCAAAAATCCCTTTGCAGACAATCAAATATTTCAATGTAGCCATTGAAGAGTTGAAGAGGTCTTACATGTACGCGGTCATAAAAACCGGTGGCAAACAATACAAGGTTGCCACAGGTGAAAAAATTAAAGTAGAACAGATTGCTGCGGACGTAGGCCAAGAGATCGTTATTGACCAGGTTCTGGCTGTCGGGCAAGGCAGTGAACTCCAGGTTGGTACGCCCTTGGTGCTAGGTGCCAGCGTGACTGTTGTTGTCGTCGCTCATGGCAGAGGTGACAAAATTCGCATTTTTAAGATGCGCAGGCGCAAGCACTACCAAAAACGCCAGGGTCATCGGCAGAATTACACAGAGCTGCAAATTGGCGTCATCACTGGTGCCACGGCTGCCAGCGCCGGCGCTGTCGCCGCTTAAGCACGGAGTAACTGAAAAATGGCACAGAAAAAAGGCGGCGGCTCTACGCGAAATGGGCGGGATTCCCAGCCCAAAATGCTCGGCGTCAAAAAGTTTGGCGGCGAAGTCATCAATGCTGGCAGCATCATTGTTCGTCAGCGTGGAACCAAGTTTCACCCGGGCACCAACGTCGGTGTTGGCAAGGATCACACATTGTTCGCATTAATTGACGGGCAAGTGTCATTTGCCATCAAGGGCGCATTGTCCAAGCAGACGGTCAGCGTTACCGCTGTGGCAACAGCAGCTTGAATCAACGCGCTGGCCAAGTCCACGCGTGACTGAACCGAAGCCCCGATGAGTCGGGGCTTTTTTATTTGTAGACTACCTGCAGACAACTCAACTTGAGCGCCCACCATGAAATTTGTTGACGAAGCCTTTATTGACATTGCCGCTGGCGATGGCGGGGCGGGCTGCGTCTCGTTCAGCCATGAAAAGTACAAGGAGTTTGGTGGCCCGAATGGTGGCGACGGCGGGCGAGGTGGCCACGTGTATGCAGTGGCCGACATCAATCTGAACACATTGGTCGACTTTCGCTTTTCACGGCGGCACGACGCCAAAAATGGGGGGCACGGCATGGGCTCGGACATGTTTGGTGCCAAGGGCGATGACGTGATTTTAAAAATGCCTGTTGGCAGCATTTTGAGCGACGCTGAAACAGGCGAGGTGCTGTTTGAGTTGATGGAGCCAGGCGAGCAGATTTTGATTGCCAAAGGCGGTGATGGCGGCTTTGGCAACTTGCGTTTTAAAAGCTCAACCAACCGCGCCCCACGCAGCAAAACGCCGGGCTGGCCCGGCGAGCGCAAAAGCCTGAAGCTGGAGCTCAAGGTATTGGCCGATGTGGGTTTGCTCGGCATGCCCAACGCAGGCAAGTCGACCTTCATCACGGCTGTGTCCAATGCCAGGCCGCGCATTGCGGATTATCCTTTTACGACATTGCACCCCAATCTGGGCGTGGTGCGAGTTGCGGCGGAGCAAAGCTTTGTGGTGGCTGATTTGCCTGGTTTGATTGAAGGCGCTTCTGAAGGGGCTGGCCTGGGGCATCTCTTCTTGCGGCACTTGGAGCGGACTCGCCTGCTGTTGCACATTGTTGATCTGGCCCCGTTTGATGAAGGCGTTGACCCAGTTGCACAGGCCAAGGCAATTGTGGGTGAACTGAAAAAATACGACGATGCGCTGTACAAAAAGCCGCGCTGGCTGGTGCTTAACAAGCTGGACATGATTGACAACGACAAACGCGCCGAGATCGTCCAGGACTTTGTCAAGCGGTTCAAATTCAAAGGCCCCGTATTTGAAATCTCGGCCCTGACACGCGAAGGTTGTGAGCAACTGATCAAAACAATTTACCAGCATGTCAAAAAAGTGCAAAAAAGTGAACAACCTGTTGAAGAGGTGGACCCGCGCTTTGTCGTGCTGCCGCCCGAATAAGATTCACTATAAATTCAGGAGCAGTCAGCGCCCAATTTTACTGGCCTGCACTGCTAAAACATTACAAAAATGCAAGAGATATCCAACAGCAGCATTCTTTTGAACGCTAGGCGCATTGTGGTCAAGGTAGGCTCCAGTCTGGTCACCAACGAAGGCCGTGGGCTGGATGCTGAGGCCATTGGTCAGTGGTGTGAACAACTTGCTGTTTTGAGCAAAGGCGGCCGGGAAGTCATCATGGTCAGCAGTGGGGCCATCGCTGAAGGCATGAAACGTCTGGGCTGGTCAACTCGCCCCAAAGCCATCCACGAGTTACAAGCCGCTGCTGCAGTAGGTCAGATGGGTCTGGTGCAGATGTATGAAACCAAACTGCGTGAAAACGGGGTAGGTAGCGCTCAAGTGCTGTTAACGCATGCTGACCTGGCTGACCGTGAACGTTACCTCAATGCACGCTCCACGCTACTTTCCCTGCTCAGCTTTGGTGTTGTTCCCGTCATCAATGAGAACGATACCGTTGTCAACGACGAAATCAAGTTTGGTGACAACGACACCCTGGGAGCACTGGTTGCCAATCTTGTGGAGGCCGACGCATTGATCATCCTGACAGATCAAAAGGGCTTGTACACCGCTGATCCACGCAAAGATCCCGCGGCTTGTTTTGTTGAAATTGGACACGCCGGCGATGCTGCGCTGGAAGCAATGGCAGGCGGCGTGGGTTCCAGCATCGGCAGTGGCGGCATGATCACCAAAATTCTCGCTGCCAAGCGGGCGGCGGGCTCCGGTGCCAGTACGGTGATTGCCTGGGGGCGCGAGCCTTCGGTGCTGCTTCGCTTGACACAGGGCGAAGCCATCGGGACGCTGCTGGTGGCTCAAACTGCAAAAACCCAGGCGCGCAAACAATGGATGGCAGACCACCTGAAAATGCGCGGTTCGGTCACTGTGGATGCAGGTGCAGCTGCCAAAGTGGCCGGCGAAGACAAGAGCCTGTTGCCCATTGGCATGACAGCTGTGCAAGGGGAATTTTCGCGTGGCGATGTGATTGCCATACTGGCAGCAGATGGCACAGAGATTGCACGTGGCTTGGCCAATTATTCCAGCGCTGAAGCGCGTCTGATTTGCCGCAAATCGTCTTCAGAGTTTGAAAAACTGCTGGGTTACACAGGCGAGTCTGAAATGGTCCACAGAACCAACCTGGTCTTGATGCGCTAGCCTGATTTGTTGTGCGGCTTCACAGGTACCAACACAGTTAAATAAAACCTTGAGAATCTAGCCCGGTATGGACGTCATGGGTCCGGTCAACTTTCTGACCAGTTCACGCACGCTGCTAACCGGTGCAGCGCCCTGGCATGCCCCGGCATTTGCAAAGCGAAGTGAATGTCGGGCCACAGCAGGGTCAAACAGCGACTTCCACTCAGATTTTTCTACAGCAACCCAGGTGCCGTCTGGCTTGGCTCGGGCATAAGTTCGGACCTCACCCGTTGAGCAGCGCAGCCCTTCATACATGACATTTTTAGCACCGCTGGGGTTGCTTGCCACCATCACGTAACGCACAACGCTGTCAGATTTGGAAATGCTGAACGATGCTGGATCAACACCGTACACAAGACTGGAAGAACGTGCAACGTCAAACGTCAGCAGTTTGGCCATGTCATAAGCGGGTGGCGGCGGCACTTCCATTTCTTTCCAGTCCACAGGGTCTGTGAAAGTTTGCGCCTTGGCGGGCACAAACACGCCTGTCAACAAACTCACCATCAAAGCGGCTAAAACGAACGCAGGTGCCGAATTTGGCCACTGTGAAATTGAGTTTGACAATAAAACAGCTCGCATCATGCAGCGCCTGGTTTTTCAAGATTTATCATGCTGGTTTGCGGATCAGGCTCAAACGTGGCTCCTGGCGGCAAGTCAAACATAAAATCAGGACTGTAATTGATGCGCCCGGACATGTTGGGCGCCTGCGCAGTCTGATTGGGATGGAGCCTCAGGTCAGGGCGGTTGTCACCGCGCCAGTCCAGGTGCGGTACAAATCGGGCCAGCTCGGTCAGGGCCATGCCATACACCCCACGCTTGAATTCGACCACCACATCCAGCGGCACCCAGTAGTCGTTCCAGCGCCAGGCATCAAACTCCGGGTGGTCGGTGGCGCGCAGATTCAGATCCCAGTCGTGACCCGTCAGTTGCAACAGAAACCAGATCTGTTTCTGCCCTTTGTAATGGCCACGCGCGTCGCGCCTGATAAACCTGTCTGGCACCTCATAGCGCAACCAGTCACGGGTTCGGGCCAGCACGCGCACGTGCTGCGGATGCAATCCCACTTCTTCGTGCAATTCACGGAACATGGCCTGCTCAGGATTTTCTCCCCGATCAATGCCGCCCTGTGGAAATTGCCACGAGTGGGTTCGAATGCGTTTGCCCCAAAATACCTGACTTTTCTGGTTGAGCAAAATGATGCCGACGTTGGGCCTGAAGCCGTCCCGGTCGAGCATAATCAAACCTCAAATTTTTGAACTGTTTGTATTATGCACAGCGAAGCATTTCCTGCCAAGTGTTCGCTGGCAATAACGGCAGTAAAAGCCAGTCAGCACCTCCATACCAGCGGCCACCAAAGCCCCCAGACACCCCATGAGAGCCTCCCAGTTTTACATATCCACGTTGAAAGAAGCGCCCGCGGACGCTGAAATCGCCAGTCACCAACTGATGATGCGTGCCGGCATGATCAAAAAATTGGGCGCCGGCATTTACAGTTACATGCCCATGGGGCTGCGCGTGATTCGCAAAGTGGAAGCCATCGTGCGCGATGAAATGAACAAGGCGGGCGCAGTTGAAATGACAATGCCGGTGATTCAGCCAGCTGAGCTGTGGCAGGAAACCGGTCGTTTCACCACCAACGGCCCTGAGCTGATGCGCATTCAGGATCGCCATGGCCGCGACTTTGTTGTTCAACCCACCAGTGAAGAAGTCGCGACCGACGTGATGCGCCAGGACATCAAAAGCTACAAGCAACTGCCAAAAAATATTTATCAGATTCAGACCAAGTTCCGTGACGAGCGCCGCCCGCGCTTTGGCCTGATGCGTGGACGTGAGTTCATCATGAAAGACGCTTACAGTTTTGACCGCGATGAAGCAGCGGCCAAAGTCAGCTACCAGGGCATGGCAGCGGCGTACCGCAAAATTTTTGACCGTTTTGGCTTGCAATACCGCGCCGTAGCAGCTGACAGTGGTGCCATCGGTGGCGATTTGAGTGAAGAGTTTCAGGTTATCGCCGCCACTGGTGAAGACGCCATTGTGTATTGCCCGACGAGCAGCTACGCAGCAAATATGGAGAAAGCCGAGGCGCTCGCGCCGACTGATGAGCGAAAAACGCCATCGCAAGCCATGACCCAAACCGCCACACCGGGCAAGTCAACCTGCGCTGATGTGGCTGAATTTTTGGGGTTCCCACTGGCATCCACCGTCAAGTCACTGGTGCTGGCAACAGACACGCCAAGCGACAAAATCGAAGTCGTCAAAACCCAGGTGTGGCTGCTGCTGCTGCGGGGTGACCACGACATGAATGAAGTCAAGGTCGGCAAGATTGAAGGCCTGGCAGGCTTCAGGTTTGCGACCGTGCCGGAGATTGAAGACCATTTTGGCTGCAAGCCGGGCTACCTGGGCCCGCTCAACATGCTCAAGCCGGCCAAACTGGTGGTGGACCGTGAAGTGGCTGTCATGGCCGACTGGGTTTGCGGCGCGAACGAGGCAGACTTTCACATCACGGGTGTTAATTGGGGCCGCGATTTGCCCGAGCCTGAAGTCGTTGCCGACATTCGCAACGTGGTGGCTGGCGATGCATCGCCGGATGGCAAAGGCCTGCTGGCCATTGAACGCGGCATAGAAATTGGCCATGTGTTTTACCTCGGTACCAAATACTCCAAACCCATGAACGCCACTTTTTTGGGCGACAACGGCAAACCGCAGTTTCTGGAAATGGGCTGCTACGGTATTGGCATCACGCGTTTGCCTGCAGCTGCCATTGAGCAAAATCATGACGCCAAAGGCATGATCTGGCCGGATGCGATTGCACCTTTCACGGTAGTGCTTTGCCCGATCAGCCCGGACCGGTTTGCTAACGTCAAGGCCGCATCAGACACGCTGTATGCCGAACTGCTTGCAGCAGGCGTTGACGTGATTCTGGACGACCGCAACGAGCGGCCCGGTGCCATGTTTGCCGATTGGGAGCTGATTGGCGTGCCGCACCGCATCACCATCGGCGACCGGGGCCTGAAAGAAGGTCATGTTGAATACCAGCACCGACGCGACGCGGCGTCTACCCAGATGGCAACTGCTGATGCGCTGAACCTGATCAAAGGCAAGCTGGGGCTGTGATACTGTGACAGAGCGCGTTTTTAACCGGCGATTGGCCCTGCAGTCAAGCATTTTCGGGTGCGGCCAGCTATTATTTTCAGAGCATGCAGCTGCTGGTGGTCAGCTGGAAGAGCCATTGATTGACTCGGTGCGCACCGCATTGACATCAGCGGTGTCCAACCACGCACCGCCAGTGCCGGAATTTAAAAACACCGACAGCCAGATGAATTACTTGCGCTGGCTGGCTGCCATGAGCGACCGCCTGGTGACCAAGAAAGCCGAACTGCAAATCCGAAAAGAGTTTTTGCAAACGGTTTGGTACGAGAGCAAGCGCGCTGGGCTGGACACCGCCCTGGTACTTGGCCTGATTCAGGTGGAAAGCAACTTTCGCAAATTTGCCGTCAGTGTGGTGGGAGCTCGCGGCTACATGCAGGTCATGCCATTCTGGACGCGTGTGATTGGGGATGGCGATGCGAGCAAGCTGTTTCACATGCAGACCAATCTGCGTTTTGGCTGCGTCATTTTGCGGCACTACCTGGACCGTGAAAAAGGCGATGTTTTCATGGGCCTGGGCCGCTACAACGGATCACGCGGCAAGGCGCCTTATCCGGATGCCGTGCTGGGTGCCAAGAGAAAGTGGGAATTCAATGCTGCGCTCTGAACCATCTGCAACTTGCAGCAACTGGTTGACGGCTCTGCTTTTGTTTGTTTGTGCGTCTGCGTCGCATGCCCAGTACAGCAACAACATTTTGGGTCTGCCAGCCATACCGCAAAATCCCCAGCCTGCAGCCAGTGGCGCGCCGGCACCAAGACCTGTGCCAGCTCCCGGGTTGCCCACTGAAGCTGAAATCAAATCCGTCCTGTCGGGGAGCATCAAGCTGGCTTCGTTTTATCAAGAGGGCCTGGCGACGGTACGCATTGCCACCGAGAAAACTTACGCAGACGCGCCTGCCCGTGCGCTGGCCCTGCGAGCGGCCAGACTGGTGCAGCGTGACGTGCGTTTGTCTTGTGGCAAGCTGTGCAAGCCAGCACCCATGCCAGCGCCCAAGATACAAGCTGACAACACGCTGAGCTTTGACATTGTGATCAGCGGCTACACGGGCACCCTCAGCACAGCCGACATGATCAATCTGGTCAGCACCAAAGCCATCGGGCCCGGGACCAAGCCTGCACCTGCTCAGGTAGCTCCTGCGGCTGCCGCATCAGCAGCTGCTGCATCCGGAGTTGCGGTACCCGCCGCCAGTACACCCTTGGGTACCCCGCCTGCTGCGGCCCCACCCGCGACATCTTCACCCGCTGCACCCCCATCGGCCGCACCACCACCCACAACAGCTGCGCCTGCAAGCGCGCCACTGCCTCCTTGAAAGTTCTGCAACCCACTAACCGGCGTCGGGCTGGCTTGTGGGCTTTGACAGCCTGACAGCAAAGCACCTGGTTCTGGCCAGCCAGACCAATGGCAGGCTTGCAAAATTGACCACCTAGTCGAAAGCACCAAAGCCTTTGCGGCGGCTGAACTGACGCTGCTCGAAGCAGGCCAGCCCAGCATGTTGTTTGCAAACGGCAAGCGGGTCGAAGCCAGGCGGGCAGTGAGCGAGTTGCAATAACTTTTCTGCCCACTTCAGCCCGCTTCGGTCCACTTCAGGCCATCAGTGCCACATTGCCACCTGCCGCAGTTGTGTTGACCGTCACTGTTTGCTCGGTGCAAAAGCGTTGCAGATAGTGCGGCCCCCCGGCCTTGGGTCCGGTGCCGCTCAAGCCCTCACCGCCAAACGGCTGCACGCCCACCACCGCACCGGTCATGGCACGGTTGATGTACACATTGCCCACATGCGCGCGCGCAGCCAGCACCTGGGCGCGTGAATCGATGCGGGTCTGGATGCCCAGCGTCAGGCCGTAGCCCAGCGCATTGATCTGGTCAATCACAACTGCCGGGTCGCCGCCCCAGCGCACGATGTGCAGCACCGGGCCGAAGATTTCAGTTTTGACGTCGCTGATACTGGCAACTTCAAACGCGCACGGTGCTACGGTATCAGGAGCTGCCAGCGCCCGTTTTTCATGGGTTAGGACCACTTTTGATGTGTTTTTCAGGTGTTCAATGTGCCTTTGAATGCGGTCAAAGGCTTTTGTGTCAATCACCGGGCCCACATCTGTTGCCAGCAGCGCTGCGTCACCCGTTGTCAATTCACGTGCTGCGCCTTGCACCATTTCAACGACCTTGTCTGCAATGCTTTCATGCACACAAAGCAGCCGCAGCGCCGAGCAGCGCTGGCCGGCCGAGCGAAAGGCGCTGTTGACAACAGCATCGACCACTTGTTCAGGCAATGCACTGGGATCCACCAGCATGGCATTGATGCCGCCCGTCTCGGCAATCAGTGGCACGATCGGGCCGTCTTTTGCGGCCAGTGCGCGGTTGATCAATCTGGCCACCTCAGTAGAGCCGGTGAACACCACACCCGCCACGCCTGGTGCAGCCACCAGCGCCGCACCCACCGTGTTGCCCGGGCCGTGTGCCAGCTGTAAAGCACCTTCGGGCACGCCCGCTGCAATGAGCAACTTGACGGCCTCGAAAGCCACGCCCGGCGTTTGTTCGGCAGGCTTGGCCACCACCGCGTTGCCGGTGGCAAGGGCCGCTGCCACCTGCCCCACAAAAATCGCCAGCGGAAAGTTCCAGGGGCTGATGCACACCCAAACGCCTCGCGCGCGCAGCCGCAGTTCGTTGGTTTCACCCGTGGGTCCGGGCAATTGCATTGGCGCCATGATGCGCTCAGCCTCATCCGCGTAGTAGCGCAAAAAGTCAATCGCCTCACGCACCTCGGCAACTGCATCACCCCAGGTCTTGAACGCCTCTTTGACCAGCAGTGCGCAAAACTTGGGCATCTGCGCCTGCAGCGCGTCCGCAGCGCGGCGCAGCACAACAGCTCGTTCACCTGCAGTGATATTGCTCCATTTTAGATAGCTGCTTGCGCCCGTATTAATTAGGCTTGCGGCCGATTTGACATCTGAAAACAGCACTTTCGGCACGCTGACAGTCTGCCAGGCTTCAAAAAGCGGCTGGCGCATGGTGTGCACAGTCAGGTCAAGCCCCGCGCTGTTTTTGCGCAACCCTAACAGGTCAGCGGGGAGTTGCAGCGACGGCTGCGCGTTGGCAGACAGCGGCGAACGCAGCAACATGTCCATGCCAACCGACTCGTCGGCCAGCTGATGCACAAACGACGAATTGGCCCCGTTTTCCAGCAGCCGCCGCACCAGGTAGGCCAGCAAGTCGCGGTGCGAGCCGACAGGGGCGTAAACGCGGCAGGCAATGTTCGGGTTTTTCAGCACTTCACGAAAAATGCCTTCGCCCATGCCGTGCAATCTTTGCAGCTCAAACCTGGTTGACATGTCATTGGCCAGCCGCAGCGACGGGCCGCCCCTGGCAAGGCCAGCCCCTTGTTCTAGGTTCAGGGGCAGCGCATTGCCGAAGGCACGCGAAGCGGCAAGCGTGGGGGCCTGTTCAACCATTTGCAAAATCGCCGCAATCGTTCCCGCGTTGTGCCCGGCAAATTGTGGGTACACCGCATCGGGCGCATCCAGCAGCGCTTTGGCACAGGCCAGGTACGCAATGTCGGTGTGATTCTTGTGGGTGAACACGGGGTAATGCGGTAAACCCATTTCTTGCGCGCGTTTGATCTCTGAATCCCAATACGCACCTTTGACCAGGCGGCACATCAGGCGCAGTCGGTATTTCCGGGCAAGCGCAATGACGATTCTGACCAAATCAAGCGCACGTGTCTGATACGCCTGCATGGCCAAGCCGAAGCCATGCCAGTTGGGGTGGTGCTGGGCAACCAGCGCTGCCAGCGCTTCAAACACATCCAGCGACAGTTCAAGCCTGTCCACCTCTTCAGCATCAATCGTCAAATTAATATTGGCCCTGGCCGCCAGCTCGCACAGCGCCCATACCCGTGGCACCAGTTCGGCCATCACCCGGCTGCGCTGCGCATCTTCATAGCGCGGGTGGAGGGCGCTCAATTTGATGGATATACCGTCATTTAGCTCTGTAGCGCAATTAACGCGGGCGTTAGCAGCTATTGATTCAATAGCGTTTTTGTAGCTTGCCAAATACTTTTGTGCGTCAAGCTCGGTGCGTGCGCCTTCGCCAAGCATGTCGTAGCTGAATCTGAAGTTTGGTAATTTCTTTTTGGAGCTCGTTGCTTCATCCATCGCCTCAGCAATCGTCTGCCCCAGCACAAACTGCCTGCCCAAAAGTTGCACAGCCCGCAGCGTAGCCGCCACCACGCTGCGTGCGCCCAGCTTGCCCAGCAGGCCACTTCCGCCCGATTCTCCGGCTTCGTCAGGCAAAAACTTTTTGGACAGGCCAATCGCACTCGACGCCAGCCGCGCCATGGCTTTGTTGCCAGTGGCGTCAAAATCTGCCCGGCCCAGCTGGTCAGCCGTCAGCGCGATGGCCGTTTCAACATCGGGCACCCGCAGCAGTGCTTCTGCCAGGCGCATCAGCGCCAGGCCTTCGCTGCTTGATATCGGGTACTCCTTGAGCAGGCTTTCCATCGCCCAAAACGGCGGCGGGTTGCTGCGCACGGCCTGCACCCACGGCTGGGCAACTTGCACAGCAGCAGCCCAATCAAGCGTGGTTTGCAATTCTGAAAGCAGCCCGGAAATGACCGACTCTTCAGACCGGTAAGGATTGGGCAGGCGCTGCAGCGGGGGCGGTGTGGTGAACATTTAGGCTTCCTAAAACGGCAATTTAGAAAGGAGATAATCCACCGAATAGCACCGAATGTTTCTCTGAAATTGACTGACTTCATAAAATTAAAATTTAGCCATGACCCAAGAAGACACCGCAATAGACCGAATCGACCTAAAAATTCTGAATGTTTTGCAACATGACGGACGCATCAGCAACTTAAAGCTTGCTGAAAATGTGGCCTTGTCGCCGACCGCCGTGCTGGCGCGCGTTCAGCGATTGACGAAGAGTGGCTATATCCTGGGCTACGAGGCGCGTCTGAATCCTCTGAAGCTTGGCGTCGGCATGATGGTGTTTGTAGAGGTGCTGCTGGACCGCACTACCGCAAATGTATTTGATGCTTTTAAAGCCGCGGTTCAGGTGTACCCCGAAATTACGGAGTGCCATATGGTGGCGGGCGGCTTTGACTATTTGCTGAAAACCCGCATGCGCGACATGGCGGCTTACCGCGCC
>JANYGP010000074.1 GCA_025362315.1 Polaromonas sp.
CGCAGCCACCAGGCAATCATCAGAGCTGGCAAGGCAATCAGCAGCGCACCCAGGAAGGCTGGGTTAGCAAACGGCCAGGTCGATACATTGGCACCGACGGCATCAACAAATGCAACCGCTGCGACGATTTGCAGTACCAGGCCAAAGGCGCGCGGCATCCAGCGGGCCTGGCGCATACCGACCCAGAATGCACCAGCGCCTTCAAGCGCCCACACAGCTGATGTCCAGCGCGCGTCGAGGGCCAGCGGCACGGCCAAGGTGGCAAAGCCCACGCCAATGGCAATAAAGCATTCCTTTAACAGGTTGTCGTTGTTGGATTGACGCCGTTGCAATACCAGCGCAAGCACCAGATATACAGCGCCAAAACCCAGCGCAGACAGGGCCGTGCCCAGCTCAAACGGTTGCACCAGACCCGCCTGCAAACCAAAGCTCACCAGTGGCGTGCCAAACACCAACGTGCTGTCAACGGCATTGCCTGACTGTGTGGGTGTATTTCGCGTATATAACACCGCTGCCGCAATGTAAATCAGCACGAAGCCGATTAAAAAAGGCTGGGTTGTCGCATAGTTTTCAGGGGTGTATTTAAGTGCGCCCCACGCAGTGGCAACCCCAAACGTGGCGATAAAACCCACCAGATTTAAAACGCGCCAACTGCGCTTGTACGCAATTAGCAATAGCGCCACATTCAGCACGCTGTAATAGCTGAACAGGCTAACGTGGCTGCCCTGCCCGGTCGACAGCAGCACTGGTACTGCGAAGCCACCGGCAAACGCCACCACTGCCAGAGAACGTGCGTTTTGCAGCAGCGCCAGCGCGCAGCTGAGTGCACACACCACCACCATCAAACCAAACGCGGGCAGTGCGGGCAGCAAGTTGTACAGCCTGAAAGCGGCAAACACAGTAAGGTACATTGCCGCCACGCCAGCACCCTGCAATGCCAGCGCAAAACCGGGTTTGGCATCGCGCTTTTTAAAGCCAAACACCAGCAGTGCAATGCCGACCGCCCCGATTGCGGCCAGCCGAAGCTCAACCGGCAACAAGCCCGACACCGCCGCGTAGCGCGCCAAAAACGACAAACCAATAAACAAAATCACCAGGCCCACCCGCACAATGGTGTTGCCGCCTAGCAGCCAGCCTTTGGCAAAGCCAAAGGCGGCAGACACGGCACTCTCCAGCGCATTGGGTTTGTCAAACTGATTGGGGCCCGCGCTGGTTGCAGCAGCGGTGTTGGCTTCGGTGTTGGAAGCAGCGCCGACCTTGACCTCCCGGATAAAAATCGGTTGGCGCACTGCGGCGGGCTGGGTGCTTGGCCGGGGGGCTGATGCAGTAACTGGGCTGGCGCTTGGGATGGGGACGTACAGTGCGCGCTCGTTGTCCACCAGCCCATCGGGCGCGTCTTGATTGGCCTGAAACAACATGTCCTGCTCACGCGGCGGGGCATCAGCGGCGCCCACACCAGCAGTCACACCAGCGCCAGCGCCCACACCAGTACGCATACCAGTACCCGCAGCGTCCGCACTTTTGACGGCTTTGAGCTCGGCCAGCAGTTCAGACTTGATTTTTTTCTCGGCGGCTGCCAGTTGGCTCTGCATCTCACGGCGCACGGCCCAGCGCAAAGTTAGCCCAGCTACCAAACCTAAAACAATCCCAATCCAGCTAGTCAACTCGCCGCCACCGGGCCAAAAAGCCCCAAGCGTCATGCCGCCCAAAACACCCCAAATGATCAACATGACGCGCTCCTCCAACTAAACCTGACCCGGCTTGTTATGAAAGATCGCGTCCGCCAATCGGCTCGCGTTTTTTTATAGCGGTGGTACCGGGTTTTAACCAGCGATGATACTTGACGCACACCGCTCACAGGCTGGGTTTGCATGTCACGCCGACTTTTCAAGAACCACAGGCGTTTGCGGTGCCATTCATCAAAATATACCCTGTAGCCCAATAAATACGTGCGCGAAGAGCTATTAATTAAATAGCAAACTAAATAGCAATCAAATCGCAAGCCACTGACTGGGTGAATACACCTGCAAGCCGCAGCCTTTGAAGTCTTTGCCGTTGCGGGTAATCAGGGTGGGTAAGCCGCTGGCTTTGGCTGATTCAGCGATGACGGCGTCTTCAAAGTCGGCCATGGGTGCAATCAAGGCTGCTGCCAAGATTTTTTTATTGACTTCTGCCACCTCACAAAGCGACAGCACAAACCCAATCAATTCGCGGGACTTTGCTGCACCTAGAAACTTGGCGCTTAAATAGTCAACGGTGGTTAGCGTGGTGGCGCAGACGGAAGCCCTCACCTCGCCGAATTCAATTTGTCTGAATATTTCTCTAGCCTCGTGCACAAAAGGCTCTCTGTTAATCAGCGCATCAACGACAACATGGGTGTCAATAAGAACGTATTTCACGTTACTTGTGCTTTTCTTCGAGGTACTTTTTGTAGTCCGACTCATCGAGTTTTGAGCCTGCAAGCGCCCCGACAATCGCATCAGTTAGCGGTGACGGTCTCCGTGACCTCGGCACTGTGGCTTCGGCTTGCATCTGAATCAAGCGCGCAAAATATCCGCCGACCAAATCAGACAAAGAGCGCCCCTCTTTGGCCGCATAGGCTTTGGCCTCGGCGATCAGGTTTTCGTCCATTCTCAGGGTGAGTTTCGTGTTCATGGTCTGCCTCAAAACAAGTGACGTACAGTTTTAATTTTATTGTACGTCAGTGCCTTCTTCACATCCTATATCAGCCCCTGTTCAAGTCACTTTTTCACCTTCACAGGTCGCCTCTAGTTTGGCAGGCTGACTTGCTCGGCACGCGCGTGCCGCACCGCGGCGGTAAGTGGCGATGATCTCGCTTGTTTTAGGTAAGCAGCGGTCATCCCCACCAATTGCGCTTTAACCTGCTGCACAAATTCGGGCGGCACCTCTGTGTGTAGCAAACCTTGAACAGGCCCGACCAACGCGGTGGACAACATGTAGCTAACGACCCGCAAGTCGTTAAAGGTTGCGTCACTCGCGGTTGCCAGCATGTCGCACAACGCAAGCTGTGAGCGCTGAGTCATCAACGCCACCACATCAGCACTGGCAAGCTCCTGCGCAACCACGTAAAGAGCCTTGGACGCATCAGGCGCGCCCAGCTTGGCTTGCATGAATGCACTGACCAACGTTTCAGACATCACATCTATCGACTGGCCCTTCAACGCGCTACATGCGGCCTCCACAGCTGACACCACTGCATTGAGATGTCGCTCAAGCGCAGCGCACAACAAGGCTTCTTTATTTGGAAAGTACTGATAGAGCGTACCGACCGATACCCCTGCCCGATCAGCCACTTTGGTAGTTGTTAGCTGCTTGATGCCCAGCTGAATTAAAACCTGAACAGTTGCCTGAAATATAGCCTCAACGGTGTTGGCTGAACGGGCTTGAACTGGCGCTCTGACTGGCTTTGCACGAGCATTTAATCGAGTCATGGAACACGAATTCACAAAATGAAAGAAGCTTCATATTATGCCGTTTCCTAAACTTTTGAAACGCACTATGCAAACTTTACTGATGCGCGCCTATCGCGGCTTGAACACCTTCATCAAACCTGAAAAAAGCTGGAAGATAGCCTTGCTTTTTCCGTTCGTTCTCGCCGGTTGTGCAGCCATTCAACCCATAGAAACATCAACCCTGGAAGGCACCATGCGCACACACGAAGTTTCGATCACACGCCAAGCGGTGATTCCCGGCACACCTGACGCCGTCTTTGCATTTATTGCGGCTGAAGATGTGTTGCCAAAAGTATTGACCGGTTATGGCCCGCTGCCTGCTGTTATAAAAACATCAGAAAACACGGGTCCATGGACGGTAGTGGGTTCGGCCAGAAAAATCTATTTGGCGGACAACACGACGGTGCGCGAGCAGCTAACCCATTACGAGCCGTCAAAGCGCTTTGCCTACAAGGTGTGGGAGTTCGGCAACCCATTGGTACGCACGTTAGCCACGGGTGCGCGCGGGGAATGGATTTTTAGCGCGGCGCCTGAAGGGACGCTGGTGACTTGGACTTACACCTTCACTGCAAAAAATGCAGCAACCGCTCTGCCGATGTCAGCCATCACACAAATCCTGTGGCGAGGCTGCATGGACGTTTGTCTCGAAAACTCGAAGCGATTGATGACCAAAAGCTGACCATCAATGAGTCGCGTTACTTTTTGACTTTCACAGGCCGCTTCCAGTTCATCAAACTGATCTGCTTGGGCCGCGCCACATGCAGGCCGCCGGGCTCGGTGCTTTTGGTCAGCGTCGTGCCGCCGCCCACCGTGCCGCCTGCACCAACCGTGACGGGCGCGACCAGCACGCAGTTGCTGCCAATGTGCGCGTCGTCGCCAATCACGGTGCGGTGCTTGTTGGCGCCGTCATAGTTGGCAGTGATGCTGCCTGCGCCGTAGTTGACGCGCTCGCCCACGGTTGCGTCGCCCAGGTAGGCCAGGTGGTTGGCTTTGGCGCCTTTGGCCAGGGTTGAATTTTTGACCTCGACAAAGTTGCCGATGTGCACTTCAGCGCCCAGTTGCGCACCCGGCCGAAGGCGGGCAAATGGGCCAATCAGTGCGCCCTCGCCGACTGTCACGCCCAGCTTTTCACCATCGATGTGGGTGAAAGGGTGTATCACTGCATTGGCAGCAATCGTGCAGTTGGCGATCACGCAGTTAGCGCCTACTCGCACGCCGGTGCCCAAGGTCACGACGCCTTCAAACAGACAGTTCACGTCGATCTCAACGTCCTGCCCACAGGTCAAATTGCCGCGCACATCAAACCGGGCCGGGTCTGCCAGGCGAGTGCCCTGCTCCATCAACGCGTTGGCGCGGCGGCTTTGGTAAACACGCTCCAGCTCGGCCAGTTGCACCGGGCTGTTGATACCTGCAACTTGGGCAGCATCTGTGATCTGGTGCGCCACGACTGCCACGCCGTCATTCACCGCAAACTTCACGATGTCAGTCAGGTAGTACTCGCTTTGTGCATTTTTATTGTCCAGCCGGGCCAGCCATTTGCGCAGCAATGCAGTTGGCACAGCCATGATGCCGCTGTAAATTTCATTGATTTGCCGCTGCGCGTTACTGGCGTCTTTGTGTTCAATGATGGCCCGTACCTGGGTATTGGAATGGGCGCTGGCTTCCTGTCCACTGCGCACAATGCGGCCGTAGCCTGTTGGGTCTGGCATGTTCAATGTGAGCAGCGCAAGCCGCTGGCCATCACACTGGTTCAGCAAAGCCTGCAGGGCAGTGGCCTGGGTCAATGGCACATCGCCTGACAAGATCAGCGTAACGCCATCGTCCGCCAGCAGCGGGATGGCCTGCTGCACTGCGTGACCGGTGCCCAGTTGTGGCTCCTGACGTGCAAATTTCATGTCCAGATCAGTATCAAAAGTACCTGTAGCCCACGTAAATAGGGCGCAAGCAGCTTCTACTTCTATAGCGCCGTGACCTGTGATAATCACAACATGGCGGACTGATAACTGGGCAGTGCAGTCAAGCACATGGCCCAGCAAAGCCTTGCCCCCCAAGCGATGCAATACTTTGGGCAGCGCACTTTTCATCCGTGTGCCTTTGCCAGCCGCCATGATGACAACATCCACCGGATTTTTAACAGCATTGACCATGACATTTCCCTTAAGACTTTTAAATTTGACCAGAATTATGGGCTTGTTGGCAATTGCCCTGACGCTGCAGGCTTGCAGTGCCGTCAAGACCGCTTACAACCAGGCGCCCACTTTGGCTTATTTGTATCTGGACGGGTATGTGGATTTCAACGACACGCAGAGCACGCAGGTCAAGGCTGAGCTGACCCGTTTCCAGGCCTGGCACCGCCAGACCCAGCTGCCTGGCTACGTTGAGTTGCTGCAAAAAATGCAGCCGCAGATGCTGCAGGACATGACTGCTGCACAGACGTGCGATGTGTATGCCGACCTGCGGCAAAAGGCTGCGGCCATGGCTGACCATGCCGAGCCGGCGGCAGCCACCCTGGCCGCCACCCTCACGCCAAAGCAACTGGATGCGATGCAACGCAAATTTGCGAAAAGCAACGCGACATGGCGCGAAGATTACCTGGACGGCAGCCCAAAAGACCTGTTTGACAAGCGGCAAAAAAGCGCCATCAAGCGCGCTGACATGCTTTACGGTAGCGTGAGCGACAAGCAGCGCACATTGATCGCGCAGCAGATTGAACGGTCATTGTTCAAACCCGCGCAAAGCTTTGGCGAGCGCTTGCGCCGGCAAAAAGATGTTTTGCAGACGCTGGGCAAGGTCAGCAACAGCCCGCAGGATGCCGCTACAAACTTGCAAGACATGCGCAATTTATTGGCGCGCTCATTGGCTTCGCCAGACCTGGTTTATCGCCGTTCTCTGGACACCCTGACGCAGGAGGGATGCGCCAGTTTTGCCGAGCTGCACAACAGCACAACGGCTGAGCAGCGCAAAAAAGCAGTGCAGGTGCTGGCTGGTTATGAGCAGGATTTCAGGGTCCTGATGGAGCAGAAATAGTCCCAGGGTTCTATACGAAGACGCGAAGGGCGCCGTCAAAGACGTACAGATTTAGCCCCCTCGTCATTCCCGCGAAGGCGGTCTTCAGGCCTGCAACGAACGCCAGATACGCGCTTCAAGCCTGAAGCGAAAACCGGATACGCGCTTCAAGCCTGAAGCGCGTTCCACATCTCTTTGTCACGCTCGGCTGTCCAGATGCGCGGGTTTTTGATGCCGCTGGCTTCGTCGAACGCGCGGCTGACATCAAACGGCAGGCAGTGCTCGTAAATAAACACGTGGCCAAAGATCGGGTCCATGGTTTTGCGGGTGTGCGCCATCGCGGCTTTCAAGTCCATGCCCTCAGCCGCTGCCTCTTTGCCCGCCTGGTACAGCGTTTGCACCCAGCGCTGGGTGTAGTCGATGGCTTTGTTGACATTGGCTGCACCCTTCATCGCTTCACCCCGGCCGGGAACAATTGCCTCCGCATTCAGTGCACGCAACGCTTCCAGCGTGGCGGGCCATTCTTGCAGTTGCGCGTCGCCGGTGTAAACGCCTGCTTCGTACTCCACCAGGTCGCCTGAGAACAGCACCTTTTCTGCTTCAACCCAGGCAATCGTGTCGCCGCGCGTGTGACCCGGGCCGGGGTGCCAGATTTGCACTTTGACGTTGCCCAGATCCAGCGTCAGTTTGCCAGGTACTTCATTTTTGGTCGGGTTGCCACCGCCAATCACCATCGTCGGCCAGGTCAGGCCGGGCACGCTTTCCGAGTTCCGAAACAGGCGTGGAAAGCGTTCCATCTCGCTTTGCATGTCCTGTGCACCGCGCTCGACAATCAGCTCGTAAGTGCCCTGGCTTGCTATGACCTCTGTAGCGCCTTCGGCAATGTAGGCGCTGGCTCCCAACACACGTACGGCGTGGTAGTGTGTCAGCAGCACGTACTTGATGGGCTTGCTGCTGACTTCTCGTATGCGCGCTATCAGGTCTTGCGCCATGGCCGGTGTGGCAGTCGCATCACTGACCATGATGAATTTGTCGCCAATGATGACGCCCGAATTCGGGTCGCCTTCAGCGGTGTAGGCCCAGCAGTGGGGGCTGAGCTGCTCAAAGGTGATTTTTTTGTCTTCCAGGTCGGCCTGGGAGGCAAAAGCTTTTGTGGCCGTGTTCGCTGTGTTGGCTGTGTTGGCTGTGGTCATGGTCATCTTTGAGTTATTACGATTTTACCTAATCGTAATGGATTACGCATGGTTGAATCTGGTCCAGCCAGGCAGCAGGTTCAATAGTCCAGTTTCGCCCGGCCGCCCTGTGCCGCATCCTTGAAAGCGCGCATGATCAGCCCGGTCGTCACCGTGGCGAAGTAGCGGGCACCCCAGCCGCTGTAGCGCTGCTCTTCGTCCAGAGTCAAGGCCAGCACACCTGCACATTTGCCCGTTGCAGCGATGGCGGTGATGGCGCTTTGCATGGCAGCCTGCACGGGTGCGTCGCTCCAGCGGTTCTCATGGCCCATGCTGTGCGCCAGGTCGTTGGGGCCAATGAACACGGCGTCCACACCGTCCACGGCAGCAATGGCGGCCGCATTGGCCACGCCCTCTGGCGTTTCGATCATCACAATCAGTGCAACGCCTTCATTGCTGGCAGCCACATGCTGAGGCCCGCCAAAAGCGCCATACCCTGCAGCACGTGTGCTGAAGGCCGAGCCGCGCTGGCCGCTGATGCCTTTTACACCGGCAGCCAACGGGTACTTGACGAGTTGCACCAGCCGTGCCGCATGCTCCGCCGTGTTGACCATCGGGATTTGCAGCGCGCCCGCGCCGGCGTCGAGCGTGCGGGCAATGTCATGCTCCAGGCAGCGCACGGCTGCGGGCATGCCGGATGCCAGCGCTGCACGCAGCATGTTCTCGGTGGTTTCCAACCCGGACGTGCCGTGTTCGTTGTCAATGATGACGAAGTCAAACCCGGCATAAGCGCACATTTCGACAATCGCAGGCGACGGGATGCCATTGAAGATGGCGCGCAATGTTTGCTGGCCGCGCAGCATGGCCGACAGGCGCGTGTCCAGCGGGCGCGGACGGCCGGGTGTGTTGGTCACGCTGGTCATGCTGCTTCAGTTGCCCACAGTTGTTTACTGGCCAGCGCCGCACCTTCGGCCAGGCTTTTCAGCTTGGCATAGGCAATTGGCGGATGCACCGCCCCAAAGCCGGCGAAGGTGCCAAAGCCGCAGTCGGTACCGGCCATCACGCGGTCACGCCCCACAATGTCCGCGTATTGCACCAGCCGCTGCATGATCAGGCGCGGGTGCTCAATAAAGTTGTTGGTCGAGTCGAGCAAACCAGGGCACAAAATCTTGTTGTCAGGCACCAGGCCTTTGGCTTGTGCTGCTTGCCACACTTCCCACTCATGCGCATGGCGCGGGTTGGCACCTTCAAACAAAATCGTCGCCGGCTTGGCCTTGCAAACCAGGCCCAGCACGCGGTCCAGGCCAATGTCGTGGTGGTGCGGGCCTTCGTAGTTGCCCCAGCAGATGTGCATGCGGATTTTGTCAGCCGGTATGTTGCGCAGCGCGTGGTTGAGGGCTTCGACCTGCATGTTGGCATTCTTTAAAAACTCTTCTTCGGTTGCATCCCGAAACTTGATGTGCCGGCCCATGCCCAGGTCGGGTGCATCAATTTGCAGGTCAAGGCCGGCCGCTACGATGGCTTCGTATTCGGTGCTCATCGCGTTGGCCAGTGCCTCCAGGTATTTTTCATGGCTGGGGTAATAGTTGTTGGGCTGAAACACCGCAATCACGCCGGGACTGGCGCTGTTCATAAAAGCTCTGCTGGCCCCGTGCGCCCGGCAAGCGTATTTGAGGTTGGCGATGTCTTTGTGCAGGCCACTCAGGTCTTTGACTGCGATTGGCCCCGAGCAGATGGGGCGCAGATATTTGGGTGTGGCCCCCAGCTTGGCCAGACGCTCCTTGAAGTCTGGAAAGTCGTCCAGGTCGCGCGGTGTGGCGCGCGGCATCTCGCCAATCTCAAAGCCAGTCAGGCGGTGGCGAATGTAAGTGGCATAGCTGATTTTGCTGGTCTCGCCGTCGCTGACCACGTCCACGTTCGCCTCTTTTTGTTTAAGCACAACGTTGGACACCTCTTCCTGCATGATGCGGTCAAAAGTAGCTTCGTCGTAATTCATGCCACTGTCTTGGGCAAACAATTGGGTGACGACCCGTTCAGGGCGCGGGAGGCTGCCGACATGGGTGGTAAGAATTCGGCGGCTTGTCATATCAGCTCCTTTTGTTGTTGAAATTTTCAGCGGGCTAACGTTGTGAGCGGTCAACGAATTTTTTCAATGCAATGTAGCCATTGGCGTCCATGGCCAGACCTGAAGCAGCGGCTGCAGCCACGACATCAGGTGACCAGGTGATGGCTTTCCTCCCATCGCCGGGTGTCATCAGCAGCAATACGGCATCGACATCGCCCTTGTTTTCAACGCAGCGCCAGACATCGGCTGGCATGGCATAGCTGTCCCACGTGGACGGCGTGCTGTTCACTATGACTTTAGTAGCTGTTGGCGCCCTATTTACTTGGGCTATATCTGTATTTGATATTGAAATTTCGGCTGAACCCTGATAACAGGTCAATACCTGGCGTACTGCCAGCTTGTGCATTGAGACGCTGCCGCCCGCAGGTATTTTCAGCCACTCAATTGAAAACCCGTGGGCGTTGGCAATCGGTGCCTGGTGGTTGCGGTCTTCACTGATGCCCAGCCCGATAACTGGCGCCAGCTGAGCGTCACAGCCTGGCAGAGTGCTGTCAAGAAGTGCCTGGCCTGACCACTTTAGGTCCGCGAAGCGCACAACCCGCTGCGCCATCTCCTGCGGGCTGAACTGGCGCAGGCGGTCAATCTCACCCTGCTCCATCGGCTCCAGCCGGCGCCTTGAAGCTTCGTCAAAATGCTGGCCCAAATGCTCGTCAATGATCTGGTAATCGTCCGTCAGATGCACACCATTTTCAGCTGCAGCTTTGAGCGTTTGCGGCGCCCACAAAATACCGCCCGTGTCGTCGCCACCCAGGGCAGTGAACATGAACCCGTCGGTCGTGCCGACATTCTGAAAGCCCCGGTAAATCCAGGTGGGCACACTGCAAATGTCGCCCGGGCTCAGGTCGGCCGTGTGGTGGTCGGGGTTAAAACCCCAATTGAAGTGCCACTGCCCCTGCGTGCAAATAAACACTTCAGCGGTGAAGTGCATGTGCGGCGGGTTGATGACACCAGCCGGCATCATCACACCGCCGACCTGAAAGCCGTGCTTTTCCCGCAGCGACACGGGCTGCTTGGGGCTTTGCGACACGCCCGAGCCAATCAGCGCGTAATTTTGCTTGGGTGCGCAGCCCGGAATGCGGTAGTCCATGAAGGCTTCGGTGCTGTAGCGCAGGCTTGAAAACGGAATAAACCGCTCTGCAAGCTGCGCATCGGTCCATGAAGCGGTAGATGAAGACATGTTTGATTACTCCTGAATGTATAGCTGCTTACGCATTATTTGTATGGGCTAGAGGGCTATTTAACCAATGAATGAGGGCTGAATCGAGCTTTGCAGGTGATTCTAGGGGAACAAAGTGTCCACAGTGTGCCAGCTCAATTCGCTTCATTGCAGGCTGTGCATCCTGCATTGCTTTTTGCCAGGCAGGTGGGCACAGCCGGTCTTGCTGGCCACTGACAGCCAGCAGGGGACCGTCAAAGGCTTTCAGGGCATCAAAACCCTGCGGTCTGCTGGCCGCCCACGCAAATTGTGCAAAGGCCGAGCGCTGCGGCGTTTGCACGGCCATCTGCAGCACGCGCTGCTGATAAAGGCGGCGTTTGGCTTCATGGTGAAAATACGCGGGCTTGACATGCTGGGCCACCACAGCTGCGCCACGCGCCAGCCACAGCTTGTGCAGCCAGGCGCTGCGGCGCTGGCCTTTGGCGCTGCCAGCTTCTGCGTTGCTGGCAATCATGGCCAGCCGGTCAACACGTTTGGGCGCACGCCGCAGCAGCTCCAGCGCCATCAAGCCGCCCAGCGAAAACCCGGCCACACTGAATCGGGGTGGAAGGCGCTGGAGCAAACGGGAAATCCAGCTGTCAATATCGCGCAGGTCGGTGTAGTCGGCACAAAAAATCACCGCATGACGTTGCAAAGCACGCATCTGGCGTTTGAACATCCGGCAGTCGCAAAGTGTGCCGGGAATCAGCACCAGCGCCGGTTTTGACATTGGCAAGATCATGCGCGAATCCGCATGCCTGAAGCTGCATCAAACCAGAACATTTTGGCGGTGGGCAGTGCGATGCCAACATTCTCTCCAATGGCCAGCCGCAGGCTTTTGTCAGCCTTGACGCTCAAGGTGTGCCCACCGAGCTTGGCAGTGAGCATCACCACATCGCCCAGCAGCTCACAGGCAAAAACCGGCGCTGTCAGGTGCGCGTGGTGGTGGTCGCAGACGCTGGCGTCTTCAGCGCGTACGCCAACAGTCATGTCACCGCTCCCCGGTGCTGCGATGGGCTGTCTCAAGGCCAGTGTGCCAAGTGTTTGCAGCTGGCCGTCCTGTACGCGGCCCGGCAACAGGTTCATCGCCGGGTTGCCAATAAAGCTGGCAACAAACGTGTTGACCGGGTCGTTGTAAATCACTTCAGGCGTGGCAAGTTGCTGGATTTCACCGTTTTTCATCAGCGCCACGCGGTGCGCCAGCGTCATGGCCTCCACCTGGTCGTGCGTGACGTACAGCGTGGTGACTTGAAGCTCGTGCGCCAGGTGCTTGATCTCTGAACGCATGGCGACGCGCAGTGTGGCGTCCAGGTTTGACAGCGGCTCGTCCATCAAGAAGACTTTTGGCTGGCGCACCGTGCTGCGGGCCAGTGCCACCCGCTGGCGCTGGCCACCGGACAGCTCGCGGGGGTAGCGGTGCAGGTAGTCCTGCAGCTCAACGCGCTGGGCGGCTTTGGCAACCAGCGGCTCTTGCGCACTTTTGGAAAGCTTGCGCAGCTTCAACGGATAAGCAATGTTTTGCGCCACGGTCATGTGCGGGTACAAGCCGTAGTTTTGAAACACCATCGCCACATCGCGCTTTTGGGTGGGCGTCTCGTTCATGCGCTGGCCATCAAATGCAATGGTGCCCAGTGTTGGCTCTTCAAGCCCCGCCACCATGCGCATGGTGGTGGTTTTGCCGCAGCCGCTGGGGCCAAGGAGAACCAGAAATTCCCGGCCCGCAATATCGAGGTTGAGGTCCTTGACAACCCGCACGGCCTTGCCGCTGCTGCGGTAGGTTTTGTCAAGATTTTGGAGCGAGATGGCTGTCATGCAAATATTCTTATCGGGTGCTGCCTGCCGTCAGGGAGCCAATGAACTGCTTGTGAACAGCCAGTGATATCAGCACCATCGGCAGCGTGATGATCATGCCGCTGCTGGCCATCAGCTCCCACAAATCGCCCCGCTCGGTGCGAAAGCCGATCAGGCCAATTGGCAGCGTCAGCGCGTCCTGTTTGGTCAAAATCAGCGCAAACAAAAACTCGTTCCAGGTCAGCGTGAAGCTGAACACAGTGGCCGTGATGACGCCGGGCAACGCCACAGGCACAACCATTTCCCACAGCACCCGCAAACGGGACGCACCATCGACCATGGCGGATTCTTCCATCTCCAGCGGCACTGCGTCGATAAATCCCTTGATCATCCACACCGCGTAAGGCAGCACGATCGACAGATTGACCAGCACCAGAGCGCTTCTGGTGTCCAGCCAGCCGAGTTCCTTGAACAGCAAAAAATACGGCAGCACCACCACAGCAGCCGGGATGAACTGCGACGCAATGATGGCCAGAAAAAGCGGTTGTTTCAAGGGAAAGTCAAAGCGCGAAAACGCATAAGCCGCGCACAGCGCCAGCGGCATGGCAACCAACACCGTGCAGCTGGCCACGATGACGCTGTTAAGCAGTTTGCTGCCCAGATTCCAGGGGTGCTGAAAAACGGTTTGAATGTTGTCAAGCGTGGGCGTGAACCAAAAGGCGTTGGCCAGTGAATACACGTCACGGGGCTGTTTGAAGGCTGTCAGCACAATCCAGAAAATTGGCAAAACGATGGCGGTGATGACCACAAACACCAGCAACTGGCGCATCCAGTTCCAGGCGCGCTCGCCCGATGGCGTGATGTAACCCAGTGGCACAGCAGATGCCAGTGCGCTCATGACGACGCCTTGCGAAACAGCAAGCGTAAATAAAAGCCTGCCAGCACCATCAGCACCGCTGTCAGCACATACGCTGCCGCAGCTGCATAGCCCAGGTCGTAATAGTTAAAAGCGGTTTGGTAGACAAAATACGCCAGCGTTTGCGTACTGGTGCCCGGCCCGCCGCTGGACAGGGTGTAAATGGTGTCGAAAGCTTTGAGCGCAAACACGGTTTTGAGCAGCAACACAATGGCAATCACGGGCATCAGCTGCGGCAACGTCACGTCCCTGAAGACTGCCCAGTCTGATGCACCGTCGATACGCGCGGCTTCCTGCGTTTCAGCCGGGATGCTGGCCAGCCCGCCCAGCATGACCAGCGTCATGTACGGCGCCCAGTGCCACACATCGCTGGCAACAACGGCCACCATGGCCAGGGTGGAGTCGGCCAGCCACACCTTGCCTGCAAACCACGGAATGATGCCGGCAAGCAGGGCCTGGAAAATGCCGTATTCAGGGTTAATAAAAAAGCGGAACGAAATGCCAATGAGTGCCGGGCTCATGACAAACGGCACGATCAGCAGCACCCGCGCCAGCGAATTGATGCGCCCCGCATTGCGCAGCAGCAAGGCCAGACCAAGCGAAATCACAAGCGTTGCCAGCACGTCAGCACCGACAAAAACAAGCGTGGTGCGTACAGTGTCCCAAAACTCTGGGTCGTCTGTCAGCAAGTTGGTGTAATTTTGTAGGCCGACAAAGTCGCCAGGCGTGCTCGACTGGGCCAGCTTCCACTGGCGAAAGCTCAAGAGCAGCGAATACGCAAGCGGAAAAGCTGCCATGGCGGCCACCACAATCAGGGTGGGCGCCAGCAATAACCACTTGAGATGGCGTTCACCTGTCACACAGAGCTTTCAACAGAAGCGAAACATCATCGGTCCGCCTGTCTACCTGTCCACTGATCAAAAGAGTCAATGGCTCAGGCACGCAAAATTTTGCGGCAGCGTGCTGCGGCATCGTCCATGCCGGCCTTGACCTGCGTTTTTCCACTGATCAAATCGCCCACGGTGGCTTCCAGCACGTCGCTGACCTGTGCCCACTGCGGGAACAGCGGCGTGCCCTTGGCACCCCTCAGCGCCTGCGCGCCAAACACATGCATCGCCTTGAAGCGCACGTTGACATCGGCATCGAGCATGTTGGCAGTTTGCACGGCCACCACTTCGTTCAGGCTGCGGTCCAGCAGCACGCTGCGTTCAATGGCGGGGTCACCAATCCAGGCCAAAAACTCCATCGCCGCATCTTTTTTCTTGCTGAACTTGTTGATGCCGTAAAACCAGCTGTTGGTATACGTGGTGGCTTCCTTGCCCGGGAATGCGGGCAGCGCCGCGTAGGCAACCTGCTCGGGTTTGAGCACAGAAGTTTTCGGGTCGACCAGGCTGGCATAGCGCCACCACCATACCGGCACCATCGCGCTTTTGCCCTGCGCCACTGAATTGACGGCGTCGGTTTCATTGAAGGCACTGCTCCCCTGCGGGCAAATTTTGTGCTTCAGATACAGATCAACATAGTCTTGCGTGGCCTGTATGCCCTGCGGAGAATTGAACGCGGGCTGTCCCTTGGCATCCAGCAAATCACCGCCCCGACCCCACAGGTAATTGAACCAGATCATCAGGTTTTGCCCGCTGGTTTTGCCGTAATACATGGCCACGCCTGACACGTCGGTCTTGGCCTGGATTTCCTTGCCCTGAACAATCATTTCGTCCCAGCTGGTGGGCGCCTTCAGATTGAGTTTGTCAAAAATATCCTTGCGGTAAAACATCAGTTGCACATGTCCACGAATCGGCATGCCCAATATGTTTTTGCCGGTGCCATTGCCGTCACGTGCAGCGCGCAAATGCGCTGCTGCATAGCGGTTCATGTCGATTTTTTTCTCCAGCAGCTGGTCATTGATCGGGTCAAACAGTTTGTACAGGCTGGGGCCCCACACATCCATCACCGACAGCACGTCGTACTGGGCACTGGCGGCCACCAGCTCGGCCGTCAGCTTGTCGCGCGTGTTGCCAAACGGGACGTACTGGTATTTCACCTTGATGCCGGTCAGCGCTTCAAACTCGGCAAGCTTGCCCTCGTGCGCCTTGAATTGCGGCGCAACAACGGTCAGCAGATTGATTTCAGTGCCGGCGTATGGCTTGCCTTGTTTCAAAGGCGCGCTTGTTGCCTGCGCATGCAGCCACCCCGGCACACCCAGTGCCAAGCCAGCAGCCGTTGCAGATTGAATCACTGAGCGTCTTTGCATGTTGTAGTCCTAAAAAAGAGCCGGAATGGCTGAAGGCTGTTGACTGCAAGCAGCGACCCGGTTTACCTGATGAAGCCTTTTTCTGCCGCAGCCTTGCTGTAGGCCTCGGACACCATGATGAGTCCGGCTCTTGGAGACACAGTACCAGCCAGCACGTCGGGAATGGTTTTACCCATTTCTCCCTGCAGTAAACCGAAATAAGGCTCGGTTGGCCATGTGGGCGCACCAGCAATCGCCGACGCCACCACGCCCATCGCAAAGCGCGTTGGCTTGTAAGCTGACCGGATCCAGATTGTCAGGTCATTGCCGCTTTTCATGGTTTCTTCGTCCAGCGCCTCCATCATGACCTGAAACACCACGTCGCGGTCTGCAGTGATATTTTTGGGCATCACCATGCCGTCCCACCATAAATGCGTTGCTGCCTTGCCGCCTGCAGCGACTGCGAGCCCAGCGCCGAACGCCATTTTTCCCACCACTTTTGACGCCGTTGGGTCGTCCATCCGGGACGCGCGAGTCGCCCACAACACGCCCATGGCCGCCTTGCCCTGCTGGAACTGGTTCATCACGTCATCGGAGTTGGACGCCAAAAAATTGGGCGTCATGAACGGCGTCATCGACTTCATCAACTCTAGGGCCTTGACGCCCGCTTCGCTGTTGATGTCGGGCGCAGCAGAGCCTGGTTTGAAAAACCTGCCGCCGTAGCCTGCAAACAGATTGATAAACTCGGTGCTGCCGTCGAAGCCTTTGGCAAACGTTTGCGCAATGGGGAAGTCAATGCCCGGCTCCACCTTTTTGAGCTGCCTGGCGGAGTCCAGCATTTCCGGGTAGGTGCTGGGCACTTTGATGCCGTGCTTGGCAAAAATATCTTTGCGATAAAAAAAGTTTTGCGCGTTTTGCATGAAGGCAATTGCCATCACCTCGCCATTGGCCTTGACCAACATTTTTTCTTCCAGCTTGTATTTGCTGCGGTACTTGGCGACCAGATCGGTCATCGGCTGAAGTTGGCCTCTGGCCAGCAACCCTGAATAAACGCCGTTTGAAACAACCGCTGCATCAAACACTGATTTGCCCGCTGATGCAAATGCCTGCTCGGTCTCCTGGCGAGCCTGCGGGGACATCTTGACAGACACTTTCAGCCCGGGCTTGTTGCAGGATTCCAGCTCTTTGGAAATGTGCTGCAGCGCTGGAAATGAATTTCCCAGAAGATTGATGTCGCCCGTGACTGCTCCCAATTCACATTTGGCAAAACTCAAGCCAGGCAACAGTGCAAGTGCTGGAGTGGCCAGTAAAGCTCTCCGGCGCAATTTAGAAGTCATTTTTTCTTTCAAAAGTTAAAGGGCAAAAAATCAGTCGAACCGAAAACTATGGTGCGTGAATTTGGCGCACGTCAGCCCTTGACAGCGCCTTGCGTCAAGCCTCCAACAATCTGCTTCTGGAAAATCATCACCAGAATGATCAGCGGAATGGTGATGCTGACGGCTCCTGCCACACCTTGCATCAGCAGGGCTTCGCTTTCAGCCGTAATCGAATTGGCGATTGCGGCGGGCATGGTCATTTTCTCGGCGCTGGTCAGGGCCGAGCTGAGCAGAAAGTCGTTGTAGGCCAGCAAAAAGCTGAACAAACCGGTGGTCACCACACCGGGCCACATGACTGGGATGATGACCCGTTTGAAGGCCTGGAACCGCGTGCAGCCGTCAACCAGTGCGGCCTCATCGAGTTCATTGGGAATGTTGACAAAAAACGAGCGCAACATCCAGATCGTGAAGGGCTGGTTGATGGCCACCAGCACAAAAATAAGGGTGAAGTAGGTGTTGCGAATGTCCAGCGCATCAAAAATAGTGAAGAATGACGGCAGCAAACTGGAGTGCGGAATGGCCCTGAACATCAACGCAATCAACAGCAGCCAGAATCCCATAGAGCCCCGGTAGCGAGACAGCGCATAACCGGCCAGGCAACCCACTGTCAGCGACACGGTGACAACAAACACCGTGACCAGTGCCGTGTTGAAAAAATTGCGATAAAACGCCTTGTCTATCCACAGGCGGGAATAGTTTTCCATCGTGAACGGGGCCACCCATTTGATAGGCGACGAAAACGCATCGATGTACTGGCGAAAAGAAATGATTGCCGTCCAGACCACCGGCAGTGACGCCACCAGCAGCCACAACGCCAGGCCTGCATAAACAAAAAATGACACCGAAAATGAGCGCTGTTTCATGTCAATAGCCCCGTTTTTGTTCGCGCCAGGTTTTCACCAGCAGTGGAATCAGCAAAAACACAATGCCAATCAGCGTCAGCACAGCGGCTGCACTGGCTTTGTACGGGTTGTTTTCGTTCAGCAAAATATGGTATGTCAGGTATTGAACGCTGGTCGTGAAAGCGCCCTGGGTCAACACTAGCACGGGCTCAAACACGCGGTAGGCGTCCATCAAATGGATCAGCGTGATGAACAGCAACAGTGGCGCCAGGTGCGGCAGCGTGACATAGCGCAGCTTTTGCCAGCGCGAAGCGCCATCAATGGTGGCGGCCTCCAGCGAGTCTTGCGGCACCGACTGCAAACCCGCATACAAAACAATGAATGCAAACGGCACCACATGCCAGATGCCGTAAACAATGATCAGCACCCGTGCCGACCAGGCCTGCGCCATCCAGAACACCTGAATACCGACGTTGGACAGCAAATACGGCACCAGCCCGTTGTCTCGAAACAGCCATTTGATTGACAGCGCTGCCACCACAGGTGTGATGATGAAGGGCAGCAGTGAGGCCGAGATGATGAAACCCTTGAGGTTTTGCGTAACGTTGTTGACCGCCAGGGCCAGCAGAAAACCGATGCCCAGCACGAAAGGCAGCGTGACAAAGGTGTAGACCATCGTGAACTTGAGCGCACCCAGAAATTCATTGCCTGCCTTGTCATCAACAGCAGTGCCTTTGGGCCCGTCGGGTTGGTCTACAACCGTGGCAGCGCTGGCATCCAGACCCAATACTTTTTTGTAATAGTCCAGCCCCACAAAACTGCAGTTTTGAATGGCTTTGCCTGAACCGTCGAGTTTGGCACGCTGGGTCAGCGTTTCTTTCAGCCCAAAAGGCGTGGACTCTTCAATCTTGACCATCTCCATTTCAAGTGAGCAGTTGCGAACCGACAAATAAAAAGTCGTGGCCAGCGGGACCGCGAGCAGAAGCACCATCAGCGCGACAGAAGGCCCGACGAATTGCAGGAAAGATTTGGTTTTCATGGGGACCTTTTAATACTCTGCTGGCGACAACGTGTAATTGCTTTAAGGGTCATACTCCCACCCCACCGGTGGAGGGTGGAGTGGGGGCAAACGCTGACAAGTTTTTGGTACCGTGCGTGCCCCCATCCCTGCTTTCCCCCGGCAGGGGAAAGAGCAAGACGGCTGATTACTTGATAAAACCCTTTTCAGTTGCTGCTTTGGTGTAGGCAACGGCCGCTGCATCCAGCGCCTGCTTGGCAGTCATCGTGCCGCCCAGTGCTTCGGGAATGACCTTGCCCAGCTCGCCTGCGGCCAGGCCCAGGTACGGCTCGGTTGGCCAGATGGGTGCGCCCGCTTTCATGGACAGCGTCACGCCAGTGCCAAAGCGCGTTGGCTTGTAGACCGAACGAATCCAGATGGTGGCGTCGTTGCCGGACTTGGTGGTTTCTTCGTCCAGGGCTTCCATCAGCACCTGAAACACCACATCGCGGTCATTGCCAATGTTTTTGGCCAACACAACGCCGTCCCACCACAGATGGGTAGCACTTTTGCCACCGGTCATCACGGCAGGAGCAGCAGCAAATTCCATTTTGCCCACCACTTTTGATGCGGCAGGATCGTCCATGCGCGCTGCGCGGCTGGCCCACAGCACGCCCATAGCAGCTTTGCCTTGCTGGAACTGGTTCATCACATCGTCAGAATTCGACGCCAGCGCATTGGGTGTCATGAATGGCAACATCGACTTCATCAGCTCAATGGTTTTGATGCCGGCTTCTTCGTTGAATGCGGGCTGGGCAGTACCTGCCTTGAACATCTTGCCGCCAAAGCCCACATACATGTTGACAAACTCAGTGGAGATGTCAAAACCCTTGGCAAAGGTTTGCGCAATCGGAAAGTCAATGCTCGGCTCTTTGGCCTTGAGTACGGCAGCAGCAGCCAGCATTTCGCCGTAGGTGGTTGGTGCTTTCAGGCCGTGCTTGTCAAACAGGTCTTTGCGGTAGTACAGGTTTTGCGCGTTTTGCTGGTACGCAATGGCCATGACTTCACCATTGGACTTGACCAGCATGTTGTCTTCAATTTTGAACTTGGTCTTGTACTTGGCGACCAGATCCGTCATGGGCTGGATTTGGCCTTTGCTGGACAGCGCTGAATAAACGCCGCCGGACACAACAGCTGCATCAAAGGCAGATTTGCCTTCTGCTGCAAAAGCACGCTCGGTTTCAACCCGGGCTTCGGGCGTGATCTTCACCGCTACCTTGACCGTGCCCTTGCTGCAAGTTTCAAGCTCTTTGGCAATGTGCACCACAGATGGCATGGAGCTGCCAACAATGTTGATGTCACCCTTGCCCTTGATGTCGGCGCAGTTGGCAAATGCCGCACCTGGCAACACAACAGCCAGACTGCTGACGATTGATGCTGCCAGCAAATGACGGCGCAAGCCGTTGGGTTTAAAAGTCATAAAAACACTCCTGTTAAAAATAGAAAACCATAAAAACACAAAGACGAAATTTACCAAGCGAAATTACCGAAATACTAGAGGCGCATGCGGTTTTGCGTTTTGCCATCAAACAAATAGCAGCGGCTGGATGTCACTGCAAAACCCGCATGTTCACCCATGCTGGCCCTGAAATTTTTACCGCTCTTGGCGGTGATGAACTGGTCGTCAAGTTTTAAAGTGACGGTGGTAGCGTCACCAAGCAGCTCAAACGAAAACACATTGCCCGTGATCTGGGCCTGCCCTGAAGCCATATCGGGGGCAACCACTGTCATGTCTTCAGCCCGCACGCCCAACACGATGTCGTTTTGACTCATATTGCCAAATCCGGCAATGCGAATGCTGTAAGCCATACCCTGCGCTTCAAACGTGCCGTTGACAAGTTTGCCTTTAACCAGATTCATCGCAGGCGAGCCAATAAAGCCGGCCACAAACAGGTTGTTGGGGTCGTTGTAAATGGCCTCAGGCGTGCCGATTTGCTGAATCTCGGCCTTGCTCATGACCACCACGCGGTCAGCCAGCGTCATGGCCTCTACCTGGTCATGCGTCACGTAAATGGTGGTCACGCCCAGGTCATGGTGCAAATGCTTGATGTGCGCCCGCATGCTGACACGCAATTTGGCGTCCAGGTTGGACAGCGGCTCGTCCATTAAAAAAACCGACGGCTGGCGAACAATGGCACGCGCCAAAGCAACGCGCTGGCGCTGCCCGCCTGACAGTTCTTTGGGACGCCGATCTAGAAAATCCATCAGCTCAACTTTTTTGGCGGCTGTAATGACGGCCGGGTCAATCTCGGCTTTGGGTGTGCCGCGTATGCGCAGCGGAAAGCTGATGTTCTCGTACACCGTCATATTGGGGTACAAACCATAGCTCTGGAACACCATCGCCACGTCGCGGTCTTTGGGTTCGAGGTCATTGACCTTGCGGTCTCCAATCCAGATTTCGCCGGTACTCGGGTCTTCCAGCCCCGCCACCATGCGCATGGTGGTGGTTTTGCCGCAGCCCGACGGGCCGAGCAATACCAAAAATTCGCCGTCGGCAATGTCAAGGGACATTTGCTTGACGCCAACCGAGGTGCCCCACACGCGGGAAATGTCTTTGAGTTGTACACGAGCCATGGATGGTCTTTCTGAGTTTTTTTATGCGGTGGCGGACGGTTGCATATCCAGAATCTGCATCCAGATGGCGACATCGTCAATCAACACCCATTCACGAATGACGCGGCCCTGACAGAACTCCGCGTGTACGATGCCCAATACCTCAACAGGCTTGTCGCTATGCTTACCGTAGCGGCTAGCGCCCGTATTGATTGGGTTTTGGCTTGCACAATGGATGGTTTGAGCTCGGAAACGCAGTGCTACGCGGTCTGGCCGGCCTGTACTGGCCATGTCTGACTGCAGCGCCAGGTGTTCAATCTCAAAACTCTCGACGGGCAACGCAGCAAACAGACCCGTCCAAAACGCTTCAACTTCCGCGCGGCCATAACTGCACACTTCACCCGGGCTGATTTGCTGAACAGCTTCGTCGTAAATGGATGCGGTGCTGGTCTTGCCATGCGCAAAGTCACTGATGGACTGCGCATAGCTGCTGGCCAAAACGTCGGTGCTGATAGCAGAAACATAGCCTGCAGGTGCAGGGCCGGCAACCGGCTTGTTCCAGCCGCCGCGCTGGTTCAGCCAGTCTTGCGCCAAGGCTTTGGGAGTGCTGCCAATTTGCAGCGCAATGGCGGCATGGTCACGCACCAGCCATTCGTGCACGATGCGGTTGTTTTTGCAGACGCAGTCGGCAATGGTGCGGGCGTGGATTTTGCGGCCCGTGGCTTTGCCAAAATTGCCATCGCCTGAATGCGTCATGGGCGAGATGATGCGGTGCGAGCTTAAAAACCCACCTTCTTCATCACCTGACTGGATCACGTCTTCAGCCAGCAAACGGCGATCAGGAAACATCGCCAGCGTGGCGCGTGTGCCTGAAATGACGGAGTCAATGCTGGTGCTGACGGACATAGCTGTTTCTACCACGCATGGGTCGCTGTAGTAAAGGTGGATATCCTCTAGTCGCCGGCCTTCCCAAATGCGGTGGGTGATGACGCGGATGTAGGCATCCAGGTTTTTAAATTCAGCGTGGAAGCCTTTCATGGCAGCGGCTTGGGGCCGGGCAGCAGCGGCCGTCACAGATGATGAGGCGATGTTTTGCAGAGGATTCATAAGGCAGATGTTTTGCTGGAGGTCCGGACAATCAGCCGGCATGGCACGGTCACAGCGCTGGGCTGGGCACCTTCATGCAGCAGGGCGTGCAGCATGGTGGCAGTGGCTTCAATCATCGGACCAATGGATTGTTCAATGGTCGTGAGCTGGTAAGCGCCCCAGGCAGCCTGTGGCACGTTGTCAAACCCGACCACGCTGACGTCTTGAGGAACGCGCAAACCAAGCTCTGAGCGCAGCACATCCATCACCGCCAGGGCCATGTGGTCGCTGCCAACAAATACAGCATCAGGGCGTTGGCTGGCGCTGCTGAACAGCTGCCGGGCCGCCAGTTGCGCACCTTCATAGCTGTAGTTGCCAACAGCACGGGCATGTATCCGGCTGCCCAGCAAAGCCAGTTCGTCCCGAAAGCCGCGTTCGCGGTCCAGATTGGTGCTGGACTCTTCCAGCCCGGCAATGTAAGCAATCCGCTGATGCCCACCTGCATGCAAATGCCGCGCAGCCAGGCGGCCTCCGGCTTCGTTGTCAGACGTGACAGCGCTGGGCGGATGGTCTTCATTGGCAGCACGCTTGGTCATGCGGTTGAACAAAATCACCGGGCTGCCAGCCCGTGCGCAGTCGCGTGCCAGGGCAGACGACAGCACAGTAGATGCCATCACAATCGCGTCGACCTGGTACTGCAAAATTTCAGCCAGCACACCGTCTGACTCGTCACGCGAAGTGATGAACAGCAGCACGTGGTAACCGTCGCTGCGCAGCCTCTGCGAAAGCTTTTCCAGCACCAGCGGATAAAACTGGTTGTCCAGCTGGCTCATCACCACCGCAATCATGCGGCTCTTTTTGGTGATCAAGGTACGGGCAATCGCATTGGGCCGGTAGCCCAGCTGGCGCGCTGCGTCCATCACGCGCTGGCGGGTGTGGGTAGACACCGATGCGCCGGGTGTGTAGGCGCGGCTCACAGCAGATTGCGACACCTGCGCCAAACGTGCGACGTGTTGGGACGTGACGTTTTTATTCACATTTTTAAAGTTGCCGAAAGCTTCTTTCATGACAGGACTACCGGCCATCAGTGTGCGGTCCAGCCACCGTCCAGCATCAGCGCGCTGCCTGTCACCAGACTGGACGCGTCGCTGGCCAAAAACACAATTGCACCCATGACTTCTTCCAGCTGGCCAACGCGACCCAGTGCGGTGCCGTTTTCAGCAAACTCCCTGAACGCAGGGTCGGCCAGCATACCGGCTGTCATCGGCGTTTCAATGTAAGTTGGGCAAATCGTGTTGACGCGGATGCGCTGCCTGCCCAACTCCCAGGCAAGGGCTTTGGTCATGCCTTCCATCGCGTGTTTGGTGGCGCAGTACACGGCACGTTTGGGGCCTCCTACATGACCCATTTGGGACGACACATTGATAATGCTGGCGGGTTTGTTGGGCTCATTTGTACTGCCAAGCAAGCTGCGTACCACTGCCCTGGACACATACAGTGCAGCTTTTATGTTCAGGTCCACCACAGCGTCTAGGTCTTCGTCTTTCAGCTCTGCCAAAGTTGATGGCCGGTTGGTGCCTGCGTTGTTGACCAGTATTTGAAAGGGGCCGTTGGCCAAAGCGTCATTGACCACCCATTCAGTGACTGCGGCGGAGTTTGTCACGTCCAGTGCATGAAACGCCACTTTTGGCTTATTTTGAGTATCATTTACGCCTGTAGCCCCCATAATATTTGCGCAAGCAGCTATTAAATCAGGAGTACTGCGCGCTATCAGTGTCACATCAGCTCCAGCCTGATACAGCGCCGCAGCTGCTGCCAGCCCAATGCCCGAGCTGGCACCGGTCACCAGCGCACGGCGGCCATCGAGTCTGAAGCTGGGGGTAAGAAGCGGCAGCATGGGCAAATTACTCAACCGTGATGGCGTTGGTTTTGATCAGGTCTGCAAACTTGACCGTTTCATCACGGATGAATTTTTTAAAGCCTTCAGGCGACATCGGCTTGGGTGTAAAGCCTTGAGCCAGCAGTTTGGCATTGACAGCAGGTGTGCCGAGGACAGCCAGCACTTCCTTGTTTAAATAGGCTGTCACTGCAGGCGGCGTGGTGGCAGGCGCAAGCAAACCAAGCCAGGTGACAGCCTCAAAGCCTGGCACACCTGATTCGGCCAGCGTAGGCAAATCAGGCTGCAATTCAGACCGGGCCAGGCTGGTCACCGCCAGCGCTTTGGCCTGGCCGTTTTTGGCAAACGCCAGGGCTGTGGTCATGTTGTCAAACTGCATGTCAATCTGGTTGCCTGCCAGGTCAGCCAGTGACTGGCTGCTGCCCTTGTACGGGATGTGCACCGCCTTGGCGTTGATGCGGTTCAGCAGCATCAACGCTGTCAAATGCTGCGACGTACCATTGCCGCTGGTGCCGTAAGACAGCGCGTCGGGCTTGGCCTTGAGCAGTGCGACCAGCTCCTGCACGTTGCGCGCGCCAGACTTGTTGCTTGCCAGCAGCACCAGCGGCGTGCTGGCCAGCTGGGTGATGGGGACAAAGTCCTTGTCCACGTCATAGCTGATTTTTTTCATCAGGCTTGGGTTGACCGACAGCGCGGTTTGCGTGCCCAGCAGCAAAGTCAAACCATCACCCTTGGCACGCGCGACAAACTCGGTGCCGATACCGCCGCCCGCACCGGCTTTGTTGTCCACCACCACTGCCGTGCCCCAGCGCTTGCCCAGCTCATCTGCCAGCAGGCGGGCAATGATGTCAGTGGCACCGCCCGGAGCAAACGGCACGACGATCGTGACGCGGCCACCTGCCGGAAAGACAGCTGGGGTTGTTTGGGCAAACGTCACGGGCACTGCAAACGATGCTGCCAGCAGTGCAGATTTGAAAAGCGTTGATAGTTTGTTCATGGCGTGCAGCTCAATCAATTATTCCGCCTGAATGCCAGCGTCTTTGATCACTTTTGCCCACTTGACCATCTCTTGCTGCTGAAAGTCAGCAAACGGCGCTGCCAGACGGCCATCGGGTTCAACACCCAAATTGCGCAGCTTTTCCTGCACATCAGGCATCGCAATGATGGCGGCAATGTCCTTGCTCAGGCGGTCAACAATTGCTTTAGGCGTTCCGGTTGGTGCAAAAACACCTTGCCACGACTGCATGGCAAAGCCCGGCACGCCGCTGTCTGCCAGTGGCAACACGCCTGGCAAATTTGCCAAAGGTTTGCTTGACGTGACGCCCAGCACTTTGACGCGCTTGCCGTCCATCATCGGCCGGGCAGCGGCCACGGTTTCAAACACCATGTCGATCTGGCCGCCGACCAGGTCAACCATCGCCTGCGAGCCGCCTTTGTAGACGATTTGCCGCATTTTGGCGCCTGTGATGCTCTGAAACAATTGCCCCGACAAGTGTTGTGATGTGCCCGCGCCTGCTGTGCCGTACGTCAGGCTGTCCGGCTTGGCTTTCAACTCGTCAATGATGTTTTGCACAGAATTGAAACGGCTGCTGGCGGGGACCACCAGCACATTGCTGACCATGCCCACCAGACTGACCGGCGCAAAGTCCTTGACCGGGTCGTACCCCAGGTTTTTGGTGAAATACGGATTGACCGCATGTGTGGTGATGGTGCCGCCTGTTAGCGTGTAGCCGTCAGGCACTGATTTGGCCACCAGCTGCGTGCCCAAGATGCCCGACACGCCAGGCTTGTTTTCAATGATGACTGGCTGCCCCAGCTTGTCTGTCAAATGCAGCGCGACCAGGCGGGCTACTGCATCAGACACACCACCGGGTGAAAACGGCACGATGTACTTGACGGGCTTGTTGGGCCAGGGCGCTGATTGCGCGTGCGACACGCCAATGCCAACGCAAGTCATAACCGCAATGGCCAGACACAAGCGGCGAGCGTGATTTGTCTTTGACATCGTCAATCCAGCGCAGGCACAGGCTGGTACCACGGCACATCAGCCCGCGTGCCATAGCGGCGCACACGAATGTTGGCCTGCTCGCCGTGACCAGCAAAGTTTTCCATGTGGCACAGGCGGGAGCAGTACTCGCCAATCATGGCGCTGGCTGCGTCGGTGGTCACTTTTTGATAGGTGCAGGTTTTTAAAAACTTGCCAACCCACAAGCCGCCGGTGTAGCGCGCAGCCTTGTTGGTGGGCAGCGTGTGGTTGGTGCCGATCACCTTGTCGCCAAACGACACGTTGGTGCGCGGGCCCAAAAAGAGCGCGCCGTAGTTGCTCATGTTGTTCAAAAAATAATCCGGGTCACGCGTCATGACCTGCACATGCTCAGACGCCAGCTCGTCTGCCTTGGCAACCATTTCCTCGTACGTGTCGCACACAATGACTTCACCGTACTCGGCCCAGCTTTGCGCGGCAATGCCTGCGGTGGGCAAAATTTTCAGCTGTCGCTCGACCTCGGCCATCGTGTCATGTGCCAGCTTTTCGCTGTTGGTCAGCAACACGACAGGGCTGGTGGTGCCGTGCTCGCCCTGCCCCAGCAAATCAACCGCACAAATTTCGCCATCTACGCTGTCGTCAGCAATGATCAATGTCTCGGTCGGGCCAGCAAACAAGTCAATACCCACACGGCCATACAGCTGGCGTTTGGCTTCGGCCACAAACATGTTGCCGGGGCCGACCAGCATGTCGACCGGCGCAATGCTCTGCGTACCAATCGCCATGGCGGCAATGGCCTGCACACCGCCCAACACCAAAATCTCGTCGGCACCCGCAAAATGCATGGCCGCCACAATGGCCGGGTGCGCCGCGCCATGAAACGGCGGCGCAGTGGCCACGATGCGTTTGACACCTGCTACTTTGGCAGTCAGCACGCTCATGTGGGCAGATGCAATCAGCGGGTACTTTCCGCCGGGTACATAGCAGCCCACGGCGTTCATCGGAATGTTTTTGTGGCCCAAAATCACGCCGGGCATGGTTTCAACTTCCACGTCCTTCATCGAGTCGCGCTGGATTTGCGCAAAGTTGCGAATCTGTTTTTGGGCAAACAAAATGTCTTCTGTCTCGCGCGCGGTCAATGACTTGACGGCCTTTTCAATGTCAGCTTGCGACAGTCTGAAATCTTGCGGTTCCCAGTTGTCAAACTGCTTGCTGTAGGCACGCACCGCGTCGTCACCACGCGCCTCGATGTCTTTCAGAATGCCTTCAACGGTGCTGCGCACTTTGGCGTTGTCTTCTGCGCGAATGCTGGCGGCTTTGCCTTGTTTGAGGTATTTGATCATGATGATTCCTGGGTTTGAGGGTTGAAATTCAAACGGTTTTCAATGTGAAGTTTTGCGTGCATGTTGAGGGTGCCAAAACACCGCATACGTATGCATGATAAAAATCAAATTGAGAAATCAAACTAGTGAGAACCCTTATCTGATAGGCTATTTTGACAATTTCAGTTGGTTTGTCGGTACGATCAAGGCTCTGCATACATATTCAAACCATGTCTACGTTTCAACCTATTGATGTTGCGCCTTATGCCAGCGTGCCCGAGTTCATATACGGCATTACGCGGGAAATCTGGGAAGACCGCGGCATTGGCAACAAGCTGGACGCTTATTACGCCAGCGACATTGCCCTGCGCGCGCCTACAGGTTTTACATGCAGCAATGCAGGCGTTGCCGCGCAAACGTTACAAACACTCCACCAGTTCCCGGACAGACAACTGGTGGGTGAAGACGTGATCTGGCGGGATTTGGGTGACGGCAGTTTCATGTCATCCCACAGGCTTGTGTCTGTCATGACGCACACCGGAAGCGGCAGCTATGGCCAGGCAAATGGCCGACAAATAACAAGCCGCATCATTGCCGACTGCTGGGTCAAAAACAAAGTCGTTGTTGAAGAGTGGCTGGTGCGTGACCAGGCAGCTTTTGCGGTGTGCATGGGCCAAACTGCAGAGCAATTAGCCAGGAGCATGGTGGACGCAGAGCTTGCGCGCGGCCTGCCCATCTCGTTTTTTACGCCTGCGGATGACCAGCCCAGCAACTACCCGGCTACATTGTCAGACGACGTTGCAGCGATTTCTTATTGCGCAGGACTGCAGCAAATCTGGCATGAAAAACACACGGCTGCCATCAAGAGTTTGTATTTTCATGGTGCAGCGCTGTATGCGCCGGGCGGCCAGGCTCACCATGGGCATGCGGACATTGACCAATTCGTCATTGGCTACCTGGCGTCTTTTCCCGATGCGGTGCTGCGGATTCACAGCACCATCGTCAATCGGGATGCAGAAAGCACTGTGCGCGTGGCAGTGCGCTGGTCGTTGGACGGCACGCATACAGGTTACGGTCACTTTGGCAAACCGACTGGTGCGCCTGTGCACATCATGGCGATGAGCCATGTTCACATGACACAAGGCCGCGTTGTCAGCGATTGGATGATGGTGGACGAAGTCGCCGTTTTCAAACAGATTTTTGCGCATCAGGCCAAAGCTTGATGCTGCCCGAAATGCCGTTGTCGCTTTACTTATTTCCCTTGAATCATGACCTTTAAAACTTCACTTGAAGAAGCCAAAAAAATTGTCTGGGCTGCTATGGCAGCTTTGCCCGGCAACAACGCGGGCTACTCAACCGTCAAGTCAGCAGCTCCAGCGTTGGCTGAGTTTTTTGACCCACACTGCGCCTGGCACACGTTTCACCCCATCAACGAGTTGCACGGCACTCTGGAGATTCACGCGAAGTTCTGGCAACCGCTTTTGCACGCCATGCCTGACATGGAGCGGCGCATCCAGCTGTTTTTCGCCGGCGACTTTGATGGCCGTTTTTGTGGCGGCGCGGGCACCTGGGTGACCAGCCACGGGTATCTGACAGGCACGTTTGTCAACGACTGGCTGGGCATACCGGCGACTAGCGAGCCGCTGTATGTGCGGATTGGCGAGTTTTACCAGGTTGAAAATGGCCGTATTGTGGATGCGCGGGTGCTGCTGGATCTGGTGGATGTGATGCGCCAGGCTGGCTTTGCCGTGCTGCCGCCCAGCCGGGGGCTGGACCTGCTGGTGCCCGGGCCACAACACAACGATGGGGTGCTGCTTGCAGCGCAACCCGATGCGCATGCCACAGCATCCATGCAAGTTCTGGATACGCTCATTTCAGGCTTGGGCACGTTCGACAAGTCAGATCTGCGCAGCATGGACATGCGCAGTTGCTGGCACCCGGAAATGATGTGGTACGGCCCGTGCGGCATTGGCACTTCGCGGCGGGTTGAAGGTTTTCAGCGCCACCACCAGGCGCCCTTTTTGCACGCCTTTCCTGACCGCAAGGGCGGAGGTCATATTTCGCGCATTTCTGAAGGCTACTTTGTCGGCTCCACCGGTTGGCCCAGCGTGCGGGCCACCCATCTGGGCGACTATCTGGGCGCACCTGCCACGGGCAAACCCATTTCCATGCGCGTGGCCGACTGGTGGCGGGTTGAGGGCAACACGTTTCGTGAAAACTGGGTCATGATTGACATCCCTGAGCTGCTGCTGCAAATGGGTGTGGATGTGTTTGCGCGGATGCACGCGCAGATTGCCAGTGGTTTGCCAGCCAAAAAGCAAATGCCTTCCAGCCATTTTTGACAACTGCCAGCCAGGAATCACGGGCGGGTATAAGCCCATGAAAAACCACCAGGCGCTGCGCATCAAACGTGAAGTCAAAGGACAACTCGGGGGTGGATGCTTCCAGCACGACTGCTTTCCTGGCCCCGATTTGCATGGACTGACCTGCATTCAAAAAGTGATCGCCGGCCCGGACAGAAATGTCACTGGCGGCGTCTGCAAACGTTACCCATGCGCTACCATGCGCAATGGTCAGCAAAGCCGGCGTTTTCAAGGTCAAGGTCAATGCGCATTTGGGCATCAATTTGAAACACCCGGCAGCGCTCGCCGGGACACGCTGCACAGATAAACATGGGATGTTGGTGGGGCGGATGCAACTTGAAATGTGGGTCATGATGTGCTTTCAAATTCTGCAGTGGCTGCACATCGGCCTGATGATCGTCTTCAACGGCTTGGCAGTCCAATGAAAAAGCGTTACGCTATTGATTCATAAAACGCATCAATCGGAGTTTTGACGTCATGCTTAACACGCTCACCCACACCCGCTCAAGACCCATTGCCGCCGGCCAGCTCCGCGCTTTTAAGGCTGTCGCGAGGCACCTGAATTTTCGGGCAGCCTCTGAAGAAATGGCACTGACCCAATCAGCCGTCAGCCGGCAAATTCAGGCGCTTGAAGACGATGTAGGCGTGCTTTTGTTCCTGCGCCACACCCGGGCTGTGGAGCTGACAGGTGCTGGCGCGCAACTGCTGCGGGCCGTGTTGCCGGCATTGGAGCGCATGGACTCAGCGGTGCGGCTGATACGGCAAAGCGCCGGGCGCAAATGTGTGGCCATCAGCACCTGGGCATCATTTGCGTCGATGTGGCTGATTCCCCGGCTGGAAGCCTTTCAGCGCCAGCACCCTGAAATTGACATTCGCATTGATGCCACAGACGCACCAGTGGACCTGGACACCACCGATGTGGATCTGGCCATTCGTTATGCCGTGCCAAGCGTTGTTCCGCCAGGCTCGCAGCGCCTGTTTGGCGAGCAGCTCACGCCAGTCGTCAGCCCGTGGCTGGTGAAAAACGCCAAGCCGTTAAAAGCGGCGAAAGATCTGGCTCAATTTGCATTGATAGAAGCCGGTGACTCGCACCGCAGCCAGCACCTGGAAGTGCTGACCTGGCAGCGCTGGTTTGACGCGCAAACCCTCAAACAGTTTGAGCCCACACGCTGGCTGTATTTGAATTACGCCAACCAGATTGCGCAGGCCGCGCTCACTGGCCAAGGCGCAGCACTGGCCCGCACGCCGCTGGTGGCAGACGCGCTGGCATCAGGCGAGCTGATAGAGCCTTTTCCCAAGCTGCGCCTCGACTCGCCGCTGGTGTATTGGCTCATCATCGGCCCACGAAGCGGAGCCCGGCCAGAGGTCAAGGCTTTTTGCGACTGGCTGCACGCGCAAGCGCTGCTGACGCGCGAGGCAATTGGCGATGTGCCGGATGCGGGCACGGTGGATAACTTCGATTAATTCGACTAAGTGCAGCGGGACCAGTAATCATTCGGTAAGTTTTTTTAATTAACTAGATGATCGGGAACTCCGTTAACTTTGAATGCGCCGCCCCTTCAAACAACTTGCTTATTCGATCCTTTTTTATTACTTGTGCAAAGGCAACATACACCACTGCAAAAATCAATACTGTGCTGAAAAAGGCAAAACCGATCCACCCAGCTTGAAACCAGCGTATCGCAAACGACGCGAGAGCCCAACAAAAAGCAAACAGCAGATTGCCACTGGCCAGGAACACATTGCGTCGCCATGTGCGTGCGAACATGAGGTGTCCGAACAGCAATACTGCAAACGGGCTTGCAAGACTGAAAGACGCGACAAATGGCGCAAAGACCTGTCCGCCGCGATCAATCGTTAAAAAGCTTGTAGCAAATGCGGCCAGAAAGCACATTGCTGTGATGGATGCTGTGGATGAAGGCGAGGAGATTTCATGTGGTCAAAATTTTTCTAAAGAGTGGGTTATCAGTGGGTTATCAGGGGTCAGATTCCAAATAAGCGTCTTATTCAGATTTTTTAGCCAATTATTTGTCTAGCCTTCACACAGCGGATTAATTGTTCACCGGGTTGCATAAACCATCGTTCAAATTTTTGAAGTTGGTAAATTTTGAAGTTGGTAAATCTTGAAGGCTAGCCGGAATGTCACGACTGCCATGCAGCACGCGAACCAGTGCGATATGGCCGTCGCGTTCAATTTAAAACACCATCTGCGGGAAACGTTGGCAAGGCCAAAACCGTAAGCCAGGGATGTCGAGCGCGTGGGCGTCAGGCAACGAACCTGTCCCAGGGTGTCGCTGGATGTGTGAATACGCTTTTTCAAGTGCATCCAGAAAGCTCAACGCTACATGCGGCGCTTCAACTAGGTAGAAATCAAGCGCCTGCTCAACATCCCGGTCGGCTTGCTCCAGCCGTACCAATGGTTTCATGGCTGCTTGCGTTGCTCTGCCCGCTTGCGCAAACTCTGAAAGTAAGCTGCATCAACTTGCCCGGCGGCTGGGGACTCCAGACCTTTAAGCATCATGGCGCGCAGTTGGCTGCGGTCTTTGTCGCGCCGAATGAGTTCACGCACATACTCGCTTGAAGTGCCGTAACCCTCTTGGCTCACGCGCTGGTCAATGTAAGCCTTCATGCTGTCTGGCAAAGAAATGTTCACCGTGGTCATCGTGAAAGGCTAGCAGCTTTGGCAAATTTTGGCAAACAGTCAAACAGGCCAAAACACCCCGTTGTCATTGATCAGCGCATCCAGCGGCACATCATGCGGCTCGGGCTCCATGTCTGGCAAAAATCCATTCGTGTAACCCAGCCCCACCGTAAACGGCTTTGGCTGCAATGACGCCAGCGTGCGGTCATAAAAGCCGCCGCCATACCCCAGCCTGAAGCCCCCCGGGCCGTAGCCTACGCAGGGCACAAACAGCAGCGTCGGCACAATGACTTCCGTGTCTTTGGGTTTGGGAATGCCGTAGGCGTCTTCTTCCATCGGGCAGCCCGGGTACCAGGCGTGAAAGGTTAAGGTTTTATGCACTTTGTCAACCACCGGCAGGCCTATGCGGCGCGGCTGGGGCTCATCAAGCAGTTCGCCGTCTTCCTTCCAGCGGTGCAGCGCGGGCAGCGGGTCAAACTCGCCCTTGATGGGCCAATACGCGCCAATGACCTCGTCGGTACGGCCAAACAGCCAGATGCGCATCACGCGTTGCAGCATATCGGCACGTTGCAGGCGGTCAGGCAGATTGAGACGTTCTTCAATCAGGGCTTTGCGCTTACTTTGTCGGTCAGTTAATTTGTCCATAATGTCTTGATGCTATCCAAATTTCTTTGCACCTTCGTTATGGCTTCATTTTTGGGGCCTGTTGCCATGGCCCAGACCACAGCGGGCGACAGCCTGATTGTCGAGATGAATCAGGCGTTCAAGCGTGGCGACCGTAAAAAACTGTCGGCTCTGTTGCCCCAAGCCAAAAGCCACCCGCTGGAGCCCTATGCCGCGTACTGGGAGCTGAAAGCGCGACTCGATGAAGCCAGCGCACGCGAAGTACAAGACTTTTTTGCCCGCTACCCTGGCACTTACCAGGAAGACCGCCTGCGGGCAGACTGGCTGCTGCTGCTGGGCCAGCGGCGCGACTGGGCTGCGTTTGCTGCTGAATACCCGCAGTACCGCATGAATGACGACAAGGAAATACGTTGCTATGCACTGCTGGTCGAGCATCTGAAAAACCCAGCGCAAGACGCGCGCCTGTCAGACGAAGTGCGCAAAAACTGGCACGTCCAGCGCGATGCAGACGACGGCTGCCGGGCCGCCGCCGAGCGGCTGGTGGGCACCAAAAACCTGAACGCGCAAGACGTGTGGCAAAAAGCGCGGCTGGCACTGGAAGCCAATCGACCACGCGCCGCACGTGAAGCAGTGGCCATCATCTCGCCTGAATCCGTCGGCATGGTGGCTGAACTGATCAACAGCCCGGCCAAATTTTTAAGTGAGAAAAACGTGGCGGTGCGCAACACCCGCAAAGAACTCATCACACTGGCCTTGGTCAAAATGGCCAGCGCAGACCAGTCCGGGGCTGAAGGCGCAGCCAACATGATGGATGCCAAATGGGGCAACCAGCTCACCACCGAGGAGCGCAACTGGGTCTGGGGTCTGATAGGCAAGCAGACGGCCATCCGCCTGGGTACCGTGCCCGCCGCGGAGGCACTCAACTATTACAGCAAGGTCAGCAAAGACACCGACCTGACCGACGACATGCTGGGCTGGAAGGTTCGCGCTGCGCTACGTGCGGGGGCACAACCGCGCTGGCGTGAGGTGCTGAGCGCCACCACCGCCATGAGCGAAGCCGCCAAAGCAGAACCCGCCTGGGTGTACTGGCGGGCACGGGCACTGATGGCGACAACCCAGGCAGGCAACCACGAGGCCCTCGCGCTATACCAGTCCATCGCTTCAGTACGCGGCTTTTACGAGCAACTGGCACTGGAAGAACTGGGCCAGAAAATCACGGTGCCACCCAAGCCCGCACCCATCAGCACGGAAGAAAAAGAAGCCGCGCGCCTGAACGCCGGGCTAAACCGCGCCGCCTACGCGATAGCAATTGGCCTGCGGCCAGAAGGCGTGCGGGAATGGAACTACAGCACCAACCTGGCCCGCCCTGGCGGCATGAGCGACCGCGAGTTGCTGGCTGCGGCGCAATTTGCCTGCGACAAACAAATCTGGGACCGCTGCATCAACACCAGCGAGCGCACCAAGGCCCTGATTGATCTCGAGCAGCGGTACCCGATGCCATTCAGGGAAGCGGTTGTAAAACGCGCGCAAAGCATCAACCTCGACCCGGCTTATGTTTATGGGCTGATCAGGCAAGAAAGCCGCTTCATCATGGACGCCCGCTCCGGCGTGGGTGCATCGGGCCTGATGCAAGTCATGCCCGCCACCGCCCGCGAGACAGCACGGCGCATCGGCATGGCGGGCTTCACAGCTGACCAGCTGACGGACCGCGACACCAACATAGCCATCGGTACCGGTTATTTAAAACTGGTGCTGGACGACGTGGGTGGCTCCATGCCCATGGCAGCCGCAGCCTACAACGCCGGGCCGGGCCGGCCGAGAACATGGCGCGGACAGTCTGGCAGCCCGACGATAGAGGCCGCCATCTGGGCTGAAAGTGTGCCTTTTCTGGAAACCCGTGACTATGTGAAGAAAGTCCTGTCCAACAGCACCAATTACGCCGCCATCCTGACAGGCCAGCCACAGTCGCTGAAAGCAAGGCTGGGCACAGTAGGGCCACGGGATGCGAGCCAACCCGAGACCGACAAGACGCTTCCCTGACATCCAGACAGATCTCTGGTCGCTATTAAATAAATAGCTGCTCGCGCACGTATCCATTGGCCTACACGCATAAAAGACACCCGAAAATGGCCTTTTTCGAGCGAAAACCCGTCAAAACCGCTAAATTATCATCATGAAAAAAATCCTCATCCTCGGCGGCACTGGTTTCGTGGGTCGTCACCTGTGTGAAAAGCTGGCCGAAGGCGATTACCGCACCACCGTCCTGACCCGCAGGCGTTCAAACGCCCGGCATTTGCAGATGCTGCCGATGGTCGACGTGCTCGAAGGCTCGGCCCATGATGCGGCAACACTCACGCCGCTGATGGCCGAGCATGATGCCGTCGTCAATCTGGTGGCCATCCTGCATGGCACCGAGGCTGCTTTTGACAAAGCGCATGTGCAGTTGCCTTCGGCGCTGGTCAAAGCCTGCGCCGCCGCCGGGCAGCGACGCATCGTTCATGTCAGCTCACTCGGTGCAGATGTGAATGCGCCGTCGATGTATCAGCGCAGCAAGGCGCGCGGTGAAGCGGTGCTGCTCAGCTCTGGCCTGGACATCAGCGTGTTGCGGCCCAGCGTGATTTTTGGCGCTGAAGACAAGTTTTTAAACACCTTTGCGTCGCTGCAAAAGCTGTTTCCGTTCATCCCGCTGGCGGGCAGTACAGCCCGGTTTCAACCTGTGTGGGTGGAAGACGTGGCGACGGCTCTGGTCAAGTGCATTGAAGACAAATCAACGATTGGCCAGACGTATGAAGCCTGCGGCCCGGAGGTTTTCATGCTCAAGCAACTGGTGCAACTGGCGGGCCAGTACAGTGGCCATGAAAAGCCCATCATCGGCCTGCCTGACGCGCTGGCACGCATTCAAGCCGCGCTGATGGAGCTCGCACCCGGTGAACCCATCATGAGCCGCGACAATCTGGACGCGATGAAGGTTGACAATATTTCAGGCGGCACACTGACTGGCCTGCAAGCCTTGGGCATCATGCCATCCGCGCTAGGTGCCGTGGTACCGTTTTATCTGGGTGCGCAGGGCCTGCGCAGCGGCTTGATGGCCAAACGAAAAACGGCAGGCAGGTTTTAGACACTGTCTGCCCCGACGCATCAATTTCGCCGATTTTTTGCATCAATCAGCTAGAAATGCTGCGCTAGCATGAGCACCTTGCGAACAAGGAACGAACCATGCTCAAACTCTACATCGGCAACAAAAACTACTCATCCTGGTCCATGCGGCCTTGGGTCTTGCTGAAGCAAGCGGGTGTCCCGTTTGAAGAGGTCAAAGTACGCTTTGACTCTTTTGACAGCGGTTCTGTTTTTCGCAAAACAATGGATGCGCTGACGCCTGTAGGCAAAGTCCCGTTGCTGGTTGATGACGGCTTTACCGTGTGGGACACGCTGGCGATTGCCGAATACCTGGCCGAGAAATTTCCAGACAAAAACCTGTGGCCGCAAAACGTTCAAGCCAGGGCCAGAGCGCGCAGCATCTGCGCTGAAATGCACAGTGGTTTTGGTGCGCTGCGCTCGGCCTGCCCCATGAATATCGAGGCCAGCCTGCCCGAAATGGGCCAACTGATCTGGCGCGACAAACCCGCTGTTCGGGCCGACGTAGCACGCATTGTGGCCATGTGGGACGAACTGCTGACCCAGCAAGAACCACATAAAAGCCCCATGCTGTTTGGCTCCTTTAGCATCGCCGACGCTTACTTTGCGCCAGTCGCCATGCGCCTGAAAACCTACGCATTGCCTGTGCCTGCCAGCATCACCGCCTATATCGCCAGGCTGTGCGCCGCACCCGGCGTGAAGGCGTGGACAGATGACGCGCTGCTTGAAAACGACTTTCGGGACTTTGAAGAGCCGTACCGGCTTAGCCACTAAAACTTAGCGACCGCTAAACTCAAGGCCATGGAAATCTTCATGGTCGGTGGTGCAGTTCGCGATGCCTTGCTCGGCTTGTCTGTGCAAGACCGCGACTGGGTAGTCGTGGGCAGCACACCTGAAGAGCTGGTGGCGCGCGGCTTTTTACCCGTTGGTAAAGACTTTCCGGTTTTCCTCCACCCGACCACCAAAGAAGAATACGCGCTGGCCCGTACCGAACGTAAAATAACGCGGGGTTACCACGGCTTTGCCGTGCATGCGGCGCCTGACGTGACGCTGGAGCAAGACCTGGCGCGGCGTGACCTGACTATCAATTCAATAGCTGCTTGCGCATTGATAGATTGGTCTACCGAGCAATTTGGCACTGAGGTTGATTTGAATCCTGCCAACCTGATAGACCCTTATGGCGGTCAGCGCGACATCACAGGCAAAGTGCTGCGCCATGTGACAGATGCCTTCCGCGAAGACCCGGTGCGAATCCTGCGGGTGGCGCGTTTTGCGGCACGCTTTACCGACTTCAACGTTGCGCCAGAGACGATGCAACTCATGCAGGACATGGTGACAGATGGTGAAGCCGATGCACTGGTGGCCGAGCGGGTATGGCAAGAGCTGTCGCGAGGGCTGATGGAAGCCAAGCCATCGCGCATGTTTGAGGTGCTGCGCGAATGTGGCGCGCTACAAAAACTGCTGCCCGAGGTTGACCGACTCTGGGGCGTACCCCAGCGTGCGGACTACCACCCTGAAATTGATACCGGCGTACACCTGATGATGGTGTTAGACATGGCCGCGCAGCTTCAAGCCCCCCTGCCCGTGCGCTTTGCCTGCCTGATGCATGACCTGGGCAAAGGCACGACGCCCGCAGACATCTTGCCTAAACACATCGGCCATGAACTGCGCAGTGCCAAGCTTTCAAAAGCAGTCTGCGAACGGCTGCGTGTACCCGTTGAATGCCGCGAGCTGGCCGATGTGGTGGCGATGGAACACGGCAATATTCACCGCAGCGCGGAGTTTGGCGCAGCAGCCCTGATACGGCTGCTAGAGCGCTGCGACGCATTCCGCAAGCCGCAGCGCTTTGCCGATGTGCTACTGGCCTGTGAGTGCGATGCGCGGGGGCGGCTGGGCTTGCATGACTCTGCTTACCCACAGCGCCAGCGTCTGGCAGAGGTGCTGAAAGCGGCGCAATCCGTCGTGACCAGCGTGATTGCCGAAGCAGCGCTTGCTGAAGGGCTGGACGGCAAGCAGATTGGTGAGCGGGTGCATGCAGCCCGGGTAGCGGCTGTAGCGGACTACATCAAATAATTTGCTAGATGATTTGCGAGACCAGGCTGGCAATCAAACTCAGCAAAATGGTCGTGGTCAGCGGGATATAGCGCTCCTTGCCAAACAGCTTGAAGCGCAAGTCACCCGGCAGTTTGCCAAAGCCCAGCTTGTTAAGCCACGGCGTTAGGGCACTGATAAATACCAACATCAGGAAAATGACGATCATCCAGCGAATCATGGTTGCCTCACAGCGTATGTGTCCGGTCACCAGCAGCAAAACCCATTGGCTGCCACGCCGTAGAATTTTTAGCTCCGAATGCAATCACCTTGAACAGCTCGCCCATTTCATGTTCATTGATGAGTTTTTGCACCATGGCTCTATCGGCCAGCGGGGCATCTTCCATGCCATCCAGCACGCCACAGTTCAGCAAAAACCGCCCTTGCCCGGTATAGCCCAGCACCTCCAACCCGGCCTCTTGCCCAGCCAGCGCAACGCCTGTGAAGTTGACATGCGCCGTGATGTCCTTGCTGCCCACATCCGCCAGCGCATCCGCATCGACCTGATGCGCACGATGGCACAGCACCGTACCCATGCTGCGCTGCGGGTGGTAGTACTCATGCTCGGGAAAACCGTAGTCGATCATGAAAATCGCGCCTGCTTGCAGCTTGTCAGCCAGCGTGCGTACAAAGCCTTCTGCCTGGGGGTGAATTTCAGTCACGTAGTCATGCGCGCCAACAACTTCAAACGGTGGCCTTAAATCTGTAGGCCGGTCTGCGTAAGTAAAAACGCCCTTATGCAGAACAACGCCTCTTTCATGCCACAGCCCGTTGATGCGCGCGAGTAATTTCACCGGCATCGCATCCAGCACCTCGTTGCCAATCACCACACCGCGCATGTTGTCTGGCAAGGTTGTCGCCCAGTGCACGCGCCCCTCAAATGCTTGAAGCCTCTGCTGCTGCCGCACCCGCAAGCTGCCAGACAAATCAACAATGGTGTAGCGCGTGATCTGCGGCAGCGCCTGCAA
>JANYGP010000043.1 GCA_025362315.1 Polaromonas sp.
CTTGACGCGAAACGACGGATCTTCCTGCGCGAGACGCTGCAAGGCGATACCCATTTTTTCCTGGTCGACTTTGGTCTTTGGCTCAACGGCCTGTGTAATCACCGGCTCAGGAAACACCATGCGCTCCAGCATGACAATGGCATCCGGGTCACACAACGTCTCGCCCGTAGTCACATCTTTCAAACCCACGCAGGCTGCGATGTCACCCGCGCGAATTTCACTGACTTCCTCGCGGTTGTTGGCGTGCATTTGCACAATACGGCCGATACGCTCTTTCTTGCCTTTGATCGGGTTGAAAACGCTGTCGCCTTTTTTCAGCACGCCTGAGTACACGCGCACGAAAGTCAACTGACCCACAAACGGGTCTGTCATCAGTTTGAACGCCAATGCTGAAAACTTCTCGCCGTCGTCAGCCTTGCGGGTAACGGGCGCTTCGTCCTCGTCCATGCCCTTGACAGGCGGAATGTCGATCGGTGATGGCATGAATTCAATCACCGCATCCAGCATGCGCTGAACGCCTTTGTTCTTGAAAGCAGAGCCGCAATACATCGGCTGAATTTCGCTGGCGATAGTGCGGGTGCGAATGCCGAGCTTGATTTCGTCCTCTGTCAAATCACCTTCTTCAAGGTATTTGTTCATGAATTCGTCAGATGCTTCAGCCGCGGCTTCGACCATTTTCTCGCGCCATTCTTTCGCCAGCTCTACCAGCTCTGCTGGAATGTCACTGTAGGTGAACAACATGCCTTGCGAGGCTTCGTCCCAGATGATGGCCTTCATTTTGATCAGGTCGACCACGCCGGTGAAATTTTCTTCAGCACCGATAGGGATCACCATTGGCACAGGGCTGGCCTTCAGGCGCAACTTCATCTGCTCAACGACTTTAAAGAAGTTGGCACCAGTGCGGTCCATCTTGTTGACAAAGGCCAGACGTGGCACTTTGTACTTGTTGGCCTGACGCCAGACGGTCTCGGATTGTGGCTGCACGCCGCCTACAGCGCAGTACACCATGCACGCGCCGTCGAGTACGCGCATTGAGCGTTCAACTTCAATTGTGAAGTCGACGTGACCTGGGGTGTCAATGATGTTGATGCGGTGCTCAGGCAGGGACTTGTCCATGCCCTTCCAAAAGCAGGTGGTGGCAGCAGACGTGATTGTGATGCCACGCTCTTGCTCCTGCTCCATCCAGTCCATGGTGGCAGCGCCGTCATGAACTTCACCGATCTTGTGATTCACACCGGTGTAAAACAAAACACGTTCGGTGGTGGTGGTTTTACCAGCATCGATGTGGGCAGAAATACCGATGTTGCGGTAGTTTTCAATGGGGGTTGCGCGGGGCATACATTGCTTTCAGTTCGGGTTTGCGAACATAAGTGAACAAGAACAGTTGCTCAATTTTCATACTGAATCAGGCCATTGCCTGAAACAGATTTGCCAGCCAGTCGCAATTCGTCAGATTTGCGACTGGCTGGCAGGCGTTGTGGCAGAGCTTAGAAGCGGAAGTGGCTGAACGCTTTGTTGGCTTCTGCCATGCGGTGAACTTCGTCACGTTTTTTCATGGCGCCGCCGCGGCCTTCAGTCGCTTCCATCAACTCGTTCGCCAAACGCAACGACATTGATTTTTCACCGCGCTTTTTGGCAGCTTCTTTCAACCAGCGCATGGCCAATGCCATGCGGCGTACCGGACGCACTTCGACCGGCACTTGGTAGTTGGCACCACCGACACGGCGGGACTTCACTTCTACCATGGGCTTGATGTTGCCCATGGCCATGTGGAAGGCTTCAAGTGGGTCTTTGCCCGGATTTTTCTTTTCAATGAACTCAAGCGCACCGTAAATGATGCGCTCAGCGACGGCTTTTTTGCCGCCTTGCATGATGACGTTCATGAATTTGGCGAGATCGACATCACCAAATTTAGGATCTGGAAGAATTTCACGTTTGGGGACTTCGCGACGACGTGGCATGTTTTCACCTTTTGCTTCAGTTGGCACCAATTTCTTGATGCCGCGAAAACCATCTGGTTTTCACTTACTCGACCCAAAAGCGGGTCAATAGCTGTTGTTGCGTGATGCAGAAGGACAGCTGCCTTCGTATTTTTAAAGCTTGTTTTGCTTTGAATTCAAACCTGGATTACTTGACTTTTGGTTTCTTCGCACCGTACTTGGAGCGTGACTGCTTGCGGTCTTTCACGCCTTGCAAGTCGAGCGAGCCACGAACAATGTGGTAACGCACACCAGGCAAGTCCTTGACACGACCGCCACGAACCAGCACCACGCTGTGTTCCTGCAGGTTGTGGCCTTCGCCGCCGATGTAGGAGATGATTTCAAACCCGTTGGTCAGGCGCACTTTGGCGACTTTACGCAGGGCAGAATTCGGTTTTTTAGGTGTCGTGGTGTACACACGGGTGCACACACCGCGACGCTGCGGAGAATTCTGCATGGCAGGACTCTTCGACTTGATGGTCTCGACCTCGCGGCCCTGACGCACTAGCTGATTGATGGTTGGCATTTAAAAACGTCCCTAAACGTTTGATAACTTACAAGAAAACGTGAAAACGGAAATCTCTCTGGAATTCCAGAAAAGCCTTCGAGTGTAGCAGTTCGTTCCTGAAACTGCAAACCCGGCGGCCGCTGCCCGTGAATCCTTACTTGATCCAGAGCCGCACAGCATCCCAGGCACGGCC
>JANYGP010000079.1 GCA_025362315.1 Polaromonas sp.
GCTTTTTACAATCACACTAGATTGCATTCGAGCCTGGGTTATCTCAGCCCGATGCAATACGAAAACCGCTGGTACGAGGCACAGCGCAAAAAGGCCGCGTGATCACTGAGCTAAGAGCTACACAATTCAGGGGCAAGGTCACACGTCATGGCGGCTAGAGCGCTCATGTTGAATCCTTTGTTGTAGCGCACGTGGCCAGTTCGTTTTCTAGCCACATGCGCAAGGCCAGAGGCCGCACAGGCTTGTGCGCAAAATGCCACCCTAAAGCGGCGATGCTGTGTTGCGTGGCGGGACTGATGTCACCCGTCAGAACTGCAACCATCAATGAAGGTGGGATTTTATCCTTATCATTCGGGCGTGAACAGCTATTTTTATCATAGCAAACAACTTCCGTAGATTCTAAATCACCCGCCAGCGCTTGGCAGACGGCATTCACCACATGTTGTGAATTTTCACCCGCTGCCAGCCAGTGATCGGTCAGCAGCAGCTGCGGTGGCTGGCCACTGGCCACCAGGCGCTGACAGCATTCAAAAGCGCCCTTTGCGCTGTGGGCAAGCGCCACATGCAGGCCCCAGCCACGCAGCAAATCAGCCATGGCTTGACCCGAAGATGCATCGTCGTCCACCACCAGTGCCTGCAAACCCTTAAGTTGCGCTCCAGGCATATTTACCGTTGCAGGCAACGTGTACAGTGCAGGTTGCACCGCCTGGACGGCTACTGAAAACACAGCGCCTTTGCCGTCGCTGGAACGCAAATCAATGGTGAGGCCCATGCTGGCGGCCATGCGTTGGGCCACTGCCAGACCCAGCCCCAGGCCGTGCCTGGCGTCGCGCTGCGGGTTGTGCAACTGGTAAAACTCTTCGAACACCAGCGTCTGCTGGGACGCGGCAATGCCCGGGCCGGTGTCACGCACCTCGATGCGCCAGCCGGGCGGGCTACGTCCCTGGCCAGATGCCTGGCTGAATGCAAACCGCGCATCACGGCGTACTGCCACCAAAATATGCCCCCGGGCTGTGTGGCGAACGGCATTGCTGACCAGATTGCTCAGCACGCGCCACAGCAGCGCTGCATCGGCCAGTACGCAGGCACCGGGGTCAGCTGCCGGGCGAATCATCAGGCCCAGTCCCTTGCCAGTGGCAACGCCCCGATACGTGCTGTCAATGCGCTCAAGGATCGCCTGCAACGGCACAGTTTGCAGCTGTACTGGCTCATCGCTGGCATCAAACCGGGCCAAGTCCAGAATCTCATCGACCACATCTGCGAACTGGGTCACGCCGCATTGCAGCCTGGCGAGCAGATCGGCGCTTGTGGCGTCAAGGGGCCGCCCGGACAAGTTGTCTTGCAGTGCAGTGCTTAGCAGCGCTACTGCATGCACGGGCTGGCGCAAATCATGGCTGGCCGCTGCCAGAAATCGGGTCTTGGCAGCACTCGCCGCTTCAGCACGGGTTTTTTCAAGACGAAGCTCTTGTACCAGCATTCTGTTTCTAAAGCGCTGCTCGATATCGCTGTGCATGACTTTTGAAAAGCGCTTGCTGGCCAATATCAGCGTCAGCCACAGCACCACCATAAAAAATGCAATCACCACGGTACTGGGCTGGCGCAAACAGATCAACTGGAGCGCCACACCCAGCAGGTAAGGGGTAACAAAAGCCCACAGCGCTGGGGGATAAATACAAAACTGCGTCAGCGCACCAGCCACAGTGACCGACGCAATCGTGACGGAATAAAAGATAACGGTTTCATTGCCTGTCAGCACCGCGGTAAGTGTCCACAACGCCAACGACCCGCCCATCACGCCCAGCCGCCAGGTCAGCTGGCGGCTCCAACGTTCGGGCTCAAAGCTGCTGTGCGCACCGGCCACAGCGAAGCGCCTGAGCAAGAAATATCGCTCAATGTGCAATGCGTAAATCCACAGCGCCGGGAACCATAAAAAAACCGGTTCTACGAAGTCATAAAACAGCCACACCATCAGCAGGGGGGCTATCACCGAAGACGCAGTCGCAGTCTTCATTCCCTTGACCAGCAGGACTATTTGTTCCCGAGCAATATGCTGGCGCAGGGTGGTTTCAAAATCAGTGCTGGGCGGCAACTCAGACATCTGCAAATTAAATCAGACTCTGGGAACCATCGCCACATCACCAAAGGGACGGGTAACCAATCTGTCGCTTTTTTTGAAAAAATACAGCCAGATAACAAATTGACATCGGTACTGGCTACTACCGATTGAGTGGCAAAAGGTCTGCTGTCACCGTCGAACTCAATTACTTGCGCAGCTTGCCATCACCGCCAATGATGGTCACGTCCACTGCAGGCTCCACCCGCCGCTGGGCAGCAGAATAATTGACAACATGGTCACCGAGGTCATAGCGTCCGAGCGTCAAAAGGGAATTGAGCACTTTTTCGCGGCTGGGCTTGGCACCCGCCCGGCGCAAGGCCTCCACCAGTACTTTGGCGGTCATGTACCCCTCTAGGCCAGCAAAATTTATTTTTTGATCAGGTGCGAGCTTTTTGACATCGCTTTGATATTCCCGCACGATCTGCCGGTTGTTGGCATAAGGGTAAGGTACCGCCTGAGAAAACACCACGCCGGCGGATTCAGGAACGCCAATCTTTTTAATCAGCCCTTCCCAGTTGTTGATGCTGAAGGTGTATCGCGTAACACCTTTGCCAACCGCACCCAGCAGCGAGCGCATGGCCATTGGAAATGTGGGCCCGACGGCAAAAGTAAATATGGCATCGGGCTTAAGCGCAGCCACTTTGGCAGCTGCCTGCTCAACCAGTGCAGTTTGCGTTTCTTCTGTCGGGTTGATATCAAAGCCAACTGCGCCTGCGTATTCAAGTCCCGCATCCTTGATGATTTTTTCAAACACTGGCGCAAACAGGGGCCCTTGCGATATGTTGTAGTAAAAATAGGCAATACGCTTTTGCCCGACTGCTTTCATCTGGCGAGCCAATGCGGTAATTTCATCTTCATAGGTTGAGCGAAGTGTGAAAGTGTTGATGCTTGAAAGTACTTTGGAGTCCCCGGTAAAAGGCCCAATCAGGGCAATTTGCGAGCTTGTCAGCACGCCCTCCTTGATCAGTCCAGCAGTTCCAGGCGTGCCTTGCGGTAGCACCAGCGCCAGCACTTTGTCTTTTTCTATCAACTCCACCGCGTTGGCAATCACCATCGGCGGCTTGAATTCATCGTCTTTGAAAATGACGCGCAGCTTTTGCCCATTGACGCCCCCAGCGTCATTGACCCGCTTGAGGTAAAGATCAAATCCTTCTGCCGAAGCAACTGTGCTGGGCGAGGCAATCGGACTTTTCAGCGACCCTAGCCGTCCAATCAACAGTTCAGCAGCTACCGCGTGCGAGGGCGCTGCCAGAAAGCATAAGCTGGCCAGCACCAAAGTAGCGATTGTTGCCAGTCGAGAGGGTTCAGAGACAGAATTAGTTTTCATCAATTGCCTTGAGTTGTGAGTTTTTACGCCGATAGCCATTTGGGCGCGAAATATAAAGCGCGTTTTTTTATCTAAATGCGAGCTGTGTAAGTATTATTGAGTATTTTTGGCAGGCTCAAAAGCTTTTTGGCAGCTGCTCTGGGCGTGACACCCGACACCGGCCTGATTAAACAGATCGCACCTCCAGCCCGACAACTAAAAATAAATCGACGCCGCTTAACCCCATCTGTACGGCTGCTTCGTTTAAGTCATCTCCAAGCTTTTTTTATCAACCGGGAGCCCACATGCATCGCAAAATTTATGCTTATTCAATCTGCTGCCTGCTTGCAGCCATCACTGCCCTGCCCGCCAGTGCAGCGGGACGTCTGGCTGACATCACGGTGATTGACCGCGACAGTGGCACGGCGTTGCCCATCTACAGCCACCAGGGTGAGCTGTGGGTGGCCGGCACGCCCGGGACGCGTTACGCCATTTCGGTGCGCAGCAAGCTGGGCCAGCGCCTGATGGCCGTGGCTGCCGTGGACGGGGTTGATGTGCTCAGTGGACAGACGGCGGCCTGGCATCAAAACGGTTATGTGTTCTCAGGCTACAGCCGCTACCAGATCACGGGCTGGCGCACGAGCACACAAGAAGTCGCTGCGTTTGAATTTTCCTCACTTGGCAACTCCTACGCCGCCCTGACAGGCCGGCCTGCCAATGTGGGCGTGATTGGTGTTGCGCTCTTTCGGGAAAAGCCGCCTGTACCAAAGCCGCGCGAAGAAAATTTTTCGTCAGATTCGCCATTGCGCGAGTATGGAAATGCCGCTGGGTTGGCCAAATCACGGTCAGCAGAAACACCAGGTGCAGGCAAAGACCCTGGCTCCGGATCCGCCAACGAGGCAAGCAGCAGTCAGCGCAGCGTACCGCAGGCCACTGCAATACTCGGCACGGCCCACGGCCAGCAAGAGCGTTCGGTGGTGGGCACCACAACGTTTGAGCGCCTTGGCACGCAGCCCGATGAAATGGTGCTGATCCGCTACGACAGTCGCGCCAATCTGCTGGCCATGGGCGTTATTCGCACAGCACCCATTGGGGCACTTCCAGCGCCAAATGCTTTTCCGGATTCACAAACTGCCTTTGTGCCTGACCCGCCAATCAGGCGGTATTGAGCCTTTGCATGTCAGCATGCATGTCAGCATAATGGGCAGCATGCCACCGGCCACGCCACTTGCCCCAACGCTGGAGCCCACTGACCATCTGCTCATGCAGCGTTATGGTCAGGGGCATGTTCCGTCCTTTGATATGCTTTACACCCGGCACAATCTGGGCGTATGGCGCTATGTTTACAGGAGCGTTCGGGATGCCGGGGTGACAGACGATTTGCTGCAGGATGTGTGGTTTGCAGTGGCGCGGCAAGCTGCTTCCTACCGGCCAGAGGCCCGGTTTAAAACCTGGTTGTTCACGCTGGCACACAACCGCAAGGTGGACCACTTTCGCACTGTCAAAAACCACGCTTCCATGGATGAAACACAAGGCAGTGGCACAGCACTGATCGACACCCTGGAAGCTGATTCCGCTTTCGGGCCGGTGCGCGAGCTCCAGTCGCGCGAGCAGGGTGCCGCGCTGATTGCTGCTGTTGAGCAACTGCCGCCTGAGCAGCGGGACGCTTTTTTATTGCAGGCTGAGGGCGATCTGTCTGTTCAGGACATTGCCACGGCTTGCGGCGTGAGTTTTGAAACCGCCAAATCCCGCCTGCGCTATGCCCGCAACCATTTGCGACAGTCGCTCAAGGAGTTTGCATGACTGCACCCCGCCTGCCTGGCCCAGTTGAGCTCGGGGATGCTCGCTCATCCGGCATTCCCGATGTTGCCCATGGTCAACAGGATGAATTAAAGCAGCGCTACCTGAGTGCCAGCGCTGAACAATCCATTGGCCCAAGCGAGCGTGTGCACCTGGCAGCATTGGCACATGCGCAGATGCTGGCCAATGCCGCTGCTGCTTCTGCTTCTGCCCAACACCCTGACAGTTTCAAAACCATTGGGCGGCTGCCTGATGCTGCCAACCGCTCCCGCTTCAATGTGCCGCTGGTGGCCAGCCTGGCTGTGGCCTGCATCAGTGTGCTGCTGGTGTTCCAGTTAGACCGCGGTGATTCGACTGACCGCATGGTGCGTGTTGATTCAGCTCAACCCCAGGCGCTGCCTTCAACTTCTTTGCCTAACGCCCCCATGGCAGATTCGTCCAACACTGCCGACAAGAACACTTTGACACCCAGCCTGGACAAACAGACAAATAAAAATAGCAGCGAAGCAGCATCAGCAACCGCATCGTCAGAGCCAGCAGCCAAAGCAACAGCGTCTGTTCGACCACCCGCTGCACGCGTTGCGCCGATGTCTCCAGCTTCCCCAGCCGTGCGCAAGGATGTGCAGGAGGCACCTGTGCCAGAGCAGCAGGCAGACGCATCTGTCGCCGCAGCGCAAGGGGCCACTGATACGCCTGTTCAACGTGCCAAATCATTGGCCCGAAGCGAAGCAGCGTCTGTTCCAGCACCTGCTCCACTGTCCTCGCTTGCGCCTCAAGCCATGGCCCGAATGGCGGCGCCACCAGAGGCGGGTGGACTGTTGCGTCAGGCAGCGCGTACAGGTGATATAGCTGCTTTGCGGCGGGCCTTGCCAACAGCCAGCCCGGCCCAGCTTAACAGCACAGACGCCGCGGGCCGCAGCGCCTTGATGCTGGCCGCCGGTGCAGGGCATCTGCGGGCGGTTCAGCTGCTGGTGGCAGCCGGAGCCGATGCAGCGCTGGTCAATTCAAGCGGCGAAAGCGCAGTGCAAACAGCGCGTCGCCTGGGCTTGAAGCAGATTGAGGCGGCCCTTGCAGGTCCTTGATATTTTCAGGACAAAAGTGTCCATATATCAATCAATGCGGGCGCCACCAGCTACAAAGTGAATAGCAAGCCTACTCGGGTAGCGCCGCTGACGGTACCTTATTTGGCTGACACCGCAGCAGCACCGGCAATGGCCACCACCTCGTCTTGCGACGCCATGACGCCTGACACACCAATGCCGCCAATGATTTTGCCGTCCACAACGATCGGTACGCCGCCTTGCAGTGCAGTGGCACTTTTCACGCTCAAAATGCGCAGCCCTGCACCACCGGCTGCCAGTCCGTCTTCAAGCGCTTTGCTGGGGCGCCTGAATGCCACAGCCGTGGTGGCTTTGCCGGTGGCAATGTCCACACTGGCAGTTTGTGCGTCCAGCCGCTGAAGCGCGACCAGATGGCCGCCGTTGTCCACAATCGATATCACCACCGCCCAGTTGTTCTTGCGCGCTTCCGCTTCAGCCGCCACCATGGCTTTTTTGGCCTGTTCGATCGTGATGGGCGCGCCGTAGGGCGCTGGTGCAGTTTGTGCAATTGCACCAGTGCTGGTGGCGGCAATGCTGGCTGTGAGCGCAGCTATCATGAAAACTTGTTGTGCAATGGTTTTGAAAGTCATGGAAGGTCTTTGTAGTTGAAGTGTGGGAATGTCATGCAGTCAAGTCAGCGCCCGAGCTGCGAATAACCCGCAGCGGGCGCTTGTCCCTGACTGGCTTGATACTGACAGAATCAAAGCGTATTTGAAGAGGAGAAACCATGACTGCGCGACCCAGTAGCTTGATCCGTAACAGGCGCGTGCTTTTGACCTCGAGCCTGATTTGCCTTACCGGACTGATGACAGCAATTCCCATGACCGCCCAAGCCATTGAAGAACCCTCATTTACCGTGGTGCAAAAAACCGAGGTTTTTGAGGTGCGCCAGTATGCGCCTTATCTGGTAGCGGAAGTTGTTGTGCCTGGCCCGGTCGGCGAGGCAGGTAATCAGGGCTTCCGGTTGCTGGGTGCCTACATTTTCGGCAGCAACAAAGGAGAGCGAAAGCTTGAAATGACTGCGCCCGTTACCCAGACACCGTTGCCAGCATCCCCTGTCAAGCTGGAGATGACAGCGCCCGTAACGCAAACCGCTGCTGCCGGCGGATTTTTGGTGCAGTTTGTCATGCCCAAAACTTACACGCTCGCAACGCTGCCAGAGCCGGTTGATGTGCGTGTCAGGTTGCGCGAGATTCCTGCCAGCCGGATCGCGGTTATTCGCTTTTCAGGCAGCTGGTCGCAAAGCATCTATGAAGAGCAGTTGCTGACTCTTCGCAACGCACTAGCTGCTGCCAATTTAACAACGCAAGGTGAAGCAAGCTCGGCACGTTACAACAGTCCATTTTCATTGCCCTTTTTGCGGCGCAATGAGATTTGGCTAGGTTTGCAGTAAACCATGACATTGCGGCTCAAGTATTTGATTGAGCCGCAAGTCCATGGTCTTGCTTGACTTGCGTTGATCTGCTGTGGTCGCACCAGGGCAGGATTGCCCTGACAGATCGGCAGATCAGCAGATCAGCAGATCAGCAGATCAGCCAATCAGCACAAACGCGCTTTCGCGTCAGCATATTCACGCCTCAGTTGCGCCACGTAATCTGCTGTGCTTTGAATCTTGCTGACCGCGCCAATGCCTTGACCGCAACCCCAAATGTCTTTCCAGGCTTTGGCCGATGCGCCTGCGTCTGCGCCACCAAAATTCATTTTGCTTGGGTCACTTTCGGGCAATGCATCCGGGTCCATGCCAGCGTTGCGAATGCTGCCCTTCAGATAGTTGCCGTGAATGCCCGTGTAAAAATTTGAGTAAACGATGTCGTCCGAATTGCTGGCCACAATCATTTCCTTGTAGCCATCGACTGCACGGGCTTCATGCGTGGCGATAAAGGCAGAGCCGATGTAGGCCAGGTCAGCGCCCATGGCCTGCGCGGCCAATACCGCGCCGCCGGTTGAAATGGAACCTGAGAGCACCAGCGGGCCGTCAAACCACTGGCGAATTTCCTGCACCATGGCAAAAGGGCTTTTGACGCTGGCGTGGCCGCCTGCACCGGCTGCAACTGGGATCAAACCCGTCGCGCCTTTTTCAATTGCCTTGTGCGCAAACACATTGCTGATCACGTCGTGCAGTGTGATGCCGCCCCAGGCTTGAACCGCCACGTTGACGTCTTCACGGGCGCCCAGACTGGTAATGACGATGGGCACTTTGTACTTTTCACACACCGCCATGTCATGCTCCAGCCGGTCATTGCTTTTGTGCACGATCTGGTTGATAGCATACGGCGCTGCGGGCCTGTCTGGATGTGCGGCGTTGTGCGCAGTCAGCGCTTCAGTAATTTCAGCGAGCCAGTCTTCCAGTTGCGCCGCCGGCCGTGCGTTGAGCGCAGGCATGGAGCCCACCACGCCGGCAATGCACTGCGCAATCACCAGCTTGGGGTTGCTGATGATGAAAAGCGGCGAGCCAATGACGGGAAACGGCAGGTTTTGCAGGATGGGTGGGAGGTTTGACATGAAGTGGCAAAAGCTCTAATAATTATAATAAAAACATGCTACAGCCCAATACATATGGTCGCAAGCCGCTATTGAAAAGATAGTAACGAACAACGTTAGAACGCCTCAAGTGCCAGCTCGTTCACGCTGTCAGCACCTTCTACTATGCTGTCTCGCATTCCAGGCGCTTTGGTCAGCAGGTGGTCGGCATAAAAGCGCGCGGTGGTAATTTTGGCTTTCATGAAGTCAACGTCAACACCTTTGTTTATCTCTTCTTGCGCTGCCAGCAGTGACCGCGCCATTTGCCAGCCCGCCACCACATTGCCTGCCATCATCAGGTACGGTACGCTGCCTGCAAACACAGCGTTCGGGTTTGACCTGGTTTGCGTCACCACAAAGTCCACCACTTCAAGAAATGCACGCCGAGCTGCCGTCAGGCGTTTGGCAACCACCATCGCGTCTGCGCCGCCCTGGTCCGTCAAAGCAGCTTCGGTCGCCAGCATGAGCGCAGAAATTGCCTTGGCGGTGGCACCACCATCACGCATGGTTTTGCGGCCAACAAAATCATTGGCCTGAATGGCTGTGGTGCCTTCGTAAATCGTCAAAATTTTGGCGTCGCGGTAGTACTGCGCCGCACCGGTTTCTTCAATAAAACCCATGCCGCCGTGGACTTGCACGCCCAGCGAGGTCACTTCCAGGCTCATCTCGGTGCTGTAGCCCTTGACGAGCGGCACCATGAATTCATAGAAAGCCAGATTCTGTTTGCGCACTTCAGCATCAGGGTGGTGGTGGCTGGCATCGTATGCCGCAGCAGCGCCGCTGGCCATGGCGCGGCAGCCTTCGGTGTAGGCACGCATCGTCATCAGCATGCGCTTGACGTCAGGGTGATGAATGATGGTTACGGGAGCTTTGACCGAGCCATCAACCGGCCGGCTTTGCACACGGTCCCTGGCAAAGCTGACCGCTTTTTGGTACGCCATTTCTGCCACCGCAATGCCCTGCATGCCGACGGCGTAGCGGGCCGAGTTCATCATAATGAACATGTATTCGAGGCCGCGGTTTTCTTCGCCGACCAGGTATCCCACAGCGCCGCCGTTGTCACCGTATTGCAGCACCGCTGTGGGTGATGCCTTGATGCCCAGCTTGTGCTCGATGCTGACGCAATGCACGTCGTTGCGAGCACCCAGTTTGCCATCAGCTTCAACCATGAACTTGGGCACCACAAACAAACTGATGCCCTTCACACCTTCCGGCGCGCCAGAGGCACGGGCCAGCACCAGGTGCACAATATTTTCGGCCATGTCATGCTCGCCGTAGGTGATGTAAATCTTGGTGCCAAACACCTTGTAGGTACCGTCACCTTGCGGCTCGGCGCGTGAGCGCACCGCCGCCAGATCAGAGCCCGCTTGTGGCTCGGTCAGGTTCATGGTGCCAGTCCATTGGCCGCTGACCAGCTTTTCCAGATAAGCTGCTTTCAGCTCGTCGCTGCCTGCAGTCAGCAGTGCTTCAATTGCACCATCGCTAAGCAGCGGGCACAGCGCAAATGCCATGTTGGCAGAGTTCAGCATTTCGCCACACGCCGCGCCAATGGTCTTGGGCAAACCCTGGCCGCCATATTCAGCTGGGTGCTGCAGCGCCTGCCAGCCGCCCTCGGCATATTGTTTGAATGCTTCTTTGAATCCCGGGGTGGTGGTGACGACGCCTGCCTTGAAGCTTGACGGATTGATGTCGCCTGCCCAGTTCAAGGGTGCCAGCACACCTTCGTTGAACTTGGCGCATTCTTCCAGCACAGCTTGCGCAGTGTCAATGCCTGCATCGGCAAAGGCAGGGATTTTTGCAACATGTTCAATGTCAGCAATGTGCTGAATATTGAACAGCATGTCTTTGAGGGGGGCTTTGTACGTCATGTGCTTGTCTCGATTTTTACTGTCATTTCAATGTGCGAACAAACATGGAGTCTGTTCTCGCCGCCACCCACCCCAAAAAAGTCAAAGCGCGGCTGTCAACTCGGGCACAGCAGTGAACAGATCAGCCTCAAGCCCGTAGTCAGCGACGCTGAAGATGGGTGCTTCAGCGTCCTTGTTGATGGCAACAATGACCTTGCTGTCTTTCATGCCAGCCAGATGCTGAATAGCGCCTGAGATGCCTGCCGCAATGTACAACTGCGGCGCAACAATTTTGCCGGTCTGACCAACCTGCCAATCGTTTGGTGCATAGCCTGCATCCACCGCAGCGCGCGATGCGCCCAGAGCAGCGCCCAGCTTGTCGGCCAGCGGTGTCATGATTTCATTGAATTTTTCGCCGGACCCCAAGGCTCTGCCGCCTGAAACAATGACTTTGGCTGCAGTCAATTCCGGCCGGTCGTTCTTGGCGATTTCAGAGCCAAGGAACTTGGCCTTGCCGTTGTCAGCAACACCTGCCAGCGCTTCAATTTCCGCGCTGCCTCCGGTGGCAGCAGCCGGGTCAAATCCGGTGGTCCGCACGGTGATGACTTTGCTTGCGTCCAGGCTTTGCACGGTGGCAATGGCGTTGCCTGCATAAATGGGGCGCTCAAATGTGTCTGGTGCCTCAACTTTGGTGATGTCTGAAATTTGACCCACGTCCAGAGCAGCAGCCACGCGGGGCGCAATGTTTTTGCCCGATGCGGTTGCGGGGAACAGGATGTGTGAGTAACTGGCAGCAATCGACAAAATTTGCGCTGCCATGTTTTCGGCCAGACCGTGCGCAAAATGATCGCCTTCGACATGAATGACTTTGGCGACGCCGGCGATTTGTGACGCGGCAGCAGCAGCCGCATCGGCACCCTTGCCTGCTACCAAAATGTGAACATCACCACCGCACTGCACGGCTGCTGTCACCGTGTTGAGGGTAGCCGGCTTGATGCTGGTGTTGTCGTGTTCTGCAATTACCAATGAAGTCATGTCAATCATCCTTAAAAAACTGCTGAATCCCCGGCTGTGCGCTGAAGACGGAGCCAAACCGGTGTGTACACGGGGTCAAATTACTTTTGCTTCATTTTTCAATTTGTCGACCAGCGCAGCCACATCAGCCACCTTGATACCAGCACTGCGCTTGGCCGGCTCGCTGACCTTGAGGGTTTTGATGCGCGGCTTCACATCAACGCCCAAGTCTTCGGGCTTGAAGTTGTCCAGCTGCTTTTTCTTGGCCTTCATGATGTTGGGCAACGTGACATAACGCGGCTCATTGAGGCGCAAGTCAGTTGTGATGATGGCGGGCAGGCTCAAGGACAGTGTTTCAGCGCCACCGTCGACCTCACGCGTTACTTTTGCGACGCCATCGGCCACTTCAACTTTAGAGGCAAATGTGGCCTGCGGCCAACCCAGCAAGGCAGCCAGCATCTGACCAGTCTGGTTACAGTCGTCGTCAATGGCTTGTTTGCCCAAAATAACCAGTTGTGGTTTCTCTTTGTCAACCAGCGCCTTGAGCAACTTTGCCACAGCCAGGGGTTGCAGTTCTTCGGAGGTTTCAACCAGAATGGCCCGGTCAGCGCCAATGGCCATCGCAGTCCGCAACGTTTCCTGACACTGCAACACGCCACAGCTGACGGCGATGATTTCAGTCACAGCGCCCTTTTCCTTCAGGCGTGTCGCTTCTTCGATGGCAATTTCATCAAACGGGTTCATGCTCATTTTGACGTTGGCAATGTCAACGCCTGTGCCATCGGATTTGACGCGGACTTTGACGTTGTAGTCAACGACTCGCTTGACGGGAACTAAAACCTTCATTGCGCGGCTCCAGAAGTAAATGTTTGACGTTGACGTCCAAGTAAAGCGATTATTTTATGCTTTCAACCCAAAAACGCAGCTGTCCGGCAGGTCAACAGCCCTAGTTTACAGAAAAACGAACGGTCGTTCTTTTCTGTTGTGATCCTAGTGTGATGTGTCAATTTTCGCTTCGGTTTTGGTATGGATCACCCGCTGTGGAAACGGGATTTCAATCCCGTTGCTGCGCAATGCTTCCAGCACTGCCAGATTGATCAGCGAGCGTAGATTTTGCTGGCCGTTTTCAGGGTCTGTCATCCAGTAATTGAGGGTAAATTCCAGTCCGTCCGAGCCAAAATTGGTCAAATTAACGGCTGGACCAGGATCTTTGAGGACACGCTCTTGCACCAAAGCGGCGTTGGCCAACAACCGCATGACCAGTTCAACATCGCTGCCGTAAGCAACTGACACCACTGTGAATTGCAGCACCTGCAAATCTGCCAGCGACAGGTTTTCAATCCGGTTGCTGATGAACATCTCGTTGGGCACAATTGATTCACGACCCGACAGTGCCCGCACCACCGTGTAGCGCGCCCGGATGTCAGTGATTCGGCCCTCAAAACCATCGACCCGCACGTTGTCGCCAATGCGCACGCTGCGCTCGCCCAGCATGACAAAGCCACTGACGTAATTGGCCGCCAGCTTTTGCAGGCCAAAGCCGACGCCCACACCAATTGCACCGCCCAGCACAGACAACGCCGTCAGGTCAATGCCCACCGCCGTCAAGGCGACGATCAAACCCACAAACACCAGCACCACCCGTATCCCGTTGCTGGCGGCCTTGCGCAGCGACAGCTCGCTGCCGGTGGCTGTGCGCAGCAGTTTCGACTCGATGGCAGATGAAACCCACAATGTGAGCAAAATCACCACGCAGGCCGTCAAAAAACCTTCAAGCAGTGTGCGCATCGACAGCGTGCTGGTACCGATTTTCCAGTGAATGTCGTCCAGCTCCTGAAGCGCCACTGGCAGCAAGCCGCTGACCCACATCAGCATGCCCAGCCAGGCTAACCAGGAAATCGATCGCTCCAGTGCATGCACCCAGGGCGCGTTTTTAAACGCCGCTTGCAGCACCTTCACGCCCAGGCGGATCAGCACCAGCGACAACAAGACAGGAATGGCAACCTTGAACACAGCCAGCGGAAACACCCGCGACAAAAACATGCTGGCAACATAGGCCAGACACAGCAAAAGCACAGGGAAAAGCACACCGTCGATGGTGCGCTTGCCAAACAGAATTGATGTGTCGTCGGTGTTGGAGCTGGCTTTGCGCACCAAACGCACCAAAGCCCAAGCCAGTACTGCACAAGCGATCACCAGGCCGATTTCCAGCAATGCCGAAGGCTGAGCCAGTGAAGTTATCCATTCGTCCAGGCTGTCAATTCGGCGCTTGGGGTAGGCTGCTGAGCCAGAGAACAAACCTGGCGGGAAGAATGTATTCAAGCTCATGCTGACCATTGGGGTTTTCTCTTGTCAATGAAGGCCTGAACACCTTCCTGCGCAACCATGTGGTTCATGTTGCAGGCCATGGTCTGGCCTGCCAGCTGGTAAGCGGCTTCAACGTTGGTTTCGCGCTGTTTGTAGAAAAGTGCTTTGCCCATGGCAATGGCTTGCCGGGGTTTTTTCAAAATACTTTCGATCAATATTTCAGTCTCAACGTCGAGCGCATCTGGCGGGGCAACCCGATTGACCAGCCCCCGGGCCCGCGCTTCGTCGGCTGAAATGAAGTCGCCTGTCAGCAGCATTTCCATTGCCTGCTTGGCTGGCATATTGCGCGAAAGCGGCACCGACGGTGTGGCGCAAAACAGGCCCACGTCAATGCCATTGACGCCAAACGTGGCAGTGCTGGACGCAACGGCCAGGTCGCACTGCGCCACCAGCTGGCAGCCCGCTGCAGTGGCCAGGCCCTGCACTTTAGCAATCACGGGTACGTCCAGATTTTGAATCGTCAGCATCATGCGGGTGCACTGGGCAAACAGTTGCTGGTAATACGCAAGTTCAGGATGGGCGCGCATGTCCTTGAGGTTGTGGCCAGCACAAAAAGCCTTGCCTGCAGCGGATATCACCACCAGGCGGGCGGTCGCATCCAGCGCAACAAAATCAAGCGCCGCCTGAATCTCAGCCAGCATGTCTTCACTCAACGCATTGAAGGTGCCAGGGCGATTCAGTTCCAGGGTGTGCACACCGCGGTCGTCACGGGTGTGCAGCAGGGACGGCAGAAGTTCAGGGGAGGCATTCATGGCGTAAGGTGAGTCATCCGGTGCAAGCTTACCGTAGATGCGCAAGTCATAAAATGCTATTTAATTAGTAGCTTTTAACGCCCGATTTTATTGAGCTGCAGCCTATTTTTAGTGTCAAAACGTTAAAAGATGTCCTGAAAACTGATTTCAAGGCACCAAAAGTGCCCTGCCCCTGAACTGGTTTGTTGCCATCAGCGCATGTACTTTCGCAGCATCACATGGCATTTGAAACAGCCGCATTCAACATGTTTTTTAGTGTCTACAAATCTGCCAGCACGCGGACATGCGCTTCAACACTGCGTGCCAGCGCATCCAGGTTGTAGCCGCCTTCCAGTGACGAAACAATGCGGCCCTTGGCGTGCCGCCTGGCCACGTCCTTGATCCGGCTGGTGATCCAGGCGTAGTCCTGCTCGATCAGGCCCATCTGGGCCATGTCGTCATCACGGTGCGCATCAAAACCAGCACTGATAAAAATCATTTCAGGTTTGAAGAATTCGAGCCTGGGAATCCAGCAGGTCTCGATCAAGTCCCGCACATCCATGCCTTTGGTGTACGCGGGCACAGGCAGGTTCAGCATGTTGCTGGCCGGGCGGTCTGTGCCCGTGTGGGGATAAAAAGGGTGCTGAAAAAACCCGACCATCAGCACCCTGTCGTCAGCTTTCAAAATGTCTTCTGTGCCGTTGCCGTGATGCACGTCAAAGTCCACCACCGCCACGCGCTTCAGGCCGTGGCGCTCCAGGGCGTAGCGCGCAGCAATTGCCACGTTGTTGAAAAAGCAGAACCCCATGGCCTTGTCGTGGCAGGCGTGATGCCCGGGTGGGCGTACCGCGCAAAAAGCGTTTTCAATTTCGCCTGCCATCACAGCGTCGGTCGCCGCCAGTGCTGCGCCTGATGCGCGCAATGCAGCTTGCCAGGTGTGCACATTCATTTGCGTATCAGGATCAATCGGCGCGTAGGGCGGACCGCCTGCATTGATGTCATCGACCAATTGCGCACTCACCCCGCGCAAGCCTGCAATCATCCTGCGGTCGTGTGCAAGTTCGATGTCTGCAATTGGTGCAACAGGGGCTTCACGGCAGTCCAGCGCGTCCTTGACGCCGGTTGCCAGCAGCCAGTCTTCAATCGCATCCAGACGCTCGGGGCACTCCGGATGGCCATGTCCCATCTCATGCTTTCGACAATCTGGGTGGCTGAAATAACCGGTGGAGTTCATGTCGTAAATAAATTCGGTTAACGTATCGAAATGCAATTAAAAGAAAAACTGTATGCCCTGCTAAATCAGCTTAACACGGTCATTGTTGGCAAGCCCGCGCAGGTGCAGGATTGCGTGGCCTGCCTGCTGGCGGGCGGGCATTTGCTGATTGAAGATGTCCCGGGTGTAGGCAAAACCACCTTGGCCCACGCGCTGTCGCGCTCGTTCGGGCTGCAGTTTTCACGTGTGCAGTTCACGGCAGATTTGATGCCCAGCGATTTGTCAGGCGTGTCAATTTATGAGCGGCAAAAAGAGAGCTTTGTGTTCCACCCCGGTCCCCTTTTTGCACAGGTGCTGCTGGCCGATGAAATCAACCGCGCCAGCCCAAAAACGCAAAGCGCGCTGCTTGAGGCCATGGAAGAAAAGCAGGTCACGATTGAAGGCGCGACCCGCCCGTTGCCCATGCCTTTTTTTGTGATTGCCACACAAAATCCGCATGACCAGCTGGGCACCTATGCCCTGCCTGAGTCGCAGCTGGACCGTTTCCACATGCGCATATCGCTGGGCTACCCGGACAGGGCGGCCGAGCGTGAGTTGCTCAAGGGCTCGGACCGGCGTGACATGGTGGACAACTTGCAGGCCGTATTGACGCCGCATGACCTGCTTGAGCTGCAGCAACTGGTCAGCCAGGTGCATGCCGCAGAGCCTTTGCTCAATTACCTGCAGGACCTGATGGCTGCCACACGCTCGGGCCGCTGGTTTTTGCAGGGCTTAAGCCCGCGTGCCGGCATTGCTGTGATGCGGGCTGCCAAAGCGCAGGCTTTTTTGAATCACCGTGACTATGTTGCGCCCGACGACATTGCTGCCGTGTTGCCGCAAACCGCAGCACACCGGCTGGTGCCTGCCAGTGACGCAGGCTGCGGTGCGGTTGAGCAAGTGCGCGCCATGCTGGCAGCTGTGCCTTTGCCTTGATTTCTGCCTTGATGCTCGGGGGACCTGCCGCCTACATTCAAAACCGCTTTCACAAGTGGTTTGAAAATCGCCTGCCGCTGTCTGACCATGTCACGCTGACCCAGCGCACCGTCTACATCCTGCCAACCCAGCCTGGCCTGATGCTGGGCGTCACGCTGCTGGTGCTGCTTGTTGCGTCGATCAACTACCAGCTCAACCTGGGTTATTTGCTGACGTTTTTACTGGCAGGCAGCGCTTTGGTGGGCATGCATGTGTGCCACGGCACGCTGCGGGGTCTTGCTATGAATTTGCAAGCGCCTGGTGCACATTATGCGGGCGCTACAGCCCCTATTGATATCAAATTGACGAGCAGCAGCCGCCAGACACGCTACGGTATCGGGCTCAGCGTGCTCGGCGCATCTGCGGGCAGGCACTGGGCCTGGGCTGACGTGCCTGCACAAGGCAGCACCAGCGTGCAGGTTGCCTTTACTCCCGCCCGGCGCGGCCTGCACCACCTGCCTACCCTGACGGCAGAGACGCGATTTCCCTTGGGGACGTTTCGGGTGTGGACAGTCTGGCGGCCCGCTGCACGGGTGCTTGTCTACCCTGCAGCAGAAGCCAGTCCACCGCCATTGCCGCCGGGCGAGGCGCGCTCAAGCGGTGCTGCAAATGCAGCCGTGGCGCAAAGCACTGGCGAGTATGACGGCGTGCGTAGCTACAAACGGGGCGACCCGCTTAAACGGGTGGTGTGGAAAAAAGCTGCCAAAGCCGATGACTCTTTGAGCAGCAACGGTGGACTGGTGGTTCGGGACTGTGCCATGGCCAACGCCAGCGAGCTCTGGCTCGACTTCAATGACGCTGGCAGCCATGGTGTGGAGCACAAGCTCTCCCGGCTCTGCGCATGGGTGCTCGCGGCAGACAGGGCGGGCGTGGTGTACGGCTTGCGCTTGCCGTCGCTCAGCATTGCACCCGCCAATGGCGAGGCACACAAGCGGCAATGCCTGCAGGCGCTGGCCTTGTGCTGAAAACGTCGCTTGCCCGACTGACTGGCCGGCTGACTGGCCGGCTGCATCACTTGCCTCGGGACAGCCGCGACACCTTGTTTTTGCTGGCAGTGATTGCCTGGGTGTTGCTGCCCCAAACGCCGCACCTGCCGCTGTGGTGCAGCGCACTGGCCGCTGGCGTGTTGATCTGGCGCGGCGCTCTGGCCATCAATAGCAAGGCACTGCCCGGGCGCTGGTGGCTGCTGGGCTTGCTGGCAGTCACCGTGGGTGCCACGCTGTTGACGCACAAGACCCTGCTGGGCCGCGATGCGGGCGTCACGCTGCTGGTGGTGTTGCTGACCCTGAAGACACTGGAGCTGCGGGCCCGGCGAGACGCCTTTGTGGTGTTTTTTCTTGGCTTTTTCTGCATGCTGGCCAACTTTTTTCATTCGCAGTCGCTTCTGACGGCTGCCAGCATGCTGGTGGGCCTGCTGGGCTTGCTGACGGTGCTGGTCAATGCCCACATGACCGCCGGCAAACCGCCGCTGGCGCATGCGCTCAAGACTGCCAGCTGGATGGCGCTGCTGGGCGCGCCCATCATGGTGGTGCTGTTTGTGCTGTTTCCCCGGCTGGCACCGCTGTGGGGCGTGCCCAGTGACGCGGTGGCAGGCAAAAGCGGCCTGAGCGAAAAAATGCAGGTGGGCACCATCGCCCAGCTGGCGCTTGACGACAGCGTCGCCATGCGCATCAAGTTTGAAGGCCAGCCGCCGCCCCAGCGCGACATGTATCTGCGCGGCCCGGTGCTCTCCAACTTTGACGGACGCGAGTGGCGCCCTGCCCGGCCCGACTTTGCATCGCGTTTCAGCGTTAGCGCCAGTCTGGTCGTCACTGGCACACCCATCAACTACGAAGTGACGCTCGAGCCCTCCAATCGCCCCTGGCTTTTTGTGCTGGACGCCGCGCCGGCCAATCCCCAACTGACCGGCTACCAAAGTGCCATGCAGGCTGATTTGCAATGGATGCTGAACAAGCCTGCGACAGAGCTAATACGTTACAAGGCGCAAAGCTTCACCAACTTCAAACACGGGCCTGAAAAACCCGTGATTGGCCTGCGCGAATTTGTTGAGCTGCCGCCCGGCTTTAACCCGCGCACACTGGCTTTGGCCAATGAAATACGGCGCGATGCACGCTACACCCAAGCCGGCAGCGCCGTGCTGGTGCCAGTGGTGCTAGACCGCCTGCGCACCGGTGGCTACACCTACACACTAGAGCCCGGTGTGTACGGGCCCAACACGGCTGACGAGTTCTGGTTTGACAAAAAAGAAGGCTTTTGCGAACACATTGCGTCCAGCTTCGTTATTTTGATGCGCGCACTGGATGTGCCGGCCCGCATCGTGACCGGCTACCAGGGTGGGGAAATGAACTCGGTTGATGGTTTTTGGACAGTGCGCCAAAGCGATGCCCACGCCTGGGCCGAGGTGTGGTACGAGGGTCGTGGCTGGTTGCGGGTAGACCCAACATCAGCGGTCCTGCCCGGCCGCACCGGCACATCGCAACGGCTGGCAGCACCGCAGGGCGTGGTCGGGCAGGCGCTGAGCAATATCAACCCGGCTTTCACACTGGGCTTGCGCGCCGCGTGGGAAGCCGTCAACAACGCATGGAACCAGCGCGTACTGAACTACACCCAAGGCAAGCAGCTTGACCTCTTGAAAAACATCGGTTTTGAGTCACCCAGCTGGCAAGACCTGAGCAAGGTACTGATCGCCATCATCGTCGCAGTCAGCCTGGTGGGTGCCGCTTGGTCAATGTGGGAGCGTACCCAGCATGACCCCTGGCTGCGCCTGCTGAACAAGGCCCGCAAGCAGTTGACCAAAGCCGGCATTCACAGCACAACAGCCCATACCCCGCGTCAATTGGCAGCCCTTTTACAGGCGCAGCACGGCAGCCAGTACGAAGCGCTGCACACCTGGCTGCTGCAACTTGAGGCGCAGCGCTACGCCAAAGCCTCGCCTACGGGCAAGCCACTGAACCAGCTCGGGCAGCAGTTCACCACGCTGGTGTGGCCTGCGTAAAATGCCTGAATGACATTTTCAAAGCACGCAGCCAGCGTTTTAATTGCTCTGTTTTTAGTAGCTGTTGGCGCACGTGTTTCTTGGGCTAAAGGCCCAAACGACTCCTTAAAAAACCCCTCAAAACGGTCTGCTTCAACGGCCAGGCAGGCAGCCATGCAGGCCAGCAGCGCGGGCCCGCTGTACGCCAGCCGACCAGAAGTCATGCAGTTTGCCGACGACCTGGCCGCCCGGCGCGACCTGGACCCTACCTGGGTCCGCAATGCCATCGGTCAGTCACGCTACAGCGCCACCGTCGCCCGGCTGATGCAGCCAGCCGCCAAACCCTTCGTCAAAAACTGGCGCGTTTACCGCAGCCGCTTTATTGACCCGGTGCGAATTGCGGCAGGCGTGAAGTTCTGGCAGGCCAACCAGGCCACGCTGGAGCGCGCCGAAAAAGAATACGGCGTGCCTGTCGACATCATCGTCGGCATCATCGGCGTTGAAACCATTTATGGCCGCGACACCGGCAGCTTTCGGGTACTGGACGCCCTGACAACACTGGCCTTTGACTTCCCCAGCAATCACCCGCGCGCCAGGGAACGCAGCGAGTTTTTCAAAGGCGAGGTCGAACAGTTTTTGACCCTGCAAAGCCGCCGCAGCGCCGACCCGCTGGAGCCGCGCGGCAGCTTTGCCGGTGCCATGGGCATGCCGCAGTTCATGCCGTCCAGTGTGGTCAAGTACGCGGTTGACTTTGACGGCGACGGCACGATTGACCTGTGGAACAGCCCCGCCGATGTGATCGGCTCGGTGGCTAGCTACTTCAAAGCCTTTAACTGGCAGCCCGGCATGCCCACCCACTACCCGGTTGCCTTCGACACAACCCGCCTCGACATGGACGCCCTGATGGCCCCAGACATTCTGCCTACCTTCAGCACGGCCAGCTTTACCGCCAAAGGCGCTGTGCTGGAAGGCCCAGCGCTGACCCACCCAGGCCCATTGGCCCTTATAGAACTGCTCAACGGCACCGACGCGGCGCAGTACGTGGCAGGCACAGAAAACTTCTACGCCATCACCCGCTACAACTGGAGCAGCTACTACGCGATGGCGGTGATTGAGTTGGGGCGCGAAGTGGCGCTGGCAGTGGGGCCGCGTGCGGTGCAGCGGATGGAACTGCAAAAGCCGGTTCAATAGAGCTTATCTGCAGATCGCGGCGAGCCAGATTGCTAGTTATTTGATAGCTGCTCACGCATGTATCTATTGATCTGGAGCCACTTTTGATGGTGAAAATAGTCGTTTTTTGACTTTAAAAGACTGACTTGAGGCAGGTTCAGGCTAGAAAAAAGCCTAGGAGTCCCGTTTTTAGCCTGTTTTTACCTATATTTTAGGCCTCCGAGCCAATGGATACATGCGCGAGCAGCTCCTGATTCAATAGCATCTTTTCAACCTATCCAATAGCCGAGGCCGACCCCGCCAGCTTGCGCAACTCAAACTTCTGAATCTTTCCCGTCGATGTCTTGGGCAACTCCCCAAACACCACAGCACGCGGCACCTTGAAGGCGGCCAGGTGCTTTTTGCAATGGGCCACGATGTCTTCGGCCTTCGTCGTCGCACCCGCCTTCAATTCAACAAACGCGCAAGGCGTTTCGCCCCAGCGCTCGTCTGGTTTGGCCACCACGGCTGCTGCCAGTACGTCGGGGTGGCGGTACAGCACGTCTTCTACTTCGATGGAGCTGATGTTTTCACCGCCGGAGATGATGATGTCTTTGCTGCGGTCCTTGATCTTCATGTAGCCGTCGGGGTGGCACACAGCCAGATCGCCTGAGTGAAACCAGCCGCCTGCAAACGCTTCTTCGGTGGCTTTGGCGTTTTTCAGGTAACCCTTCATGGCGATGTTGCCTTTGAACATGATCTCGCCCATGGTTTCGCCGTCTTGCGGCACGGGCAGCATAGTGGCGGCGTCGAGCACGCGCACGTCGGCCTCCAGGTGGTAGCGCACGCCCTGCCGGGCGTTCAGGCGGGCGCGTTCGCCAATGGGAAGCAGCTCCCAGGCATCGTGCTTGGCGCAGACAGTGGCGGGGCCGTAGACCTCGGTCAGGCCGTAGACGTGGGTCAAGTCAAAGCCCAGCGCTTCCATGCCTTCAATCATCGATGCGGGAGGCGCAGCGCCAGCCACCATGCCTTTGACACCTTTGGGCAAGCCTTGCTTGAGCGCATCAGGCGCGTTGACCAGCATGCCGTGCACGATGGGGGCGGCGCAGTAATGCGTCACCCCGTGGCTGCGAATCGCCTCAAAAATCTCGGGCGCGGCCACCTTGCGCAGGCACACGTTGACGCCGGCACGCGCTGCCACCGTCCACGGAAAGCACCAGCCGTTGCAATGAAACATGGGCAGCGTCCACAGGTACACCGGGTGCTTGGGCATGTCCCATTCCAGAATATTTGACACCGCATTGGCCGCCGCACCCCGGTGGTGGTACACCACACCCTTGGGGTTGCCCGTGGTGCCACTGGTGTAGTTCAGCGCTATAGCGTCCCATTCGTCGTCGGGCAGTTTCCAGGCGTAATGGGCATCGCCCGTGGCCAGAAAATTGTCGTAGTTGATGCTGCCAATCCGCAGGCTGTCACCCTGATAAAGCGCATCTTCAGCGTTGATGACCAGCAGCGGCGCGCTGGACGTGCGCAGCGCCAGTGCCTTTTGCATGGTGCCTGCAAATTCCGGGTCAACAATCACCACTTT
>JANYGP010000086.1 GCA_025362315.1 Polaromonas sp.
CGGCAGTGGAATACATGGTGAGCGCTGCCAAGTAAGCCCAAACCAGTCATTAACAGGCGGTGCTCAGTGCGTGCCGCTTGGCACATGAAAAAACCGGTTAACGACCGGTTTTTTCGTTCTGGCAGCTGTTTTTTATGCCCAATCTGCGTCTAGTCCAGGCGTTTGCTGCCTGGATAGCTATTATTTTTATAGCGAAATAGCACGCTACCGAGTTGTGGCCTGTATGAACTCTGGGCTTACCACGTAGGCAAACCGCTGCGGTAGCTCAGCCACAGTCACCGGATCGGGCACCCAAAGCCCCTGTTCGATGGCGTCAGCGGCGTGGGCCATGTCCAGCGAGTGCACCAGGCCGAAGCCGATATCGGTTTGCAGGTACAGGCGACCCTCGTCGTCCAGAAAACAAGCGCTCGGCTGGGCGGCGGCCCCGGTATGCGCGGCCACACCGAACTCGGGGCCGCTGCCAACACGCCAGACCCACGGCGTGGCTTCAAGTTCAACGTACACCCGCTGCGGCCCATTTTGAAAAAACCAGCGGCCCTGCGCGTCAGACTCGTAGTTGCGCTGAATAAAGTCCACCAGCTTTTCGTGCAGCAGGCGTGATCCTTTGGCGGCGGCGCGGCGTTCGGGGGCGTCGGCGGCGGTGTGGCCCGCAGCCTGCGCGGCAAACGCTGCGCTTTGAAACGGCCCGGCGGCTTGCGCGCCATCATCGCGCAGGTACCAGTCGCCGCGCGCGCTGAGCGCCAGCCAGCCATAGCAGGCCGGCACACTTGGCCATTTAGCCATCGCTTGTTTGACAATGTCGTCCATAGGGCTGCCTTTGTGATTTTCTAGGGTGATGGAAGTTGCTGCGCCAGAAAACTGGCGACCGCTTCGGGCATCAGCCGGACGTGGCCGGGCAACTCCGGCACCACACGGCGGCCCGCGCCTGGAAAGCCGACATGACCGCCCGTTTTGGGCTGCCACAGCGTGACATGCGTGCCCACACCCTGCGCCGTGGGCAGACTGCTGGCAGGAATGAAGGGGTCGTTCACCGCATTGAGCGCCAGCGCTGGCACGGCAATGCGCCGCAGGTGAGGCTTGGCCGATGCACGCGCCCAGTAGTCGTCGGTGTCCTTAAAGCCGTGCACGGGCGCTGTGAAAATATTGTCGAAGGCGTACAGGTCGCGCGCGGCCAGCAAGCGCTCGCGATCAAACAGGCCGGGGTGCTGGTCGAGCTTTTTGAGCGCTTTGGGCACCATGGAGCTTAAAAACATGCGGGTGTAGACGAGCCGGTTAAAGCCCCGCCCGATCGCCCAGCCACTGGCCGCCAGGTCAAGCGGTGAGCACACCGACGCCACACCGGCCACCACGCGTCGCGCGTCGGCACCTGCTTCAGCCGCCCAGCGCATCAGCGCGTTGCCGCCTAGCGAGATTCCAACGGCCAGCACCGGCCCGGCGTGCTCACCCGCCAGACGACGCAAGATCCAGTCAATTTCTTCATAGTCGCCCGAGTGGTAGGCGCGCGGTGCCCAATTGAGCTCCCCGGAGCAGCCCCGAAAATGCGGCACCGCGCAGGCCCAGCCACGCTGGCGCGCCACATCGGCAAAGGCTTCGGCGTAGTGGCTGCTAGAGGAGCCTTCCAGGCCGTGAAAAACGACCAGCAGCGGCTGCTGGCCTGCCTGCGCCGATGCTGCACCGTCAAGCCAGTCCACGTCAATGAAGTCGTTGTCGGGCGTGGTCCAGCGGGTGCGGGTGAACAGGGGCTTGCCGCCCAGGTGGCGCTTGGCGCGAAGGGCGGCCCAGATGGTTTGAACGTTGCCGCCTGGCAGCCACCAGGGCGCTTGGTAATTCATCGCCATCGCCGCCGGTCAGTGAAGCACTTGCGGCAGGTCCGAGACTTCCTGCATTTCACGCGGGGTGCCGGGGCTGGCGTGGTGGGCCACCATGCGCCAGCCTTGTGCGGTTTTGTGATACACGTTGGTGGCAATGACGGAGGCGTGGCGGGGGCCGTTTTCGGTCAGCACCTCAATGCGCTGCAACACGCTGTGCACGCTGGCGGTCATGGTTTCAACCTTGCGCACTTTTTCAGCAAAAGCGCGGATGGTGCCGTTGGCAAACATGATCTCGAAGG
>JANYGP010000102.1 GCA_025362315.1 Polaromonas sp.
TTGGTCTCGGCCTGTATGTTCAAGCCAGGCGCAGCGCTCACGCGCACAAATATCTCGCCTTTCACCTCGGTGGCCCGCAGCGACTGCTCAAACGCCGCCGCACTGGCCCCGTCCTTGGCACCGCCTAGCAAGCGCGGGTCATTAAAGCCCTGGCCGCGTATGCCGCTGCCGCCACCGCCTTTTTTGCGGGCGTCTGCCGCTTCCAGGATGGCAATCTCTTCAGGGCTGGTCATAAACAGGTCTGTCAGCATCAGGCCCGCGCCCACCAGGCCACCCACCTTGCCCAGCCCACGCAGCATGCCGCCCGCCTTGCCAGCAGGCGCACCGGCCTTGCCAGCGCCGCCGCCACCAGGTAGTCCTGGTATGTCCAACCCACCGCCGCCGCGACGCAGCGCCAGTGCGGCAACTGCAGCAGATCCAGCCAAAGCCGCAACCGCCGCAGTAGCAGCAGCAATTGCAGTGGTGTAGCCGGGGTATTGCCGCATGAGGTTGGTCACCCCATCGGCCATGCTGCCTATGGCAGGCAAAAATTTATCCATCGTGCGCTGCATGGATATTTCACGTTCATTGCTGGCCTGTTCAACTTTTGAACTGGCGGTCTCGCTGATGAGCGCAAAGTTCTTTTGTGCGGCATCCGGGTTGGCCAGCGCACCATCACTGATGGTTTTAACGCGCTCACGCCCGTTCATGTACGCATACAGCGCCATCAGCGCCTGGCGGTCTTGAAACACTTTACCAATCACGGTGCCCTGGGCAATGTCACCCACCGCAGACAGCGCCTTGGTCCGGTCGGCATCGCCCTTGGCAGCAGCCAGTTCCTTTTGCACACGCTGGTAGTTCTTGTCTTTTCCCAGCTGGCTTTCCAGCAAACCGCCCACAACGTCCAGGGCGTCCAGGCCCTTCATGCGGCCTTGGGCCAGCTCCTGGGGCAGGTTGATACCCAGTTTCTTGAAGTCCTTGTTCGTGTCCTGCGAACCCATCTTCGCCAGCAGGTTGACCACGTTGTTACCGGCTTCGTCCTTGGTGCCAGCAGTCACCACTGACGCCTGGTTCAAAGCAGCCAGTTTGGCAAAGCCGGTCTCGCCATACATGCCCACGGCCTTCGCAGCAGCCATCTGCTGCGGCAACCACTTGGCCATGTCTTTAATCTCAAAGCCGCCACTCTGGCCAGCAAAGGTGCCCATGCCAAACATGCGGCCCATTTGTTCGGGCTTGATGCCCATCGTCTGGTTGGCCGATATGGCCATCTGCGCAAAGCTGGCCGACTCGGCATTGTTGGCCGTCGCCGCCATCAACGACTCGCGCAAGATGGTTTTGATGTCCACAGGCTTGAAAATGCCTGCACCGTAAAGCTTTTCAGCCGTGTCGAGAGCGTTGTCGCGTGTCCCACGGCCGTAGCGCACTGCATCGGTAATATCAGCGTCCAGCTCACGCCTGCCAGAGCGACGGCCAGCCTGGTCACGGTCGTTAAACGCAGTATTGGCCAGGTGCGCCAGGCGCACGTCATAGGCCAGCGCCTTTTCCACCTTGGGCACTGCCATTGCAGCAGCCACCCCACCAGCTGCAGCCAACCCGCCAGCCACAGCGAAGCCACGCGTCAGCTTCTGCCGGGTGGTCAATCTGCCCATTTCATTTGTAAGGCGGGTCACTTCCTCACGCGTCGCCTTGGCGGCCGTGCGCTGCTCGTAAAAGCTCATCGTTCCAGATCTGGCCAGGCGCGCATACGCAGCTTCGGTTCTCTGGATCTCGCGCTGTATCTCCCGCTCAGGCCGCACGCCGAGCAGCTCACGCGCTTTGGCCATCTTGCTGAATTCCTGCAAGTTGTCCGCAGGCTTAGCCCCTGTCTTACCCATCTCAAGGTTGAGTTTTTTCACCTCGGCCTGCATGGCCTTGGCGGCGCGGGCTTGTTCGGCAGCGCTCAGCGTGCCGGTTTTGGCCAGGCGGTTGTAGGCCGCCTCGGTCCTTTGAATCTCCCGCTGCACCTGGTGCTCAGAACGCACACCCAGCAGCTCACGGGCCTTGGCCAGCTTGGCAAAGTTCTGCCCCATCGCGCTGCCCATACGCTTGGAGTGCTCCTGGGCTTCTTTGGCCGCTCTGGCCATGCCAGAAGCATCGCCCTCAATCCGTACGCCGACTTTGTAGGTGGTGGTTCCCATGTTGTGCTTCAGTCGGTGTTGCGGTTAAGTAGGGGTTTCAATAGTTCGACGTAAGCTTTAAATTCAGCCACCGGCAGCGCCAAAATGTCGGCTCGGCTCCAGTGCAGCTCCCGCGCTATCAGGGCGATCTGCAGGCGCAGCACCCCAGCGCGGGCGGCTAGGCTTCCCCCAGGGCCTCGGCCTCCTGCATGGCTTCACGCACCATGTACCAGCTGCGGGCACCCATCGTGCTGAACTGCCCAGGCGTAAACGGGCCGGTGTACTCGCCAGCGCGCACCATCGTGCAGCAAG
>JANYGP010000107.1 GCA_025362315.1 Polaromonas sp.
AAGTGTACGTATTGCCAAAGCACCTGGACGAAAAAGTCGCCCGTCTGCACTTAAAGAAAGTCGGCGCCATGCTGACCGAACTGAGCCAGGACCAGGCCGACTATATCGGTGTCAGCAAGGCTGGTCCGTACAAGGCTAATACTTACCGTTATTAATGGTTTTACACCCTCTCCCTCTGGGAGAGGGTGGGGGTGAGGGCTAGCGGTGATAGCCAGTTGATCAAATCTGAATCCGCGGAACCCTCACCCTAACCCTCTCCCCACTGGGCGAGGGGACTGGATACCAAACTGACTCCATGCGCGCTGACCTTTTTCTTGTCGAACACAGCTTTGCCACCACCCGCTCCCAGGCCCAGCGCCTGATTGGGTCGGGCGTTCAGTGGCGTGTTGTTGTTGACGAAGCTGAAGTTGCAGCTCCCTGGAAGCGCGTGGCCAAAAACGGTGACGAAATTCCTGATGCTGCGGAGGTTGAAGTGCTGGACAACACCGAGGCGAAATACATTTCGCGCGGCGGCTTGAAGCTCGAAGGTGCCTTGAAAACTGCCGGGCTGGACGTGGCGCGTCTGCGCTGCCTGGACATTGGCCAGTCGACGGGCGGCTTTACCGATTGCCTGCTGCAGCACGGGGCTGTTCAGGTGGTGGGCGTGGACGTCGGCCATGGCCAGCTGCATGACAGCATGCGAAGTGATGCGCGGGTGGTGTGCCTGGAAGGCATCAATGCCAGATCACTGACTGCTTCTGAATTAATAGCTGCCAGCGCCCATTATATGGGCGCTACAGATCAATTTGATGAAGAAAATGACCTTGAAATCAATCCCGTCTTCGATTTTTTGACCGGCGACCTGTCCTTCATCTCGCTGACGCTGGTGCTGCCAGCTGTCGTGCGCCTGCTCAAGGCCGACGGCCATTTGCTGATGCTGGTCAAACCGCAATTCGAGCTGCAGCCCGGCCAGATCGGCAAGGGCGGCATTGTCCGGGACGCTGCGCATTTTGAATTTGTTGAAAAGCGCCTGCGTGATTGCTGCGCGGAGCTGGGCGTTGAAGTTTTGAAATGGATGGCGTCCAGCATTGACGGCGGCGACGGCAACCGCGAGTTTTTCATTCACGGCAAAAAAGGCATGAATGCTGGGCTGGACGATCAGCCACTGCCCGCAGCACCCGCGCGCAAAGCCGTCAAACGCACGCCGCGCGCCGAAACCCGGGCATTGCACGCCGCGCACGAGGACTCTGAAGAAGCCCACGCCGGCCAGCACGGTCCGGCGCGGCGCAAGCAAAAGGGCAAATTGCCCCTCGATGACTAACCTGATTTGAGCAACTGCTTTGACCACCACAACCCCAATTGCCAACATGACCCCGACAAACAAAACAGCACAGCTTCCCATCAGCTTTGAGCTTTTCCCGCCCAAAACGCCTGAGGGTGCCATCAAACTGCGCGCCACGCGCCAGGCTCTTTATGCCCTGAATCCCGAGTATTGCTCGGTGACGTTTGGCGCGGGCGGCTCTACCCAGGCAGGCACCTTTGCCACTGTCACTGAAATTTTGGCTGAAGGCCGTGTTGCGGCCTGTCACATCTCCTGCATGGGCGCGACCAAGGCCTCGATGCGCGAGCAGCTGGCCACGCTGAAAGCTATGGGCGTCAAGCGCCTCGTGGCACTGCGCGGTGATTTGCCCAGCGGCTTTGGTGCTGGTGGGGACTTTCATTACGCCAGCGAGCTGGTGGCTTTTATCCGGGCCGAAACGGGCGATGCCTTTCACATTGAAGTGGCTGCTTATCCTGAAATTCATCCGCAGGCCCGGTCAGCTGGAGACGACCTCAAGTCCTACGCCGCCAAAATCAAGGCGGGTGCCAACTCGGCCATCACCCAGTATTTTTACAACAGCGATGCGTACTTTCGCTTTGTCGACGACGCCTACAAAATGGGCGTTGACGTCCCAGTGGTGCCGGGCATCATGCCGATCACCAGCTCCAGCCAGTTGATACGCTTCAGCGACATGTGCGGCGCAGAAATTCCGCGCTGGATACGCCTGCGGCTGCAGGGTTTTGCAGACGACACGGCATCGATCAAAAGCTTTGGCCTGGACGTCACGACGGACCTGTGCGACCAGCTGCGCAACGGCGGCGTGCCGGGCCTGCATTTTTACAGCATGAACCAGAGCGCGCCCATGCTGGAAGTACTGCAGCGTTTGCAGCCGCTTTGAGGCGCTTTTGGGCCCTCGGCAGGCTGGATGTAAAGTTCAGTGGCATGAGATCCCATTTGTCAAAGCTCGGTTGTGCTGCTGTAGCAGCGGTATTGACAGGTTGTGCTGCAGTTGCACCCACGGCCATCACCACCAGACCTGAGGCAGTGAATGCGCACCGTCAGGCGGCTGTGAAAAATGTTTTTCCGGCAGCAGGTGCCCAACTGACATTGCCCGCGGCAAGCACGGGCATGGCGCCCCGGCAAGACTTGCCAAATCTGGCACAGGCGGTGGGGGTGGGGCCGGTCATGCCCAATGATGTTTCTGGTGCTGTTGACATTGAGTCAGCCGTTGAACTGGAGCGCGGCGGTGCGTCCTGGTACGGCCCACGCTTTCACGGCAGGCGCACCGCCAATGGGGAGCGCTACGACATGCACGCCCTGACGGCGGCCCACAAAACACTGCCATTTGGCACGATGGTGCGCGTCAAAAGCCTGGTCAATGGCCGTGAGGTGCTGGTGCGCATCACCGACCGTGGGCCTTTTGCCAAAAACCGCATCATTGATTTGAGCCGGGCGGCAGCTGTTGAGTTGGACATGCTGGGAATTGGCTTCAAGCAGGTGGTGTTGATGGTGGCTGGGGGCGAGGTTGCTGGCAAGGTGGTTGCTGTGCGGCAACGACTGGATTGATTTATTTTTGTGCTGTGACGCTTGTTTTTGGGCGCTGGCAGCTACTGATTTGAGAGTGTTTCGCATTCATTGGGTTTGCCGGGGGTTGCCCGGCGGCAACTCACTTTCTTTTGCTTCGCCAGAAGAAAGTAAGCAAAGAAAAGGCGACCCGCAGTCTGGGCCGCTGCGCGGTTCCTTGAAAAAGCTGAAGGAGCCGGAAAATCTGGAAACTAGTCTGCTGCGCAGCCGTCGGATATCCAGATTTTTTAGTCCGTCTCCTTCAGCTTTATCAAGCCCAGCCAGGACGGGGCAGGGGATTCGGATTCGGGGAGGCCCTTACCCTAACCCTCTCCCAGAGGAAGAGGGAAAAAGAGGACGGCGCTACTGTGTGTATCTGTCTTACACCCTCTCCGCCTGGGAGAGGGCAGGGGTGAGGGCTCCCCGAATCCGAATGTGAATCCGATTCCCCACCCGTCCTGGCTGAGGCGAGGAGCGCAGGGCAAAGTGGATCAGGGCAAGCGCTTGTTTGAGGCGCTAGCCGAGTTTGCGATTGACCCCACCTTGAACGAGCACCACAGCGTGCCCGTAGCGTAGCGAAGGGACTCAGACTGCGGGTCGCCTTTCTTTTGGTTACTTTTCTTTGGCGAAGCAAAGAAAAGTAAGTCGCCCGCCGGGGCGATACCCGGCAAACCAAGCCAAGTTAACCCGCCTACAAATCAGAGTAAATCTTATCCACCACTGTCCAGCGCAAACCCAGCATTCCGATCCTGCCCAAGCAGTACCACCATCTGCGGCAAAGCAAGTTGCAATTGCGCCTTCAGCGTATGCGGCGGATTGATGATGAACATGCCGCTGGCAGGCAGGCCAGGCCGAACAACTTCGCCAGAATCGTCCGTCGTCAGCTTGCTCGACTTGACGGTCATCACAGCATTCAGCCAAGGCCGCCCGGCTTTCACTGCCAGTGTCTTCAGCTTGCGCGGCAAATCATGCGCCTCGGGCCGCGGAATCACCGGGTACCAGACCACATAAGTGCCCGTGGCAAAGCGCTTGATGGCATCTCCCACCATAACGCTGACTCTGGCGTAGTCGCTCTTCATTTCATAGCTGGGGTCACAAAACACCATGGCCCGGCGTGACGGCGGCGGCAAAAACGGCTTCAAGGCTTCAAAACCGTCCTCGCAGGCCACGGTGACCTGCCTGCCGGCGCCCAGTTGCGCAATGTTGGCTGAAAGTGACTTGAAGTCGGTCGGGTGCAACTCAAACAGTTTGAGCTTGTCACGGCCTTCCAGAAATTTCTGAATGATGAAAGGTGAGCCAGGGTAAATTTTCAGATGAGCGGTGTCGCCCGTTTCCAGAAATTTTGGATTCAGCCCGTGCAGAAGCTGGGCGTAATCTTGGAGGGCCGGGCAAAAATCTTCAGGAAAGATTGCTTTGACCGCTCCTTTTTTAGGAGCTGTCTGCGCCCGTATATTATGGGCTACAGCATCAATAGGCACTTGAAAAAGCCTGAAAACACCATCTGTTGCCTCTCCACTGGTCTCGGTGTAGTCACCATCGAGCCGGTACAGCCCAGCCCCCGCGTGGGTGTCAATCACACTCAGCGCGGCGTCTTTGCCGCAAAGGTATTTGCACAGCGCAACCAGAGTCGTGTGTTTTAAAACATCGGCATGGTTGCCGGCATGAAAGGCGTGGCGGTATGAAAACATGGCCTATTTTCGCCTCGAATCAATCATCTGGTTCACCCGATATTGACCCAAGCCCTTGATTATTCATATAATCGAGGGCTTCGCAGCGCACATGTGGTTCCGCGTCGAAGTGCGCCCTCAAAGCTATTTTGCTGGCAAACCGCTACCTAAGAGGTTCCCGTTAGAGGAACGCCGACCGTAGAGTAGAACCCACGTTCGCAAGCTCACGTAGAGCCTGTCAGACCCTTCTTTTTAAAAGAGAAAACTCATGAAAACCTTCAGCGCAAAACCCGCTGACGTGGTGCACGAGTGGTTTGTGATTGACGCGACCGACAAGGTCC
>JANYGP010000022.1 GCA_025362315.1 Polaromonas sp.
TTGCTGCGAATCTCGTCTACGACCGCTCGGTCCTCGTCGGTCAAGTAAAGTTCCGTTTGGCGCATGGCAACATCTCCGAGCATCGATTGGCGATGGAAAGAGTGTATTCATGTTTCGTTACTTTTGTGTCAGTGTACTAGAATCATGGCGGTTACGACGAACCATCCCGTTTGTCCGTCGCCCACATGCTCTCTGCCCTCTCATTTATGCAAACTTCTCACGATTCACTGAATCAAAAGTCAAGCCCCAGCCAGCCAGAACAGCCCTCAAATGCAGCGGACAGCCATGGCCAAAACAATCGCCTTGTGTACCGGCAACAACTGAAGAAATCGGTTGTGTGGATGGGCAGCTTGCTGGTGTGCGGGGTTGCCAGCGCTGCAGCCATTGTGTGGCTGAGTTTGCCGTCTTAGGCTGCTGGCACCGGCTTGGCCAGAGCAGCCACCTTTTGCTCAATGGCTCCGAAAACACTTTGCCCGTCTTTGGCCTTGGCCTCAATGCGAATCGTGTCGCCAAACTTCATGAATTCAGTCACCGGCTTGCCGCCTTCAATGGTTTCAATGGCACGCTTTTCAGCAATGCAGCTGAAGCCGTGCGCCCAGTCCTTGTTGCTGACGGTGCCTGAGCCAATCACGCTGCCCGCGCGCACATTGCGGGTTTTGCAGATGTGGGCAATCAGCTGGCCAAAGTGAAAAGTCATTTCTGGCCCGGCATCGCACATGCCCACCTTGCGGCCGTTCCAGGTGCTTTGCAGTGACATGTGCAGGCGCCCGCCTTGCCATGAAGACCCCAACTCGTCGACGGTCACCGCCACTGGACTGAATGCAGTGGCAGGCTTGCTTTGAAAAAAGCCAAAGCCTTTGGCCAATTCTGCCGGGATCAAATTGCGCAGCGACACATCGTTGGCCAGCATCACCAGGCGGACGCCGTCAATGGCTTGTTCTGCGCTGGTGCCCATGCCCACATCGGCAGTGATCACGGCGATCTCGGCTTCAAAATCAATGCCAAATTCTTCACTGGCGACCACAACATCGTCCCGTGGGCCACTGAAATCGTCGCTGCCGCCCTGGTACATCAACGGGTCGGTGTAAAACGATTCTGGCACCTCCGAATTGCGTGCCTTGCGGACCAGCTCTACGTGGTTGATAAAAGCCGAGCCGTCAGCCCACTGGTAAGCACGTGGCAGCGGGGCCGTGCAGCGTTCAGGTTCAAACGGGAAGGCGTGCCTGGTTTTGCCGTTGTTCAGGGTTTCATACAGGTCCTGCAACTGCGGCGACATGAAGTTCCAGTCATCCAGCACCTGCTGCAGTTTGCTGGCAATGCCGGTTGCATAATGCGCCGTTGACAGGTCGCGTGAGACAAGCACCAGTTGACCGTCTCTGGAGCCGTCTTTGTAAGTGGCAAGTTTCATGTGGTTTCCTTCTGTTCTGGCGTCGGGGTAACGCCTCGGGGTTGGGCTCTGAGTGATGCTCTGGGCAATGCTTTAAGTGGTGCACCGGCGTTACGATATATGAAATCGATTTACCTAAATGTAATTATAGAGAACCCATGAAGGCTGACACCTTGACAGCAATGCCAGGTCATGACGACGCCGGGACACAGCGCGCCGGCATCCAGTCGGTGGAGGTGGGGTTTGCGTTGCTGGGCGTGCTTGCCAATGCAGGCACCGCCCTGATGCTCCGTGACCTGGCCGCCGCTGCTGACATGAGCGCGGCCAAGGCGCACCGCTACCTGGTCAGCTTTCAACGCCTGGGTCTGGTGGTGCAGGACCTGGGCACCACCCGATACGACCTGGGGCCTGCAGCTCTTAAGTTAGGGCTCGCTTCACTTTCAAGAATTGACGCGGTCAAGCTGGCCAGAGCGCGGCTCAGCCCCTTGATGGCGCAAATCGGCCAGACGCTTGCGCTGGCTGTGTGGGGCAACCAGGGCCCGTGCATGGTGCACTGGGAAGAGTCGCCACAAACCGTGACCGTCAATTTGCGCCTGGGCGACGTGATGCCGCTGCTGTCGTCGGCCACCGGGCTGTGCTTTGCAGCCTTCATGGCAACCCGGCAAAGTGCTGTCAATGTCAGGCTCAAAAGCCTGCTGAAAGACGAGCTGGTGCGGGCGCAAAAGCTGGGGCGGCGGGACTTGCCCACCAGCATGGCACAGGTTAATTTGATGCTGGACGAGGCGCGCAGCCAGGGTGCGGCCCGGGTCGTGAACACATTGCTGCCGGGTGTGGGCGGCTTTTGCGCGCCGGTGTTTGACGCCGATGGCCACATGGTGCTGGGCATGGTGGCCCTGGGCTCGCTGAGCAGTTTTGATGCGGATTGGGGTGGCAAGGTTGCCACACCTTTGATCACCGCAGCCCGGCAACTGTCAAGCGATCTGGGCTACATTGCGGCATGACGATTGCATCGCGCCATCCGGACTGGAGGCCGCTGACGGCGCTGGCCGTGCTGGTCATGCTGGGGCATGTGCTGGTGCTGAGCGCACCGGTTGCCCAGCTGGGCACCGGGCCCAGCCTTGATGCGCCAGATGCCAGGACCTGGATCACCCGCAGTGTTGACGCTGCCCCACCCGCTGATCCAGTGCCAGGCGCTGTGCAAATGGCTGCAGCGTCGGCCAAACCAGCCAAAACAGCCCAAAACAGCATAAAAAGTGCATCAAACAGGCCTGTAGCCCAAGTAAAACGGGCGCAAGCAGCTCCTGAAACAGTAGCGCAATTGTCTCCCCCAGCCCTTCCAGATGTGCCATCCCCGACGCTGGCAGACCCCACGCCAACGCTGACGATCACTGCGCTGCCGGAGTCAAGCGGGGCTACAGCGGTTGCGGCGGCTGCACCCCCTCCGCCAGCCGGCCCCAAGACCACGCCCGTACAGGCTGTCAGTTTGCCCGGCTCGGTTCGGCTGCTGTACAAAGTGGTGGGGATGGCAAAAACCATGAATTACCAAGCCAACGCTGAGCTGGCTTGGAAGACGAATGGCGACAGCTACGAGGCGGTGATGAAGGTCAGTGCTTTTTTGATTGGCTCGCGCACCTGGACCAGTGTGGGCAAAGTCACTGGCACTGGGCTGGCGCCCACCCGTTTTTCAGACAAGTTTCGGGCTGAACAGGCCGCCCATTTTGAGGCGGATAAAGGCAAGATTACCTTCAGCGCCAACACACCTGAAGCCGCCTGGACAGACGGCGCACAAGACCAGATCAGTGTCTTTTTGCAACTGGGCGGCATGCTGGCGGCCAATCCGCCAGGGTTTCCCGTGGGCAGCAACATCACATTTTTAACCGCTGGCTCACGCAATGCCGACCTCTGGACGTTCGTCGTTGAGTCTGAAGAAAACGTCGACGTCACAAACAAGAGCGTCCCCGCCCTGAAACTGACCCGCAAGCCGCGCAAGGAATTTGACCAAAAAGTCGAGCTCTGGTATGCACCCTCCCTGGGCTACCTGCCTGTGCGCAACCGCATCACACAGCAAAACGGCGATTTCATTGACCAGCAGCTGACTGAAGTTGTGAAGTTGTGAAGTTGTGAAGTAATCCCGTGAATGCGACACGGCGATGTCAGGTTTTCCCTGACAGCCTTGAAGTTGGCCTCCCCGTTGCTACATAGATGGCAGGTACACGCTTAAAATGCAGCAAGGACTAATTCAAATGCAAATGCTTTACGACTCGGAATCTTTTGTGGTGGTGCAAATTCATGCCAACGCGCCCGAAGCATCTGCGCCACCGCCGGCCATTCCGCACATGGCACGCAACGGGTTTGAAATTGTTGACAAACGTTCTGGCAAAGAGGTGTATCTGGACGGCTCCTGGGCTGAAATGTTTCAGCAGCGCCTGAGTGCCTGGCAGCTCAACACACCCACCCAGCAGGAAATTGAAGACACGCTGGAAGGCTACAGCGGCCTGGCGACCACGCCAATTTCGCTGCACTGAACATCGATCTTGCTGAGATCACCTCAGTGAAAGCCCGGTAACTGCAAACCGGGGTTTGCGGCATAGTTTGTGCTTTTCAACGCTCGCCCAATCACTTTGGGCGTCAAGGACTGCACATGACTTCTCTGCCCACCCCTTTCAAACTTGCCTTGCTCGCCGCTGCTGTGGCACTGGGCCAGTCAGCCAGCGCCAAAACCTTCAGGTGGACCAGCGCCAGCGACATCCCGACGATGGACATCCATTCGCAAAACAACGCGCTGGGCAACGGCGTTCATGCTGCAGTTTATGAATCGCTGGTGTACTACAACAGCAAGACTTTCAAGATTGAACCGCAGCTGGCCACCAGCTGGACGCTGGTCAACCCCAAGTTGATGCGCATTGAGCTGAGAAAGGGCGTCAAGTTCAGCGACGGCAGCGCTTTGAGCGCTGACGATGTGGTGTTTTCACTGAACCGTTCCATGGCCAAAACATCGAACTACGGCGTGTTTGCCCAAGGCATTGACAAAGTCACCAAGACAGGTGAATCGACTATTGAAATCGCGTTGAAAGCGCCCAATCCGGTGCTGATGAACCAGCTGACCGAGCTGCGCATCATGAGCAAGGCCTGGTCTGAGAAAAATAAATCTGTTGAGCCCAAGGACATCAAGACCAAAGACGAAAGCTTTTCACACCGCAACGCCATGGGCAGCGGCCCGTTCATGGTCGAAAGCTGGCAGCCTGACCAAAAGCTTGTCTTTAAACGCAACCCCAACTGGTGGGGCAAGCTGGACGGCAATGTGACTGAAATTGTCTATACGCCAATCAAGTCTGAAGCGACCCGCGTGGCGGCGCTGCTGTCAGGCGAAGTTGACCTGGTGCTGGACCCCAGCTTGCAGGATCTTGGCCGCATGCGCAGCAACAGCGCACTCAAAGTGATGGACGGCGCTGAAAACCGCACCATCTTTTTTGGCATGGACCAGTTCCGTGACGAGCTGGTCGGCTCCAGTGTCAAAGGCAAAAACCCGCTGAAAGACGTGCGCGTGCGCAAAGCCTTGTACCAGGCCATTGACAGCGCCACGCTGAACCGCGTCGCCATGCGCGGCCTGAGCCAGCCAACTGGTACCCTGATCGCGCCGCAGGTCAACGGCTGGAGCAAAAAAGTTGATGCGCGCTGGCCTTTTGATGTGGAAGCGGCCAAAAAACTGTTGGCAGAAGCAGGCTACAAAGATGGTTTCGAAGTCGATCTGGCCTGCCCGAACAACCGCTACATCAACGACGAAGAAATCTGCCAGGCCGTGACAGCCATGTGGTCGAAAATTGGCATCAAAGCCAAGCTGCGCACATTGCCACTGGTGACTTACTTTCCGATGATCCAGCGCTATGAAGCCAGCATTTACATGCTGGGCTGGGGTGTGCCGACGTTTGATGCGCTGTACAGCCTGCAGTCACTGGTGCGCACGGTGGGCGCAGGCGGCGACGGCAACTACAACGTGGGCCGCTATTCCAACCCGCAAATGGACGCGCTGATCGAGCGCATCAAGGTTGAAACCGACCCGAAAAACCGCAACGACCTGATTGAAAAAGCACTGGTGCTGTCGCACGAAGACGTGTCGCACATTCCACTGCACAACCAGATCATTCCGTGGGCCATGAAGAAAAACATCGACGTGGTGCACCGGGCTGACAACCGGATTGACTGGCGTCTGGTGAAAGTGAACTGAGGGGGCGGTTACGTCATTCCCGCGAAGGCGAAAAATCTGTCATTCCCGCGAAGGCGAAAAATTTGTTATTCCCGCGAAGGCGGGAATGCAGTCCGGTTTCTAAATTTTCAACTAAGTCACCACTGGACTGAATATCCACTATTGCCGGGTGTGACAGGTATTCGCAAAGGCATTCTGCAAGCCGTGCCGCGCCTGATGTAAGGTATGTCCCATAGTGGCGCGCAATTTGCTGCGCTAGGATGTGGTGACGACAACTGGTCCAGCTAATTCCTCAGTTCAATGCTCTCATTTATCCTCCAGCGCCTGTTTCAAGCTGTCATCGTCATGATCTCGGTGGCGCTTATCTCGTTTTTGTTGTTTCAATATGTCGGCGATCCGGTTGTTTTCCTGCTGGGACAGGACGCAACACCGCTGCAGATCAAAGAGCTGCGCGCTGACCTGGGGCTGGACAAATCGTTTTTGGTGCAGTTTTGGAACTTTCTGGCCAATGCGGTGCAGGGCGAGTTTGGACTCAGCCTGCGCCAGGGCTCAAAAGTTTCACGCCTGATCGCCGAGCGCCTGCCTGCCACGCTGGAGCTGGCCGGCATTGCCGCGGTCCTGGCTCTGGTGCTCGGCATTCCGATGGGCGTCTATGCGGCGCTCAAACGCGGCACGTTTTTAAGCCAGCTGTTCATGACCGTATCGCTGCTGGGCGTGTCACTGCCGACGTTTTTGGTGGGTATTTTGCTGATCTTGCTGTTTGCAGTCGGCCTCGGCTGGTTTCCCAGCTTTGGCCGTGGTGAAGTCGTGCAGGTTGGCTGGTGGACATCCGGATTGCTGACGCCCGGTGGCTGGCACCACATTGTGCTGCCAGCCGTCACACTGGCGATTTTTCAGCTCACGCTCATCATGCGGCTGGTGCGGGCTGAAATGCTTGAGGTGCTGCGTACCGATTACGTCAAGTTTGCGCGCGCCCGGGGCTTGTCGGACACGGCCATTCACTTTGGCCATGCGCTTAAAAACACACTGGTGCCGGTCATCACCATCACCGGCTTGCAGCTGGGCTCGCTGATTGCGTTTGCCATCATCACGGAGACGGTGTTTCAGTGGCCGGGCATGGGGCTGCTGTTCATTCAGGCTGTCACTTTCGCCGACATTCCTGTCATGGCCGCGTACCTGTGCCTGACCGCGCTGATTTTTGTGGTGATCAACCTGGTGGTTGATCTGCTTTATTTTGTAGTCGACCCGCGTCTTCGGGTGGGCAAGTCTGGAGGACATTGATGCTGACGGCGGTTAAACCCAAAAAATTGATGGCTATTGGCCGCGCATTTGACGCGATCAGCCAGTTTCACCCTGAGCTGACAGCTTTCAGGCGCGACCTGCATGTTCACCCTGAACTTGGTTTTGAAGAGGTTTACACAGCCAGCCGCGTCGAGCAGGCACTGAAGCTGTGCGGCGTGGATGCCATTCACACGGGCATTGGCAAAACCGGTGTGGTCGGCATCGTCCATGGCAAGGGCCGCTCTGCTGCCAACCCCGGCAACATGATTGGCCTGCGTGCCGACATGGACGCGCTGCCCTTGACCGAGCACAACGCTTTTGGCTGGAAGTCAGCGCAGCCTGGCAAGATGCACGCCTGTGGTCATGACGGCCATACCACCATGCTGGTGGGTGCGGCGCGGTATTTGGCCGAGACGCGCAATTTTGATGGCACTGCTGTGCTGATTTTCCAGCCCGGTGAAGAGGGCTACGCCGGTGCCAAGGCGATGATTGAAGACGGCCTGTTTGACCGCTTCCCGGTGCAGGCTGCGTACGCCATGCACAACTGGCCATCGATGCCTGCAGGCACGGTGGGCGTCAACCGCGGCCCCATGATGGCAGCGGCCGACCGCATCACCATCACCATCACAGGCAAGGGCGGCCACGGCGCGCACCCGTACATGGCGATTGACCCGGTGCTGGTCGCGGCCCACATCATCACAGCTGCGCAAAGCATCGTGAGTCGCAATGTCAAACCGCAGGACAGCGCAGTCGTCAGTATTTGCGCAATGAACGCGGGCGACCTGGGTGCCATGAGTGTGATTCCTGGTACGGCCACGCTGGTGGGCACCGTACGTACCTTCAACGCTGATGTGCAGGACTTGATTGAAAAGCGCCTGCACACGCTGGTGGCGTCGGTGGCCGAGGCTTTTGGCGCAACAGCCAGCATGCATTACGAGCGCATTTACCCGGCCACCATCAACACGCCTGTTGAAGCCATGTTTGCTGCAGACATCGCGGCCATGCTGGTCGGCGAAGACAACGTGACTCGTGACATTGTGCCCAGCATGGGCGCAGAGGACTTTTCATTCATGCTGCAGGCCAAGCCGGGTGCGTATTTGCGACTGGGCCAGGGCGATGGCCTGGGAACGCCGGGCTGCTTTTTGCACAACTCCAGGTACGACTTCAATGACGAAGTGTTGCCGCTGGGAGCGGCGCTGTTTGCGGGCCTGGTCGAACAATCCATGCCACTAGTCTCATAAGTTTCATTGTTTATTTTTGCTTCAATTAAAAGGAAAACATGTCAAATCAACATAAAAAAACGACTCTAGCGCAATCAATTAGGGCGCTGGCAGCTATTGGTTTGGTAGCAGGTGCCGTTTGCGTTATGGGCGCAGCGAACGCCAAAACCATCCGCATTGGCAACCAGGGCGACGCGCTGTCGATGGACCCGCATTCGCTCAATGAATCATTGCAACTCAGCGTCACAGGCAATGTGTACGAAGGCTTGGTAGGCCGCAACAAAGACCTGAGCCTAGCTCCGCTGCTGGCTACCAGCTGGAGCCAGCCCACCCCCTCGGTATGGCGGTTTGAGCTGCGCAAGGGCGTGCAGTTTCATGACGGCACACCGTTTACGGCTGATGACGTGCTGTTCAGCATGGCCCGCGCTGGTGCTGATGGTTCAGACATGAAAAGCTACACCAACGACATCAAAGAAGTGCGCAAGGTCAATGACCATATGGTCGAGATTGAAACCAAAGGCCCGTTCCCCATCCTGCCCGATGTGCTGTCGCTGGTCTACATCATGAGCAAAAAGTGGTCTGAAACCAACCAGGCCACACGCCCGGTCGACCGCCGTAAAGGTGTTGAAAACGCTGCGTCTTTCCGCGCGAATGGCACAGGCCCGTACCGTGTGCGCGAGCGCCAGCCCGGCATCAAAACCACGTTTACCAAAAGCGGCAATTACTGGGGCAAGGTTGAAGGCAACGTGACAGAAGTTATTTACACGCCGATCTCCAACGACCCAACCCGCGTGGCAGCGTTGATCTCCGGTGAAATCGATGTGATGGAGCCTGTGCCTGTGCAGGACATTGCCCGCGTCAATGCCAGCGCCAATGCCAAAGCCATGACCGGCCCCGAGCTGCGCACCATCTTTTTGGGCATGGACCAAAAACGTGATGAACTGTTGTACTCCAGCGTCAAAGGCAAAAACCCGTTCAAGGACAAGCGCGTTCGCCAGGCTTTTTACCAGGCCATCGACATTGAAGGCATCAAGCGCACAGTGATGCGCGGCGCAGCCAACCCGACAGCGTTGCTGGTGGGCCCCGGCATCAATGGCTTTGATGCAGCGGCCAACAAGCGCTTGCCGTTTGACGTGGAAGCCGCCAAAAAACTGATGGCAGATGCTGGCTACGGTGCAGGCTTTGAAGTCAGCATGAACTGCCCGAACGACCGCTATGTGAACGACGGCGAGATTTGCCAGGCCGTGGCTGCCAACCTGTCGCGCATCAACGTCAAAATCAATTTGCAAGCTGAAACCAAAGGCACCTACTTTCCGAAAATTTTGCGCCGTGACACCAGCTTTTACATGTTGGGCTGGACACCTGGTACCTATGATTCGCACAATGCTTTGAATGGCCTGATGCGCTGCGTTGACGACAAGGGTTCAGGCCAGTTCAATCTGGGTTCGTACTGCAACCCGAAGGTAGACGAGCTGATTGCCAAAATCCAGTCAGAAACCGACAAGCCAAAGCGCCAGGCATTCATTGCGGAAGCCTTCAAAATCCACACCGACGAGATTGGCCACTTGCCACTGCACCAGCAAGCGCTGGCCTGGGGTGTGAGCAAGAAAGTGGACCTGGTGCAAATGGCTGACAACTTCATGTTCTTCAAATGGATGAGCGTGAAGTAAGGATGTTAATTGGCCGACCCGTCGTGTTCGGCGTGATGGTCTTACCCCCTCTCCCCTTGCGGGAAGAAGGCAGGGGTGTGGGCAATTTACCCGTACACAAAACGGTCCATAAGATTGCGCCGTCCCGCCCCTCCCCCCGACCCTCTCCCCGCAAAGGGAGAGGGATTTAACACCCGCTCCCGATTTATGACCAACATCATGACTCGTCACTTAACCCGCTGGCTAGACACCGACGTCGGCTACAGCTTTAAAACCTCTCCGATGGCGATAGCCGCTGCGGTGGTGGCTTTCATCTGCCTGGTTTGCGCCGTGTTTGCGGGCTTTATTGCACCGCACAACCCGTTTGATTTGACGACGCTCGAATTGTCAAACGCGCGCCTGCCGCCTGCCTGGGAATCTGAAGGCAAACGCGCTTTTCTACTGGGCACCGACGACCAGGGCCGCGATATTTTGTCAACGCTGATGTATGGCGCGCGCATCTCGCTGGCAGTTGGTTTTGCGTCGGTCATTATTTCTGTCGCGTTTGGCGTGGTGATGGGCTTGCTGGCGGGCTTCATGGGCGGCTGGCTCGACAGTTTTTTGATGCGCCTGTGCGATGTGATGCTGAGTTTCCCGGCCATTTTGGTGGCGCTGCTGATTGCAGGCGTGGGCCGCGCGATGTTTCCCAACGCGCATGAATCGCTGGCTTTTGGTGTGCTGATTGTGTCGATCTCGCTCACCGGCTGGGTGCAATACGCCCGCACCGTGCGCGGCTCAACGCTGGTAGAGCGCAACAAGGAATACGTGCAGGTTGCACGCGTTACAGGCGTGGCACCCATGCGCATCATGACGCGCCATGTGTTGCCCAATGTGATGGGCCCGGTGCTGGTGCTGGCCACCATTCAGGTCGCAACGGCCATCATCACCGAAGCCACACTGTCGTTTTTAGGCGTCGGCGTGCCGCCCACATCGCCATCGCTTGGCACCTTGATTCGCGTCGGCAATGACTATTTGTTTTCCGGCGAGTGGTGGATCACCGTCTTCCCCGCGTTGATGTTGATCATCATTGCGCTGAGCGTGAATTTGCTCGGCGACTGGCTGCGCGATGCGTTGAATCCCCGCCTTCGTTAAGCAGCCATGTCCTTACTCCAAGTCAAAAATCTCGTAGTCGAATTCCCGAATCGACGCGGCACGCTTCGCGCGATTGACGGCATTTCATTTGACATTGCGCCCGGTGAAATTTTGGGTGTGGTGGGCGAATCTGGCGCGGGCAAGTCGCTGACAGGTGCGTCCATCATTGGCCTGCTGGAGCCGCCGGGCCGCATTGCAAGCGGCGAGGTTTTGCTGGAAGGCAAGCGCATTGACAACCTGGGCAACGATGAGCTGCGGCACATTCGGGGTCGCAAAATTGGCGCGATTTTTCAGGACCCGCTGACGTCACTCAACCCGCTGTACAGCGTGGGCAAACAGCTGACAGAAACCATTCAGGCGCATTTGCCTGTGAGCAATGCCGAGGCCCGCAAACGCGCGATTGACTTGCTCAAGGACACGGGCATTCCGGCGGCCGAGCAGCGCATTGACCATTACCCGCACCAGTTCTCGGGCGGCATGCGCCAGCGCGTGGTGATTGCATTGGCACTGGCGGCTGAACCGAAACTGATCGTGGCCGACGAGCCAACCACGGCGCTGGATGTATCGATTCAAGCGCAGATCATCAGCCTCTTGAAAAACATCTGCAAAAACCGCGGCGCTGCGGTGATGCTGATCACGCACGACATGGGCGTGATTGCCGAGACCTGCGACCGCGTGGCCGTGATGTATGCGGGCCGCATAGTGGAGATTGGCCCGGTGCATGAGGTGATCAATCGACCCGCACATCCTTACACAGCAGGCCTGATGGCGTCGATCCCTGACATCACGCAAGACCGCGAATATCTCAATCAGATTGACGGCGCCATGCCTCGCTTGAACGCCATTCCAACAGGCTGTGCTTTCAATCCACGCTGCCCGAAAGTGTTTGACCGTTGCCGGGTGGAGCGGCCTGAGTTGATGAACGCTGGCGCGACACGCGCTGCCTGCTGGCTGGTCGAACAAAACGGAATTACAGCATGAGCGCAACCACCAGCTCCAATAGCAATGTTCTGGTTGCAGTCAACGACATTGCCATGACTTTTGACGTGTCGCCCAGCTTGCTGACACGGGTGCTTGAACGCCAGCCCAGACTGTTGCTGCATGCAGTGGACGGCGTGAGCTTTGAGATTGAAAAAGGCAAAACACTGGCTTTGGTCGGTGAATCAGGCTGCGGCAAAAGCACGGTGGCCAAGTTGATGGTGGGCCTGTACCAGCCCACGCGCGGCAACATGACCTTTGACGGCATGGATGCGCATAGGGCCTACAAAGGCCCGACGGGTTTGAAGCTGCGCGAGCGAATCCAGATGATTTTTCAGGACCCGTATGCGTCGCTGAACCCGCGCTGGATTGTGGAAGACATCATTGGCGAGCCGCTCAAAGAGCACGGCATCATCACGGATGAGGTGGCGCTGAAAGCCAAAGTCGGCGAGCTGCTCAAATCGGTGGGCCTGAGCCCGCTGGACATGCCCAAGTACCCGCACCAGTTTTCGGGCGGGCAGCGTCAGCGCATCTCGATTGCCCGGGCGCTGGCGACCAACCCCGAATTTTTGGTGTGCGACGAACCCACCAGCGCGCTCGACGTGAGCGTGCAGGCGCAGGTGCTCAACATCATGAAAGACCTGCAAAAGCAGCGCGGGCTGACCTACCTTTTCATCAGCCACAACCTGGCTGTGGTGCGCCATGTCAGCGACAGCGTTGGCGTGATGTACCTGGGGCGGCTGGTGGAGCTGGCGGGCAAGCAAGCATTGTTTGCCACGCCGCGTCATCCTTATACGCGTATGCTGCTCGACGCGATTCCAAAAATGCACGACACAGGCCGTGCCCGCACGGCTGTGCAAGGCGAAGTCCCCAATCCTTTGAATCCGCCGCCTGGCTGCGCGTTCAACCCGCGCTGCCCCCATGCCAACAATCGTTGCCGGACAGAGCGACCGATTTTGCTGTGGTTGCACGGAGTCAAGGTGGCTTGCCATGCCGTGGAAGAAGGACGAATCTAGTTGTCAACAGGTTGTGATGCTACCAATTAAATAGCTGCTAGCGCCCGTATTACATAGCTTGCAGGCTGAAAATACCATCAACAAGCCGTATAACGCTATTTTCTGCGTGATCGCCTGTATTCCAGAGTTGAGACAGTCTGCTGCACAACCTGACTGGCATCCAGGTACACGTAAAACAGCATGGGTTCAGGGCCATTGCCCCATCGGTAAGTCAGTATGTCGCCTGCCCAGTTGCCGACGCGATCAATCGAAGCGGGGCTGCCATATTCACGCAGGATGTCATCACGGGTCCACTGGCCTGTCCTGACACGGGCAAAATCTGTCGCGTTAAGAACTTGACGTGTCTCCGTAACGCGGCCACTGGCATCCATGTCCACCATCAATGCGGTTCGTCCGAACGGTTGGGTTGAATACTGCAGACGCTTGCCGTTGGGCAAATCAACAATGGCCGTGGGTTTACCGTACTGCGCCAGCACTGCCTGCTGCGACGCCCCGGTTGCAGGCGGCGGGCTGGCGCAACCCGCCAGCCATGAAACAGAAACAGCTGCTGCCAACAGCCCGTATTTTTTTAGGTTTGAAAAAATCATCATGGAAAGCATTCAAGGGGTTACACGCAATACATGCACTGTACGCCTGCTCTGTGCTTGTTGCGGGCAGTCAGGTATTGGCCTTGTATCGGCTTGCTGCTTGAAAACAGCCAAAAAAAAGCGCTGGGGTTGCCAGCGCTTTGGTAGATTTGTTGGCCTTGAAACGGATGGCAACAAGACCTTTTTGTGAACGATGTCTCCTCAGCTTCTCGCATGTCAAGTCCGCAGACTGCCGTGCAACACGCCAACTCTATTCAATGCCTTGCGCAAGTGCATCGGGACTTTCCCGTGTGCCGTGCCTGCGGCAGGCTGCGCCTCAGCCGTGTTTTATAGTTATTCGAAGTCACCAAATCGGCACATGGAATGAAACCAGACGACATTTACTTTGAAATGCAGGGCGCCATTGCCGTCGTCAGGCTGAACCGCCCGGCCAAGCGCAATGCGCTGGGCGATGCCATGGTGCTGGCACTGCGAAACCTGTTTGAAACTTTGCCGCCCGAGGCCAAAGCAGCGGTGCTGTACGGCGCAGGCAATCATTTTTGCGCTGGCCTGGACCTGGGCGAATTGACCGAGCGCGACGCAGGTCAGGGCCTGCAGCATTCGCGCATGTGGCACAGCGCTTTGGACCGGCTGCAGTTTGGCACCGTGCCGGTGGTTGCGGCACTTCACGGCGCGGTGGTCGGCGGCGGTCTGGAGCTGGCCAGCGCCTGCCACATTCGCGTGGCAGATGACACCACTTTTTATGCCCTGCCTGAAGGCTCACGCGGCATCTTTGTTGGCGGTGGCGGGTCGGTGCGTATCCCCAAACTGATTGGCGTGGCCCGCATGACAGACATGATGCTGACTGGCCGTGTGTACAGCGCCGTTGAGGGCGGGCGCATTGGCCTGGCGCAGTATTTGGTAGCTGAGGGCGCTGCGTTTGACAAGGCGTTTGAGCTGGCCAAGCGCATTGCGCAAAATGCACCGCTGACCAACTATGCCATCATGCACGCGCTGCCGCGAATAGCCGAGCAGTCGGCTGATCACGGCCTGTTCACAGAAGCCCTGATGTCGTCAATCGCACAAAGTGCGCCTGAAGCCAAAGCCCGCGTGAAAGCGTTTTTGGCAGGCAAAGCAGCCAAGGTGAAAAAAAACTGATGGCATGGCCATGATGGATGTGTTTTCGCCTCGGTGTCGCCTGCTTGAATTTGGCGTTGCGTGCGCTGTTTTGTGCCCTGGCGAAGCAGGCATTCACCCTGGCGAAGCGGGCATTCGCCCCGGCGAAGCGGGCATTCAGTTTCTGCGAGCGCAGCAAGCGATCGGTAACTTCCCCATCCGCATGAATGACCGCCTGCAGCATTGAGCACCTCCGGCGCCAGAGTACAGATTTTTGGCCCAGCGCAAAAAGTTGCCGGGCTACCTCACTGGCAACTGGCAACACATCACACACGCCCAGGCCTGGGCCAGCGCATGGCGAATTGCGCAGGCGCTGATCAACCTGGCTTTAAGTGTTGACAGGCCGGTTGCTGTCCTGTCCGAAAACGACTTGCAGCATGCGCTTTTAAGTTTGGGCTGCATGGTTGGGGGGTGCCTAATGCAGCGGTATCACCGCCGTATTTGCTGCTCAGCCAGGACTTTGAAAAGCTGCGCCTGTGCTGCAAACTACCCCGCACGGCCTGGTATTCGCAGCCGATGCCGCGCGTTACAGCACGGCATCTGCGCTGCTGTTGGCAATGCCATAAAAGTGGTGTCGGCAGCGGGTCATGTTGAAGGCCGCATTTCAGAAGACTTCAAGCTGGCAACTGGCACCTTTGTCAGCGCTGCCCCGCCGCGCGCCAAAATCATTGCCGCAGGAGCGCCTTGTGCGCAGGACGCTGTGATCACCGGCATCAGCGGCCATGGGGTTGGTGCGCTGGTTTTTCCGACTGCTGCGGCCTGCGCATTGCACGGCGATGTGTTGGCGCAGCATTTTCAACAGCTGGTGAACAAGCTGGCGCCGGCTGCTACTAGCAGCGGCAACTGTGTGGCCGAGTTGCATGTGATGCAGGAGCCACCATTGATCGACAAATGCGAAGTGACGGACAAAGGCGCTGTGCACCAGAGTGCGGTGCTGATGCATCGAAGGCAGCTGGTTGACGCACTGCATCAGGATGCCGTGCATCCGATCTTCAAACCGCACATCACCTGAATTTTCCATCTGACACCCGAAGTTGCAACGCGCAGGCGGCGCCATCGCGCTTGGCTGTCCATTGGCTACTGGCAGCGCACGGCTGACAGTCATGCTGGCGCAGCAGAGGACCTTGTGCGGCGCGCGATACGGCATATCATCGGCGTGTGCAGCGGGCAGGCATTGTCATGCTGAAGAACCCGCAAAGCCGCTGAGCTGTTTGGTACTGGATAAAACCGATGCCAGCCCATATGATATTGGCGCCGTAAGCTACTATTTTAATAGCACATAATTGATGAAAGCACTCTGTGAGTAAAGCCAGCCTGTCTGTTGTGTACGAAGTGGAAGTGATGTTTGGTGACTGTGACCCGGCAGGGATTGTGTTTTTCCCCAACTTTTCGAAATGGATGGACGCCTCGTCGCTGAATTTTTTTGTGCAATGTGGCGTTCCCACATGGCGCGAACTGTACAAAGCCACTGGCATCATTGGCACGCCCCTGCTGGAGATCAACACCCGCTTTATCAGCCCTGCCACGTATGGCGAACGCTTGCGTGTCCACACCAGCATTCAGGAATGGCGGGCCAAGGTGTTCTTTCAAAAACACATCGTCAAGCGGGGTGACACGGTGCTGTGCGAGGGCACGGAAACCCGGGCCTTTTGCATTCGGCACCCGGACGACCCAAACCGCATCAAGGCGATTGCTGTGCCTGAAAACATCAAGGCTTTGTGTTCATAAATCCAGCGGATTTTTAAATTGCATATTCAGGAAATTTCATCATGACAAACCACAGCCCCCGCCGCTAGTTCATTCAAATCAGCCTGACTGGTGCCGCTCTGGCTGGCATGGGGCTGCCCGCGTTTGCGCAGGTCTTGCCGCTTGACCAGGTCAAGATCATCAACGGCTTTGCGGTGGGTGGCTCGGCTGGCACCACCAGCCGCAGGGTGGGTGAAAAATTGGGCCCCTCGGCACATACCAAAAAACGCAGCGGTGGTGGAAAACAAAACTGGCGCTGCCGCCCGCATTGCGATTGATGCAGTCAACTCTGCTGCGCCCGACGGCGCCACGCTGCTGCTGCTGACGCCGTATTCCATGATGGCGATTTATCCGCATATCTACAAGCAGCTCAGCTACGACCCGTTCACTGACCTGATGCCGGTTTGCATGGCGTCGTCGCTGGTGCACGCGCTGGCAGTTGGCCCGATGGCTCCGGCATCGGTCAAAACCGTCAAAGACTTTCTGGCCTGGGCCAAGGCCAATCCGAAAGACGCCAGCTACGGCTCGCCGGCTGCGGGTTCGACCCCGCACTTTTTGGGTGCGCTGCTCGGGCTGAACAATGGCGTTGATCTCAAACACATACCGTACCGCGGCTCAACGCCCGGCGTGGTGGACTTGATTGGCGGGCAGATCGCGTCCATGTTCACACCGCATGGCGACTTTCTGGCCAACCACAAGGCCGGCAAGTTGCGCATGCTGGCAACGTCGGGCAGGCAGCGCTCAGGCTTTGTGCCCCAAATTCCCACATTCATTGAATCCGGCTTTCCTGATTTGATGGTGGAGGAATGGTTTGGCTTTTACGGCCCCGCCAAAACGCCTGCCAGCACAATAGCGGCGGCGAACGCAGCAATCAACGCAGCCCTCAAAGAAAAATCCGTGATCGACAGCCTGGCCATTCAGGGCATGCTGCCGGTCGGCGGTACTGCCGCACAAATGGCGGCGGACCAGAAAGTGCAGTTTGATTACTGGGGGCCCATCTTGAAAAAAATTGGCTTTACAGCTGAAGCCTGATGTGTCTGTGGTGGCCGGCGTAGCCTGCCCAAAAAGGATGACTGCGGCAGATGCCGGTTGCCCGCAATCGCTGTTTGGCTTGAGTCCGGTCGGTTTTTCAGTGATGCCATTGATCCATCACAACGCGGGCACCACGTCACGCCAGCTGTGCAGCGCACTGAACATACTGCCGCCTGACCTGGTTGGCAAAATCAGCTTGATGCAAAAGGGTGACCTGCTGGCCCGCTGGCCCCACCCTAATATGGCTGCGCGATTGGGCTGTATTTGACGGCTGCCGGCATCAAGTTGATGCAGGACGCAGAAAGCACTGCGTCACGAATTGAAAGCGGCGTTGGCGACAAGCTGACGGGCGTTGCGTTGAAAACCTTGCTGCGGTTGCTGCAAAAGGTGTATTTATGACAGTTTTCATGTGTGTTTCAATGCTCTAGCCCATGTAATTAGGGCGTTAGCAGCTATTGAATAAATAGCAAATTCATGGGCTTTTTCTGAGGCCATCTAAAACCCGTCACACCTGAAAACGTGGAAGTCCAGTTCAGTGTTTGGGCAACATGCAGCGTTTGCACTGGTCGTCATTCCCGCCTTAGCAAAAGTCACCTGCGCCTCGACCAATCAGCCTATACGTAAGCAGGTGTTTACAGAGAGCAGCGCTATCTGAACCGCTATCATTGGCGCATGCTCGAACAACGAATTGAACAGCACTTTATTGACAGTGCTGATCTGAAGTACCAGTCAGCGCAGGTTTTGTCCAAACCGATTGCTGCGGCTATTCAGGCCATTTTGGCCAGTGTGACCAGTGGCGGCAAAGTGCTGGCCTGCGGCAATGGCGGCTCGGCAGCAGACGCTCAGCATTTTGCAGCGGAGTTTGTTGGCCGCTACGAACGTGAGCGGCCCGAGCTGGCGGCCATTGCACTGACCACTGACAGTTCCATCCTGACCGCCATTGCCAACGACTATGACTTCAATGTCATTTTTTCAAAGCAGGTGCGTGCCTTTGGCAGCGCAGGCGATGTGCTGCTGGCACTCAGCACCAGTGGCAACTCTGGCAACGTGCTGGCAGCCATTGAAGCCGCACACGAACGTGAAATGACCGTGGTGGCTTTGACTGGCCGCAGCGGCGGAAAAATAACCCACGCATTGCGTGAAACCGATGTGCACATCTGCGTGCCGCATGAGCGTACTGCGCGCATCCAGGAAGTTCATCTGTTAGTCCTGCACTGTATTTGTGACGGTGTAGATGCCCAATTGCTTGGCAGCCCGGAGACCCTTTTATGAAACGTATTGTGTGGAAATCTTTTGTTATGCCTGTTTGCGCGGCAGTTCTGATGGCAGGCGCGTTGACGGCCTGCGTTCCGCTGATCATCGGCGGTGCTGTCGCAGGTGGCACACTGGTGGCTACTGACCGCCGCACCTCTGGTGCACAGCTGGAAGACGAAGGCATCGAGCTGCGCGGTACAAGCCGACTTCGCACTGCGCTGGGCGAGCGTGGTCATATCAATCTGACCAGTTACAACCGCCAGGTGCTGCTGACCGGCGAGGTCCCTTCCGAGCAGGACAAACAGCTGGCAGAACAGACCATGGCGAAAGTTGAAAACGTTTTATCGGTTGTCAACGAGTTGGCAATTGCTGGCAATTCGGCTCTGGGTCAACGTTCGTCAGACGTGCTGGTGACGGGCCGTGTCAAAGCCCAGCTGGTGGACGCACGGGACCTGTTCGCCAATTCGTTCAAGGTTGTCACCGAGCGCGGCATTACCTACCTGATGGGCCGCGTGACCCAGCGCGAAGCCGACAGGGCAACGGCCATTGCCCGCACAACATCGGGTGTTCAAAAAGTGGTGCGGGTGTTTGACCTGATCAGTGAAGAAGAGCTGGCCCGCCTGCAACCCAAAGCCGAAGAAGCACCCGCCAAACCCCCTGTGAACTGACCGGCGGCCGGGCTTGATTCAGTAGGCTTGATTCGGCGGGCTTGCTTGAGTGGGCTTGCTCGAGTGGGTTTGATTCCGCGGGTTTATTTCAGCCGATCTATTTCAGCCTTTTGATCAAACTGGACGTGTCCCAGCGCTGACCGCCCATGGCCTGTACATCTGCATAAAACTGGTCAACCAGCGCCGTGACAGGCAGCCGCGCACCGTTGCGTTTGGCCTCGTCCAGCACCAGCCCCAGGTCCTTGCGCATCCAGTCCACGGCAAAACCAAAATCAAATTTGTCGGCCGCCATGGTTTTGCCGCGGTTGTCGAGTTGCCAGCTTTGCGCTGCGCCTTTGCCGATGACATCCAGCACCTGATTCACGTCAAGCCCCGCTTTGCAGCCAAAGGCCACGGCCTCGCTCAAACCCTGAACCAGGCCGGCGATACAGATCTGGTTGACCATTTTGGTCAGCTGGCCTGAGCCGCTGTTGCCCATGAGGGTAAAGGCCTTTGAAAACGCCATGCCCGCAGGTCTGGCAGCATCAAAAGCGGCTGCATCACCACCACACATCACCGTCAGCGCGCCGTTTTGTGCGCCCGCCTGCCCGCCAGATACTGGCGCATCCACAAAATGAAAGCCAAGTGATTTGGATGCTGCATACAGCTCACGTGCAATGTCGGCAGAGGCTGTGGTGTGGTCCACAAAAATACCACCAGTTTTCATGCCGGCAAGCGCGCCATCCGGCCCCAAAACAATGCTGCGCAAGTCGTCGTCATTGCCAACGCAGCAAAACACAAGGTCTGCATCTGCTGCAGCTGCCTTGGGCGTTAAACCAGAGGTAGCTCCTGCAAATTCTGCACAGAACGCTATTGATTTGGAAGCGGTGCGGTTGTACACACACACCTGATGCCCTGCTTTGGCCAGGTGGCCTGCCATCGGGTAACCCATCACGCCCAAACCTAGAAAAGCGACTTTTTGTGAGGTGCTGGCGTCGTAAATTTTGGCGTTGATGGAGGGCATGCTGGGCTTTCGCTGGAGAAGGGTTGATCAAAGCGCATATTGTGCAATACCCAGCCCAAAAGACCAGTTTTCGCGGCTGGTCTCCAGCAGATTGATGATGACATCTTCTGCTTTGAAACTGCCGCTTGCTGCAATCTCTGCAGAAATCTTGGCGTACAAGGCTTTTTTCATGTCCAGGCTGCGGCCAGGCGAGCAACTGATCTGTACAAACACCACATGTTGGGAATGCTGAATACCCAAAAACTCGGGCGTGCAAACCAGCTCTGGCGGGCTGTGACGATCGATGGCTTGAAACCGGTCCAGCTCGGGCACATTGAAAGTGGCTACCAGCGCGGTGTGGATGGCATTGGAGACCGCTTGCACATCGGCAAGCGACGTGTCTTGCGGCAGACTTATACGAACGAGCGGCATGGTGAAATCCTTTGTGGCTATTGCATTGCGTTCTGTGATGTGAACGTGGCCTGAGTGTGTGGCAGTTGGAGGTACGGCGAAGCCACTTGCACTGCACAACGCTTGTGCAGAAAATACACAAACAAACTTTTAACCACCGATGAAAAACCTGACACTGGATGACTTCGCGCTGTTCGTGGAAGTGGCCGCTGCGCAGTCGCTGTCTGAAGTTGCACGCGACAGGCAGGTGGCTGCCAGTCATGTGTCCCGGCACTTCGCCCGCATAGAGGCCCAATGCAACTTGCGCCTGGCACACCGCACAACGCACAGCCTGACACTGACAGACGACGGCGAAGCTTTTCTTGAAACTGCGCGGCGTATTGTTCTGGAACATGCCCAGTTGCAGGGCAGCATGGGGGCCAGAAGCCAGGCGGTGACTGGCGCGGTGCGCATCAGTGTCGGTCAGCTGTTTGCCCAGTATGTGCTTATCCCATGCTTGCCAGAGCTGAGAGTCAGGCACCCCGGCTTGCATGTTGACCTTCACATTGACGACCGGCTGGTGAATATGGCGGGTGAAGGCATTGACATTGCCGTGCGTGCCGGTGTAGCGCCGTCAGATACGGTGATTGCACGCCGCTTGGGTAGCCATGGACGCGCGTTGTTTGCTGCGCCCGCGTACCTGAAAAAACACGGTACGCCACGTTTGCCAGAAGACTTGCAACACCACAGCCTGATTACCAACAGCGCTACGGCAGCACACAACCGCTGGCAGTTTTTGCTGAAGGGGCAAATCACTGAAAAAAAGATTACGGGTCATGTGCGAGTCAACAGCAGTGCGGCGGTGGTGGCGCTTGCGGTTGCGGGCATCGGTATTGGCCGCATCAACGATGTGGTGGGCAGGCAGCTGGTGGCGCAATGCCAGCTCAGGCAGGTGCTGAGCCGCTTTCAAACGCTTGAGCAGTACCCGGTGTACGCCGCAATTTTGGCTGAACGAAATCGCGCGCTCAAAATCCGCACGACGATGGATTTTTTGAGCGGCTGTTTTGAAGACTTTGGTTTGTTGCCAGGCGCTTAAACAATCGCGAAGTTTTCAGTTCCGGCTGCCAGATCGACTGATTTGGCACGCTGCGAGTTGAGCTTGATTTGCAGCCGCAAGTCATTGACCGAATCAGCATTGCGCAGCGCGTCTTCGTAGGTAATCGTGTTGGCTTCAAACGCGTCAAACAAGGCCTGGTCAAATGTTTGCATGCCCAGGTTGCGGCTTTTTTTCATGATCTCCTTGATCTCGGACACATCGCCCTTGAAGATCAGGTCTGAAATCAGGGGCGTGTTGAGCATGACCTCGACCACTGCCGCCCTGCCCTTGCCGTCCTGCTTGGGCACCAGCCGCTGCGACACCATCGCTTTGAGGTTCAGCGACAAGTCCATCAGCAACTGCGCACGCCGCTCTTCCGGGAAAAAGTTGATGATGCGGTCCAGCGCCTGGTTGGCGCTGTTGGCATGCAGCGTGCACATGCACAGGTGACCTGTTTCAGCAAAGGCAATGGCGTGCTCCATGGTTTCACGGTCGCGCACCTCGCCCATCAAGATCACATCGGGTGCCTGGCGCAATGAGTTTTTCAGCGCGGCTTCCCAGCTGTCGGTGTCCAGCCCCACTTCGCGCTGGGTCACCACGCAGTTTTTGTGCGGGTGCACAAACTCAACCGGGTCTTCAATCGTGATGATGTGCCCGTAAGACTGCTCGTTGCGCCAGTCCACCATGGCCGCCAGGGTGGTGGACTTGCCCGAGCCTGTTGCGCCGACCAAAATGGCCAAGCCGCGCTTGCCCATCACCACATCCTTGAGAACCTGCGGTACGCCCAGCCCGTCAATCGTTGGCAGCACTGCCGGAATGACCCGCATAACCATGCCAACTTTTCCTTGCTGAATAAACGCATTGACCCGGAACCGGCCTACCCCGGGTGGGCTGATGGCAAAGTTGCATTCCTTGGTGCGTTCAAATTCAGCGGCCTGTTTGTCGTTCATGATCGACCGGGCAAGTGCCAGCGTATGGCTGCCGTTCAATGGCTGCGGCGACACCTTGGTCACCAGGCCATCGACTTTCATGGCGGGCGGAAAGTCGCTTGTGATGAACAGGTCACTGCCGTTGCGGCTGACCATGAGCTTCAACAGGTCGTTGATAAATTTACTGGCCTGGTCGCGTTCCATTTATAGCTCCTCTTATTGTTGACATCCCCGCTTTTTCAAGCAGGGGCCATGAAAATGGCTTTGCCGGGCATGGACGCAGCGGCCCCCTCGGGGGGCAGAGAGTTACACGCAAGTGAACGAACGTGGAGGCCATATTTCTAGCCGGGAAAGTTGTCTGGGATTTTGGCCTTGCCGCGTGCTTCTGCTGGAGAAATGACATTGCGCTTGACCAGCTCGGTCAAATTTTGATCCAGCGTCTGCATGCCCACACTGTTGCCGGTCTGGATGGACGAATACATTTGCGCAACTTTTGCCTCGCGAATCAGATTGCGGATTGCGCTGGTGCCCAGCATGATTTCATGCGCCGCCACCCGACCAAGCCCGTCCTTGGTTTTGCACAGGGTTTGCGAGATCACTGCTTGCAGTGACTCCGACAACATGGATCGGATCATTTCTTTTTCTTCAGCCGGAAACACATCGATGATCCGGTCAATCGTTTTGGCGGCACTGGATGTGTGCAGGGTGCCAAAAACCAGATGCCCGGTTTCAGCAGCTGTCATGGCCAGGCGAATGGTTTCCAGGTCCCGCATTTCACCGACCAGAATTGCGTCCGGATCTTCCCGCAATGCAGACTTCAGCGCTGCTGAAAAACTCAGCGTGTGCGGGCCAACTTCGCGCTGGTTGATCAGGCACTTTTTCGATTCGTGTACGAACTCGATCGGGTCTTCCACTGTCAGGATGTGTCCGTACTCGTTTTCATTCAGATAATTGACCATGGCAGCCAGCGTGGTTGACTTGCCTGAACCCGTGGGGCCTGTTACCAGAACCATGCCGCGGGGTTTGAGTGCCAGATCACCAAATATTTTTGGCGCATTGAGTTGCTCAAGTGACAAAATCTTAGAGGGAATTGTTCGCAGTACTGCACCTGCGCCCCGGTTTTGATTGAACGCATTGACACGAAACCGTGCCAGGCCATCAATTTCAAAAGAAAAGTCCACCTCCAAAAACTCTTCGTAGTTTTTACGCTGGGTGTCGTTCATGATGTCGTACACCATGGCATGCACCTGCTTGTGGTCCAGCGGCTCCACATTGATGCGCCGCACATCACCGTGCACCCGGATCATGGGCGGCAAGCCGGCTGACAGATGCAGGTCAGATGCCTTGTTTTTAACGCTAAAGGCCAGCAGCTGGGTAATGTCCATCCCAAAATCCTTGAAAAACAAGCAGCATTTGTAAATTGTCACGTAGGACAAAAGCGCATCGATTGCAGATTACAGTTGGATTATGACCATGATTGTGCGTAACCTGAAAAGCGTGCGTGACCGCATTGCCACTGCCTGTCTTGCGGCGGGACGTGAGCCGTCAAGCGTTCAGCTTTTGGCTGTGTCGAAAACTTTTGACTCGGACGCCATACGCGATGCCATGAGCGATGGGCAACGATGTTTTGGTGAAAACTACATCGCCGAGGGCGTAGAAAAAATCATGACGCTCAAAGCCCACACAGAACTGCAGTGGCACTGCATCGGCCCGGTGCAAAGCAACAAAACCCGTTTGGTTGCAGAACACTTTGACTGGATTCAATCGGTGGACAGGCTGAAGATTGCCCAGCGCCTCAGTGAGCAGCGTCCCGCCCACCTCCCGCCACTGCAGATGTGCATACAGGTCAACATGGATGGCGGCGCCAACAAGTCAGGCGTTGCGCCAGACGCGTTGATGGCCTTGATCAAAGACGTTGCCCAGTTGCCCAGGCTGAAGCTTCGCGGCCTGATGACCATCCCCGAGCCTGCTATTGATTTCGAAGCTGCTTGCGCCCAACATAGAAGGGCCAGAGCACTATTTGATCAGATAAACAATGCAAATACACTTCTTCAGCCCATGGACACCCTGTCCATGGGCATGACCGCTGACCTGGAAGCAGCAATTGCATCAGGCAGCACCATGGTGCGGGTGGGCTCTGCCATTTTTGGGCAGCGCTAGGGAAGGTCTGCAGAACCCCCGCTGCGGCGGGAGTTGAGATTGGATAGTTCATTTGATGAAACAAGAGCCGCGGTTTCACCGAATTTAAAAGCATTCGGGCGGTATCTTGGGGCCTTTTCAGGCCTTCTTCGGGCACTTGCCCGCTATGCAGACGCACTTATCGCCTTCCCCGTGCCCCCAGTAAATGCCTTCGCGCCATCCACACATTGCTCAGCGCAAACAGCGTCATCAGCTGCGCCGTGTTCTTCGCCAGCCCTTTGTAGCGCACCTTGGTGAAACCGAACTGGCACTTGATCACCCGAAACGGATGCTCGACCTTCGCGCGGATGCTAGCTTTGAGCTGCTCAGCTTTGTCCAGCAAGCTGCCC
>JANYGP010000095.1 GCA_025362315.1 Polaromonas sp.
TCCTTGTCGGCCATCCAGCGTGCTGCGCTGCTCGATGCGCCCTTGTCGCTCAATGCAAACACGCTGGCACCTTGCGGCCTGTCGGTGAAAAAAGCGTCGGCATGAAGGCTGATGAAAAGGTCTGCCTGTACCTTGCGGGCCTTTTGCACCCGCATGTTCAGCGGAACAAAAAAATCATCATCCCGCGTCAGGTAGGCCCGCATGTTGGGCTGCTGATTGATGCGGTCACGCAGGCGGTGCGCAATTTGCAGCACCACGTCTTTTTCACGGGTGCCGCCGGGTCCAATCGCACCCGGGTCTTCTCCACCATGGCCAGGGTCGAGCGCGACAATGACCAGCCGATCGGTTTTGCCAGCTGTTGTCGGGTCCTTGTCAGGTGCGGTTTTGGCATCAGGCGTTTTGCCCGCAGATGGCTTTGCAGGCAAAGTACCGCCTGCCGGCCTTGCGGCCTGCTTTGCCATCAGCTCACCCAGCAAATCCAGGGCTTGAGGTGATGGTGCTGCATTGGGCGACATCAGTTTTTCAGCCAGCCGTTCGGCAATCAAGGCCTCCAGTGGATCAGCAACCTTCGCGGGATACAAATCAAGCACCAGGCGGAACTGGTAGGCTGCTACGGGCGGCAATGTAAAGACTTGCGGCAAGATAGGTTGCTTCAAATCAATCACCAGCCGCACAACACCGGGAGCGTTTTGCGCCACCCGGATGCCTGAAATATTTGGATCGTCCGACTGGACTTTGGCTACCAGCTCGCGCAAGGCGGGTATCAGGTCAATGCCTTCAATGTCTACGGCCAGGCGGGGCGGCTCGGCTATAAAAAACTGGCGTGTTTTGATCTCGCCGTCTGACTCAATCGTCAGCCGTGTGTAGTCTTTGGACGGCCACACGCGCACTGCGACGATCGATGCGCCGCGGGCGATTTGCTGCGTACCCAGCAACATCACCAGCGTGCTCAGTTTCAGCAAATCCCGACGCTTGTTCATGGTTTTCATATTTTCATGGCATCAGCGCTTTGCCGGTATCTGTTTGAAACCTCAAGAGGACCTGCCTTGCGCCATCGTCCCTCACATCAATGGCCAGCACCAGATCTGCTTGCGGCAAGTAACTGCCTGCTTTGTCCGCCCATTCAACCAGCTTGAGTCCGGGGCTGGCAAATATGTCCCTGAAACCTGCTTCTTCCCATTCGCGTGGGTCATTGAAGCGGTAAAAGTCAAAGTGCCAGATGTTTAACCCGCTTTCAAGCAGATAAGGTTCAACCACAGCGTAAGTTGGACTTTTAACGCGCCCCGCCACGCCAAGTGCAGCCAGCAAATGGCGCACAAAGCTTGTTTTGCCAGCACCCAGATCCCCACGCAGCTCTATCAACGCATTGGTGATGGCGGGCTGTATCGCAAGCAACCGGGCAAATGCCTGAGTTGCAGCTTCGTCGGGCCAGTCAATCGTTTTTACAATGCAAGGGTGATTCAAGACAAACATACGGGCGGCGGGGATTCTGTGAATAGTTTGGTGCAGCGCATTCAAACCTGGGCGCGAGCACTTGGATTCTCGCAAATTGGCATTGCGGGTGTTGATTTGACGTCAGCAGAGGCCGGATTGTCAGCGTGGTTGGCAGCAGGCTTTCAGGGTGACATGCAATACATGGCAGCCCACGGCTTGAAAAGGGCGCGCCCTGCCGAGCTGGTTCCAGGCACATTGAGTGTGATCACGGCACGCATGGACTACTTGCCAGCCGCAACGCTTGACGGCTGGCAGAAAGTGGAGTTTAGCCGTTTGGACCGACCGCAAGAGGCCGTCATTTCCAGTTATGCACGGGGTCGTGACTATCACAAGGTCATGCGCAACCGCCTGCAAAAGCTGGGCGAAAAAATTGCTATCGATGTTGGACATTTGGGTCACCGCGCTTTCACAGATTCAGCGCCAGTGCTTGAAGCTGAGATGGCTGCCAGAAGCGGGCAGGGCTGGCGCGGCAAGCACACGCTGGTCTTGAGCAGGGAAGCGGGGTCCATGTTTTTTTTGGGTGAAATATATGTGGACATGGCGTTGCGGCCAACTGCGCCTGTCACAGCCCATTGCGGCAGCTGCTCAGAGTGCATCCAGGTGTGCCCAACGCAGGCCATCGTTGCGCCGTACAAACTTGATGCAAGGCGCTGCATTTCGTATCTGACAATCGAGCACGCAGGCCCGATTCCCATCGAATTACGCCCGCTGGTGGGCAACCGAATTTACGGCTGCGACGATTGCCAGCTGGTTTGTCCGTGGAACAAGTTTGCACAGCGCAGCGCACTGCCTGACTTTGATGAGCGGCAAGGCCTGACAGGCCAGCAACTGGTCACGCTTTTCGCGTGGACTGAAGAAGAGTTTTTACGATTGACCGAGGGCAGCGCCATCCGCCGCATCGGCCACGAGCGTTGGCTACGCAACATCGCCGTGGCCATGGGCAATGCACTAAGAGCAGGATGCGACAGCGGCATACGGGCAGCGCTGCAAACGCGGTTGACGCATGTGAGCGCATTGGTGCGGGAGCATATTTGCTGGGCGCTTGAAGAAAAAATGCCAACACAGCGAACAGGGCACTTTCAGAAATTCAAATTTTTGGGATGAAGTGCAAGGCGGACGGAGCGCAGCACACCGAAACGTACTTGTGTACGTGAGGATTGCGAGCACCGCCCAACAACGCAATTCGCCCGAAAAATGAATTTATGAAAATGCCTGAAGGGTGACGAGCCTTGACCCCGGCACTGGCTCCACAGTTAGGGCTGCTTGGTTCCCCACCTGACCCGGTTGGCCGCTTCACCATGCGGGAAGGCTCGTCACCGACGATTGTAAATGAAGCGTCACTTTAGAATGCAGGCATGTCCTACCTAGTCCTGGCCCGCAAATACCGCCCGAAAAACTTCCTGGAGATGGTCGGTCAGTCCCATGTTGTTCAGGCCCTGAGCAATGCGCTAACCAGGCAGCGCCTTCACCATGCTTACCTCTTCACCGGCACCCGGGGTGTCGGCAAAACAACCATCTCGCGGATTTTGGCCAAATCGCTCAACTGCGTCGGCACAGATGGGCAGGGCGGCATCACTGCCACGCCCTGCGGGGTGTGCATGGCTTGCACTGACATCGACAGCGGCCGCTTTGTGGACTACACCGAGCTGGACGCAGCTTCGAACCGCGGCGTGGATGAAATTGCGCAGCTGCTGGAGCAGGCGGTTTACAAACCCGTGGTGGGCCGCTTCAAGGTTTTCATGATTGACGAAGTTCACATGCTGACGAACACGGCATTCAACGCCATGCTCAAGACGCTGGAAGAGCCGCCCGAGTATCTGAAGTTTGTGCTGGCCACGACTGACCCACAAAAAGTGCCAGCGACTGTGCTGTCACGCTGCCTGCAATTTAACCTGCGGCCCATGGCACCTGAAACCATTCTGGAGCACCTGCAGCATGTGCTGGGCATTGAAAACGTCCCGTCCGAGCCGCAAGCACTTCGCCTGCTGGCACGGGCAGCGCGCGGGTCCATGCGGGATGCTTTGTCATTGACCGACCAGGCCATTGCTTTTGGGTCCGGCGCGCTGCTTGAGCCCAGTGTTCGGCTGATGCTGGGCAGCGTAGACCGCAGCTATGTGTTCAGGCTGATTGATGCTCTGGCGTGTGGTGATGGCCGGGCAGTGGTGGAAACCTCTGAAGCGCTGCGCGTCAATGGTCTGAGTGCCGCATCAACCCTGGAAGAGATGACCACCGTTTTGCAGCGCATGGCGGTGTTGCAAGCCGTCCCTGGCATGCTGGCCAGGTCGGTTGAGACTGATGAGGAAACCGACCCGGAGGCCAGTCAGACAGCTCGCCTGGCGCAAAGTTTGCCAGCAGATGAAACGCAATTGCTCTACAGCCTGTGTTTGCACGGGCGCGGCGAACTTGGCCTGGCTCCGGATGAATATGCAGCACTGACCATGGTGCTTTTGCGTTTGCTGGCATTCAAGCCTGCGGGCTTCAAGCCTAGCGTTGCCATACCGGAAACTGTTGCCCTGAAAACGGGGGGTGCCGCCGAGCCTGGAAAAAAGCCTGAGCATTTGCATGAGGCTGTGCCAGCGGTGTCTGCGCATGAAGTGGAGGCAGTATCTGGTGTCAGCCCGGCGGGTGAAGCCATTCCAGCAAAAACGGGCAGTATTGAAGTACTAAATACCCTTGAAGACCAATCGAATAGTGCGCTGACAGCTCCTGAATCAATAGCGCTAGAGAGTAAAGAGTTGTCCGCTGATGTGAAAGTCAGCAGCAATCTGAATGATGTTTGGGCTGCTTTGGTCTCGCAGCTTGTTGCCAGCGAAGCGGTCAAGAGCATGTCCCGCGAGCTGGCGCTGCAGTCACAACTGGTGGCAATGCGCAGCGCATCGTGGACCTTGCGGGTAGAAAGTCCGTCACTGACCAGCCCTGCAAACATCGACAAGTTGCAAATGGCGATCCGGGCTGCGCAACTGGATGCAGGTGCAGTTGCGGTTGAGTTGATTGTTGAAGTCGGCCCGGTGACCGACACGCCTTCGCGCCGCAATCAGGCGCTGGCCAGGCAGCGCCAGGCGCAGGCTGAAGCCTTGGTTCAAAATGACCCGTTTGTGCAGGACATGATTGCCAACTGGGGCGGCTCCATCGTGCCGGGCAGCATTAAATACACTGCAAATGCGGGCGCTGAAAAGGCCAAAACGATATGATTTGCATGAGTCTAATGCCTTTTTGACTACCCATTAACAACCGACTATCAAGGAAAACAACATGTTCAACAAAGGCCAACTTGCCGGTTTGATGAAGCAGGCGCAAGCCATGCAGGACAACGTCAAAAAAGCACAGGACGAATTGGCATTCGTGGAAGTGACAGCTGAATCCGGTTCAGGCCTGGTCAAGGTCACCATGACCTGCAAGCATGAAGTCAAACGCATTGAAATCGCGCCCAGCCTTTTGCAGGAAGACAAAGACATGATTGAAGACATGGTGGCTGCAGCGTTCAATGCAGCCGTGCGCAGGGCAGAAGAGGTCAGCAACGAGAAAATGGGCAAGATCACGGCGGGCATGCCGGGCCTGCCTGGTGGCATGAAGATGCCCTTCTGAAATCTTGCAGGATCGGCTAACAGGCGGCGCAAAGCGCTCCGTTGCCCGGTCCCAGAATGATCGGGTATCCCCAAATTCAAATTCTCCAAATTCACCCAGAACCCCAACTGAATCCCCATGCAAACAAACGCCCTTGAAGGCCTGACTCAGGCATTGCGAAAGCTGCCCGGTGTGGGCGCCAAGTCAGCCGCGCGCATGGCGTTTCATTTGCTGCAGCATGACAAATCAGCTGCCCTGCAAATTGCCAGGGCTCTGGAGCATGCAGTTGAAAACATCACGCACTGCGCGCTTTGCAATACCCTGACCGAGTCCAGCGTGTGCAGCACCTGTGCCAGTGCGCAGCGTGATCGCAGCAAACTGTGTGTGGTGGAAACCCCGGCCGATCAGGCTGCGCTGGAGCGCACGATGGCCTACCGGGGCCTGTATTTCGTGCTAATGGGCAAACTCAGTCCACTGGACGGTGTTGGCCCCAAAGACATCGGCCTGCAAAAATTGTTTGACCGCGTGGTGCCCAAAGATGCGGATGGCGAGCCGGTCCCGGCAGAGCTGCGGGAAATCCGCGAAGTGATACTGGCAACCAACTTCACGGCAGAGGGCGAAGCGACTGCCCATGTGATTGCGCAGGCTTTGAAGTCACGAGGCGTTCAGGTCACGCGACTTGCACGTGGTGTGCCGGTAGGCAGTGAGCTGGAATATGTTGACCTGGGCACCATAGCGCATGCACTGGTGGACAGGCGCTGACTTCCACACCGACAAAACTCATCTCAGTTGCTATACTATAAATAGCTGCTAGCGCCCGATTTATTTGGTCTGTAGGCCAGAAAAGTAGTAAAATAATGCCTGCACACTTGACCATTGCCTATGGGTGCGTTTTGGTGATGGCCATTTTGCCCATTGCGTGTACAGGAATAGCCAAATACGGCATGTTCAGCAAATCGCACAAGGATGGCGGCTATGACAACAACAACCCACGCGCCTGGCTGGCCAGACAAACAGACTGGCGCGCCCGTGCCAACGCCGCTCAGGCCAACACTTTCGAGGCTCTGCCGTTCTTTTTTGCAGCTGTCATCATTGCCCATCAGTTACAGGCAAGACAGGCCTTGGTCGATATTCTGGCGTTCCTGTTTGTCGTGCTGCGCATGGCCTATGTGTTGATGTATGTTGCTGACATGGCCAAAACCCGCAGCGCCATTTGGGCAACTGCGCTGGGTATCAACATATGGATTTTTTTGACAGGGTTTTGATAGCTTCATTTTGTGGCTAACGTTACAAGGCGTTAGTTTGTAAACACATTGAAGTAGCGGTTGAGTAATAACCCGCACGGGATGATCCTGATGCGCAAGTTCTGTGGCATTGGTACCGTCGAGGAATCACAAAAGATGTTCCTCCATGTCCATGAATCCGCAATTTTCCCGCCGGCTTTTTGCAGTCACATTGGCCACTGCCGGAACGGTCCTGGTGACACCCATGCTCAGTGCCCAGACAAAACCAGAAGTCAAAACAACGGAGAAAACAAAGTTGACAATGGCAGTGGACAGCAGAATGGCGCTGGCCTATCTGCCGTTGACGATTGCCCAACAACTGGGGTATTTCAGCGCCGAGGGGTTGGATGTCCAGCTCAATAATTTTGCGGATGCGGCTGCGGCTGGGCAGGCACTGACCAGCGGCGCGGCCGATGTCTGTGCCGGCACGTATGACCGTACATTGAACATCCAGTCAAAAACCCAAAAGTTCAAGACTTTTGTGTTGCTTGGCAGGACGCCACAGCTGGCATTGGGTGGCTCTACCCGCAGCCCGGCTTACATGCAGATGTCAGAGCTGAAGACCAGAAAGCTCGGGGTCACTGCGCTTGATTCAACATCCACCGTGTTGATCAAACTGCTGATGCAGCGGGCAGGTCTGAACATTCAGGACATTGCTTTTGTTCCCGTAGGCTCATCAGCGGGGGCATTGAACGCACTGCGCTCGGGCCAGGTTGATGCGCTGTGCAATATTGACCCCATCATGACCACTCTGGAGCAAAAAGGGGACATCAAAATCATCCATGACGCCCGAACTTTGAACGGCACCATCGCCCTGTTCGGGAGCTTGGTGCCATCTTCATGTCTGTACGCTTCCAGCGACTTCATTCAAAAAAATCCCCAAACCTGCCAGGCACTTGCCAATGCTGTTGTTCACAGCCTGAAGTGGTTGCAAACAGCCGGGCCTGGGGACATCATCAACACTGTCCCTGCAAATTACCTGCTGGGAGACCGGGCTTTGTACCTGGCAGCATTCAACAAGATACGGGAGTCTATTTGTCTGGATGGGTTGGTGCCTGACGAGGGTGCCGCGGCGGTTTTAAAAACCATGAGTCGGTATGACAATTTACTGATGACTCAAAACATCAAAGTCGACACCACCTACACCAATGAATTTGCACGGCGCGCCAAACTGCGATTTAAAGTTTGATCAAACGCCCAGCTCAACGTTTTTTTGTTTTGACGACAGCTTGGGCCATTGGTTTGCCAGTGCCCTTTGCCACGTTCTTGCCAGCACTCTTGCCAGCACTGTGCCCAACATTTTTTCCATCGGCTTTGCCTCCAGCCTGACGTGAGCGTGTCTTCAAGTCCGGTTTTGCTGAACGCGACCGGGACTGCGCCTTGTTTGTAACAGGTAAAAAAACCACAACCTGCTGGCCCGTTTTGAACGACGACGTCAGCTTGATGCTGTTCCATTCTGCAACGCTGGCGGCGCTCAACCCATAGCGCTTGGCAAGACTGGCCAACGTGTCAGCTTTTTTGGCTTTGACAAGAACTCGCTTCGTGATAATTTCAGGCGCCAGCGACATTTGTGCGTTGTCCACCACGCTTTCGGCCACATCGTTTTGTACCTTTGAAGATCGTGATACCAGCAAGGTTGATCCGGCTTTGATCAGCATGCGGGGCGGTATGTTGTTGACGCTGCGCAGGTCGGCCTCAAGCATGCCAACCCTGCGAGCTGCATCGCTGACACTCAATGTGGCAGGTGCGGTCCAGGCAGTCCAGCTGGCCAGTTGCCCCTGCGTGAAAGCTGCAAAATTACGTTGAAACACCATGGCGTTGTCCCACGGCAGCAAGATCTGGGGCGTACCTGACGCAATGATGACCGGCCGGTGTGCCGCCGGGTTAAGTGCCTTGAAGTCATCAAGCTTGACGTCTGCCAGCTTGGCGGCCAGCACCACATCAATGTCACGAGTCAGTTGAACTTGCTGGAAGTAAGGGTGATTGCCAATCACCGGAAGTTCTGCACGAAAACTCTGCGGATTGGCCACAATGTTTTTGACTGCCTGGAGTTTGGGCACATACAGTCGGGTCTCGGCTGGCATGCTTAACTCCTGGTAACTGGTGCCCAGACCGGCTTTTTTATTGCGGGCAATGGCCCGGCTAACGCTGCCTTCACCCCAGTTGTAGGCAGCCAGTGCCAGATGCCAGTCACCAAACATGCCGTAAAGCTTTTGCAGATAGTCCAGCGCTGCCCGGGTTGAAGCCAGAACGTCGCGCCTGTCGTCCCGAAAAGCGTTTTGCTTCAGGTCAAAGTATTTGCCTGTTGCCGGCATGAACTGCCACATGCCGGCAGCTTTGGCACTGGACACGGCTTGCGGATTAAAAGCGCTTTCAATAAACGGCAGCAATGCGAGTTCAGTGGGCATCTGGCGGCGCTCCAGTTCTTCCACCACATGAAACAGGTATTTGCTCGATCGCTCTGTCATGCGCATGATGTAGTCAGGCCGCGTGGCGTACCACTGCTCCCTGTCGGTGACCAGCGGGTCCTGCAGATCCGGCATGGCATAACCACGGCGAATGCGCTCCCACAATTCTTTGGGCGGCTCGCCTGACATGACTTTCAGGCCGCCAAGCTGCCCTGCAGGAATCACCTGCAGCGGGGTACCGGAATTGTTTGCAGCAGAAGTGGCAGGCGCTGTGGACGCAGCCACAGACCTTGCTGCTGGCGCAGTGGTGGCAATTGTCGGCACTGCCCTGCCAGACGAATCCGGCAACGACGATTTGTTGGCACAAGCCGTCAGCAAAAGCAGAGCGGTGAAAAATGGGACAAGGGCAAGTCGGGAATCAAAACGGGGAACGAAACGAGGGGTGATTTGAGAAGAAAGGGCAGGAATGAAGCTGGAATTAAAAGTCATTGGCAAAATTAAGAGTGTTATTTGAATTGATTTTTTAATTGTCGAACAGCGGCAAATACAGCCGTGTCGTCTTGGGCTGAGGCATCAAGCTGGCGTGCTGCAGCCACCAGCGCCGGTTGGCGGGTGCGTAAAAACGGATTGATCAACAGCTCCTGGGCAATTGAAGTCGGAAGCGTGGGCAAATTCTGTTCACGCAGGTTGATGCAGTGTGTCTGGTATCGGGACAAATCAGCATTGTCTGGATCAACAGCAACAGCAAATCGCAAATTGCTCAGGGTGTATTCATGGGTGCAACACACCACAGTGTTGCCCGGCAGTGTGGCCAGTTTGTCGAGGGATCCCAGCATTTGCGCAGGGGTGCCCTCAAAAAGCCTGCCGCAGCCACCTGAAAAAAGTGTGTCACCGCAAAACAGCAAAGGCTTGCCATCAACGTCCGGTGAAAAGTAGGCAATGTGACCTGATGTGTGGCCGGGCACGTCGATCACCTGAAACTGCCCTCCCAAGGCTGTGATGTTGCGGCCTTCGCTCACCGCTTCGTAGGGTTTTGGAATATTTTCAGTCGCGGGGCCATACACTTTGGCACCTGTTTTGACCCGCAATGCCGACACGCCACCCGTGTGGTCAAGATGATGGTGGGTGACTAAAATCACATCCAGCTTGAGGTTCAGCTCTGCAAGCGTGTCAAATACAGGTGTTGCGTCTCCGGGGTCGACCACCAAAGCACGCTTTCCGTCATGCAGGAGCCACAGGTAGTTGTCGTTGAATGCAGGAATGGCGATTATTTTTAACATGCAGTGGTGTCGATGAACTCTGAAATTATAAGTTTGACGCAGTGGCTGAAAACGCCGCCTGGCAAGTATCTGCTGGCCTGGGAGCGTACCCAGTTTGACCTGGCTGTCAGCGATATTTTTGGGTATCACGCGCTTCAGTTGGGTTTTCCTGCAATAGACACATTGGCAAGCAACAGAATGCCGCACCAGTGGCTCGCATCAACAGACGCACCGGACGCAAGCTTTGCATCTCCTTCTGATTCGAGCGCAGATGCACCTTCAAGTTCCCGACCCAAAATTGCATTGCTGACCGAGGCAGGTGCACTGCCGTTTGCGGCCAATAGCCTGGATCTGGTGGTGTTGCCGCATACCTTGCACTTGAGTCACGAAGCGCATGCAACGCTGCGTGAAGTCGAACGTGTGCTGGTACCTGAGGGCCGCGTGGTGATCAGTGGGCTGAATCCGGCCAGCTTGTGGGGCATGCGGCAAAAGCGGGCGCTTTTTTATCTGCGGTTCGGCCACAAAAACCTGTTTTTGCCGGATGTTGGGGAATCCATTGGCTACTGGCGGTTGCGCGACTGGTTGAGGCTGTTGAGCTTTGAGGTTGAATCTGCCCGTTTTGGTTGCTACCGGCCCGCATTTGAAACGAACGAATGGCTGTCCCGCTTTGCATGGATGGACAACCTGGGCCAGCGCTGGTGGCCCATTTTTGGGGCAGTGTATTTTGTTGTGGCTGTCAAGCGTGTGCGCGGCATGCGGCTGCTGGAGCCTGCCTGGAAAACCCAGAAAGGGCTTGCCAGCTCGCCGGCTGCTGTTGCCAACAAGGCTGGGCAAGCAGACATTGCGGGCAAATAAGTGCAGCACGGGAACATCTGAACTTGTGATTTCGACATTTTTACCCTCAACAACCAGGATTGACTTTCCATGAACGAATCAGGATCTGTGACTATTTATACCGACGGTGCCTGCAAGGGCAACCCGGGGCCGGGTGGGTGGGGTGCCTTGCTGAGCCAGAGCGGCACCGAAAAAGAAATTTTTGGCGGTGAGCTTGGAACAACCAACAACCGCATGGAGCTGTCAGCTGTGATTGAGGCGCTGTCTGCGCTCAAGCGGCCCTGTCAGGTGACGCTTTTCCTTGACAGCGAATACGTACGCAAAGGCATCACAGAATGGATACACGGCTGGAAGGCCCGCGGCTGGAAGACCGCAGCCAAAGCGCCTGTCAAAAACGTGGACCTGTGGCAACGCTTGGACGCGCTGGTGGCCACCAGCGGTCACAAAATTGATTGGCGCTGGGTCAAAGGACATGCTGGAAACCCGGGCAATGAAAGGGCCGACTCGCTGGCCAACAAAGGTGTTGAGCGAGCATTAGGACGAATTTGAATCCACAGTTTGGTTTAAATATTCTTGCCAGAATTATTCTTCGATTCGCCGGTCAATTGTTTTTAAATACTGGTTAAAACCTTTTTGAAATCCATTGCTCCACTCCTTTGTAAACGCCGTGTAAACCTGCCAATTTCAAGGCTTCCTGATACATTCAGCGTTCGTTTCATCTCATAACAATTTATCCAGCTCATGGCTTCAAAAGCAATTTATTCGGCAATCGCTGTTGTGGGCATCGCGGCCGCTTCCGGTGTCGCATGGTGGTACCAACAACCAAAAAGCAGCGTCGAGCAGCCCGCACTTGGGCCAAACAATCCCGCTGGCCCGGCTGGCTCCCCGGCACTTGCCGCGTCAGCAGCAACAGCGGGCGCGCCGCAAACTGGGGCAAGTGCCCCTGCTAGGCCCCCCACTGTTGAAGCCGCAAAAGTCGAAGTCATGCGCCTGACGGACGACACCCAGGCTGTCGGTAGCTTGCGTTCACGGCGCGGCGTGGTGCTGCGGCCTGAAGTCAGCGGGCGCATCACGCAGCTGAACTTTAACGATGGGCAGCGCGTCAAAAAAGGCCAGCTACTGGTGCAGTTTGACGATCAATTGCAGCAAGCGCAAACGCAGCAAGCTGTAGCTGAACTGTCCATCGCACAGGCCAACCAAAAACGCAACCAAGAGCTGGTGGCGCAGAACTTCGTCAGTCAACGTTCGTTAGACGAAAGTGCAGCCAACCTGCAGGTTGCCCAAGCCAAGCTCGCACTTGCGCGCGCTACGGCTGAGCGCTTAAAAATCACAGCGCCATTTGACGGCACTGTGGGTATCCGCTCTGTCAACGTGGGTGACTACTTAAAAGACGGTGCTGACATCGTCAATATTGAAGACATTGAGGCGATTTTTGTTGACTTTAGATTGCCTGAGCGCTTTCAAACCAAAGTAAAGACGGGCCAAACGTCCAACGTGGACTTGGACGCTTTGCCTGGCCGCAAATTTACAGCGCGCGTGCAGGCCATTGACCCGCTGATTGATGCCAACGGCCGTTCGGTCGGCGTGCGAGGTTGTATTGACAACCGGCAAATGCAGCTGCGCCCGGGGATGTTTGCAAGAGTCAACACGGTGTTTGGTGTGCGTGAAACGGCGATGGTGATTCCAGAGGAAGCCATCATTCCGCAAGGCCCCAAAGTGTTTGTCATCAAGCTGCTGCCTGGCACTTCTGAAAAAAATCGTACTTCTCAGCGGGTAGAAGTCAAAGTCGGTTTGCGCCGTCCCGGCAAGGTTGAAATTCTGGAGGGTTTGGAGCCCACCGACACAGTGGTAGCCAACGGCCAGCAACGCGTACAAAAAGACGGCACGCTGGTCAATTTGCTTGATCTGTCAGCCCGCGGCGGCCCACCTGGTGCGTCTGGTCCGCCGGGCGCGCCTGGTGCTGCAGCTTCTTCACCCGCCAACGCTGCGTCGTCGCCAGCGAGTGCTGCGTCTTCAGCAATGGGTACCGCGCCGGTTGCAGCCGGTGCAGCAGCGGGTACCGCATCCGCTCCGGCTGCGGGCGTGGCGGTTGCCAAGCTCGGGGCACCTGCGTCGTCAGCCCGCAAAGCTGGCAAAGCACCCGAGGGGCCTGACCCCTGTTTGCAAACGACAGCCGACGGCGGCAAGCCGGGCGCTAAGCCTGCAGGTAAGCCAAGCGGTGGACCAGGTGCCGAGCCCGGCCAGAGGCCCTCAGGCGGTCCATCAAGTGGCCCATCTGGCCGACCCAACCCATCGGGCCCTGAGGCTCGGCCTGCGCTCAAGCCGGCTTAACGCGCACAGGCCCAAATTGCTAGTCCTACTGGCTACTGTCTCTCCAAAGGTGCACCATGCAACTCGCTGAAATCTCAATCCGCCGTCCTGTCTTTGCCACCGTACTTTCGCTGCTGGTGCTGCTGGTTGGCGCTGTCAGCTTTACCAAGCTGTCGGTTCGTGAGTACCCGAAAATTGACGAGCCAGTTGTGACCGTGACTGTCAAATATGCGGGTGCGTCGGCCGAGGTGATGGAATCGCAGGTCACCAAACCGCTTGAAGACTCCATCGCTGGTATTGACGCGGTTGATGTGATTACGTCCATCAGCCGGGCCGAGCAAACGCAAATCACAGTGCGCTTTCGGCTCGAAAAAGACGCTGACACTGCGGCTGCCGAGGTACGCGACCGCACCTCTCGTGTGCGCAACCGCCTGCCGCAAGCCGTTGAAGAGCCCGTGATTGCCAAGGTTGAGGCCGATGCATTCCCCGTCATTTGGTTGTCGTTCAGCAGCGAGACCATGAACGCGCTTCAAATCAACGACTTGGTCAACCGTGTGGTCAAGCCCCGCTTGCAAACTGTGACTGGCGCAGCAGATGTGCGCATTTTTGGCGAGCGCAAATATGCCATGCGCATTTGGCTTGACCCTGACAAGCTGGCTGGCTACAAGCTCACGACGCAAGACGCCGAAGACGCGATTCGCCGCAGTAACTTAGAGGTACCCGCAGGCCGCATTGAATCAACGCTGCGTGAGTTCAGCGTGACATCGCAAACCGATTTGTCGCGGCCTTCACAGTTTTCAGACATCATCATTAAAAACGTCAACGGCTTTCCGGTCCGCATCAGAGACATCGCCCGGGTTGAAGAAGCTGCCGCCGATGAGCGCAGCGGCTCCCGCTTGAATGGCCGACCCGCCATCACGGCAGGGGTGATTCGGCAAGCGACTGCCAATCCGCTCGACTTGAGTAACGGCGTGCGCGAGATGCTTCCCAAGCTCAAGGCTGATTTGCCGCCCGGCATTCAAATCGATATTGCCAACGACAACTCGGTGTTTATCGCCAAGTCAATCGACAACGTTTTCAGGACCATCATCGAAGCAGTCGTTTTGGTGGCGCTGGTTATTTTTGTCTTTTTACGCACGTTGCGCGCGTCAATTATTCCAATCGTTACCATTCCGGTGTGCTTGGTGGGCACGTTTGCTTTAATGGCGTTGGCGGGCTTCTCTATCAACACACTGACGCTGCTTGCGCTGGTGCTGGCTATCGGCTTGGTCGTGGACGACGCAATTGTGGTGCTGGAGAATATTTACCGGCATATTGAAGAAGGGATGGACCCGTTTTCAGCGTCGATCAAAGGCGTGAAAGAAGTGAGTTTTGCAGTGATTGCGATGACGATCACGCTGGCTGCCGTGTACGCACCGCTGGCTTTTACGCCAGGGCGCACAGGACGTCTGTTTATTGAATTCGCGTTGGCTCTGGCGGGTGCTGTGGTGGTGTCCGGTTTTATTGCGCTGACGCTGTCTCCGATGATGTGTTCGCTGCTGCTCAGGCACAACGCAAAGCCAGGCTGGTTTGACCGCACCATGGAAAAGCTGCTAAACAAGCTGACCGCTGGCTACCAGGCTGTGCTGAGCTGGCTGATCACGACCCGGTACGACCGCAGTCGCCAGCATTCAGGTTTCGTCAGCGGCGTCAAGCGCGCGCTGCTTGACACCCGTTGGCTCGTGGTTGCCGTCATGTTTGCCAGTGCCGCTGCCATTGCCTGGGTGCTGCCCAGCATGAAGCGGGAGTTGTCTCCGCTTGAAGACCGTGGTCAAGTGCTGGTGGTGGTGTCTGCCCCAGACGGTGCCACGCTGGGCTACACCGACCGCTATGTGGATGCGATCGAGCGGCTCGGTGCGCCGTACAAGGAATTTGATCGGGTTTTTGTCTCTACTGGCAACCCAACGGTGTCGCAAGCCAACGTGTTTTTGCGCGCCATTGACTGGGACCTGCGCACCAAATCAACGCTGGACATTGCGCGTGAACTGCAACCCCGCTTGGGCGGCTTACCAGGCGTCACGGCGTTCCCCATCACGCCGCCATCGTTGGGGCAGGGGTTTCGGGAGCGGCCCGTCAATTTCGTGATTGTGACGACTGACAGCTACCAAAACTTGGCTGCTGTGACCCGGCAATTTACCGAAGAAATATCTAAAAACCCGGGCATCTTGTCAGCCGACATTGATTTGCGATTAAACAAGCCCGAGTTAAAAATTGATGTAGACCGCGACAAGGCCTCCGACTTGGGTGTGAGCGTTGAGGTGGTTGCCAGAGCAATTGAAACCATGTTGGGTGGCCGGCAAGTAACGCGCTATAAACGCGAAGGCGAGCAGTTTGATGTCGTTGTACAAACCGCTCCAACCGGGCGCGATACGCCTGACGATATTGAGAAAATATTTGTCCGGGGCCGCAACGAAGCGATGATTCCGCTGGCCAGTTTGGTCAAGGTGCGCGAATCTGTTGCGCCACGAGAGTTGAACCACTTCAGCCAACGCCGGTCGGTGTCCATCACGGCCAATTTGGCGGCTGACTACTCGCTTGGCCAAGCGCTTGAATTTTTGGACGGCACGGCCGCCAAACTTTTAAAACCTGGCTACACCACCGACCTGAATGGCACATCGCGTGAGTTTAAAAACTCGCAGGGCTCACTGGCCATTGTGTTCGGCTTGTCGCTGCTGTTTATCTTTTTGGTGCTGGCTGCGCAGTTTGAAAGCTTTATTGATCCACTGGTCATCATGCTGTCTGTGCCGCTGTCGATGATTGGTGCGCTGCTGGCGCTCAAATGGTCGGGCGGCTCGCTGAACGTGTATTCACAAATTGGGTTGATCACGCTGGTGGGGCTGATCACCAAACACGGCATATTGATTGTTGAATTTACCAACCAGCTGCGTGAAACCGGCATGGACATGACCGATGCGCTGGTCAAGGCCGCATCCCAGCGGCTGCGGCCTATCTTGATGACCACAGGCGCCATGGTGTTGGGGGCAATACCACTTGCCTTTGCCCACGGCGCAGGCGCTGAAAGCCGCACGCAAATTGGCTGGGTCATTGTGGGCGGCATGTCGCTCGGCACGCTGCTCACCATTTTTGTGGTGCCGACCATGTACACGCTGTTTGCGCGGCGTGCGATTCCGGGCGAAAACAAAGCCGTTGCCAAAGAACAGCCTGATTTGACGCCAGTGCCAGCGCAGGTTTAGTTTCGGCTGCCTGACCCGCCCGGCCAGGCTGGGTGCCTGGCGTAGCCTGCCGATGTCAAATTGCCGTTATTGTTTGGCACCCAGCGCCAGGGCAGCTTTGCGTGAAGCATTCAATGCCAGTGGATCTGCCTGGCTGTGGGTTGGCCAGCCAGCCAGGTGGCGGGCGCTGATTGCGGCCAATGCTTCTACCCATTGGGGGCTGTCGTTCAGGCACGGGATGTAGCTGAATTTTTCGCCGCCTGCATGCAAGAAGGCTTCCCGCGCTTCTATGCTGATTTCTTCCAATGTTTCCAGGCAGTCGCCCGTGAAACCAGGGCACACCACATCGACGGTCTTGACACCTTGCCCAGCCAGTTTGACCAGTGTGGGTTCGGTGTAGGGTTCCAGCCATTTGGCTTTGCCAAAACGCGATTGAAATGTCAGCTGGTATTGGTCCTTGCTTAGCCCCAGTTTTTCAGCGACAAGCCGGGCCGTTTTATAGCATTCGCAGTGGTAGGGATCACCGAGTTGCAGAGTGCGCTCGGGCACGCCATGAAAGCTCATCACCAGTTTTTCAGCCTGGCCATGGGCTTGCCAGTAGGCCTGAATGGAAGCGGCCAGTGCGCCAATGTAGCCGGGGTCGTCATGGTAATGGTTGACAAATCTGAACTCGGGCAGCCTGCGCACTTTGGCCGCCCAGGTGTACACCGCGTCAAACACGCTAGCAGTGGTGGTGGCACTGTATTGTGGGTAAGCCGGCATGATGAGTATTCGGGTGACGCCCTGCTCCTTCAGCAATTCAAGTTGCGAGGCAATCGATGGGTTGCCATACCGCATGGCGTAGCTGGCCTGCACCTGGTGCCCCAGGCGCGACAGTTCGCTGTTCACCAAGCTGGCTTGCCGCTCGGTCCAAACTTTCAGGGGCGAGCCTTCAGGCATCCAGATGCTGGCGTACTTGGCAGCTGATTTCTTGGGCCGAATGCGCAAAATGATGCCGTGCAAAATGGCCAGCCACAACAGGCGCGGGATTTCCACCACACGCTGGTCGCTTAAAAATTCAGCCAGGTAACGCCTCAACGCTGGCGCAGTGGGCTCGTCAGGCGTGCCGAGGTTGCAATACAACACCGCTGTGCTGCTTGCAGATTTGGACACATCACCATGCAGGTATTGCGGTTCATTTGAAAAAGGCATGGGTTATTCTCTCGCACCTCAAGCGTTATTACTTATGCTCAACTTAAAAAAAATCAAGGCAATCACACTCGATCTGGACGACACGCTGTGGCCCGTCTGGTCAGCCATTGAGCGCGGTGAAAAAGCGCTTAACACCTGGATGGTGCAGCACGCTCCCATGACTGCGGCGCTGTATGGCAACCCGATGGTACGGGACGACATCCGCCGCCATGTCTTGCTGACCCGGCCCGAGCTTCACCACAACCTGAGCGCCGTGAGGCGTGAGGCGATTCGCGTGGCGCTGTACCGGGCCAATGAAAACCCACTGTTGGCCGAACAGGCTTTTGACGTGTTTTTTGAGGCCAGAAATCAGGTCGTGCTGTATGACGACGCGCTGCTGGCGCTGGCTTTTTTGTCGGCCCGCTTTCCTGTGGTGGCACTGTCCAACGGCAATGCCGACATTCAAAGAATCGGCATAAAAAAATATTTTGTCGCAAATATCAGCGCCCACGCGTTTGGTGTGGGCAAACCCGACCCAAAGATCTTTCATGCCGCTGCAGGAGCAGCGGGGATCAGCCCGGAAGATGTTCTGCACATTGGCGACGACACCGACCTGGATGTGCTGGGCGCCTTGAACGCCGGCATGCAAACTGTCTGGTTAAACCGGACAGACAAACTTTGGACGCACGACCAGAGTCCGCACCTGACAGTCAGCAACCTGACCGAGTTGTGTGATTGCCTGGGTGCTGTGAACACAACGGCGGCATGACTGACAGTGAAACCTGGCAGTTGATATTTTTTGCTCAATTTACTGATGAAATATGCTTGCGATGCAATTAAATTCGGCGCTGCCAGCTATCAAATTAATAGCATTTTGGGGTTGAGGATATGAGCATACCACTCCCGATTTTGATAAACAAAGCGCCTTGGCGCGGATATTGGTTTAATGGGTGCGAAGCACCTGTCTAACCAATATCTTCGGCCAGAGCTCATATCCCAATCGAATAGACTAGGACAGCGATAACCCCTTGATTTATCAAGGGGTTTGTCGTTTTCTGACGTTGATTTTTCAGTTGTACGACGCGTTGCGCAATCAATATTGACATGAATTTTTCGAGCCTTCAGCGCAAAATCCACTCGCCATGCGATTTTATTTCGGCGTACATCGCATCGGGCGCAAGATCCAAATCTCCGGGCCAAGTCACTGCACCTGATTCGACTCGGGCCTGCGCAAACACACTCGGGTTTTTTAAAACTTCAAATACACCCGTCAAATGACTGGGCTCAAAGCGTACTTGTCCGGCTGTACCGTCAGCAAACCGCACCAGCAAAGCCATTGGCAGTACCGGTTGAACATCTACAACGTCATAGTCCATAGTGCCCTCACTGTAACGGAGCAATTTGTTTCGGCTGCTGCTTGTTCATGCACAGCTGCCAGTCTTCGAGCAACTCAGCTTGATGGAGTTCGGCCCAGTCCAGCACCAACATCTGCGCGCGTCGGGGCAGCTTGCCCGTCTTCAAAGTTAAGGAGTGAATTTCTATAGTCGCTTTGTACTCCGCATACTCCACATGAAAATGCGGTGGGGCATGATCATTGAAATACATCCTGATAACAAGGCCGTAAAAGAAACTGATGGTCGGCATGGTTAGTTTTAAAAATAGCTAAAAAAGATCAAACTGGTCAGACGCTTTGTTCGCAGGCTGCTTGGCTTGCCCGTGGTACGAAATGATGCGTTCGTATTGCTTGTCGGTAAATTGCAGCACGTTGACTTTGCCGCCCAGAGGTAGTGTATTTTCTACCTTTTTGCAAAGCGTATCAACCTGTGCCTGGCTGGTACAAAACCGCATGTAGACCGAAAACTGTGACATGGCAAAGCCGTGGTTGAGCAGGCCGTTGAGAAAGTCAGTCGCCGCTTTGCGTTCGACTTTTTCAACAACAGGCAAATCAAACATGACAACTAACCACATGAGGCGATATCCTGAAAGCATGCCCGTATTTCCATAAGCCCTTTGACAGCAGTGCGGCCTATTTCTCGCCCAATGCTGCGGCCAGCGCCAGTGGCAAACCGGGCAAAGGCAAGTCCAGCTTGTCGCGCTCGCCCAGGTAAACCTGTGCCAGCGACGTACACAGCTTTTGCGCACATACCATCACCGGCGTGGCGCCCGCGTCGGTTTGCATGTCGTCATACAGTGTGCGTACCAGGGCACGTTTGGTTTCGGGGCTGACTTCGGTTTCACCGTTGCGTTTGAGCTGCCACACCTTCAAATCAATCATGGGGCGAAAGGGTTCCATCAAGTCATCGACAAGGCGCATGGCGTTGTTGTCATTGCTGTGGTGCAGGCCAATGCCGGGATGCAAGCCAGCCGCTACCACGGCACGTGCTGTGGTGGCGCGCAGCACTGTGTAGCCGTAGTTCAGCAGGCCATTGGTGCCGCCTGTGTTTTGGCCACGTCTGAAGGCATCCCCAAACAGCAGACCCCAATAACGGCGCGCGCCTTGCGCTTCAAGATTTTCAGGGTCACCGCTTTTGACTCTGGCTGCCAGCGCAGTCAGTGGTGCGGTGGAGCCACCGGCGGCTGCAAGTGCTGCAGCTTGTTGTTCAAGCTTGGCGCGCACCACGCTGGCCCACAAACGCTTGTGCGTGGGCTGACTGGCGGCAATTTGCGCCTCAATGCGTTTTGATTGTTCAAAGTTGCCTTCAATCGGCAGCAACATGCCAACCGCATTATGGTTGGCTGCGCACAGCACAAAGGGCGCACCGCGTTCAGCCAAGGCCACCAACAGGTTGTTGGTATAGCTAAGGCCATGCGCGTTGGCAATCACGGCGGCAATGTCGTCCAGCGGGACTTGACCTAACTCCTTGCGTTCACCCTCGGTGTCGCGCACCACCATAAACCCGGGATGCAGCAACAAATGCCGCCTGTCATCGGCCACTTCAACAATGCGGCCAATCATGCGGGTTACTCCTTGAAGCCGGGGTCGTTGAGTTCGCCGATGGGGGAGATGGTGACGCGGCGGGCTTTAAGTTTTTGCAAAACACTTGCAGTTTTCGATAGGTAAATAAACGGATCGTCTTTGTTCCTATTGCGAGCATCAACGTTTGACTCTTGCGTATTGGACATAAATATTTGACCGTTGCCGCTGACTTTTGCAACTCGCACAGTGCGAAGACCAAATTCGTCTGCCAACCGAATCGAGTCGTCAAGCATTAAACGCATAACTAACGGCTTTTTGCTTACGCTAAGGTTTTGGTAACGAAGCCGTTCAACGCCACTTTCACGAACAATCAGATACGCCTCAAAAGTAGAAATGACTTCACCCTCCCACTTCCCCTTTTGATTGCGGACAATCTCGATGCAATAGTTGCTGTCGCCCTTGTAGCCTTTGTAAGGCCGTGGTACGCCATCTGGCAACCCGTCATGGCGATCTGCTGCCTTCATATTGCCAAATTCAATCACTTTGAGGTTGTCTTCAATGTAAGTGCGCTTGCCCTCGATCTGCTTATGCACACTCACACGACCATTGCCTAGCAACCCATAGGCCGTATCGTTGTGCATCGCCCCTTCATGCCCATGATCAGGCTTGTGACTTACCCAAATACGGCGAACCGCAAGCTGCGCGTGTGCCCGATAAGTCGGCCAAGGATCAGGCATGGTTTCAACCAGGCGATTGAGCTGTTTTCCGCGCGCATCAGCACTGGCATCAGCAAAGCGCTGCAGCAGCCCTTGATCCGTCACGCCAATCACACACGCATCCACTGCATGGTGCCGATGGTCGTTGCGGTTCTTTTCGCCATTGATGCCCAGTACATCGTTCAAACCAAACTTGCCGCGCAGCATCGCAGTCATCTGGCCGGGGATCACCCGTGTGTCTTGTGGGCAAATCAAGCTCATGTATTCGCGTGCCACTTTGCTTAAATACTTGGTGTCGTTCAGCGCGCGGGCTAAAAAGCCTTTGTCGTCTTTCAGCCATCGTTCCAAACCGTCTTCGGCAAAGCGGGATCGCTTGGCACGCGGCATTAGTTCTGCGCGGTTCAGGATGGCTGCATAGTCAAAACCTTGCACTGGATTTTTGCCAAATGCATCCCACGGTGTTTGATTGCCTTTGTAGCGGTTGGCGTGGCGCATCGCCACGGTTTTGTTGTTCAAGCTGTCGTCAAGTGTTTGTGAAAACGGCAGAATGTGCTCGATTTCTACTACATCAGTCAGCAACATAGATGCGCTGATTTGCACGCCTGAGTAGGGGCAGCGCCGCTCGGCAGAATCAAAGCTCAACTCTTCCCAAAGCACCATTTTTTGCAAGTCAGCACCTCGCACTCGCTCTTCACTGATATTCAAAATGCCAGCAATCAGCGTGCGGTGGCGCTGGTTTCGCCGCTGATTCTCAGCTTGACGTTTGCTGTCTTCATCGCGCTGGTCTTTGCTACGCTTCAAGTCTCGCGCTACCTCCACAATCACCTGACTTGGGTGGCCGTAGCGTTTGATAAGTGCGTTCACCACCAAACGAACTTGATTTAAGCCGATATGAACCATGGGGTTGGCGATGCGGCCGAAGCGCTTTTCAGGCGTGTCGTCCAGCTTGCCACTGCCGAAGCCTACATGACGTTGCAAGGCTTCGCCGTAGTACGGCAGCGCGGGTAATATCTCGCCTGTTGCCGCTGCGCTGATGTTGCTGTGGTGGTCAAAACCAGCAGCAATTACTGCCTTGTCGTACGTGCTTACTTCACGGCGGAGTTCTGGCAATATTCGTGCGAGGGCATTGGCGCCCAAGCTGCCGTAACCCTCGGGCAGTAAGACGTTCGCCATTTTTTCAGCGCGCCCCTCATCAATGCCTGTTTCGTTTTGTAGCCAGGCAATCAGCTTGGCTTCATTTTCTTCTTTGACCAATTGCCAAACAATCGCGTCTTGCTCGGCTTCATCGAAGCCCCACCAGTCGTCGCCAGACAAATCCTTTTTGCTCAAAATGGCGCAGGTGACATTGCCTTTGAGCTCTAGCCGTTTGGCGTCAGCCAGATTGAATTTGACTGGGCCATTGAGGCCCAGTAATTTGGGAATCGCCGTTTTAAAACTCTTGTGGCCTGTTTCGAGTGCTTGCGCCAGCTTATTGCGTTGTTCAAGCGTTAACGCCAGCTCTTTGAGCCCATCACCCAATATTCGCAAATTGGCAAGCTCCTGGTAAATACGAAAGCGCTGAGTACTGGGCAGCGCCAGCGGCGCGCGCATTTCATCAGGTAGTAGGGTGCAGCGGCCTGGTATGACGGGTTTGAGCGGGCGTTGAAAAAGCAGGGCATCTTTTAGCTCGTCGCGTGCAGTATTGTTGAAAAGTACAGGATTAAAAGTCGATTGAGCCGTCCAAAGCACGTCAAACTCGGCCTCAATCATGGCTCGGTCAATGTAAAGGTCGTAGCTTTTGTCGATGCGGGTTTTGCCATCGACTTTCATCACCTTTTCTTGCAGAAACCGTGCCCTGACTGTATTGCCAGCCGCATCCCGTTTGTGTAACCACTCGCCAACTGTGCGGCAGTTAGTTTCAGCCAGGTTTTGACGCAATTTGCTGATGGCCGTTTTTAATGCGCCGCTGTCGTTGTCGGCCTTATCTGTTTTTCGGTTGCTCTTAGATCCCCTGCGCTGGTTAATGTGGAACAGCGCCCGGCCAAATTCTGCAGGTGTCAAAGCTGCATCAAGTCCTTTGGCTCGCAATGTGTACGGATTCAGTGTTTCAAGCGCTTTGCGCTCTGCTTCGAGCTTTGGGAAAAACCATGTGCAATTAACGTGGTCATCATGCGCGCCTTGCGTTTAAGCAGTCGATCACGCCTGCGCTGCGTAGCTCGCGCTTCGCGACGCGTAACGGCCAGCGATGAGCCGTCTTTCGGGTTGCGTCCGTCTGAAAAAATCCGAACACCTGCCTTGATCACTGCGCACGGGGCGTCAGCATCATCAAGTCGAATCATTGCCCACCCTAAGGAAGTTGACCCTAAATCAAGAGCCAACCGATAACGCATACTTTGTGCCATGTTTCAAAATCTCACTGTTTTAACAAGATGTTGAGTTTTAATGCGAGGGGCGCTACATTACAAATACCAATCGATCGGGATATGAGCTCTGGACGCTAACAAGCTGAAAGATGCACAAAATGGAAAGCCGCTATATGCGGCTTTCGTCTTTTCTGGGTCTAAAAATCCGGAAATTTGAAAAATTAAAAACTTAGTTTTTTAAGCTACTTTTCAGACAGCAAATTTGCCCGCAGACCAATCAATATGGGCGCAAGCAGCTACTAAATTAATAGTATTTTATTTGGCTTCATACCAAACCAGCCGCCTGCAGCCCCGAACGCACCGCACCTTCCAGCGTTGCCGGATAGGGGCCATCAACGTAATCACCACAAGCCAGCAAGCCTGCCGCTACGCGCTGGGCAGGGCGTTGCAAGTTCGGGGTGCAGGCAAAGGTGGCGCGTTTTTCAACGATGGTTTGCAAAACTTGCAGGTCCTGGATGCCCAGTTGTGCAGCGGCTTGGGCTGCAACCTGAGCTGCCAAATCAGCGCTGCCTTGCTTGCTGGCGCTGATGACAAAAGCCAGCAAGCCCGCCGGGCCGCCCAATTGGGCCCGGTCAAAAACAAATTGGGCTGGGTATTCAGGCGATGAGGCCAGTGCCAGCATGGGCTGGAGCAGCCGGGTGTTGGGCGCCATGGCATAAACGGTGGCAATGGCTTCGTGCTGCAGGCTTTCGGTCAACGCAAGCCACGAGCTCACGGGCAGGGTGCTGCTGCGCGCCAACCGTGCTGCGTCAAGAGGCGGGCAAGCCAGGATAACGCTGTCAAACGTGCCAAGATCTGCAATGCTATTGATATAGGAATCAGCATCGATATCAGCTGAATTGGCTTTGGGATTTGTGCTGAGATGCCAGCGCTTTTGTGCGTCTTGGGCAATTCCTTGCACCCGGACGCCGAGTCTTGCCTGGCCACCTTGTGCGGTCAGCCAGGCGATGGCTGCGTCTGGCAGCAAGGCTGTCAGATCAACCTGCGGCAGCAACAGGTTGGAGCCTCCTTGAGGCGCAAACAGCGAATCGCGCAGCACACGCAAAAACACCTGGCCACTGCCCTCATGTGCAGGCGTATTGAGCGCCGATACACACAGGGGCTCTATCAGCGTGGTCATAACGCGTGTCGACACGCCCTTGCACAAATCGGCGACGGATTGATCCGCCGGGCATTGAAACTGGCGCCATTGCCAGACCGCGGCAGTTTTCAGCAGCGAGAATTTGTCGGCCCAGGACCAGCCCTGGGCACGCAGGATGCCAACCAATGCGTCAAGTGGTGCAGGCAACAAATTCGATGCCGGCAGCTTCAAGCCACTGCCATCCGGAAACTGAATGATTAACGGCATTCGGTGCAGCGCGCGGGGAACATCAACACCGACATCGGACATCAACTTCAGCGTTTCCAGATACGCACCAATCAGGATGTGCTGGCCGTTGTCAAGCGCGAAGTTTTGGCTTTCATGCAAAACATCAACCCGCCTGGCGCGACCACCTGGCATGCGGCTGGCTTCAAACAATGTGACGTGATGACCCATGCGCGTGGCTTCCACAGCCGCGGCGCAGCCAGCCCAGCCAGCGCCTATGACGGCTACACTCGTGACCGTACTTGCTACTTTATTCATAGTTGCTAGCGCCCATATTTATTGGGCTTTAGGCATAAAAGCATCAAGAAATAGTGCCAAAAGCCTGGGTTTTCCAGGCCAGGTAAAACTTGCGCAGTGGCGTGATGCTGATGCGCTGGTGCAGCACCTGGTAGTTGCTCAACGCAATTTCTTTGAGCAACGTGCGGTAAATGCTGGCCATCATCAGGCCGGGTTTTTGACTGCGGCGGTCAGCAGCGGGCAGCATGGCCAATGCCTCGTCATACAGGCCCAGCGCGCGCTGAGTTTGAAACTGCATCAGCGCCTGAAAGTTGCTTGAATCTTCACGCTTCAAAAGTGCATGCGCCTTCACGTCAAACTGCTGCAGCTCAGACATCGGCAAATAAATGCGGCCACGCTGCGCATCTTCACCCACATCGCGAATAATGTTGGTCAGCTGAAACGCCAGCCCCAGCTTGTGGGCGTAGGCAGTGGTTTCAGGCTGAGTCTGGCCAAAAATGTGGGCCGCCACTTCACCCACAATGCCCGCCACCAGGTGGCAGTAGCGCTGCAACCCGGCAAAGTCGAGGTAACGGTTTTGCGCCAAGTCCATCTGGCAGCCATCAATGACTGCCAGCAGGTGCCGCGCCTCAATGGAGTAGGGGGCGGTGTGCGGCATCAACGCCTTCATCACCGGGTGGCTGGGCTGGCCCGCAAAGGCCTTGGCCACTTCACTTTGCCACCAGGCCAGCTTGGTGTGCGCCAGGGCTGGGTCCACTATCTCGTCAACCACGTCGTCCACCTCCCGGCAAAACGCGTAAAACGCAGTGATGGCCGCGCGGCGGTCTTTGGGCAAGAACAAAAAGGCGTAATAAAAGCTGCTGCCAGACGCGACTGCTTTGTTTTGAACGTATTGCTCAGGGGTCATGGCGGCAATTGTTGCATGGTGTGCTTGGCTGTAAATTCCAATACGCTTAGGCACTATTGCCATATACTTAAGCTATATACAAGCCTCGAAGGAGTTGCCCATGTCTACCGCGACCATATTCACCAACAACCGCTCGCAAGCGGTCCGTTTGCCCGTAGATGTGCGCTTTCCTGATGATGTAAAAAAGGTTCAGGTTCGTGTGCGTGGTGCCGAGCGCGTCATCAGCCCCATCAACCAAACCTGGGACAGCTTTTTTATCGATGGCGGCCAAGTCACCAACGACTTTTTGCCCCAGCGTGCGGCGCAAACTCAAGGTGAGCGCGAGGCGTTTTGATGTTGAAGTATTTGCTAGACACCAACATCGTCATCTACGTCATCAAGCGTAAGCCGCTGGAAGTGCTGGCCATGTTTAACCAGCATGCGGAGCGCATGGCAATGTCAAGCATCACGCTGGCAGAGCTGTACCACGGGGCAGAAAAAAGCGAGCGCATTGCGCAAAACCTGGCAGTGATAGAAGACTTCGCCAGCAGGCTACAGGTGCTGCCCTACATGGCCACCGCTGCCCAGCACTACGGCGCTATTCGCGCTGCGCTTGAAAAGGCAGGTCAGACCATCGGTGTTAACGATCTCCAGATAGCCGCGCATGCCAGGAGCCAGGGTTTGACCGTGGTCACGAACAATCTGTCAGAGTTTGCGCGCGTGCCGGGCTTGTTGGTTGAGAACTGGGTGCGGTCTGAGCAATGAGCGGATGTGCTGGGGGACAAATGGGTCTGCTACCTCGGGAAGTTGGCACACACCCGGGCAGATTTTGAGTTGTTCGCAGAAATTCGCAGCACCAAAAACCTAAAAGCCTTCGACTCTTTGCAGGTCGCAACTGCTCTGCGGTGTGGCTGCGACTTCTTCATCACGGGCGACAAAACCATCGTCAAGCGGCTTAGCGGTATGGTGGCGGTAGACTTTCATGAGTTTGTTGAGTATGTGTGCGATGCGATGGACTGGATGCTCAAAGAAGGTGAGCACTGTGCACGCATGCTGTCCGTAGGCCTGCACCTCCGCATGATCGGCCGCGCAGCCCGAATGGGAGCACTTCACACTATCTTGCAGCACGCGAGTAGCAAAGCGGTTTGGGTTGCCACCCGTGAGCAGATTGCTCAACATTGGGTTGCTGAAAGCGTTTAGCGGTTAGTCGCGATTTAGGTTGTTGAGGCAACTTGGGATAAATTGGAATCTGACCCTCATTTCCTCATTTCCCTTGTGACCCTCATTTCCCTTGCTCATTTCCCTTGACCCTCATTTCCCTCATTTTCCAAATGTTTTGCTTAAGGATCCTCTGCATAACTCGTGGCGATTCGTGATCAGCCGGACTCGGGCGGTCTGCTTCGTTGTTTTTCTTGTCAATAGCCAGCTACTGACTGCAAAAAGACGCCTTGCAGCCCTTCCCGATCCGACTGCCACGTCCTCACGAGAGTTCTGCAGAGGGTCGTTAGCTTAAGTCGAATTTTTTAAATCAATCAGGACAACACTGGCTTCGAATTGTGTCGAAAAGCACCAGTGCAACCTGCGCAGTTTGTGCATGTTCGCTACCCGTAGCTGACTGCAGAATATTGCGAAGTCGAGGGATCTGCTCCTGTTCGAGAGTAGCAACTATATTTAGCAGTTCTCTTTGACGCATCAGAAGGGGCCGATTGAGACGCAATGTCTTTATTAAATAATTCCCGGGCGGCTTTCCTTCAACCAAACTTCCGTTCGCATTTACAAAAAGGAAATCGCTTCTTATTTCAGCAAAAGGGTCAAGCCAGCCTTTTTCATGATCATGAGGTAGATCGATATCCTCGGTTGGCCACCGAGCTGCCTTAAATCGATTACACACACCGCATGCATGCACCAAATTTGTTGGTTCATCTACAAGATGAGCAAAATGTCTCGTTTTTTCGCGGCCGAAACCCTTATTCCACGGACGAAAATGATCAAGCTGCATAGCCTCAGGTCCACCAATCGTGTCTTGGTGCGAATCACAATAAACACAACGGTAGGGCTCCAATGCTTCTACGTGAATGCTGGGGTCATCAATCAAGGATTGCAACTCACGGGCATTTGATCGACGGGATGCATCTTGTTCATCAAAAAAATAAATGACAGTCCGTTTCACATTGCTTCCTTTAAATTTTTCAACGCCGCTTTGGGAATGAGAATTTCAAACGACGCCCCGCCGAGTGCGCCTTTAGCTTTTGCGGACACCTTACCGTTTGAATGCTCTTCGAAAAAAGACTTCACGATAAAAAGCCCCATCCCAGTCCCTATCATTTCTCCTCTAGCACTTCTTTTCGTGCTGTAGGCGGGGAGAAAAATCAATTCCTGCGTGCCTGCTTCAAGGCCTACGCCGCTGTCGTCAAATACCAGCTTCCAAGATTCACCAGCATCACCTAGGTTGACGCAAATTCTTCGTTGAGCTGCTGGAACGTCATCAAGCGCCCAACTGGCATTTGTAATCAAGTTGACGATGACACTTTCCCAGTCCATTTCATAGCCTTCTATGAAGCAGCCATGTGTTGGAACATAAACGAGATCTACTTGAGTTTTGCGCTGTATTTGCAAAACATCGATAAATGCATCGAATACCTTCCGTACCGTCATAGCCAAATCAAACGTTTTTTTCTGACGCTTCTCTCGACTCAAATTGCCTAGCGTAAATTGGGCGAAGCGCCGAATCTTTTGGGCTTCAGTGGCTGTATCACGCAAAGCTACTGTGAGATCCTCCTTCACATCCGGAGGTACCATAAACGCATCTTTCAATAGATTCTCTAGCAGCTAATTAGCGTTCTTGACTACCGTGCCCGTCCAGTCAAGCGTTTCGTGTCCAAATGCTGCGGCTAGTATTCCAAGAGAAGCCAGATTTGCCATCGTGTCTTTTTGTGCTCCCGCTTCTTTGAACAGCTTGGTTGACTTCTCCAGGCCTAGAGTTGCTACCTCAAGTTTTTTGTTCACGTTTTCAATAATTCGAGCAATTTCTGCAGAATCTG
>JANYGP010000111.1 GCA_025362315.1 Polaromonas sp.
AGCGTGTGCAGCATGGCGTGGCCGGTGCGGTCCGCTGCGGCGCAGGCACGCTCGACTGATTTTTCACCGTAATTGGCCGTGTGCCCGCCAAACGGACGCTGGTAAATGGTGCCGTCCGGATTGCGGTCAAACGGCATGCCCATGTGCTCCAGGTCATACACCACCTTGGGCGCTTCACGGCACATGTATTCAATGGCGTCCTGGTCGCCCAGATAGTCTGAGCCCTTGACGGTGTCGAAAAAATGGTAGTGCCAGTTGTCTTCGTTCATGTTGCCAAGTGACGCGCCAATGCCGCCCTGCGCCGCGACGGTGTGCGATCGGGTTGGGAACACCTTGGTCAACACCGCAACATTGAGGCCAGCGCGTGCCAACTGCAGCGACGCCCGCATGCCTGAGCCACCGGCACCGACGATAACCACATCAAATTTGCGGGAAGGCGTCCTGGAAGTCGTGAAAGTGGGAGAAGTCATTTATTTAAAAACCAGATGAAATGTCAGCGCAAAATAGCAATAACAAAAGCAATAGCGGAAGTGGACAGCATTTATTTTCAGAGACGCCACAGCACCTGAACGCCCCAGGCAGCGCAGGCCGTCAGCCACACAATGGTGAACACCTGCAAACCCAGGCGAATGGCGACAGGTTTGACGTAGTCCATCAGCACGTCACGCATGCCGACCCAGATGTGATAAGACATTGCAACGAAGACAGTGAATGTCAAGACCTTCATCCACTGCGATGCGTAAATACCGGACCATTTGTCGTAACCAATCGGTCCCTTGGTCAAGGCCAGCTGTGCCAGAACGATCAACGTGAACAAAGCCATCAGCGATGCGGTGATGCGCTGGGCCAGCCAGTCGCGGGTGCCGTAGTGTGCGCCGACAACGTTGCGTTTGGTACCGTAATTGACTGCCATGGTAAGTTCCTGGATTTAAATTTAGTAAAGACTGAATAGCTTGGCACCCAAAATAACCGTCAAGCCAATGCTGATGATCAGTGTTGCTTTCGCAGACCTTCTGCCAGCCGGCAATTGAACCGCCTTGTGGTTCATGTCTGACATCAAATGGCGCACGCCTGCGCAAAAGTGATGCAAAAAGGCCCAGATCAACGCCAGCACCATAAGCTTGAACATGAACCCTGGCAGGCCAAACACACCAGCATTGAACACGCCCTTGAATTTGGCGAATGAAATTTCCGACGAAATTGAGGTGTCAAACATCCAGATGATGAACGGCAGCAAGGCAAACATCATGACGCCACTGATGCGGTGAAGGATAGACACCCAACCAGGTGCTGGCAGCCGGTAGTTGGGGAGGTCGCTGAAGGCGTTGATATTGGTAAACACGGGCCGCTTTTTAACGGCTGTGAGGGACTCGGACATGCGCGTGGCTTTCTGTGTTGCTCTGAAAGTCTTCAGTCGGTTCGGTAACCAGCTGGTAACTTGTCTTTTCGTGGAAGATTCTGGTAAACCCTTGAATTCTATTGCAATGCAGCAAACCCATTGCCGCCTGTAAACAATAGCTTAAATTTCTTGTCTGAACAGGGGCTGACACCCATCACAGACTGTCCAGGTCGGCCAGCATTTCAGCTGCCCGCTGGCGCACGCCCAGACGCAACTCAGGCGTCATGCGCTGCAGATTTTTGACCATCAGCGCCGTGCGCGGGTTGCTGCCAAATGACGCTTCGTGTTTGTCAAGAAAGTTCCAGTACAACGTCGTCATGGGGCAGGCGTTGGCGCCGACTCGAGCATCTGGCTCGTATTTGCAGCCGCTGCAGTAATTGCTCATGCGCTTGACGTACGCGCCGCTGGCCACATACGGCTTGGACGTGAACCTGCCTCCGTTGGCAAACAGCGCCATACCTGCCACATTGGGCAGCTCGGCCCATTCCACCGCGTCGACATACACCGCCAGGTACCAGTCACACACGGCCTGCGGGGTGATTTGCGCTGTCACGCCGAACATGCCGGTGATCATCAGGCGCTGAATGTGGTGTGAGTAACCATTTTTAAGTGTCTGGCCAATGCTTTGCTTCATGCAGTTCATCTGCGTGTCGCCTGTCCAGTACCACTGGGGCAAGGCGTTGGTATGGCCGTAGTGGTTGGCCGTTTTCAACTCAGGCATGTCCAGAAAGTACACGCCGCGCATGAATTCGCGCCAACCCAGTATCTGCCTGATAAAGCCTTCGACACTGGCCAGGTCCAGGTCACTCTTTTGATAAGCAGCCTCAGCGGCCTGAATGACTTCCAGCGGGTTGAGCAACTTCAAATTGAGCGAGCTGGACAGCAGTGAATGCCAGCCGAAGTCAAGGTTGGTCCACATCGCGTCCTCATGCGGTCCAAACTGCGGCAGGCGCTTGTCAATGAAGTCCTGCAGCGCAACCAGCGCCTGCGCGCGCGTGACCGGCCAGTTGAAGTTGTCAAGCTGACCGGGGTGCGCAGCAAAGTGGGTGTTGACCAGCTTGATAACGTCTTTCGTGATGGCGTCTGGCGCGTAACGGATGGCTTTAGGCACATCTTGCGGGCCGGCTTTGCCAAAACTTTTGCGATTGTCGGCATCAAAATTCCACTGCCCGCCCACTGGCTCGTCGGCCGCCTTGCCTTCCACCAGAATTTTGTACTGCTTTCGCATGATTCGGTAGAAAAACTCCATTCGCAGGCTGCTTGACTTGCCCGCCCACTTGCGAAACTGCGGCAGGCTGCACAAAAAGTGCTTGTCTTCGCGCCAGGTCAAAAAAGCACCCGCAAACTCCCCATCCTGGCTATTTTTAGAGTTTTTCAGGGCTGCAGCGGTTATATTACGGGCGCTGGCAGCTCCTGATACCATAGCGCTCTTTGCAGCAAGCTCGATCTGCTCGCGCACGCGGACATCGCCCGGTTCCACGCCAATCACCGCCAGCGGCTGGTGCTGCGCAATGGCAGCAGTCAAGCCATCAGCCAAAGATTTGTCGCCATGTGTGTCCAGTGCCCGGTAGTCAACCTGCCAGCCGCGCAGGCGAAGGTTTTCAGCAAAATGCCGCATGCTGGACAAGAACAGCGTGGTCCGAATCTTGTGCGACCAGACGTGGGTCGATTCGTCAAACGCCTCCACCATCACCACCACATCAAGAGCAGGATCAAAACCATCAAACGCAGTAGACGCATCGTCCAGCTGGTCCCCCAAAATCATCACAAGGTGACGGCACTGTTTAATTTTCATACTTGCCATCTTAGTTTGAGACCGTTTGGTAACCTGATTCAAGGTGCATTTCCCTAAAGTTGAAATGATGTCTGCCGGCTGTCTGCTGTCCGGACCCGCTGGCAGGCTGGGTAACAATGCGGATATCACCCGGTTGAAGAACAGCATGTTATTTAACTCACACCACTTGAACCCTTGAGACAGACACCATGGAAATTTTTGACTACGACAACATTTTGCTGCTGCCCCGCAAATGCCGGGTCGACAGCCGGTCGGAATGTGACGCCAGCATCACACTGGGCGGACGCAGCTTTCGCATCCCCGTGGTGCCTGCCAACATGAAAACTGTTATCAATGAAGACATCAGCGTGTGGCTGGCCAAAAACGGTTACTTTTACGTGATGCACCGGTTCGACCTGGACAACCTGGCATTCGTCAAAGCCATGAAAGCCCAAGGCGTTTTTGCGTCGATCTCGCTGGGTGTCAAAAAACCCGATTACGACACCGTTGACCAGCTGGTGGCCGAAGGCTTGGTGCCCGAATACATCACCATCGACATTGCCCACGGCCACGCAGACAGTGTGCAGCGCATGATTGCCTGCATTCGGGAAAAGCTGCCGTCGTCATTCGTCATTGCCGGCAATGTGGCCACGCCGGAAGCAGTGATTGACCTGGAAAACTGGGGTGCGGACGCGACCAAGGTGGGCATTGGCCCCGGCAAGGTCTGCATCACCAAAATGAAAACCGGCTTTGGCACCGGCGGCTGGCAGCTGTCGGCGCTGAAGTGGTGCGCCCGCGTGGCCACCAAGCCCATCATTGCCGACGGCGGTATCCGTGAGCATGGTGACATTGCCAAGTCGATCCGTTTTGGTGCCACCCTGGTGATGATTGGCTCCATGCTGGCGGGGTTGGAGGAAAGCCCCGGCAAAACCGTTGAAGTTGATGGTCAGTTGTTTAAAGAGTATTACGGCAGCGCGTCAGACTTCAACAAAGGGGAATACAAGCACGTGGAAGGCAAGCGCATCCTGGAGCCGGTCAAAGGCAAATTGGCTGACACGCTCAAAGAGATGGAAGAAGACATTCAAAGCGCCATCAGCTATTCAGGCGGCAAAAAGCTGCTGGACATCCGCAAAGTCAATTACGTCACGCTGGGCGGTGACAACGCGGGCGAACACCTGTTGATGTAGGCCCAATGATTGACTGATATCAGTCAGTAAACATACCGGGCTGCCTGACCTCACCAAATGCCGGCTCCGATGTTCTTCGGCGCCCGGCTGGAGTCTTTGTCAATGAATCTTGAACATCTGATGCTTCCCGCCTTTTAGCTTGCAGCTCACTGCCTGCAACGGCATTGATGGCAGGGCATGTGTTGGTCTGGATGTATCCCAGCGCAGCCGCTGTGCGCCGCTCGGCGGGGTCTCCCAGCGTTTTGCTCAGGTCGTCGGCAACGCCGCAGGTTACAGGCAAGCCGTTGGTGTAGCGCCCTGCACCGAGAGCGTTGAAAGTTTCAAAGTTGACGGCGTTAAAAACCGTGTCGCATGAACTGCGGGGTTGAAAGCCGTAAGGCTTGCCGAAAGTTGGTGCACCGATTGTGACCACTTTTTTAAACGGAAACAGAGCATTGATCACCAGTTCGCTTGCCGACGCTGTGTTGGGTGATGTAATAAAAACTACCTTTGATAATCCCTCGAGTGGCGCTGCAGGCAACACGGCCGAACTAGAAGTGAACGCGTAGTCAAAGTCGCTGGCGTTGTTTTGCGCGTTGTAACGAATACTGACAAAAATCTTGCCGTCCAGCACCGTGCCGCCAATCATGCTGGCCAGGGTACGCGCTACCGATACGCTGCCGCCGCCGTTGTAGCGCAAATCCACGATCAATTCGCTCACGCCCGCTGTGCGGAATCGATTGAACGATGCGCCCAAAGCTTGCAGGCTGCGGTCGGTAAATTCTTGGTAAACCAAATAACCAACTTTGGCCCCGTTGGCTGCTGTCAAAACTTTATCTGTCAAAACAGGTGACAAAATAAAATTGCGGGACACCATAGTCAGCGTGCGCTGCGCGCCAGCCGAATTTTCAACGTTGAAAACACGACGGACGCCTGCAGTCACGACATTGGTGAGTGAACCGTTGACAACATTGGCAGGACTGAAGCCGTCAATTGACAGCACTGTGTCGCCCCGTTGCAGGCCAGCAGCAGCTGCAGGGCCCAACGGCTCCACGATCCGCACCTGAAGTCTGCCTTGCGATTCGTCAGCAAACGCCAGCGAATAGCCGTAACCAGTGCGTGTGCCTCCCGTAAAAAATTGATCAAACGCTGCAAGTTCTTGCGAATAGCTGTAGCGATCAGTGGGTACGAACAGCTGTGATTGAAAGTAATCATCGACAGTCGCTGCTGAGGCATTCGCCAGGGGACGACTTTTACTCCAGAAATACTGGTCGTTCATGTAATCGTCAAGCCAGCGCTTTTGTGTTGCCACAGAGCAGCTAGCAGCATCACCCGGGTATCCCGACGAGCCTGTCGGGGCAATTGGCAATGTTGGGGACAGCGATGGCGCCACCACTGTTGTGGCGGGCACCTGTGCAGCAGCGACACTGCTGGCGACATCAGAAGTGCCGCCCCCTCCACCACAAGATGACAGCAGCAATCCGGACAAGACAACAGCGAGACAAATTGATCGATTCATTGTGAAGATCCTTTCGACAATCCTAAGGCTTTCATATGAAGATCATGTGTCGTGTCAACCAACGCATCCAGCACACTGAAATGGTTCAATCCGGGCAATACTTTGGTGATCGGCACACTTTTTTTACCCCAGGCTTTTTGAATCAGGGGGTTCTGCCTTAAAAACTCTTCACTCTCATCACCGCCGGCCACCGCGTGCAGTTGACCTGACAAAGGCCGTGGCAACAAGGCAGGGCTGGCACGAACCGCATCGGCATCTGTGAGTTGCAGTGATGACTGCAAAAATGAGGTGCGGCGCAGCGGTCGCAAATCAAAAATACCAGAAATAGACAATGCGTTTTGCACAACAACGCGGGGCAAGTCAGCCGCATGGGCCTGCCAGTTACAGGCCAGCAGCATGGCCGCAAGGTGCCCACCTGCCGAGTGGCCCACTGCACTCAAGCGGTTGGCATCCCCACCATATCGCGCAATATTGCGGTAGAGCCATGCCAGTGCCTTGACCATTTCAATTGTGATGTCCGGGATGGTCACTGCGGGACATAAATCGTAGTTCACGATGACGACGCAAATGCCGCTGGCCTGAAACGGAGGTGCCACAAAGGAATGATCTGACTTGTCCAGAGAACGCCAATACCCGCCATGGATGAAAACCATCACTGGCGCGTTGCCGTCAGCGGCTGGAAAGATGTCCAGCTTTTCACCCCAAGACAATCCATAAGGCACATCCAGAACACACGGCAAAGAGTTTCTGGCAAGGCTTGAAGCTCGTGCCCAGCGTTCAAAGTAATCGGCATGGTCTGGCACCAATGCCCGGTTGTTGTACATGCTGTCCAGCCAGGCTGCGGAAGGTAACGTCATTGAAAATGGTTTGGTTAGATAAGTTTGGATGGGGCTTTTCAATTGTGCACTTGCAAGACGGCAACCGACGAACAAATACAGGCGATTACACTTTTTCAATGACCTGGCATGCATCCCTGAGAGTGGACTATTCACTGCGAACTTCGCCGGAAGGCGAAAAAACGGCGGCATTTTTTCAACACAATGGACCCCTTCGTGTTTTGCAAAGCCTCTACCCAGAAGGCCCGGCTGTTTGCCACAATGTCGTTGTGCATCCGCCCGGCGGACTGGTCAGCGGAGACATTCTGGACATGCGCTTTTCAGCTGGCGAAGGCGCGCACGGGCTGGTCACCACGCCCGGGGCCACACGCTTTTATCGCTCGGATGGCAAGCCCGCCATGCAGCGCACGTCGATTTCACTTGATGCAGATTCACGGCTGGAATGGCTGCCGTTCGAAAGCATTGCATTTAACGGTTGTGAGGCTGAAAACCGACTGACGTTGGCACTTGCGGCGGGCGCAGAAATGATGGGTTGGGACGTCACTGCGTTGGGGCTGCCTGCTGCCCGGCAACCGTTTACATCCGGACATTTTTGCCAACATCTTGAGTTACCTGGTGTATGGCTGGAACGCGCAAAAATTTCCGCCACTGACAAAATTTTGTTGGACAGCACTGCTGGTATGGCGGGGCACCGCTGTTTTGCCACACTGTTTTTTGCTGCAGGCAGTGCGCTGGACAAAATACGCCGCCAAATGCTGCTTGACGTGGCACGAAGTGTTGTGTCAAGCCACCCACTGTGCGTCTTGGGGGGAGTCATGGAAATGGCAGCTGGCGTAACCAGTCCCAACAAGCAGGTGGTTGTGGTTCGGGTCCTGGCACCCGTTGTTGAGCCGGCCATGACTTTGCTTCGGGCTGTGTGGCTTTGCTGGCGTCAGGAGCTGTGGAACATGAAAGCCAGTGCCCCTCGCGTCTGGTCGACTTGACATGGTTTTTAGTGACAGCAGTGTAAGTTTAGACACTGGCCTACAAACATCCAGGTAAGCCCCTTTGATGTTGACCGAGTATTGACCTGCAGCGTTACGGGTGATGGGCAGGTAATCTATGGGCTAAATTTACCCAGCCTGTCAGGAACTTTTATGACGAAGATACCATTCCCTTTCATCTTCCCCTTCAACTTCTACTTCAAATCATTGACCAGTAGTCAGGGTGCAACGCCTTCCGCAGGCGCAAGAAGTCTGTTTGCATTTTTATCGACAGCATTGCTGGCAGTGACGGCCACTGCCCAAATTGCCAGCGGAACCACTGGCATTGATGCCACCGGCAATACCGCCAGTGAAATTGCAGCCTGCAACAGTGGGAGCAGCCAGCAAAGCCGGGACACGTGCCTGACCGAGGCGCGCAAAGCAAGCGGTGCAAAACGTGCCGGTCAACTGAACAACACACCCGGGACCTATGACGCCAATGCAGCACAGCGATGCGAAGCACTGCAGGGGGATGACAAACTGGCATGTCAGGCGCGCATGTCTGGTGGTGGAACCACGCAAGGCGGCGTTGCGGGCGGCGGCATTGTCCGGGAAATTGAAACCGTTTTGCCAGCCGAAACGCCCACTGGCGTGAAGTAGCTTGCTGTTGAGCAGGCAGGCATCTTGATGCTTGGCTGTTTATTCAGACTTGATCAAACAAGTTTGAATCATTTTCAGTTTTGAATCTGGCTTGGTGTGCCCGGTGATTTTTAGGATGGATCGGCGCATTTAAGATGGAGTGACATTTGCGCTTTATTTATCCTGAAGGTCACTATGTCAGCTCCCCGCGCCAAGCAGCAATACGCCCAGAAAAAAGTGTCTGCACCAGATGCAGCAATGCTTGTCAGGAATTCGGATTTTGTGGTCGTGCCAAGCGGTGTTGGCGAGCCGCCACTTCTTTTGACTGCCTTGTCTGCGCGCAGGCACGAGCTTCAAAATGTCACTGTTTCGCAAATTTTGGCGCTTCGCAAATACGATTATCTTGACCCTTTGACTGTTGCCAACATACGCCATGCCGCGTATTTTTATGGCCCGGCCACGCGCGCAGGCGGGCAAGCAGGCTGGATAGACTTTGTGCCCAGTTATTTTTCTGAAATGCCCCAGCTGATTGAGCGCGGTCTCATCCCGGCAGACGTGGTTTTTTCAATAGCCTCACCCATGGACGCGCATGGGTATTTTTCTCTCAGTCTGGGGGCGGACTACACCATGGCAGCAGTTGCCAGGGCACGTGCGGTGGTGCTGGAGGTCAACCCCCATGTGCCTTTTGCTTACGGCAATTGCCACGTGCATATTTCACAGGTCACTGCGCTGGTTGAAAGCAGCGAGAGTGTGATGGAAGTGGGCCTGCCCAAAATCGGTCCGGTGCAAATTGCCATTGGCAAATATGTGGCCGACATGATTGACGACGGCGCCACGCTGCAAATTGGCTACGGCGGCATACCAGATGCAGTGGTGATGCAACTGACCGGCAAGCATGACCTGGGAATCCACACCGAAATGATTGGCGACGGCATCATGACGCTGATTGAAAGCGGCGCAGTGACCAACCGCCGCAAAAACTATTTGCCGGGCAAGAGCGTGGCCACGTTTGCATTGGGCTCGGCCAAGTTGTACCGCTACATGGACCGCAACCCGGCACTAGAAATGCACCCGGTCAACTTCACCAATGACCCCTACCTGGCCAGTCAAAACGACAAGCTGCATGCCATCAACGCCACCCTGCAAGTTGATTTGCTAGGCCAATGCGGCTCGGAAAGTTTGGGCCAATCGCCTTATTCAGGCACTGGCGGCCAGACTGACTTCGTCCGGGCCGCTAACCGCTCGAAAGGCGGCAAAGCCTTTATCGTGCTGCCATCAACGGCTAAAAACGACACGCTGTCGCGCATCGTGCCGGTCTTGAGCCCTGGCACGCATGTCAGCACCAGCAAAAATGATGTGAATTACGTGGTTACTGAATTTGGCGTGGCGCAGCTGAGGGGCAAGTCAGCCGGGCAACGCGCCAGAGAATTGATCGGTATTGCGCATCCACACTTCAGGGCTGAGTTGACGGCGGCAGCGGCCAAGTTGGGATTTTGAAATCGCAACAAATGAATGCGCCCTTGTTAAGCAAAAGAGTTATTTGCTATTAATTCAGGAGCTGTTAGCGCACATAAAACGTGCGCTGCAGCATTAAAAAGCTCTATTTATCCTCAGTTTGAACGGCTGAAATCGTCTCCAGCCAGCTTCAAACTAGTTTTGCGCTTTTGGCCGCACCCGCTTGGCGGGCGTCACAGAAATATCTGATGTCTTGCCCGCGCGCTGCACACTCAAGGGCGCAGCTGTACCCGGCTTGAGGCCAGCCACGGCGGTCAGCAATTCCGTCACATTGCCCACTGCTTTGCCGTTCACTGCAGTGATGACATCGCCAGGTTTGATGCCCGCTTGCCCGGCAGGGCCGTTTTGCAGCACACCGGTGATGATGACGCCCTCTTTGCTCTTGACGTTGAAGGTTTCCATCAATTCAGCATTCAGCTCCTGCGGCTCCACACCAATCCAGCCGCGCGTGACCTGGCCGTCTTTGACGATGCTTTCCAGCACCTGCTTGGCCGTTGACACGGGGATGGCAAAACCAATGCCCATCGAGCCGCCCGAGCGGGAATAAATGGCGGTGTTGATGCCCATCAGTGCGCCTGTGGTGTCCACCAGCGCGCCGCCTGAATTGCCGGGGTTGATTGCTGCGTCGGTCTGGATGAAATTTTCAAACGTGTTGATGCCCAATTTGCTGCGGCCCAGCGCACTGACAATGCCGCCGGTCACGGTTTGGCCAACACCAAACGGGTTGCCAATGGCCAAAACAGAATCACCCACTTGCAGGGCGTCCGAGTTGCCCAGCACAATCACTGGCAGCTTGTCGAGTTCAATTTTTAAAATGGCCAGATCGGTTTCCGGGTCAGTACCGATGACTTTGGCTTTGGCTTTGCGGGCGTCCAGCAGCACCACTTCGATTTCGTCTGCGCCCTCTACGACGTGGTTGTTGGTAAGAATATACCCACTGGCGCTGATGATGACGCCGCTGCCCAGGCCGCCCTGCGGCTCACCCTGGCCCTGGTCGCCATAAAAAAACTTGAACCACGGGTCACCCGCATGCGGGTTTTTGACAGCAGCCTTGCTGGTGTTGATACTGACCACAGCAGCCGACGCAATTTTGGCTGCCGAGCTGAAACTGCCAATCGGTCCCGTCCCGCGCTGTGCCCCACTAGGCGCTTCAATGACTGAAACCAGACCACCTACGCTGGAGAACGGCCTGCGCTCAATCCACTGCGGCTTCAGAGTTGCCACCACAAAAAACGCTGCCACCAAGACGGTGACAGTTTGAGAAAACAAAAGCCAGAATTTACGCATGGGGCACCGGATGTGATGGAATTGAAAGCTGGATATGGGGCTGCATGCCGCAAATCCAATACTGCCTGATTTTGTCTTATGACACGCAAAAAAGTAAAACGCGATAATTCCAACCTGTTCATACGCAGTATTTGAAGGAGCCACGAATGAAAGTTTCAAACGTCCTGCACACCATTGGCAACACGCCACACATCCGCGTCAACAATTTGTTTGGCGCAGCCTGCCAAACGCATCATGTTTACATCAAGTCAGAGCGCAGCAATCCCGGCGGCTCTATCAAGGACCGGGTTGCGCTGGCCATGGTGGAGGCAGCAGAGCAGTCGGGAGTCTTGAAGCCCGGCGCCACCATCATTGAGCCAACATCGGGCAACACCGGCGTTGGTTTGGCCATCGTGGCGGCCATCAAAGGCTACAAGCTGATTCTGGTCATGCCCGACAGCATGAGCATTGAGCGGCGCCGACTCATGTCAGCTTACGGCGCCAGTTTTGACCTGACGCCGCGTGAAAAAGGCATGAACGGCGCCATTGCCCGCGCAAAAGAGCTGGTTGCATCCACACCCGGTGCCTGGATGCCGCAGCAGTTTGAAAACCCTGCCAACATTGACACGCATGTGCACACCACTGCCCAGGAAATTCTGGCAGATTTCCCGGATGGCGTTGACTACCTGATCACCAGCGTGGGCACCGGGGGTCACCTGACAGGTGTGGCCCAGGTGCTCAAGGCGAAGTTTCCCAACACCAAGGTTTTTGCGGTAGAGCCTGCCCTGTCCCCAGTTATCAGCGGCGGCAAGCCATCGCCTCACCCGATTCAGGGTATTGGCGCCGGCTTCATTCCGGCCAATTTGCATATGGAGTTGCTGGATGGCGTGATTCTGGTTGAAGCAGAAGCGGCCAGGGAATATGCGCGCCGAAGTGCATCACAAGAAGGTTTGCTGGTGGGTATTTCGTCTGGCGCCACGCTGGCGGCCATAGCGCAAAAGTTGCCCGACATCCCAGCTGGCAGCACGGTGCTGGGTTTTAATTACGACACCGGTGAGCGTTATCTGTCTGTTGAAGGCTTTTTGCCTTGAACAGAGTTGAACTGCTGACAGCATTTGACACGCTGCTGCAACCCGAGCGCTTCAAAGACTTCGGCCCCAACGGCTTGCAGGTCGAAGGCAAGACTGAAGTGCGCAAAATCGTCTCGGGCGTGACGGCCAGCCTGGCGTTGATAGAAGCGGCAGTGGCAGCCAACGCCGATGCCATATTTGTTCACCATGGCCTGTTCTGGCGCGGCCAGTCGGGCACAGTCACAGGCTGGATGAAGCAGCGCCTGGCCTTGCTGCTCCAACATGACATCAACCTGTATGCCTACCATTTGCCGCTGGACGCACACCCCGAGCTGGGCAACAACGCACAACTGGGTTTGCAGCTGGGGTTAACAGCCTCGTCGCGATTTGGTGATCAAAATCTGGGCTTTTTGGGTGCCAAAACGGATGGCGGCAGCTTTGCGAGTGCTTTTGACCTCTCCAAGCACGTTGAAAAAGTATTAAATCGGCCTGTAACCCTTGTAAATCGGGCGCAGTCAGCCATTAAAAACGTAGCGTGGTGCAGTGGTGGCGCACAGGGATATTTTGAAGCGGCTATTGCTGCTGGTGCTGATGCATTCATCACAGGGGAGATTTCAGAACCCCAGGCGCACTATGCACGCGAGATGAATGTGGCCTTTATTGCCTGCGGCCACCACGCATCCGAGCGTTATGGCGCGCCTGCTGTGACGGCGCACATTGCGGCCCAGCATGGCCTGGTGCATGAATTCATTGACATTGACAACCCGGCATGAAGCCAATTCTCATCACCATGGGCGATGCCGCTGGCATTGGGCCTGAAATCATTGCCAAAGCTTACCGGGACCACCCGCTGGAAGTGGCAGGATGCGTGGTGGTAGGCGATGTCGGCACCCTGCGCCGCGCCTGCGCAATGGTGGCCCAGCCGTTGGCACTGCCAGTGGCCGGGCTTGATTCGCTTGACGAGACAGCGCCGCCCAACTGCATTCCCGTACTACAAAAATGTGAGCTGCTAGCGCCCATATCTGTTGGGCTGGTGAGCAGTTTGGCTGGTCAAATGGCGGCTGACTGCATTGTCTGGGCTGCGCAGGCAGTCTTACGCGGCCAGGCCGCTGCCATGGTGACAGCGCCCATTCACAAAGAAGCGCTGTCCGCTGCGGGTGGTTGGGCAGCGCGGTATCCAGGCCATACTGAAATGTTGCAAGCTGAATCCGCCAAATTTTTGGGCAAATCTGTGCACGAACTGCCCGTGCGCATGATGCTGGCCAACGACGAGTTGAAAACTGTGCTGGTCAGCATTCACATGTCGCTGCGGCAGGCCATTGAGGCCGTCACATTTGAGAATGTGCTGCAAACGCTGCGCATCACGCACACAGCGCTGACCAAAAGCCTGGGCCGCGCGCCGCACATGGCTGTGGCAGGGCTTAATCCGCACGCGGGAGAAAACGGATTGTTTGGCATTGAAGAGCAAACCATCATTGCGCCGGCAATTGGAGCGGCAGCAGCGGAAGGCATGCATGTCAGTGGTCCCTTTGCGCCAGACACTGTTTTCATGCGGGCGCGCGCCAGTGCAAATCAGCCCGGCGAGTTTGATGTGGTGGTGGCCATGTACCACGACCAGGGGCTTATTCCGGTCAAATACCTGGGTGTGGAACAGGGTGTCAATGTGACGCTGGGGCTGCCCATGGTGCGCACCAGCCCGGACCATGGCACTGCATTTGACATTGCCGGAACAGGCCTAGCAAGTGCCGCCAGCCTGCTTGCGGCCATTCAGATGGCACGCAAGCTGGCTGGTTAAAGCTTATTTCTTCAGGCTGTCCCGGATTTCACGCAGCAACACCACGTCTTCCGGAGTAGGTGGCGCCGGTGGCACCACAGTAACAGTGTCTTTTTTCAGGCGGTTGATCTGCTTGACCAGCATGAACACGATAAAAGCCAGAATGAGAAAATTGACAGCCACTGTGATGAAGTTGCCGTATGCAAGTACTGGGACACCGGCTTTTTTCAACGCTTCAAGATTCAGTGCGGTGCCTGCAGGGACATTTCCCAGCACGACAAACAAGCTCGAAAAATCCAGTTTGCCAAAAATAGCCCCAACTATTGGCATGATCAGATCGCTCACAATCGAATCCACGATCTTGCCAAACGCAGCGCCAATAATGACACCGATGGCCAGGTCCATCACGTTGCCCTTGATCGCAAATTCCTTGAATTCTTTCATCATGCTCATGGCATTCTCCATTTGTTTTTGGTAAAAATTAAAGGCAGCTCGCTGCGTCTGCCGGGCTGGATTATGGAGCTTTAACCAGACATTTCTCAAAATTATTGCTTTAGTTTGCAACAGCATGACAGCCGCACCCGTATTTTGATGCTGGAACGCACGGCCCTTACATCAATTTGCACCGACACAACGCTCGGGAATCAGGGCTGCGGCTGGAGGCCTTTGTGAGCGCTCCGCTACAATTGAGGGCAGTCCCCAAGGTTTTAATCAGCGCTTTCATTTTTACGTTAAATTTTGAAAAAGTTATGACACAAGCAAGTTTGAACGCAATACCTCCCGTCGCTCCGATGGATAAAAACAAGAGAAACTGGATTATCGGTACCGCTGCCGTTGGCGGTGTCGGTGTTGCCTGTGTCGCTGTGCCATTTGTCAGCACTTTCAGCCCGTCAGAGCGCGCAAAGGCGGCTGGTGCATCGGTAGAAGTTGACATTTCCGGCATCAAACCGGGTGAAAAAATAACGGTCGAATGGCGCGGCAAGCCGGTGTGGATTGTCAAACGCACTCCGGAACAACTGGCTACATTGCCCAAAAATGATGGTTTGCTCGCTGACCCCAAGTCTGCCCGCAAGCCGAGCGAATTGACACCTGTTTATGCGCGCAATGAAAACCGCTCCATCAAACCGGAAATGCTGGTTGTGGTTGGCATTTGCCCGCACCTTGGCTGCTCACCTTCCGATAAATTTGCCACAGGCGCCCAAGCGTCCCTGCCCGACAACTGGGACGGCGGCTGGTTGTGCCCCTGCCATGGCTCTACATTTGACATGGCGGGTCGGGTCTACAAAAACAAGCCCGCGCCCGACAACCTAGAAGTGCCACCGCATATGTACCTTTCAGACACACGGCTGCTGATTGGCGAAGATAAAAAGGCCTGAAGACAAAGGTTTATTCACAAGTAACCCTTTGCCTTCAAAAGACCCTGCCGACCGTGCTTGAAGTCCTTGCTGATTTTTGTTGCCCTTTAAAACAGTGTCAAATCTCCAGACCTGATTCACGCAAACGCTAAACCTTTTCCATACAGGACAATTTATGGCTGCCGAATTCAAAGAAATATCTCCAAACGCTCCGATAGGTGAAAAAGCCCTGAACTGGCTGGACAACCGCTTTCCAGCCAGCAAGCTTTACAACGAGCATCTGGGTCAGTACTATGCGCCGAAAAACTTCAACTTTTTCTATATATTTGGCTCGCTTGCGTTATTGGTGCTGGTGATTCAAATCACCACCGGCATCTTTTTGACGATGCACTACAAGCCCGACGCAGCCTTGGCTTTTGGCTCTGTCGAGTACATCATGCGTGACGTGCCCTGGGGCTGGTTGATTCGCTACATGCACTCGACCGGCGCATCGGCGTTTTTTGTAGTGGTGTACATGCACATGTTCCGCGGCTTGATTTACGGCAGTTACCGCAAGCCGCGTGAGTTGATCTGGGTTTTTGGTTGCGCCATTTTCCTGTGCCTGATGGCTGAAGCGTTTATGGGTTACCTTCTGCCATGGGGCCAGATGAGCTACTGGGGCGCTCAAGTTATCGTGAATCTGTTCGCAGCCATTCCGTTTATTGGCCCCGACCTGGCCCTGTTGATTCGCGGTGACTATGTGGTGGGTGATGCAACCTTGAATCGCTTTTTTGCCTTCCACGTCATTGCAGTACCACTGGTATTGTTAGGTCTGGTTGCCGCCCACATCATTGCGCTGCACGAAGTCGGATCCAACAACCCGGATGGTGTTGAAATCAAGGGGCCAAATGCCCCTAAAGATGCCAATGGTCACCCACTTGACGGCATACCGTTTCACCCCTACTACACCGTGCACGACATTTTCGCTGTCAGCATGTTTTTGATGGTATTTACAGCCATCATATTTTTGGCACCGGAGTTCGGCGGCTACTTTTTGGAATACAACAATTTCATTCCGGCTGACCCATTGAAGACGCCAGCGCACATTGCGCCGGTGTGGTATTTCACGCCTTACTACTCAATGCTGCGCGCTATCACCGGCGAGTTCATGTATGTGCTGATGGCCTGCGTGGTTGCTGGTGCTGCAGTGCTGATCCTCAAAGTCAAAATGCTCAATCTGTTCAAAGCCGTGATTGCAGTGGGTGCGGTTGCCGTGGTAGCTGCCATGTGGGCAATTGACGCCAAGTTCTGGGGTGTGGTCGTGATGGGTGGTGCAGTTGTAATTTTGTTCGGCCTGCCATGGCTGGACAACAGCGAGGTCAAGTCGATTCGCTACCGTCCGAGCTGGAATAAATACCTGTATGGCGCCTTTGTCATCAACTTCTTTATTTTGGGTTATCTCGGTGTGCAGCCGCCGTCAGCTATTGGCGAACGCGTGGCTCAAGCCGGCACGCTGTTTTATTTTGGCTTTTTTGTGCTGATGCCGTGGTGGAGCACGCTTGGTACTTTTGGCAAAGTGCCAGACCGTATTGTTTTTGCAGCTCATTGAGATTGAGATATTCTGATATGAAAAAACTCATTATTGGCTTGGTAGCCGCCTTAGGTTTGGTTGCATGCGTGCAAGCCAGCGAAGGCGGTATCACATGGGACAAAGCGCCAAACAAAACCAACGACATGGCTGCCTTGCAAAACGGTGCCAAGGTGTTTGTCAATAACTGTCTGAATTGCCATTCAGCAGCGTACATGCGGTTTAACCGCCTGAAAGACATCGGCCTGAGTGAGCAGCAGATCAAAGAAAATTTGCTCTTTACAACCGACAAAGTCGGCGACACGATGAAAGTGGCGATGGATCCAAAGAACGCCAAAGACTGGTTTGGCGGCGTACCGCCTGATCTGACTCTGGTGGCACGTTCGCGTGCAGACTTTGGCAAAGGCTCAGGTGCTGATTATTTGTACACGTATTTGCGCACTTACTACCGCGATGACACGAAAGCCACCGGCTGGAATAATTTGGCCTACCCCAATGTCGGCATGCCCCACGTGTTGTGGGAGCTACAAGGCGAACGTAAACCAATCTACGCTGAGGTTGAAGAGCACGGTAAAAAAGTCTCTGTTTTCAAAGGCTGGGAACAAATCAAGCCTGGCACTATGACGTCGTTGCAATACGACCAGGCTATCGGTGATTTGGTCGGTTATTTGCAGTGGATGTCTGAGCCAGTGCAAAACAACCGGGTTCAAATTGGTGTCTGGGTGCTGTTGTTTTTATTGTTGCTGACATTTGCAGCGTGGCGCTTGAACGCTGCGTATTGGAAAGACGTCAAATAATCGTTTCGCCGGAACTTGATTCCGGCATTTTTTGGAGTGGCCACTCAGCGCGTGTCCACTCCTTTGCATTTAGGAGATTTCATCCATGATGGTTTTATATTCAGGCACGACCTGCCCTTACTCACATCGCTGCCGCTTTGTGCTGTTTGAAAAAGGGATGGACTTTGAAATCCGTGATGTGGATTTGTACAACAAGCCTGAAGACATCAATGTGATGAACCCCTACGGCCAGGTGCCGATTCTGGTTGAGCGTGATCTGATTTTGTACGAATCAAACATCATCAATGAGTACATTGACGAACGTTTCCCCCACCCGCAACTGATGCCCGGCGACCCGGTTGACCGTGCCCGTGTCCGGCTGTTTTTGCTGAATTTTGAAAAAGAACTCTTTGTCAATGTCAGCACACTGGAGTCACGCGCGTCCAAAGGCAATGACAAGTTGCTCGAAAAGGCCCGTTCACACATCAAAGATCGATTGACGCAACTGGCTCCCATTTTTCTGAAAAACAAATTCATGCTGGGCGACAGTTTTTCCATGTTGGACGTCGCGATTGCGCCTTTGCTCTGGAGGCTGGATTACTACGGCATTGACCTGTCAAAAAACGCAGCGCCGCTCCTGAAATATGCAGAACGCATATTTTCGAGGCCAGCTTACATTGAGGCTTTGACACCTTCTGAAAAGGTCATGAGAAAGTAAAGATTTTCCATGTTCACGGCGTTTCTTTTGACTGTTGTACGCTCGGTGCTGGGCCGACTCGCTTGCGCGCTGGTGAGCCTGTGAGCGGCCAGCGTACCCGGTAATCTGGCTGATCGGTCAATTTCATGAACATGCCCAGCGCGACGTCTACCCGCCCCTACCTGGTCCGGGCGCTGTATGAATGGTGCACTGATAATGGCTTTACGCCTTATGTTGCAGTCGCTGTCGACGGCTCGGTACAAGTGCCCATGGAATACGTGAAAAACAATGAAATTGTTTTGAATGTTGGCTTTGAGGCAACGTCGTCGCTTAATTTGGGCAACGACTTCATCAACTTCAAAGCCAGATTCGGTGGTGTGTCGCGCGATATTCTGGTGCCAATGGAACGGGTTATTGCCATTTATGCCCGTGAAAACGGCCAGGGCATGGCGTTCCCACTTGGCTCGCAGCAGTCTGAGTCTGGCACTTCTGCCCCAATTGCAGGTGTTCCGACATCTGCTCCATCGCCTTCGCCCTTGGTGGCGGTCAGTTCATCAACTCAAAATACATTGGACAAAAAAGTGGTGCAGCTGACACCGCCTGACGAGAGCCAAGAGCCGCCCAAGCCGCCGTCTGGCACCAGACCTTCTCTTAAACGCATCAAATAAAGTTCGCCCGGTACTTCAGGCAAAACGAACTTGAATTAGACTATCGTCTGTGCCGATTTAGCTCAGTTGGTAGAGCAACCGCCTTGTAAGCGGTAGGTCATCAGTTCGACTCCGATAATCGGCACCACCCCTATTTTCCCAAAAGCTCTTCCCGGCTTGGCAACTGTTGCTTTGTCTATCGTCAACTTCCACCTGCGCTATTAAAGTCATCCGCGGCGTCTGTGCGTCAGCCTTTTCTGGTCATTAGTATTTTCAGGCGAATTGAGTTAACCTTTACACCTGTGGTTGCCAGTCTGGCGATCAGCAATGGCGACAGTTGACGCAACTTGGCGGCGGCTGAATTTGAGCTGACAAGCAAGCACCAGGTGTCACCATTGATTGGGCCTGCCTGAACAGCACTGCGAAGGGCATCAGGAATCAATTTTTCAACTGTTTTCAGGCGTTGAGTGGATTCATTAACCTGACGGGTCAACAACCCCAGGGCGGCCGAGTTTTCAACAGCAAGTGCAATCGGCACCGCTTTTTGAGTTGGACCGGATGTCAGTGGGCGCAAGGTTTGGTTCACAACGCGTTAAATAAGGACGACATGTGCACTTGATTATCACGGATGCGTGGCTGGCCAAAAGTCGGGCAGTCTACCTAAGTGGCACCCGGCTTTTGCTTGCAGGTTTTTTAGCAGCTTTGGCCTTGATGGTGGTCGCCGCTGGTTTGTACCATTGGGTGTTTTTAAAAGGCGCACGTGAAGGCTGGCCCATTATTGGGACGTTGGTCAAGCTGGTGGTCAAGGACGAGTCAGAACAGCGTGAACGCTTCATGCGTGAAAACCTCGATGTGATGGCCAAGCGATTGGGCGAAATGCAGGCCAAGATGCTGCAGCTTGAAGCCTTGGGCGAGCGGGTGTCTGGCTTGGCCGGTGTCAATCCGGCAGAAATAAAATCCAATATGGGCAGTGGCGGTGCACTGGTTGGCAGCCGTCCCTTGTCGATGCAGGAACTGCAGGCCACCCTGGCAGACCTGGACAAGCTGACCGATCAGCGAGTGGACCTGATGACCCTGATGGAGTCGCGTCTGTTTGACCAAAAAATCAAAAAACTGATGGTGCCTACCCAGCAACCTGTCGTGGGTGGCGTTTTAGGCTCATCATTTGGCTGGCGAATAGACCCCGTCAATGGCCGGTCTGCACTGCACACAGGGCTGGATTTCCCAGCCGAGCTGGGCACACCCATATTGGCAGCGGCTGGTGGGGTGGTGGTGACTGAAGAATTTCATCCAGCCTACGGCAAGATGGTCGAAATTGACCATGGCAATGACCTGATTACCCGCTATGCACACGCGTCAACAGTCCGCGTGAAAAAAGGCGATGTGATCAAACGCGGTCAAAAAATTGGCGAGGTAGGCAGCACAGGACGATCGACGGGATCTCATCTGCATTTTGAGGTTCTGGTGCAAGGCGTGTTCCAGGACCCGCAGAAATTTTTGACTGCAGGTCAAAACCTCCCGCAAATTGCCAGTTTGAAAAAGCCTGGCGACAGGTAGCTGCAAGCTGGCGGAAAAGAGCCGCTCCCCAAATGTAAAATAACAGTTTGTTGCCCAGTTGATCTTGACTGGCGCGCCCCCAGTTTGCACTGTACTACCAAGGGAATTCTGCCGCACTTTGCCAACTCATGGGAGTTTGGCAAACCGGCCCTGCATCTATGGCCTTCACTATCCTGACCAAAATATTCGGTAGCCGCAACGACAGGCTGCTCAAAACTTACCGTAAAACAGTTGAGCGCATCAATTCATTTGAAGCGCAGTATGAAAAACTGGCAGATGAAGAATTGCGCGCCAAAACAGATGCGTTTAAGGAACGGGTTGGCAGCGGTGAAACTCTGGAGGCCATCCTGCCAGAAGCGTTTGCCGTTGTGCGTGAAGGCAGCAAACGCGCAATGAAGATGCGCCATTTTGATGTGCAAATGCTGGGCGGCATGTCATTGCACAACGGCAAAATTTCCGAGATGGGAACCGGTGAAGGCAAAACGCTGACCTCTACGCTCCCGGTTTACCTCAATGCGTTGACGGGCAAGGGCGTGCATGTTGTCACAGTCAACGATTATCTGGCCAGCCGCGATGCGCAGTGGATGGGCAAGCTGTACAGCTTTTTAGGGCTGACAGTGGGTATCAACCTGCCCAACATGCCGCGCGAAGACAAGCAGGCGGCTTACCGCTGCGACATCACCTACGGCACCAACAACGAATACGGTTTTGACTACCTGCGTGACAACATGGTGTACGAAGCATCAGACCGCGTGCAGCGCGGCCTGAACTTTGCCATCGTCGACGAGGTTGACTCGATTCTGATTGACGAGGCCCGCACGCCATTGATCATCAGTGGCCAGGCTGAAGACCACACTGCGATGTACCTTGCCATGAACGCTGTGGTGCCAGAGCTGGCCCAACAAGAAGGAGAAGCGGATCCGCGCACTGGCGAAGGCGTGATCAAGGCTGGTGACTTCACACTGGATGAAAAAAGCCATCAGGTGTTTTTAACCGAGCAGGGCTATGAAAACGCTGAGCGCATTTTGTTCGGCCGCGGACTGATTGCCGAAGGCGCAAGTCTTTATGACCCGGCCAATATCACGCTGGTGCACCACTTGTATGCAGCGTTACGTGCGAATCATCTGTACCACCGCGATCAGCACTACGTTGTGCAGGCGGGTGAAAGCGGTGAAAAAGAAATCGTGATTGTCGATGAGTTCACTGGTCGCCTGATGTCCGGCAGGCGCTGGAGCGAAGGCTTGCACCAGGCTGTTGAAGCCAAGGAAAGCGTGCAAATTCAGGCTGAAAACCAGACGCTGGCTTCAATTACTTTCCAGAACTATTTCCGTCTGTACGCCAAGCTGGCTGGCATGACCGGCACGGCAGATACCGAGGCGTTTGAGTTCTCGGAGATTTACGGGCTGGAGACCACCATCATTCCGCCAAACCGCATCAGCAAACGGGAAGACCAGCTGGACCGCGTCTACAAAACGACACGCGAAAAATACGAAGCCGCCATCAAGGACATTCGCGAATGCTATGAACGTGGCCAGCCCGTGCTGGTGGGCACCACATCGATTGAAAACTCCGAAATCATTGACGAGTTGTTGAACAAAGAAAATCTGCCGCACCAGGTGCTCAATGCCAAGCAGCATGCGCGTGAGGCAGACATCGTGGCGCAAGCTGGCCGTACAAAAATGGTCACCATCGCCACCAACATGGCGGGCCGGGGCACCGACATTGTGCTGGGCGGCAATGTGGAAAAGCGCGTTGAGGCTGTGCAAGCTGATGAGGCTTTGAGCGACACAGCAAAAGAAAAAGAAATTGCCAGTCTGCGTGCGCAATGGACTGCCGAACATGAGCAGGTCAAGGCGCTGGGCGGCTTGCGCATCATTGCCACTGAGCGCCATGAGTCACGCCGCATTGACAACCAGTTGCGGGGCCGCTCGGGCCGTCAAGGCGACAACGGATCGTCACGCTTTTACTTGAGCCTGGACGATTCGCTGATGCGTATTTTTGCTGGTGAGCGGGTCAAGTCCATCATGGACCGGCTGAAAATGCCGGACGGCGAAGCCATTGAAGCTGGCATTGTGTCTCGCAGTATTGAGTCCGCCCAACGCAAGGTAGAAGCACGCAACTTTGACGTTCGCAAGCAGCTGCTGGAATACGACGATGTGTCCAACGACCAGCGCAAGGTGATTTACCAGCAGCGCAACGACATCATGGACGCGGCCAGCCTGAGCAGCCAGATTGCCTCGTTGCGCGAAGGCTGCTTTACCGATCTGACACGCCAGTACGTACCGGCAGATAGCGTTGAAGAGCAGTGGGACATTGCCGGGCTTGAGAAAGTTTTGGCCAATGAATGGCAAATTGATCTCGCGCTGGCCAAAGACATTGAAGGTGCGGCTGCCATCACCGATGAAGACATCCTGCAGAAGGTTCTGGCTGCAGCCCATGCTGTGTTTGCTGACAAGCTGGCGCAAATAGGCGAAGAAAATTTTGTGCAGTTTGAGCGCATGGTGTTGCTGCAAAGCATTGACACGCATTGGCGTGAACACCTGAGTTCGCTGGACTATTTGCGCCAGGGCATTCATTTGCGTGGCTACGCGCAAAAGCAGCCCAAGCAAGAGTACAAACGTGAGGCGTTTGAGTTGTTTGGCCAGTTGCTTGACAGCGTTAAAAACGAAGTCACCAAAACGCTGATGACAGTGAAGGTGCAGTCCAGTGAAGAGCTGAGCCAGGCTGCCGAAGCCATTGAAGCCCGGGGCGAAAGCATTGCCAATGTGACTTACACCGCACCGACTGAGTCAGGCGACGTTGAAGTCAGGCATGACGAAGAAACCCAGCGCGGCTTGAAGCCGTTGACACCAGAGCAAATGCAGCGAACCAGCCGCAATGACCCCTGCCCTTGCGGCTCGGGCAAGAAATTTAAGCAATGCCACGGCAAGCTGAGCTGATCAACTTCTGAAAGGCAAGCCATGCCCGTTAACCTGGTCGCCACGCCTGCCGCTGATTTGTTGCCCGTACCCGGCTTGCGCTGGGGCATCACGGAAGCCGGCATACGCAAATCCAATCGCAAAGACCTGGCTGTACTGCTGGTCGATGAAGGTGCATCCGTGGGTGCGGTCTTCACGCAAAACAGGTTTTGTGCAGCACCGGTTCAAATCTGTCGTGAACACCTGGCCAAAAACAACGGCCAGAGCTTCGGTATCCGCGCCTTGGTCATCAACACGGGCAATGCCAATGCCGGCACTGGCCAGGACGGATTGACCCGCGCACAAGCCACCTGCATTGCACTGGCCCGTGAACTCAATGTGTCGCCAGAGCAAATCCTGCCGTTTTCGACCGGCGTGATCATGGAACCGTTGCCGTACGACCGCATTGAAGCAGGCTTGCCTGCTGCCGTAGCCAATGCCAAAGCCGACAACTGGGGAAATGCAGCCGAAGCAATCATGACCACTGACACGGTGGCCAAGGCGTTCTCGGCGCGCATTGTGCTCGGCGGCGTGCCAGTGACGATGACAGGCATCAGCAAGGGCGCTGGGATGATTCGCCCCAACATGGCGACCATGCTGGGCTTCATGGCCACTGACGCCTGTGTGGCCCAAAGCATCATGGCGCAACTGGCGCATGAACTGGCTGAAGGCTCATTCAACCGCGTGACTGTCGATGGCGACACATCGACCAACGACTCGTTTGTGGTGGTGGCTAGCAACCAAGCCAGGCATGCGCCCATCACATCACTGGACAGTGAAGATGGCAAGGCTCTGCGCGCAGCCATGCTTGGCATTGCCGTACAACTTGCCCAGGCCATTGTGCGCGACGGCGAAGGCGCAACCAAGTTCATCACCGTCCAGGTTGAAGGCGGCAAAACAGGCGACGAGTGCCGCAAAGTAGCCTACGCCATCGCTCATTCACCCCTGGTCAAAACCGCATTTTTCGCCAGTGACCCGAACCTGGGCCGCATCCTGGCAGCCGTGGGTTATGCAGGCGTTGAGGACCTGGATCAGACCAAAATTGACTTGTATCTGGACGAAGTGCTGGTCGCCAAAAACGGCGGCAGGCACGCGGACTATGTTGAGGCTGAAGGCCAGCGCGTGATGAAGCAAAGCGAAATCACGGTGAGCGTGGTGTTGGGTCGAGGCGATGCGAAAGACACGGTCTGGACATGCGACCTGTCTTATGACTACGTGAAGATCAATGCCGACTACAGGAGCTAGACATGAACGAGCATTTTGAACGCCTGATTGTCCGGGCCGAGGCGCTGATTACCCGAATTGAGTCTGTGCTGCCGCAGCCGCTGGCTGCGCCTGACTGGTCAGTGTCCGTCGCCCACCGCTACCGCAAGCGCAGCTCGGGTCATGGCAGCCTGGAGCCGGTCAAACACATTGGCCACATGGCACTTGATGACCTGAAAGAAATCAACGACCAGAAAGAAAAAATCCGGCGCAACACCGAGCAGTTTGTCAGCGGCAAACCTGCCAACAACGTGCTTCTGACGGGTGCGCGCGGCACGGGCAAATCGTCCCTGATCAAAGCTTGTCTGAATGAATATGCTGCACGGGGCCTGCGCCTGATTGAAGTGGACAAAGCCGACCTGACCGACCTGCCCGACATTGTCGATGTGGTGAGCGACTTGCCTGAAAAATTCATTGTGTTTTGCGATGATTTGAGTTTTGAAGAAGGCGAGCCTGGCTACAAGGCGCTCAAGTCCATTCTGGATGGTTCGGTTGCCGCTGCAACCCCCAACGTGCTGATCTATGCCACCAGCAATCGCCGCCATTTGCTGCCCGAGTACATGAGCGAAAACCTGACGTACACCCACAGTGAAGATGGCGAAGTGCACCCCGGTGAAGTGGTGGAAGAAAAAATTTCCCTGTCTGAACGCTTTGGTTTGTGGGTCAGTTTTTACCCGTTCAGCCAGGACGAATACCTGACCATCGTTGCGCAATGGCTGTTCTCGTTTGGGGTCGACAAGACCGCGATTGACGCGGCGCGCCCCGCATCACTGGTCTGGGCTTTGGAGCGCGGCTCGCGCAGCGGGCGGGTTGCCTATCAGTTTGCACGCGATTACGCAGGCAAATTGTGAGCCCCCACAGTCATTTACTGCGTGTAACTGCTTGCCTCTCGAGGGGGCTGATTTTCCCGGGGACGGCCCGTCGGAAAATTGGCGTTCTGCCCAAATGACTGTCCTCGTAGCCGACGGCGACCGATCGCGTGAAGGCGGCGCAGACCGCAAAACCGTCGATGTTGCTGTCGGCGTACTGATCAAATCCAACGGCGACTTTTTGCTGACCAGCCGCCCACCCGGCAAGGTGTACGAGGGGTTCTGGGAATTTCCCGGCGGCAAGCTGGAAGCTGGCGAGACGGTTGAACAAGCCCTGCGCCGCGAGCTGATGGAAGAAATCGGCATCACGATTGGCTCGGCCACGCCCTGGAAAACCGAACTGGTGGACTACCCGCACGCGCTGGTGCGACTTCATTTTTACAAGGTGTTTGACTGGACAGGCGAGCTGCACATGCGGGAAAGCCAGCTGTTTGCCTGGCAAAGCCTGCCCGTGACGGTTGCACCCGTGTTGCCCGGTACGCTCCCGGTGCTGGCCTGGTTTGAAGCCGAGCGCGAGCCTGAAAGCAATAAGTAGCGCATTTACAAATGCTACGTAATTAATAGCTGCTAGCGCACGTATATATTGGGCTTCAGCAAGATTTAAATGCAAAAAGCAGCTTTTACGGCCTCAAATCAAGCCGTGTCGAGCTTTTAACTTCCTCCATCACCGCATAAGTTCGGGTCTCCCGCACGCCGGGCAGTTGCCACAGGGCTGTACCGGCAAAGTGGCGGTAAGCAGCCATGTCCAGCATGCGGGTTTTGAGCAGGTAGTCAAAGCCGCCGGCCACCATGTGGCATTCCAGGATCTCCGGGTAGATTTGCACTGCAGCTTTGAAGGCGTCAAATACATTGGGCGTGGTGCGGTCCAGCAGCACCTCGACAAACACCATCATCCCGGCGCCCAGCCTGAGCGGGTCCAGCCGCGCCTCGTAGCCCAGGATGTAGCCGTCGCGGGTGAGCCGCTGCACGCGCGCCAGCACGGCGGTGGGTGACAGCGCCACGCCTTCAGCCAGCTTGAGGTTGGAAATGCGGCCATCGCGCTGCAGCGCCTTCAGGATTTTCAGGTCGATACGGTCAATATCTGGTGAGGTCTCGAACATGCGTAGTGAATTATTTGGTAAAGAACCCGAATTTAGCGGAAAACTCGGCGGCCTTCGCTGGAACATCGCGGTGTTGAGTTTGAGTGGGGCGGTTTGCCCGAATTGCTGAAAAAACCTGGATGGAGCGTTAGATGTCAGAAACCCCCCGCCTGCCTTTTCCTTACCGCACCGAGGCCACGGTGGTGGCAAGCCAGCTGCAGCGGCTGTCAGGGGCGCTTGACTGGGCTGCTGCGGCCCAGTCAGCCCAGCCCTGGGTGCAGGCGGTGCGCAAGAATCCGCCGCCTTTCTGGGCTATGGAGAGCCTGCTCCGGGAGTACCCGATTTCCAGCGCCGAAGGGCTGGCGCTGATGCGGCTGGCCGAAGCGCTGCTGCGCGTGCCCGACACCGAAACCGCGATTGCGCTGACCGCTGACCAGCTCGGCCGCGCTGACTTTGACAGCGCCAGCGATGGCGTGATGGCTCGGTTGTCGGCCTCGGCGATTGCCATGTCCAAGAAGTTTCTGCCGGAGGATGGCCAGCCCGGCCTCATGAGCCGGCTGGGCGCCCGCTCGGTGGTGGCAGCCACGCTGCGCGCGGTGCAGCTCCTGGGGCGCCAGTTCGTGCTCGGCCAGACGATAGCCGAGGCCATGAAGGAAGCCGACGCTGCGCGCCGGAAAATCAGCAATTTGCGCTACAGCTACGACATGCTGGGCGAAGGCGCGCGCACCGGGGCGGATGCGCAGCGGTATCTCGAAAACTACGCGGATGCTATTAAATCAATAGCTGTTGGTGCCGATATTCATTCGACATGCGAGCAAAATGACGGCATTTCCATCAAGCTCAGCGCGCTCCATCCGCGCTATGAGGACGCGCAGCACGCCCGCGTGATGGCCGAGCTGGTGCCGCGCGTCTGGGGCCTGTGCGAGCTGGCCGCCCGCGCCAATATCAACCTGACGATTGACGCCGAGGAAGTGGATCGGCTGGAATTGTCGCTTGACGTATTTGAGGCGCTGGCCGCCCGGGTGGCGCAGCAGCAGCCGCAGTGGCAGGGGTTCGGCCTGGCGATGCAGGCCTATCAGAGCCGCTCGCTTGAGCTGATCGAACATGTCATCGGCATCGCCCGCAAACACCGGCTGCGCCTGATGTGCCGTCTGGTCAAGGGCGCGTACTGGGATTCGGAGATCAAACGCGCGCAGGAGCTGGGCCTGCCGCATTACCCGGTGTTCACGCACAAACACCACACCGACGTGTCTTATCTGGCGTGTGCCCAGGCCTTGCTGGCCGCGCCCGATGCAATCTATCCGCAGTTTGCCGGCCACAACGCCGCCACCATCGCCGCCATCCTGCAGATGGCTGCAAATGCGGCGGTTGGGGGCAGCGCAGCACGCGCAGCGACCAGCGTGGGGGTGAATGAAGTGCGCCGCGCCGGGCCGCCCCAAGCAAGCACAGCCCCCTCGGGGGGCAGCGCAGTACGCGC
>JANYGP010000113.1 GCA_025362315.1 Polaromonas sp.
CCAATACCGACGATGTGGGAAACCAGTTTGCCCAAGAGGCGCGCCGCATTCATTATGGTGAAGCGGACGCCCGAGGCATTCGGGGGACCAGCAGCCCGGATGAAGCCCTGGAGCTGCTGGATGAAGGCATCGCCGTGATGCCCCTATTGCTACCAGAGGCCTTGAAAGGGCCACTGCAATAGCGCCCCCCCACGCTCCGCCACTGCGTGGGTCGCTGCCCCCCAAGGGGGCTAATTTTCCCTGACGGGGCTGACCGCCAAGCGGCTCAGAGCCTCGGGGCGGCCCTTCGGAAAATTGCAATTTAAGGATACAACCCGCGCAGTTCACGCGCGTGCAAGATGCGTTTGCAGGCGATGATAAAGGTCGCAGTACGCAGGCTTACCTTGTAGTCCTGAGAGATTTGCCAGACACCGGCAAAAGCCTCCTTCATGATGCGAACCAAGCGGGCATTGATCTCGTCTTCGCTCCAGAAGAAGCTGGAGAAATCTTGCACCCACTCGAAGTAGCTCACGGTCACGCCACCGGCATTGGCAATCACATCGGGTAGCACCAGAATATTACGGTCATGCAGGATGTCATCGGCTGCCGGAGTGGTGGGGCCGTTGGCACCCTCGATCACCATGCGCGCTTTGATACGACCGGCATTAGCGGCGGTGATCTGGCCCTCCAGTGCGGCGGGAATCAGGATGTCGCACTCCACGTCCCAAAAGCTGTCATCGCTGACGACTTCGGCACCCACGAATCCCTTGACGGAGCCGTTACGCGAAACATAGGTCATTAACGCGGGTACATCGATACCAGCTTCGCGGTAAATCGTGCCACCGTGGTCTTGTACGGCCACAATGCGGGCACCGGCTTCGGCAAACAGCTTGCCAGCAATGCCTCCTACGTTACCGAAACCTTGCACCGCCACGCGGGCTTTGGAGATATCCAGGCCAATGTGATTCGCGGCCTCAGCGCCTACTGTGAAGACACCGCGGCCTGTCGCTTCGCGGCGGCCCAATGAGCCACCCAAGTCAACCGGTTTGCCGGTCACGACACCTGTGGCAGTGGCACCTTCGTTCATGGAATACGTGTCCATCATCCAAGCCATGATTTGTTCGTTGGTGTTCACATCGGGCGCCGGGATGTCTTTGGTGGGGCCAATGATGATGCCGATCTCGCTGGTGTAGCGGCGCGTCATGCGCTCCAGCTCGCCTCGCGACAGCTTTTTGGGGTCCACCCGAATGCCGCCTTTTGCGCCGCCATAGGGCACATTGACCGCCGCATTCTTCACTGACATCCACGCCGACAGGGCCATCACTTCAGACAATGTCACGTCTTGATGAAAGCGCACGCCACCTTTGCCTGGTCCGCGTGACACGTTGTGCTGCACGCGGTAGCCTTCAAAGTGCGCCACTGTGCCGTCGTCCATGTGAATGGGCACATCAACAATCAACACGCGCTTGGGGCGCTTTAAGGTTTCAGCCCAGCGCGCCAGGCTGCCCAGATGGGGGATAACACGGTCAACCTGCTGCAGGTAATTGCCCCACGGGCCGAGGTTGCTGGCGTCCAGGTAAGAGGGCAGCACATGCAAGCCGGGTGTGACGGGCGATAAATCTTTTGGGGCAGCAGACATAAAACTCCTTAAAAATTTCATCAAGAAGCGGCCACTGTAGGAGATTGCTTAAAAAATGTCTAAGGCCGCTATCAGGTCATACTATGCACGAAACGCATAGTTTTAAGTTGCCTGCCAGTCAAGGTGCTCAGTGGTCTTCAACAGGAATAACGCAATTGCGGGGTTTGCCAGGGCCGTCGACTGCCTGAATGCTGCCACCCAGGCGATGGCAATCTGAATGTGGCCAAAGAGGAAATGGAAATACAGATCCAACCATCCAGCCAGAAAATAAACAGCACGCAGCGCCTAAAAAAACACAACAAGTTTTTTAGCCATCTTTTAAGGTTGGAGCAAACATGTGAAGTCAAGCTATCAGCGCCAAAACAAGCAACGCGATCAAATCAAAATCTAACTCGTGAACTGCAGCGCTGCCAGTCGGGCATACACCCCGCCTTTGGCCACCAGTTCGTGGTGTGTGCCCTGCTCAACCAGTTTGCCATGGTCCAGCACCAGGATTCGGTCAGCCTGCTGAACCGTTGCCAGCCGGTGTGCCACAACCAGCGTGGTACGGCCTTTCATGGCCGATTCAAGCGCAGCTTGCACCATGCGTTCGCTTTCAGCGTCCAGTGCGCTGGTGGCTTCGTCCAGCAGCAGCAGAGGCGAATTTTTGAGCATGGCCCGTGCGATGGCGATGCGCTGGCGTTGCCCGCCTGACAGGCGCACACCGCGCTCACCCAGAAAGGTGTCGTAACCCTCGGGCAGCAGTTTGATGAACTCATCGGCAAATGCAGCCTTGGCTGCAGCCTTGACATCGTTGTCGGAAGCTTCAGGCTTGCCATAGCGAATGTTTTCCAGTGCACTGCTTGAAAAGATCACGGCGTCTTGCGGCACGATGCCCACGCGCTGGCGCAAGTCTGCCAGGGACATGTCACGCGTGGCAATGCCATCGAGCGCAATGCGGCCCGATTGGGGGTCATAAAAGCGCAGCAACAACTGGAACACTGTGCTTTTGCCCGCACCACTCGGGCCAACAATGGCCACCGTTTCACCCGGGGCCACGTGCATGCTGAAGTTGCTGAGAGCCGATTGCAGCGGCCGCGACGGGTAATTGAAGTTGACTGCTTCAAATTCAATAGCGCTTCCCGCCCGGATAACGGGCGCTGGAACAGGATTTAATGGTGAATGAATGGGCGAGGCGGTCTCCAGCAATTCCATCAGGCGTTCGGTGGCGCCCGCTGCACGCAGCAGGTCGCCGTAGGTTTCGCCCAGCACAGCAGAAGCGCTGGCCAGAATGATCACGTACACCACTGTCTGGCCCAGATGCCCCGCCGTGATGTCGCCGCGCATGACCGCTTGCGTGCCCTGGTACAGGCCCCACAGCAACGCCGCAGACGTCGCAATGATGATGAAACCCACCAACACCGTCCGGGCCTTGGTGCGGCGAATCGCCACGTTGAAAGCGTTGGTTGATGACTCGTTGAACCGCGTGGCCTCGCGTCTTTCGGCGGTGTAGCTTTGCACCACCGGAATGGCGTTGAGCACTTCGGCCGCAATGGCGCTTGAATCGGCCACACGGTCCTGACTGGCCCGCGAAAGCTTGCGCACGCGCCGGCCAAACACCACCGACGGCACGACGATGATGGCCAGGGCCATCATGATCTGCAACATCAGATAGGGGTTGGTGTAAATCAGCATGCCAATGGCGCCGACGCCCATCACCAGATTGCGCAGCCCCATGCTCAGGGACGAGCCCACCACGGTTTGCACCAGCGTCGTGTCACCCGTCAGGCGGGAAAGCACCTCACCGGTTTGCGTGGTTTCAAAAAACTGCGGGCTTTGCTTGAGCACATGGCCATACACCGCATTGCGCAGGTCGGCTGTCACACGCTCACCCAGCCAGCTCACCATGTAAAAACGCCCGGCTGAAAACAGGCCCAGCGCAGCAGCCACGCCAAACAGCTCAAAAAAGTGCGTCCGCAACAGCATCAGCTGATTGCCCTTGCCGGCAGCGCTGGCATCTGCGTTGATTAGCCCGCCATCAATCAAACTGCGCAAAGCCAGCGGAAACACCAATGTTGACACCGCCGCCATGACCAGAAAAAAGCCGGCCAGTGCAATGCGCGCGCGGTAGGGACGAAGAAACGGCAACAGGCCAGACAGGGATTTGGGACTTTTGGCTTTGGCGCGTTCAGATGTCATATGACAGAGTGTAAAGTTGGCTTCGGGCGTTTGAAAAAAACTGTCTTTTCATTAAAAGATATGCCTATTCAAATCCCATGATCATATAGGCATCCAGCCCATATAAGACGGGCGCTGGCAGCTACTGAATAAATAGCGCCACATCGTTTTGAACTCATGCGCAAAACATTTTGAAATTTGACTTGAATGCACTTCGCCCGCCTGAATAAAAAAACCTGCAACGCTGGCAACAGAAAAATTTATGCTCTTCATCATATTGCCCATCGTGCTGAGCTGCTAGCTGCTTGAGGGCGTCGATTTGTCGCGCCGCTGCGGGTATGACTGAAAATCGGCTGGCGTGTCGCTGCCGACTTGATTGTGCGCAACTTGCTGGGCGTTTTTTTGCCGCTGTCGATCATCACGCCGCTGATCTGGCTGGGCTTTTCCCCAAGCTGGTTGTGTTGACGCTGGCTGCCAACCTGGCGTACCAGTTCTGGATTCACGTCACCTGGATTCCCGGACTTGGCTGGCTTGAATGAGTGTCCAACCAGACGCGAGCGCCATATTGATAAAACTCTGCCAAACCGAAATCTGGCTCAGTTAGCACTTTTTACTAGATAAACAATGCTGTAGCCTAGATAAAATTGGCGCTAGCAGCTTCTTTATTAATAGCAACAAGAATCAGGCAGGCGCTGTAGCCAAACCAGCAGCACGCTGCACCTCCACGCGGATTTCTTCTGTCAGCTGCGCTTTCAGCGCCATAAAAACAGGCGTTGTCTTCACTGAATAATGCCGGGGGTGCGCAATACCCACAGGCAAATCGCATTTGATGCGGCCAGGCCGGGCGCTCATCACGACCACACGGTTGCCCATGAAGATGGCTTCGTCAATGTCGTGCGTCACAAACAGCACGGTCTTGCGCTCGGCCTCCCAGATGCCTTGCAGCAGCTCCTGCATCAGCTCACGGGTCTGGTGGTCCAGTGCGCCAAAAGGCTCGTCCATCAGCAGCATGCGTGGGCCGTTGGCGAGCGCTCTGGCCAGCGCCGTGCGCTGCTGCATGCCGCCTGAGAGTTGCTTGGGGAAATGGTTTTCAAAACCCTTCAGGCCGACCTTGGCAATGAACGGGTGTGCAATGGCCAGCTGCTCGGGCAGCGCCAAACCTTTTTCTCTCAAGCCAAAGCACACGTTTTCAAGCACCGTGAGCCAGGGGAACAGCGTGTAGCTTTGAAACACCATGCCCCGGTCAGCGCCCGGTGCGCTGACGGGCTTGCCGTCCAGTGTGATGCTGCCTGTGGTTGGCGTGTCCAGCCCTGCCACCATCCGCAGCAGTGTGCTTTTGCCGCAGCCTGATGGGCCCAGAATGGTAATGAAGTCGTTTTCTTCAACGCTCAGATCTGTAGCTTGCAGCGCCAGTGTGCTTTTTGCCGCACCTGTACCCGTGAAGGTTTTGGAAACACCTTTGACTTCAAGAATGCTCATAACTTGGCCCACGGGAACAGCTTGCGGTTCATGGTCTTGAAAGCCAGATCAGTGACCAGCCCGATCACGCCAATCACAATAATGCCGAAAATAATCTGGTCAGTGGCCAGCAACGCCTGGCTGTCAGTGATCATGTGGCCAATGCCGCTGGACGCGCCAATCAACTCAGCAACAATTACATAGGTCCAAGCCCAGCCCAGCACCATGCGCAGCGTTTCAAAGATCTCTGGTGCGCTGCTGGGCACCAGCACGCGCAGCACAATGCCGCGGTCGGTTGCGCCCAATGTGTAAGCTGCTTCGACGAGGTCGCGCCGCGTGTTGCCGACACTCACAGCCATCATCAGCACCAGCTGAAAAAACGAACCAATGAAAATGACCGACAGCTTTTGCGCCTCGCCAATGCCTGCCCACAATATCAGCAGCGGAATGAAAGCCGACGCTGGCAGGTAACGTGCAAAACTGACAAAGGGCTCAAAAAACGCCTCAACCGGCTTGTATGCGCCCATCAGCACACCCAGCGGAATGGCCAGCACAGCAGCCAACCCAAAACCGCCGAATACGCGCCACACCGTCATGCCAATGTCTTTGACGAAGCCTTGATTGACCAGCAGGTCATAGCCTGAACGCACCATGGTCAGTGGGTCGGCGAGAAATGTTTTGGACACCACCCCGCCAAACGTGACTGCCGCCCACAGGGCAAAAAACAGGATGAAAAAGCTGATGCCCAGGGTAATGCGGGTACTGGGCGTTACTGGCTGGAGGGGTTTCATGTTTTACCCCCTCTCCCTTTGGGAGAGGGCAGGGGTGAGGGCTAACGGTGGTAGTTAAGTTGAAATGTTAAAAATCGGGGAGACCTCACCCTAACCCTAACCCTCTCCCAGAGGGAGAGGGGATTGGGGAGAAAATGACGGTAAATTTTTCAGACTGGGTCTTACTTCAAAAACCGCGTATCAGCCAGCTTCGTCATATCCGGCAGGCTTTTGATGATGCCCAATTCCATCAGCAGGTCACCCGCTTCTTTGCTGAAAGCAGCATGCTCACTGGCAAAAAACTTCTGATTGGCAGCTCGGTCCTGCCAGCGCAAATATTTCTGGCTGCCTTCAAAGGCTTCACCGGTTTGCTTGACATCGGCGCCCATGATCTCAAAGCTCTTTTTCGGGTCTTTCTGGATCATTTCCAGCGCTTCAAAGTAGCTGTCGGCCAGTGCTTTTGCTGCCTTTGGGTTGTCGCTTAAAAACTTGGGTGTGCAGCCGACCGTGTCCATCACCATCGGGTAGTCCAGCGTAGTCGCCATGATCTTGCCGGCTTCTGGTTTGGCGCGCACAGCACTCAGGAACGGCTCATATGTCATCGCCGCATCCACGTCAGCAACACCTGCAATGATGGCGTTGGCTGCAGCTTGCGGTTCCAGGCTGACCAGCTTGACGTCCTTGATGCTCATGCCGTTTTTCTTAAGCATCCAGGCCAGCGTGAAATAAGGCGCTGTGCCGGGCGCGCTGACGGCAATGGTTTTGCCTTTCAGATCGCTGAATTTGGTGATGCCCGGTTTGACAACGATGCCGTCAGCACCAAAGCTTTTGTCGAGCTGGAACATCTGGGTGGTTGGCACGCCGTTGGCGTTCCAGCTGATCCAGGTCTCTACCGTGGTAGCCGCGCACTGCACATCACCGGATGCAATGGCCAGGTGGCGGTCTTTTTGCGGGATTTTTTTGATCTCGACATCCAGTCCGTTCTTCTTGAAAATGCCCGCTTCTTTGGCCAGCGTCATGGGGGCAAAACCCGTCCAGCCTGACATGGCAAAAGTCAGCTTGGTTTGTTGGGCCTGGGCGTTGGCTGCGCATGCAAAAGCGATAACGGACAAAGCGAGCAGTTTTTTCATGGCTATCTTCATGGTTCTCTCCTGGGTTAAAAGTGGTTTTAGGCTAACAAATGTATGCACTCTTCATGCCAGCTGCAGGGCATGCAGTGCCAGTAATTGTGCGTCAAGCGCAGCACTGATGTCCCCGTTGATAACCCGCAGTTGCAGGGCTGACATGTCAGAAGACAGGCTGCGGTCTTGCATCATCGCCGGGGATGCGCTGCGTATCAGGGTATGCAGGCTTTCGAGTGGTGCAGAGCTTGCCAGTGGCCGCAAAAATTCAATGCCTTGCGCAGCTGCCAGCAGCTCAATAGCGACAATGTGCGCGGTGTTGTGCAGCATGGGCTGCAACCGGCGGGCTGCAAAGGTGGCCATTGACACATGGTCTTCCTGATTGGCCGATGTGGGCAGGCTGTCAACACTGGCCGGGTGGGCCAGAGACTTGTTTTCAGACGCCAGCGCTGCGGCTGTGACGTGCACAATCATGAAGCCGGAATTCAGTCCTGCATCGGGTGTCAGGAAAGGCGGCAGCTGCGATACGTTGGCATCTACCAGCATGGCAATGCGCCGCTCGGCAATTGCGCCAATCTCGGCAACAACGACAGCGAGAGCATCGCATACCAGCGCGACCGGCTCGGCATGAAAATTACCCCCCGAAACCAAAGCATCATCAGCAGCAAACACCAGCGGGTTGTCGGTCACGGCATTGGCTTCAATCACCAGCACGCGCGCGGCGTAACGCATCTGGTCCAGGCACGCGCCCATCACCTGTGGCTGGCAGCGCAGGCAGTACGGGTCTTGCACGCGGTCGTCGCCTTCGCGGTGTGAGTTGCGTATCGCACTGCCGTAGGTAAGCGCCCGATATGCTGCAGCACAGTCAATTTGACCAGGCTGGCCGCGCACGGCATGAATGCGCGCATCAAACGGCCCGTCACTGCCGCGAGCCGCATCCAGCGTCAGCGCGCCTGCGATTACAGCTGCTTCAAACACACGCTCGGTGGCAAACAGCGCGTCAATCGCCATGGCGGTTGATACCTGCGTGCCGTTGATGAGTGCCAGACCTTCTTTGGCCGACAACTGTATGGCTTGCAAGCCAGCTTTGTTCAACGCGTCCAGTGCAGACAGTTTTTGCCCCCGGTAAAAAACTTCGCCTTCGCCTACCAATGGCAAGCACAAATGCGCCAGCGGCGCCAGATCACCAGACGCGCCGACCGAGCCCTGACACGGAATGACGGGGCAAATGCCGTGGTTGTACAGGTCAAGCAAAGCGTCAACAACTTCTTCACTCACTCCCGAGTGTCCGCGTGCCAGACTGGCCGCTTTCAGCAGCAAAATCAGCCGCACAATGTTTTCAGCCAGCGGCGCGCCCACGCCCACCGCATGGGAGCGCAGCAGCTTGAGCTGCAAAATGGCGAGGTCGGTTTTGGCAATGCGCGTGTTGGCCAGCTTGCCAAAACCGGTGTTCACGCCATACACCGCAACGCCGCCGTCAGCTGCTTTTTGTACCATTGCTGCACTGGCCCGAATGCCCTTGCGGCAAGCGCCATCCAATTGGACAGGCAGCGGTTTGTCACTGCATAACCTGCGCAGTTGCGCCAGACTTAATTGGCCGGGGATCAACAATTCATGCGTCATCTATCGTCAACCGATCATTGGCAAATTCAGGCTATTGGCTTGGGCACTGGCTTTGGCAATGTCATAACCCGCATCGGCATGGCGCATCACGCCCGTGGCTGGGTCATTGAACAATACGCGGCTTAATTTTTCAGCAGCGACGTCTGTACCGTCGGCCACAATCACCACGCCCGAATGCTGCGAATACCCCATGCCCACGCCGCCGCCATGGTGCAAGCTGACCCAGGTTGCGCCACTGGCAGTGTTGAGCAACGCGTTCAGCAGCGGCCAGTCGCTGACTGCATCGCTGCCGTCTTTCATGGCTTCAGTTTCACGGTTCGGTGAAGCAACCGAGCCGCTGTCCAGATGGTCACGGCCAATGACGATCGGTGCTTTCAGCTCGCCGCTTTTGACCATCGCATTGAATGCCAGCCCGGCAATGTGCCGCTCGCCAAGGCCAATCCAGCAGATTCGCGCTGGCAAGCCCTGAAAAGCAATGCGTTCAGCCGCCATGTCCAGCCAGCGGTGCAGGTGCTTGTTGGCTGGGAACAGCTCTTTCATCTTGGCATCGGTTTTGGCAATGTCTTCAGCATCACCACTCAGCGCCACCCAGCGGAAAGGCCCGGTGCCGCTGCAAAACAGCGGGCGAATGTAGGCAGGCACAAAGCCGGGGTAGTCGAACGCGTTGGTCACGCCGTAATCCTTGGCAACCTGGCGCAGATTGTTGCCATAGTCGACCGTTGGAATGCCCAAAGCGTGAAAGGCCAGCATCGCCTTGACTTGTGTGGCGCATGACTCGCCTGCAGCCTGCGTCAACGCCGCGTGTTGTGCCGGGTCGGCTCTGGCGGCCCACCAGCGCTCATTGGTCCAGCCTGCGGGCAGGTAGCCATTGATGATGTCGTGCGCTGAAGTCTGGTCGGTCACGATGTCTGGGCGAATCAATCCAGCTTGCGCGCGCCGTGCCAGCTCGGGGAACACATCTGCAGCATTTGCACACAGTGCGATGGACACCGCTTCTTTGCGCTCAGTGTGTTGTTTGATCAATTCCAGTGCTTCGTCCAGCGTGGCAGCCTGCTTGTCAACATAGCGCGTGCGCAGCCTGAAATCAATGTGGCTCTGGTCGCATTCAATATTGAGCGAACAAGCACCTGCAAATGTTGCTGCCAGCGGCTGAGCCCCGCCCATACCGCCCAGCCCGGCGGTCAGCACCCAGCGGCCTGACAGATCGCCGTTGTAGTGCTGGCGTCCAGCCTCAACAAAGGTTTCATACGTGCCCTGCACAATGCCTTGGGTGCCAATGTAAATCCAGCTGCCAGCGGTCATCTGGCCGTACATCATCAAACCCGCGCGGTCCAGCTCGTTGAAGTGCTCCCACGTGGCCCATTTGGGCACCAGATTTGAGTTGGCAATTAGCACACGCGGCGCGCCTGTGTGGGTGCGAAACACGCCCACTGGCTTGCCGGATTGCACCAGCAATGTCTCATCAGGTTTGAGCTTTTTGAGCGAGTCAACAATCGCATCAAATGCAGGCCAGTTACGCGCTGCCTTGCCAATGCCGCCGTACACCACCAGCTCATTCGGGTTTTCGGCAACGTCCGGGTCCAGGTTGTTTTGCAGCATGCGCAGGGCTGCTTCAATTTGCCAGTTGGCGCAGGTAATTTCGACGCCACGGGGTGAGCGAACCACTCTGGCCTTGCTGTCCATGAATTTCGATTGCGACAAATCCGACATGACTGGACTCCGAAAAAATATGTTCTTGAGCACAATGTAGTTGTCTATACAACTTGTGTCAACTGGGGTAACCTACAGGCATGGCGCAGCCCAAACCACATGCATACGAGCAAGTCAAGGCGTTTGTCAAGACCCGGATCACGTCCGGCGAATGGAAACCGGGAGACGCTGTACCCAGCGAATCTGCGCTGATGGTCCAATTCAGCATCAGCCGGATGACAGTCAACCGAGCCTTGCGTGAGCTGGCGCTTGAGGGCATGGTTACGCGCATTCAGGGTTCGGGCACGCGGGTGGCTGAATTGCACCGAATTTCATCGCGCCTGATTATTCGTGACATCAAGGAAGAGGTGATTGAACGTGGCCACACCCATACCAGTCATGTGCTGCTGGTCGCTACTGAAAAAGCGACAGCACCGCTGGCCAAAACACTGGGCTTGCGTACTGGCTCAAAAGTCTTTCACACCACGCTGGTGCATTTGGAAAACGGCATTCCGATTCAACACGAGGACCGTTACGTCAATCCAATGGCCGCACCTGATTTTTTACGAACTGATTTCACGCAATTTACCCCGGCGCACCATTTGCTGATTCATGCGCCGCTGACAGATGCCAGCTACCAGATAGAGGCTTGCCTGCCAGGCCGGCTGATCGCGAAGCTGCTGCACATCAAGACATCAGAAGCCTGCCTGGCCATTACCCGCTGCACAGTCAGCGGCGTGCATGTGGCAAGTGTGGCGCGGCTGGTTTACCCGGGCACACGCTACAGCTTTGCAGGACAATTTCAGCCGTGACTTGGCAAACTGTTTGCTTGAAAGACATTGTGCCCAAACCATGGAGAAATGGCGGCGGAACCACGCGTGAGCTTGTGGCCTGGCCTGATTCGGCAGCATGGCAGTGGCGTGTGTCGGTGGCAGAGGTCGCTCAATCGGGGCCGTTTTCTAGCTTTGCGGGGGTGCAGCGCTGGTTTGCAGTGTTGGAAGGCAATGGCGTTTGTTTGACGGTTGACACTCACTTGCACAAGCTCACCAGCCACGATGATCCACTGATGTTTGATGGTGCAGCCTTGACGACCTGCAAGCTTTTGGACGGGGCAACACAAGACTTCAACCTGATGACCCAGCGGGGCACCACTGCGCGCATGTTGCGGGTGAAAAGTGAACACAGCCTGCTGGTCAATACTCCTAAAATAATAGCTACTTACGCCCATAAAACAGGCGCTATGGTACAGATTGGCAATGAAAAACATGATATGCCACCGCATTCGCTTGGCTGGATGTGTGTTGATGCAAACACCAACATTCGGCTGCAAGCCAGCGATACTCTCTTGATGGAAATCAATGTATGAATCTGCCGCGCAGTATTTGGCTTCATTGCAAGGTGGCCACCCTGCAAGCCGGTATTGCACAGCCTTACGGTTTGATACAGGACGCCGCGCTGGTCGCAAGCAGAGGTACCCTGCAATGGGTGGGCCCGCGCAGCGACTTGCCCGCAGAGTGGCTGGCAAGCTGCACGCAAACCGGCGATGTGCATGATGCACAGGGCGCACTGATCACCCCCGGGCTGATGGATTGCCACACGCACCTGGTGTATGGCGGCAACCGGGCTGGCGAGTTTGAGCAGCGCCTGAATGGTGCAAGCTATGAAGACATTGCCAGGGCAGGCGGCGGAATTGCTTCGACCGTTAACGCCACCCGCGACGCAACAGAGGCTGGTTTGCTTGAGCAAAGCAAGCCGCGTTTGCTGGCTTTGCTGGCCGAGGGCGTGACCACCATCGAAATCAAGTCTGGCTACGGCCTGGCCCTGGAGCATGAGCGCAAAACATTGCGTGTGGCCCGCGCCTTGGGCGCGGCGCATCCAGTGACCGTGCAAACCACATTTTTAGGCGCGCACGCGGTACCGCCTGAATTTGAAGGTCGCGCTGATGCCTATGTTGATGAAGTTGTCCGCATGTTGCCGCTGCTGCATGCTGAAGGGCTGGTAGATGCAGTGGACGCGTTTTGCGAGCGGATTGGTTTTAGCGTGGCGCAGACAGAGCGGGTTTTCCAGGCAGCTCAGGCACTTGGCTTGCCGGTCAAATTGCATGCCGAACAATTGAGTGACAGCGGCGGTGCAGAGCTTGCTGCGCGTTACAAGGCCATCAGTTGCGACCATCTTGAATGGCTGAGCGATTCAGGTGTGAAGGCGATGGCGCAAGCGGGAACCACGGCGGTGCTGTTGCCTGGCGCGTTTTACTTTCTGCGTGAGACCAGATTGCCGCCGATCGCCCAGCTGCGGGCGGCAGGTGTACCCATGGCAATATCTACCGATTGCAATCCTGGCAGCTCGCCGTGTACATCGCTGCTGCTGATGCTCAACATGGCTTGTACGCTGTTCAGGTTGACACCTGAAGAGGCTCTGGCCGGCGTTACGCGCAATGCCGCCCGTGCACTGGGTTTAAAAGACCGCGGTGTATTGGCTGCTGGCATGCGGGCTGATTTTGTGCTGTGGGATGTGCAGTCACCAGCTGAACTCAGCTATGCTTTTGGGCGCAATCCGCGCCTGCAAACTGTGTTTGGTGGCCTTCCCCCAAAAGGGGAAGAAGCAGGAGCGGCTGTATGACTTTTACCCTGCAATGCGGCACCTCCCCCATGCTGGTCAGCATGCCGCACATCGGCATTGACATTCCGCTTGATTTGCAAAGCAGCTTTGTGCCTCATGCGCTGGATGTAGAAGACACCGACTGGCACCTGGCGCGGCTGTATGACTTTTTACCCGCAATGGGTGCAAGCGTGTTGCAGCCGCGTTACTCGCGCTATGTCATTGACTTGAACCGCCCGCCAGACGATACGCCCATGTACCCGGGAGCCGCGAACACCGAGCTGTGTCCCACCCATTTTTTCAGTGGCGATGCCTTGTACAAACCTGGCCGGGAACCTTCGCCACTTGAAGTGCAGCGGCGGCGTACAGCCTACTGGCAGCCGTACCACGACGCGCTGGCAACTGAGCTGGCGCGTATCAGGGCCATCCACGGCTTCGCACTGCTGTGGGATGCGCACAGCATTCGCTCGCACATTCCGTGGCTGTTTGAAGGCAAGTTACCCGACTTGAACATTGGCACTGCCAACGGTGAAGCTGCGGCAACAGCCATCGCGATTGCAGTGGCAGGCAAGATAAATGGTTTTACACATGTCATAAATGGCCGTTTTAAAGGTGGCTACATCACGCGCCACTATGGTCAGCCTGCGCAGAATATCCACGCCATTCAACTGGAAAAATGCCAGAGCCTGTACATGCACGAAACGCCGCCTTTTGCCTACGACGAAGCGTTGGCTTCAAAACTGCAGCCGACGCTTGAACGCATGGTCAAGGCCAGTCTGCAGGCAGCGAATGACTTGTATGACTGATTCGTCGACACACTATTTTGCGCCAATAGCATGGGTCAACGGGACGTGGGCCAAAGATGCGCTGCTGGAGGTTGCGAGCAACGGCACATGGGCCAACATTCAAGCCAATGCCAGCCGTGACCAGCAATGCGGCCCAACCCGTTTGAATGGCCCTGTGATTCCTGGTCTGGTCAATGCCCACAGTCACGCTTTTCAACGAGCCATTGCCGGCATGACTGAGCGTGCAGGCAAGGGTCAGGACAACTTCTGGAGCTGGCGTGACCGCATGTACAGCGCTGCCAATCGCATTACGCCCAGGCAGCTTGAAGCCATTGCAGCGCTGCTGTACGCCGAGCTTTTGCAGGCTGGCTACACGCAGGTGTGCGAGTTTCATTATTTGCACAATGATACGCAAGGCAAGCCGTATGCCAACCCGCTGGAGATGTCTGGCGCCCTGGTGCGCGCCGCCCAGCGCGTGGGCATTGGCATCACGCTGTTGCCCACGCTGTACATGCGCTCGGGCTTTGCCGCGTCTGGTCTGCGGGATGACCAACAAAGGTTTTCTTCTACGCCTGATTTCATCTTCAGATTATGTGAAAACATTGAAAAGCAATTTGGCGGTAGGTTGGTCAACACAGGTCTGGCGCTGCATTCCCTGCGTGCGGTTGGGCAGGGGGCAATGCAGGAGGCCACCTCCCATGTCCAGGCGCACGCTATGCCCATCCACATCCATGTCGCCGAGCAAACGGGCGAAGTCGGCGACTGTGTGGACTTGCTAGGTCAGCGCCCGGTTGAGTGGCTGCTCAGCCATGCACACATAGATGCCGGCTGGAATCTGGTTCACGCCACCCACACCACGCCATCAGAGCTGCAAGGCATCAAAGCCAGCGGTGCAGCAATTGTGCTGTGCCCCACCACCGAGGCCAACCTTGGTGATGGTGTGTTCAATTTGTCAGCTTACGCAAAGCTGCAGGGCAACTGGTCCATCGGTTCAGACAGCCACATCACACGCAGCTGGCAAGAAGAGCTGCGCTTGCTGGAATATTCGCAGCGCTTGTCTTTGCAGCAGCGCAACGTCATGGCTGCTGCATCGGGAGAGATATCAACAGCAGCAGCGCTTTTCAATGCCGCTTTGGCAGGCGGCAGCGCAGCTTGTGGCCAAGCCATGGCTGGCTTGGCTGCTGGCAACCGCGCGGATTTCCTGGTCGTTGACACTGCATCGCCTGCCTTGCTCGGTGTGCCTCATGACCGCCTGATGGATGCCCTGATTTTCTCCAGCCCCGATGCGCAATTTACGGATGTGTATGTAGCTGGCAAACCTGTAGTTCGAGGCGCCCAAGTTGAAAACTGGCAGCACCTGGCAACTGATTTTTCAAACGCCATGCGGGTTCTTTGGGCGTAATTAATTTCTCAAGGCACGCAAAAAAAATACGATGTCCACACACGCTTTACCAAAGCACATCCATATCCTTTTCGTCGTTTTTTTCATTGCCAACCTCATGCATTTCATTCACAACGCGGAGTACATCGCTTTTTACCCTGGCTTGCCAGCGTGGCTGACACGCGAAAAGGTTTACCTTGCCTGGGTGGCAGGTGTCAGCATCGGGCTGGCAGGTTTGATGCTTGCCCGAACCCGATTGAAACTGCTGGGCGTGGCATGTGTTGCGGCGTATGGCGCAACGGGCTTAGACGGCTTGGCGCATGACACCCTTGGCTTGTGTTCTGAACACACACTGGCGACAAACCTGACCATCTGGTTTGAAGTGTTGACAGGCGTTACATTGCTGGTGGCCAGCAGCCTGGCAATTACCAAAACGCTGTGGCCGCGCAGTATCAGAGCCTGAAAAGCATTCAATAATGAACAAAAAGCTGCTGTAGCCCATGTATATATTGCGTAAGCAGCTCCTGATTAAATAGCAAACTGTCTGCCGTTGGCCTGAACGGAGCGCTTCCCCTACTTTATGCGCGGCACAGCTTTTATGATGCGCAAATGATCCCATCACCCAGCCCGTCCAGTCTTCACCATCTTTTCATCGCACAGCATGCCGCCAGCCGCCAGCATATTGAGGTGCCGCTTGAGGTACGGCGCAACCGGCTGTTGCGCATGAAGGCCTTGATTGACGATCATGGCACTGCACTGGCAAAGGCAGTGCAGGCTGACTTTGGTGTGCGCAGTTTGCAATTGACAGAAATTGCTGACCTGTTTGTATTGCGCACGCTGCTGTCGCACACATTGAAGTCGCTTCCAAAATGGATGAAGCCGCACAAAGTCAGCACACCGCTGTATTTGCATCCGGCCAGAGCGTATCTTCAGCGCCAGCCGCTGGGCGTCGTTGGCGTGATTTCGCCGTGGAATTACCCGGTGCAGCTGGCCCTCGGGCCGGTGATCACGGCTTTGAGTGCAGGCAACCGGGTGATGCTCAAGCCAAGCGAGTTGACGCCTGCAACATCTGCACTGATGGCTGAATTGCTGGGCAATGCGTTTGCGCCAGATGAGGTGTGTGTGGTGCTGGGTGATAGCGAGGTGGCCGCCGAGTTTTCAAGCTTGCCTTTCGACCATCTGTTCTTCACCGGGTCAACCGCTGTGGGCCGCACCGTTGCCAAGGCTGCTGCTGCCAACCTGACGCCCACCACGCTGGAGCTGGGGGGCAAGTCGCCGTGTATCGTTGACGCAAGCTGCGACTTCAATGCAGCTGCCATCAAGATTGCGCACGGCAAGTTGCTCAACGCAGGGCAGACCTGCATCGCCCCCGATTACGTGCTGCTGCCCAAAGGGCGCGAAGCAGAATTTGGCAAGGCCTATGCCGGTGCAGTCGGCAAGCTGTTCCCGGCCATTGCAGGCAACCCTGACTACGCTGCCATCATCAGCGCTCGTCACCATGAGCGCTTGCAGGCCATGCTGACGGCAGCGGAGCAGGGCGGCGCGACGCTGCAGTTCATTGGCAGCAACGGCAATCGGGGGGCTGATTCGCCACATCGCCAGATGCCGCCTGTATTGGCGTTTGATGTGCCGGCTGATTCAAAACTGATGCAGGAAGAAATTTTTGGCCCGATTCTGCCTGTGGTGCCGTATGACTCGCTGGCAGGTGCCATCGATTACATCAACGCCAGGCCGCGCCCCCTGGCCCTTTACTGGTTTGGAACCGACGACGCTGCACGTGACACGGTGCTGGCACAAACCGTCAGCGGCGGCGTGTCAGTCAATGACACGTTGATGCACATTGCGCATGAAAATTTGCCGTTTGGCGGCGTTGGCGACAGCGGCTGGGGCAGCTACCACGGTGAGGCCGGGTTCCTGCGCTTGACAATGCAAAAGCCAGTGCTGGTGCAGTCCAGGTGGGCGCGGGGGGATCTGTTTTACCCGCCGTATGGCAAGCGGTTTGACCAGATCATGGGGCTACTCAAGCGCTGGCTGTAGTTAAAGCGCTACGTTTTTTATAGCTGCTTGCGCTCTGTTTGCTGAGGTGATGTGCTCTTGCTCCTTCCCCTCCCGGGGGAAGGCAGGGATGGGGGCAAGTGCGGCAAAGTTGCTTGTTGCGAGCATGCCCCCATCCCAACCTTCCCCCGGAAGGGGAAGGGGCAGCACATTCAATCCCCCAGCACAACACCTTCACGCCTTGGATCAGCACCACCAAAAAAGCCTTTGTCGGTTTTTTGAATCGCTTGCAGGCCGCTGTTCATGTTCTGCTCGCGCACTTCAGCGCCGCGTGCTCTGAGCGCCTCAACGGTGGCGGGTGAAAAGCGTTTTTCTTCCAGCAGGCTGGGGCCGTTCAATGAGCCAAAGTTGGGCAGGTCAATCGCTTGCTGGGCGTTCAGGCCCCAGTTCAGCGTGCCGTACAGCAGCTTGGCGGTGTGGTGAATGATCAGTGCTCCGCCCATGCTGCCACCGGTCATCACGAGTTGGTTGGTGGTCTTGTCAAACACCAGCGTGGGCGCCATCGATGACCTGGGGCGCTTGCCCGGCTGCACACGGTTGGCAATCGGTTTGCCTTCGGCATCAGTCGGTGCAAAGCTGAAGTCGGTCAATTCATTATTGAGAAAAAATCCTCCCGCTTTGCCGGTGCCGCCATCGGTTAACTGGCGCGAGCCAAAAGCATCTTCAACAGTCGACGTCATTGAAATCGCGTTGCCAAAAGCATCGATGATGCTGATGTGTGATGTACCAAATTCGGGCTGATCAGGCATGGGGGCGTAGGCGGTTTTAACCGGACCGGGCACGCCGGGGTTGGCAGTTTTCATGCTCTGGCCGCCGGGTTGCTGGGCAATCAGTTTGGCTCTAGCAGCCAGGTAGTCGGGTGCCAGCAAGCTCATCCAGCTGCCGCCGGGTGCGGTCACAAAATCAGGGTCGCCCAGGTACTGCGCGCGGTCTGCAAATGCCAGGCGTGATGCCTCGGTGTACAAATGAAGCCAGTCAGCAGATGGCGTCTGGCCCGAGCCCATGACACTGCCCGCTACGCCGCTCATGCCCTCGACCGGAGGCAAAGTGGCCGCGTTGGTGTTTGCCAACATGCCCAGAATTTGCCCGACGGCAATTGCCCCCGAGCTCGGTGGCGGCATGCCGCAAATTTTGTAGGCCGAGTGCGCCGCAAAGTAATCGCTGCACAGTGGCTCGCGCTTTTTGACCTGGTAACCGGAAAGATCACTCATGCTCAATTTGCCCGGGTTGGTCGGATGGCCTTGTACTTTTTTAACCATGGCTTGGGCGATGCTGCCCTCATGCATCGCGCTGGCGCCCTTGGTGGCAATTTGCCGCAGCACTTCGGCTAAAGCCGGGTTTTTTAACAACGTGCCCGGCTCAAGCGATGAGCCGTCAGCGCTGAAGTAGTACGCGGCAGCGGCTGGGTCTTTTTTCAGATGCGCGTCATTTTTGAGTTGCATGGCCAGGCGCGGACTGACTTTAAAACCGCTTTCAGCCAGCGCGATGGCCGGTATGAACAACTGCGCCCACGGCAACTTGCCGTATTGCTGGTGCGCAACTTCCAACATCTTGACGACGCCAGGTACGCCGACAGCACGGCCCCCGACCACGCCGTCAAAAAACGCCATCGGCTTACCGTCAGCGCCCATAAACAGATTTCCATCAACACCGGCAGGCGCGGTTTCGCGGCCATCAAAAGCCTCTACCTTGCTACCAGTGGAATGCAGCATGAAAGCGCCGCCGCCAATGCCGCTGGACTGGGGTTCAACCAGCGTCAGCACCATTTGAACAGCCACTGCCGCATCAATGGCCGAGCCGCCTGCGCGCAGCACCTGAAAGCCTGCATCAGTAGCCAGCGGATTGGCTGCAGCGACAGCAAATTTGGTCGTGGCCCAGCCTGGCTTAGGGGTGTAGCCGGACGCGCCCTCAGGCTGCGCGGGGGCGGTGTACACAAAAGGTGCGGGGGCGGTAGCGCAGGCCGCAAGCAGCGAGGCCAGGGCAACTGAAGTGAGCAGGCGTTTCATACAAAATTCCCAAAAATCAAACAAGCCGACATGTTACGCCTGACAACTTTGGGCAAACGGCCGGTTTATGCAGGGTTTGTACGCGTCAGCCCAAACCGAAAACCAAAAACTAAAAAATAATTTATTTTTTAAAACTTACATCGCCAAACCATGTCGTGACGCGGTCGTCTGTGTTGTCTGTGTCATTGCCTACCGATATGCCGGTAATGGCAGGCGCATCAAAACCAAACGCTTCCTTGAAGTCAGCTGCCACATCGCGCGTCTCAGTCCGCCACTGACCGATGGCACCAGGGCCGCTTTGCAGCACCACCTTGCGCAGCAACCGGGTAAACGGGCTCCATGCAGAGTAACCCACGCGGTGCTTGTTGTCCCAGACATAGCACGGGGCAGCGGTGGGCACATCGACGCCGGCAATGCTGCGGGCCAGCTTTATTTTGGTGCGGTCAGCAAACGGCAGTGATTCAAGAGGCACATCAAAAAAAACATACAACCGTGCTGAATGGTCGTCGGCCAGTTTTTCGTCCATGTCCGCTTTGTCGAGGGTGCGGTCCACCTTCCAGCGCCACTGCAATGTGCTGCTGGTCTGCGCACCGAGCAGCGCAACTGGCACGGCCATGCTGCCGGCGCTGTTGTTGGAGTCAACCTTCAAAACCGTTTTGCCTTCGTCTGCTACCAGTGCAAACTGGTTGGGTTTGATGTTGGGGTAAGCCACCATGCGAAATTCTTTAGGCATGGCCTGGCCTGGGGACATTTTCGAAAATATATCTTGCGCGGGAGCACTTTGCGCAAGCAGCCCGGTCAATGCTGCCAGCACAAAACGCCCGTCCAAGGTCACCTTCCAGCTCATTCGACTTTCGCGCCAGACGCTTTGACCACTTTGGCCATACGTTCATAGTCAATAGCCAGCAGTTTTGCAAAGTCAATGTTGCTCAAAGCTTGTGGCTCAATGCCCTGTTTGTCGAGTCTGGCCAGCACAACCGGGTCTTTCAACAAAGTAGCCATTGCAGCATTGATGCGGTTGACTTCAGCCACAGGCGTTGCGGTCGGGCCCAGCAGGCCAAACCATGAATCAAACTGGTAGCCGGGCAAGCCACTTTCGGCAATGGTTGGTACGTCTGGCAGGTATCTAGAGCGTTTTGGCGAAGTAACACCCATCAGCCGGATGCGGCTGTCTTTGGCAAAGGCCAGAGCGCCAATGCTGGCCGCAATAACTGCCTGGGCACGGCCTGAAATCACTTCATTGATCGCCTCACCGGTGGCTTTGAGCGGCACATGCACCACGTCAATGCCAGCCAGACCATTGAAGTACGCCATCGACAAATGGGTGGCGCTGCCAATGCCCGCGGTGGCGTAGTTCATTTTGCCGGGGTTGGCTTTGGCGTGCCTGATGTACTCGGCTGCTGTCTTGGCAGGCACATCGGGGTGCACCATCAGCACATAGTCCGCAGTGCCAATGTGGGCCAGCGGCACAAAGTCTTTTTGCGGGTCGTAAGCCAGCTTGGTGTACAGGCTGCCTGCAATGTTGTGGCTGGCAGCGGCCAGCACCATGGTGCCGCTGTCGGGCGCTGACTTGGCCACAAACCCCGTGCCCACCGTGCCGCCTGCGCCGGGTTTGTTGTCAACGATAACAGTTTGACCCAATGCCAGGCCCAGCTCGGCAGACAGCGCACGCGCCAGCAAGTCCTGCACGCCGCCGGGGGCAAACGGCACGACGATGCGGGCGACTTTGGGGTTGGTTTGGGCAAACGACATGGCGCTGGAAAAGGCAAGGGGCGCGATGACAAAAGTTCTACGTTGCATGATGATTTTTTAGTCCGGTAAGTTATCAAATGGTTCAACATTGTGTAGAAAACTATCGGTTCTAATTCCGTCATTTCCGCGAAGGCGGGAATTCAGGATCACCCCACAATTCAGCGGCGATGCGAAAACACGGGCACTGTACTGCCGCCTTCGCGGGAATGACGGGCCGGGTCAGGACACACAAATTTCATCCGCCAATTTGCGCATAAAACGTTCGCACCAGGCCAGCTGCTCCAGCGTTACCCATTCATTGGGCTGGTGCGCCTGGGCAATGTGGCCCGGGCCGCAAACAATGGTCGGCACGCCAGCATTGTGAAACAGCGATGCTTCGGTACCGAAAGACACCTTGCCTGCGCCTTGGGATGCATCCGTTCCTGCGCAGGTAAAACAAAGTTTTGCGATGTCGCTGTCCGAATCCGTTGCAAAGCCCGGCAACATCGACGTGCGCACATGCGTGATGCCTGTATCTGGCGCGACCTTTTGCATGGCAGGCAGCAGGCTGTCTGCAAAGGCTTTGGCCTGTGCAAACAAATCATCAGGCGAATTGAGGTGGTGGTGGCGAATCTCCCACGTCACATCGCAGTCACGCGGAATAATATTCAGCGCTGTGCCGCCAGCAATCACACCTGTATGGATGGTGGTGTGCGGCACATCGTAGACCGCATCAAACGGGCCATCTTTGGCCAGTGCGCGGTGCATGCCTTTGAGGTGGGTCACAAACTCGCAGGCAATCTCAACAGCGTTCACACCCAGCGGCGTCAGCGACGAATGCGCTTCATGCCCGCGCACCGATGTTTTGTAGCCATGCTTGCCCTTGTGCGCAATCACCACCTGCATGCCGGTGGGCTCACCCACGATGCAGCCCGCTGGCTTGTAGCCACGCACCTGCATGTCCGCAATCAGCCGGTGCACGCCAATGCAGCCAATTTCTTCGTCATAACTAAAAGCCAGATGCAGCGGGCGCTTGAGCTTGCGCTTCAGTAGCTCGGGCACCATCATCAAGGCCGTTGCACCATAGCTTTTCATGTCAGTCACGCCGCGCCCGTACAGCTTGTCGCCAATAATTTGCGCGTCGAACGGGTCAGTGACCCAGGGCTGGCCATCTACCGGCACCACATCGGTATGGCCCGACAGAACCAAGCCGCCGACTTTGCATTCGCCGTCATGGGCGGGTAAGGTGGCCCACAGGTTGGCTTTGAGGCTCGTGTCGTCGTAACTCAAATGGCACTCGATGCCTTGGCCTTCAAGCAGTTCACGCGTCCATTCGATGATGGGAAGGTTGCTGTCGCGGGAAACGGACGCAAACGACACCCATTTTTTGATCAGCGGCAGGGCAGCCAGACTGGGCTGTAGTATGGCTTGAAGAGTTGGTGCGTTCATGTCATGCCTTTGTTGCCATCGATGGATAAAATCATACGTCAGCCTGCACAATGCAGCCTTACTTCACGAAAGAAACCATGACCAACGCCATATACGAAACCTCTATCCCCGTTTTCAAACAAATGCTGGGCGGCCTGAAAGAAGTTTTGCGCAAGGCCGAGGCACACGCTGTTGACAAAAAAATTGACCCCAATGCGTTGCTGCAGGCACGCCTGTTCCCCGACATGTTCAACCTGCTGCGCCAGGTGCAGGTCGCCAGCGACTTTGCCAAAAGCGTGTCAGCCCGACTGGCAGGTGTCGAAGTGCCCAAGTTGGAAGACAACGAGCAAACTTTTGCCGACCTGCAAACACGCATCGACAAAGTGCTGGCATTTATCGGTAGCCTGGATGTCTCAAAGTTTGCCGACGCGGCTACGCGCGAGATCATCACGCAAGCCGGCACACCCAAAGAAAAGCGTTTTACTGGCCAGTCGTATTTGCTGAATTACGGGCTGCCGCACTTCTTTTTTCACGCCACCACTGCGTATGCCATCTTGCGGCACAACGGCATTGAAATTGGTAAAAAAGACTATATTGGCACGTATTGAGGTGTAAATCAGGCTGTAGCCCAATAGGTACGGGCGCTTACAGCTACTAAATTAATAGCAATTGTTATTGAGCCACTTTCGAATCCAGCGGGCTTTGCGTTCCACTGCTACCTGCCTTGATGACATGCGTGTAAGGCATGGTCGTGCTTGCGTCTCTGTGGCCCAGCAGTTCCTGCACCGTACGAATGCCGGTGCCGGATTACAGTGAATGCGTTGTAAAACTGTGGCGCATGGTATGCACCGTCACATGCTTGGCAATCTCTGCCTGTCCAACCGCCTTTTTTTTGCTGGCGGCTCAGCCGCTTCTCAAACAAGTGATGCCGCTGCTCAACGCCGGTGCGTGTGTCAATCGACAAGCCCGGCGAAGGAAACAACCAGTGCCAGGCCCACGTCTGGCCCGCGCGCGGATACTTCGTGTCGAGTGCATGCGGCAGGTACACGCCGCTGCGCTCTGAGGGGCGGTCTGCCGCCCACAAGCACCGCGACCGCGCCAGCTGTTCACGAAGCGGCGACGCCAGCACGCTCGGTAGCATCACCGCGCGGTCTTTGTCGCCCTTGCCACTGCGCACCACGATTACCTGCCGCTCAAAGTCGACATCCTTCACGCGCAGACTCAGCCCTTCGGCCAAACGCATGCCTGTTCCATACAGCAAGCGAGCCAGCACGCCCTCAACACCATCGACCAGCGCTAAAACAGATTGCACTTCAGCCACAGTCAGCACCACGGGAATGCGTTTGCGCTCAGGCGGGCGGCCATTGGATTGCAGCCAGGGCAGGTCTTGATCAAGCACCTGCCGGCGGAAGAATCGGGGTCAGATTTCAATTAAATCTAATCTCATTTTCAAAGCTGCTCGCGCACACATCCACTGGTCAAAAGGCCCATAACATCGTTCGAAATGGCTCATAAACAGCGTTTTGAGGCAGCGAGCCAGTTAAAACCAAGTCGAAAAGCGGTTTACAACCTGAAAAACAGTCGTTTTAGGATATAAAAAGTGGCTGTAATCCAATAGATACGGGCGCGAGCAGCTCCTGATATGGGAGCATCTTGCGCGGCCTTATTCAGGCCATGCGGCCTTTGTTCTCAACCACTGCGCAGCCGCTGATCCGCCAGGTTTTGTCTTTTTGGCGTTGCAGGCTGTACACCGCCAGCCAGGATGCGCCGCTGGCGTCCAGCATCTGCACACGTTGAATCACATCATCGCCCGAGCTTTCAGGCTTTAAAAAAGCAACAGACGCCGGGCGGTACACCACCGGGTAGCTGTTTTTGACCATCGCCATAAAAGCGCTTGAGCTGCCGATGTTTTTGCGCAGCTCGGGCGCAGCATATGAAAAGGCTTTGTCTGCATCGTCTTTGGCAAACGCGGCCAACTGGCTTTGCACCACGGTTTGCACGGCTTGTTCGTCTTTGACGGACAGTGCTTCTGCATGTGCGGGCACAAATGCTTGAAGCACAGCAAAGAAGACTGAAAAAACAAGCTGTAACGCGCGTTGGTGAATAAGGCGTTGGTGAAAGGGGCGATGGACGAGGTGTGTCATGGAATGTTGCCGGTGGGGTGACTACATAATGATACGCACAGCATAAGACTTTGGATGCCTGCATGGGGTGCTCACTAGAATCACCCTTTGTTGACCCTAACTTAAAGCCACCATGTCCCTTCAAGTCATAGAAGCTCAAACCGGCAATCCCGACGACAGCCCTGTTGCCACCATCCTCATCATGCACGGCCTGGGCGCCGATGGACGCGACTTCATGCCGATTGCCGAGCAACTGGATTTGTCCAGCGTGGGGCCGGTGCGCTTTCTGTTCCCCAACGCACCCAGCATTCCCGTGACCATCAATGGCGGCTATGTGATGCCTGCCTGGTACGACATCATGACCGCAGACCTGGTGCGGCGTGAAGACGAGGCGGGCCTGCGCTTGTCGCAGTCGCAAATTGAAGCTTTGATTGCCAACGAAAAAGCGCGGGGCATGCCTGCAAACCGCATCGTGGTGGCGGGCTTTTCGCAGGGCTGTGCCATGGCGTTGATGGTTGGCGTGCGCCAGGCAGAAGCACTGGCTGGCATTGTGGGCCTGTCGGGGTATTTGCCTCTGGCTGACAAGTTGATGGCTGAGCACAGTGCTGCCAGCCTGACAACACCTGTTTTCATGGCCCATGGCACGCGTGACGCTGTGGTCGCGCTGCCGCGCGCTGTTGCCTCGCGTGACGCGCTGGCCGCCGCGGGCTATGCCGTCGAATGGCACGACTACCCGATGGAACACTCGGTCTGCCCACAAGAAGTGGCTGATCTGGAATCGTTTTTCAAGCGTGTACTTGCCAAACCCGTGCCAGAAACTTAAGAAATCACCTTCAAGCCCAATCAAAACGGGCGCTGGCAGCTATTTAATCAATAGCATTTCAGTGCCGCTGCAATGGCGATGGCTCTGTACTTTCATAACCCGCTGGCAATGCGGTGCTAGCTGCGTGTTGCGCCATTTCCTGATCACGCACCGCAAACAGGCGCTTGAGGTCTTGTGCAGCTTCGTTGTCTTCAGCCAGGCCGGCAAAAGCTGGTGCCGGGGAAGCCATGCCCATCGGCGTGACAAGCCGCGTCCTTGGATTTGCTTCATGCAAAACAGGTGAAGGCGCTGGCGCTTCCAGCCAAAAATCCTTGTCGGGCAACGCCGTGTGCGGGCAGGTACTGGCGACTTCAAGTTGCCACGCAATGCCATGCAACCAGCTGGATGCTTTCGGCTCAAAACGCACAATGTCGGTCAACAACGCTTTTTGAAATGCAAATGCGTATTTCATCAACCGGTCGTCCCAATGCTTGACCGACAAGCGCACAAAGATGCCCGAGCCCCGTGATGCGCTGTTCAACACCTGAGGCATGCAGGTTACCCAGCCCGGTGGAATGCCGCTGTTGCGCAGCAAATCCCGCATGACAACCTGAACCAGTTGGGCACGTATGGCGTTTTCTGACCCACCCTGAACGCTTGAATGAAAACTGCGGCTTGAATTTTGACCCGTGGCAGCTCCGGATTTAAAAGGCAACCCAAATATTTTTTTGAAAAAAGACTTCATCGATGTCTCCCTGATGGCAGTTTTACTTTGTTCGTGAGCGTCTGCTTTGGGCTGGCAGTGCGCACCAGCTTTCCGACTTTTGATGTACCAACGCGCCGCTGTATTCCTAATGACCTACAAATGTACACGCTACATTCATAGGAGGTTCAAAAAAACAAGGCAAACTTTTAACGACATTTACCTCTCCGGCAAATTGGCGTCATCCAGCGCAATTGTCCCGGCTGTGATACCTTTGCCCCACTCAAATGAACCCTGGAAATCTTCGATGACCCCTCCCCCGGCAAATGTTCACCCGGCGACCGCCTACCCTGTGTCTACTGATGGGTTAACGGGCGAGCTTGCACCTGCTGATTTGCTTGGCATGCGCTGCGGTATTGAAAAAGAAAGTCTGCGCGCACAACCCAGCGGTGCATTGGCCCTGACACCGCATCCGCTCGCTTTGGGCTCGGCACTCACGCATCCCAGCATCACCACTGACTTCAGTGAATCGCAGGTAGAGCTGGTGACAGGCGTGCACACGGTTGTTGAGGCAGCCATGGATGAGCTCACCCAGATTCACCAGTTCACCTACCGGAGCATGCAGGCCGTGGGCGACGAAATGTTGTGGGTGTCTTCCATGCCCTGCGGTTTGCCAACCGATGAGACGATTCCTGTGGCACGGTTTGGGTCGTCAAACGTTGGCCGGGCCAAAAGCGTTTACCGCCTGGGGCTGTCGCATCGCTATGGCCGGCGCATGCAGACCATTTCTGGCATTCATTACAACTGGTCTTATCCAGGCGTGACAAACGAGCAATACTTCGGCCTGATTCGCAACTTTCGGCGTCAGGCTTTTTTGCTGTTGTACCTGTTTGGCGCGTCACCCGCTGTCTGTTCCAGTTTTGTCGCGGGGCGCCAGCATGAACTGCAGCAATTGAGCCCAAGTACCATGTACATGCCGTGCGGTACATCGCTGCGCATGGGCCGGCTGGGCTACCAGAGCGATGCCCAGGCGTCGCTGGCAGTGAGCTACAACAGCCTGGAAGGTTACGCTGCGTCGTTGCAAAAGGCATTGACCCAACCCTATGCCGCCTATGAAAAGGTTGGCATTCAGAATCCGGGTGGCGACTACAACCAGCTTGGCACAACTTTGCTGCAAATTGAAAACGAGTTTTACGGCACCATCCGCCCCAAACGCGTGATCTTCCCGGGCGAACGGCCACTGCATGCACTGCGTGAGCGGGGCGTGGAATACATTGAAGTGCGCCTGATGGACCTGGACCCATTTGAGCCAGCTGGTATTACCCCGCAAACCATGCGTTTTCTCGATGTGTTTTTGCTGCACTGCCTGACAAGCCCCAGCCCGCCGGACAGCCCGGAAGAAATTGCCGCGCTGGCACGCAACCAGCACCGCACGGCTGCCCGGGGCCGTGAGCCTGGGTTGACGCTGGAGCACGCCGGCAAGGAAGTAACGCTTACCGGGTGGGGCCTGGACATCGTTGCCCAATGCGCATCCATTGCCGCTGCACTGGACGCAGCCCATGCCAGCACTGACTACAGCGCAGCATTGGCCGCTGCAACAGTGGGCTTGAACGATGCCAGCACCCTGCCTTCAGCCCGGGTGCTGGCAGCCATGGCCAAAGAGCACGACAACTCGTTCGTCAATTTTGTACGTGCCCAGTCTTTAAAAACCAAAGCGTATTTTCAGGGGTTGCCGTTTTCAGACGAACAGCAAGCGCACTTCAAGCGCCTGAGCCAGCAGTCCATTGCCGATCAAAAGAAGATTGAAACCCTGGACAGCATGCCATTTGAAGCGTACCGGGAGCAGTACATGCTGGCTGAACGACTCAATGCAAACTAGCGTATGAAAAGGCTCGATTCAAGTATCAAATGAAGCGCTAGACCACGCGATTTGGGCGCTGGAAGCTACACTTTTTATAGCTGTAAATTTGACAGACGCCGGCGGGCATACACCCCGACAAACGCCAGCCCCAGCACCAGTGCAAACCAGCCGACCACAGCTGATTTGGCCACTATGCCCTGCATGCCAGGCGAGGTGATGAAGTAAGGCGACACCACCACACCCAACCCGATCAGGATGCACAAAATGCCCTTGATGGCCAACTCATTGTTGGCCTTCAAAGTCGCTTTGGTGATGGGTCTTTGCACAGGTTTTTGTAAGGGTTTTTGTATCGGAGGGCGGGGCAGAGGCATAACGTGACTCGGTCAGTAGAAGCGTAGCAACGGATAATAGCGCCAGCAACGAAAGAGTTTGAAAATGGCAATCCAGTGGTTCCCGGGGCACATGTTCCTGACGCAAAAATCGATTTCCGAGCGCATCAAGGAAATTGATGTGGTTATAGAGCTGCTGGATGCGCGCCTGCCTGGATCGAGCGCCAACCCCAAGCTGGCCGAGCTGACGGCGTCTCGCCCCTCGCTGAAAGTGCTGAACAAGCAGGATCTGGCAGACCCTCAAGTCACAGCGCTGTGGCTGGCGCATTACAACGCATTGCCCAACACCCGCGCCATTGATCTGGACGCCAGCGAAACGCTACCTGCCCGCAAACTGATTGACGCCTGCCATGGCCTGGCACCACTGCGCGGCAGCATGGTCAAACCAATGCGCGTGCTGATTTGCGGCATACCCAACGTCGGCAAATCAACCTTGATCAATACGCTGACAGGCAAGCGCGCGACCAAAACGGGTGACGAGGCTGGTATCACCAAGATCGAGCAGCGCATTGTGCTGGCTGATGGGTTTTATTTGTGGGACACGCCGGGCATGTTGTGGCCGCGCATCATCGTTGCGCAATGCGGCTACAACCTGGCGGCCAGTGGCGCCATTGGCCGCAATGCATTCAGCGAGGAAGAAGTGGCGCTGGAGCTGCTAAACCTGCTCATCAAAAAGTATCCGGCTGCGCTGGTTGAGCGCTACAAAATTGACATCACGCCCGCGTCAACGGACGAGACAGTGCTGCAAGACATTGGCAAAAAGCGCGGCGCAGTGCTGACCAAAGGCCGCATCAATCTGCAAAAAGCGGCCGAGATTGTGATTTACGAATTTCGTGCTGCCACATTGGGCCGCATCACGCTGGAAACACCTGACGAGTTTGCAGTCTGGCTGGCGGCTGGACAACTGCTGGATGCTGAACGCCAGGTCAAAAAAGATGCGATTGAAACTAACCGCCTGATCAAGTTCAAAAAAATCCCCCGGCCCGACAAGCGCACCGCCGCCAACAAGCCGGTCAGCCCGTCATAAAAAAGGCCACCCAAAGGTGGCCTTCACGTTTGCTACAAGGCAGCTTGAATCAATACTTGTAGCCCACCTGAAACGAATAAGCGCTGGGGTCCAGCTTGACATCAATTGTCTGGCCGGTGGTCAACGTGCCTCGGGTGCTGATGAAGGTCTTGCTATACGACGCTTCAACATACCATTTTTCATTGAGGTTATACACACCACCCAACTGGAGCGTGGGGGCAAATTTTGATTCAAATGAAAGCCCCGTCGCAGGCCCGCCCGGATTGGTCAGTGCGGTCAAAACGCCTGTGCCGTTGGTGTTGTAGAACTTCACGTAAGACGCACCTGCACCAATGTAAGGGCGAAAGGCCGCATTGGCATCCAGAAACCGGTATTGGCCAATCAGCGTGATGGGCAGTGCCTTGGTGTCTCCCAGTTTGCCTACGCCTGCAATGGTGCCCGTGCCGTTGATGTCGTGCTTGAAACCCATGCCGATTGGCAGGTGCAGCATGAGGTTGTCAGTCAGCGCATAGTTGAATGCCAGCGTCAGCTGTGAGTTGTTGGTCACGCCAACTTGGGTGCCCGGCAAGCTTGGTGCGCTCAAATTGCCGCTGTTGACCGAGGGCGATATTTGGGTAAAGCCGACAGACGCGCTGATGCCGCCCGCTTTTTGTGCAGTTGCCAGCCCGCATGTGGATGCGGCTGCCAGTGCAATGAGTGCAAGATTGAGTGTTTTCATGATTTGATTCTTTCGATGTCAGGTTTTATTGCCAGCCAGCTGTCACAAGGTTTTTAGTCACAAACTGTGCCAGCAATTGATTGCCAAATGGTGTCAGATGCACATCATCAGCAAACAGGTATTTGCTGGAGTCGCCTGCTACCAGGCTGCCCGTGGTGCAGGTCAAAGAACCGCCGCCCGGGTTGATGGGTGACGCAGGATTGCAGGCTGGCACTGCTGTATTGCCTAGCCCGTATTGCGCTGGATTGGCAACTTGGTCGCGGCCCTGGGTGTAGGCGTCAACAATGATGACGCCCGGCTTGCCAGCCAAGCCAGCACTGAGCGTGCTGTTAAAGGTGGTTACCAGCTGGTTGATAAACCCGCGGGTAGCGACGTCATATCCGTATGCAAGGGGAGTCTGGCTCACGTCCGGCAGGTTCACCACCGCAACATACTTAGCCCCTTTGGCAAGAATTTGGGTATTGACGGCCGCTACCAGTTCAGTAGCGGCTTGTGCCATACCTGCGAGTGCCGCCTGCCGCGCTGCACCAACAGCGGGAAGGCCACCGGCAAATACTGCTGCCTGCACAGAAGGTGCCCAGCCTGCAAATTGGGCTGCACCTGCTGCGCCATTGCCGCCTGCTGCTGCGCTTGACACACCATTGAGGTTTAAAAAGGTGTCGTTACCACCCGCCAAAATGGTGACAAGTTCTTTACCGCTGTAGCCTCCGCCAGTATTTGCCAGGTGGTTTGCCATTTGATTAACGACTGGTAACGCCATCAAGCCGATGCCAGCTTCTGCGGCGATCGCCGCTTGTGCAGCCTGTGCATCAGATCCGCCACCCGCCTTGACAGCAGCAATCACGCCTTGCTGGATAGCAAAGCTTCTGGGGCCCGCCGGATTGGTGACCCGTGCACTGCCCTGTGCGTAATTTCGACAAGCTGAAAAATTTTGAACTGGAACCGCTGGTATTTGCGGGATGATGCTCAGCAGGCCGGTTTGCGCCGCGCACGGCACTGGCAAGCTGTACTGTGCTGCAATCGATTCAGTCCAGTTTCTGGCAGTCGCAGAATTGACAGTAAATTTCCCGCCGCCAGCTGCGGCAATGGCGCCCACCTTGTACGTGCCAATATCGCTCAAGCTGTCGCCAAAAACCACCATTGATGTGAATCCGGTGGCATTGTTGGTCGGTGTGCCGCTTCCGCCGCCGCAACCCGCCAGAATCAGTGCAGTACCCAATGCGCTTAGCGCAAGCTTCAACGTTTTCATTCAAATTCTCCTTAATATTGTCGATCTGCCAGCCTGTGCGTTTAAATCATCACAAACCGGGTGCAGCATAAAAAAGTACGATCGTTCTTTTTGCTTCACCATATTAAGCCTGCATATGCCGTCCTGAAACGGGGTAAACACCGACAGGCAAGTATGCATGCACGAAAAATGATGGTGTCAAATCGCACGACAAGCAACGGACTTCACAGGCCAGAAGGCAGCAGTTTTTGCACCAGGGGATGCAGTACCTTTTTATGTGCCGCGATTGCAAAAAAATGCTCTTGCACGCCGTCACAGTTGCCCACTTTTTTGACATCGTAGCGCGTCACAAGCTCAGACCGAACCAGCTCAGCTGCCGGGAAAACGCCCATCCCGGCTGCGCCAAAAGTTCTCAACAGCGCACTGTCCTCAAACTCACCCACCACATTTGGCTTGATGCCCAGGCGCTCAAACCAGTGGTCAATGCGCGGCCTGACAGCGGCATGGCTGGTGGGCAACAACACAGGCACTTTGGCCAGACATTGTGGAAATCCCCTGCGGGCCTGCGCCAGCAGCGCGGGGGGTGCAAACCACGATAAATCAGAAGATCCCAAAGAATGGGTGTAAATCTTCAAATTTGGGTTGCTGGGCGCCGGGCGGTCGGCCAGCACCACGTCCAGGCGGTGCAACGCCAGGTCTCCCAACAAGTCCGCAAACTCGTCTTCCTGGCAGATCAAGCGCAAATTTGCAGTTGCCAGAACAGGCTTGATCAGCTGATGCACTGCCAGTTTGGCCAAGCCTTCAGAAATGCCCACCGCCAGGCGAACAGAAGGCGTCCCAACAGCAGCGCGTACAACGTCAGGGAGTTTTTCACCCAGCTGAAAAATCAATTCAGCCTGGTGCATGGCCGCCCAGCCTGCCTCAGTCAATGCCACGCCGCGGCCAGCTGGTTTAAGCAGCTCGTAGCCAAGTGATTTTTCAAGCTCGCGCACCTGGGTACTGACGGTCTGTACGGCCATGTCAAGCTTGTCAGCCGCTCTGGCCATGCCGCCTTCTTTGGCCACGACCCAAAAATAATAGAGGTGGCGATAGCTGAAAAGTGGGTTCATTAGTGTCCTGAAGCTTCGTAAATGACGAATGATAGTTTCTTAATTATCTGCTTTTACAGAAGTGATCAGGCAGTTAACGTTGGCGTGTTCTCAGTTTTTTTAACAAGATTGGACAGGGCAATCATGCAAGTTATTTTTGAAAGCAGTGATCCTCAGGCTGTGAAATTACGCGTACACGCTGAACGTCGGGTTCGCCAGACCCTTAAACGACTGGCCTGGTTGACGGCATCCGTGCGCATCCACCTGTCAGATATCAATGGGCCGCTTGACGGCATTGACAAGCGGTGCCAGGTCGAGCTGATCACAGCTTCCGGCCAGTCGATTCTGGTCACTTCACTGGCACGAGACTGGCTCTCGGCGCAGCAAAGTGCTTTGTCCCGCGCCGGCAGATCACTGCTGCACAACTGGCAACCTGGCCAGGTTGTGCGCCGCGCAATGTGATCCTGTGTGTCCAAAAATCAGTGAACTGGAGAAATTCATGAAATGCCCTGTCTGCCCCGATTCCACCCTGGTGATGATGGATCGCCAAGGTGTGGAAATTGACTATTGCCCACAGTGCCGAGGTGTCTGGCTTGATCGCGGAGAGCTTGACAAGCTGGTTACTTTGGCTCTTGGCCAAACTGCCAGCCAGTCAAGCTCTCCAACCCAGCAGCGCAAGCCTGTGCCTTACCCGCCGGATTTTGCAGACTCTGATGGTTACCAGGCACGCCCGGTTCACGGGACGCCCAACTCCTACGGGTATCAGCCAAAACGGCGGAAGTCGTGGCTCAACGATATTTTTGATTGACAGTATTTTGGCTCCGCTGCCAAGTGCAGATCAATGGTTCCAGCAACACAACACAAACAAAAGGACTTCCGGTGGACACACTGCTTCAATTTTTATACACAGATTTTCTGGGCAAGGCGGTCTGGATATGGCTTTTGTTCATCGGGATAGTTGTCTCGTTGCTGGCGTTTGATCTGGGCGTACTCCACAAGGACGACCACGAAATTGAAGTCAGGGAAAGTCTGTTTTTGTCAGCCGGTTACATCAGCGTGGCACTGCTGTTTGGTGCCTGGGTCTGGTGGTATCTGGGTGCCACCAGCGGCATGGAATACCTGACAGGTTTCCTGATCGAGAAATCATTGTCAATGGACAACGTTTTTGTCATCGCCATGATTTTTACTTACCTGGCAATTCCCCGGCTGTACCAGCATCGTGTGCTGTTCTGGGGCATTCTGGGTGTGATTGTTTTACGGGCCATCATGATTGGGTTGGGTGCAACGCTGGTCACCCAGTTCAGCTGGATTTTGTATGTCTTCGGTGTGTTTTTGGTGATAACGGGCATCAAGATGTGGGTCATGGCAGATCACACGCCGGACATCGCCAACAACGCGATTTTGAAGTTTTTGCGCAAGCGCATGCGCGTAACGCCAGCAGTGGAGGGCAATGCGTTTTTTATAAACAAGCCTGATCCAGTTACAGGAAAAACGGTGCGCTGGGCTACGCCGCTGTTTTTGGCTTTGGTCATGGTGGAAATCATTGACCTGGTGTTTGCGGTGGACTCGGTTCCTGCCATTTTTGCCATCACCAAGGACCCATTTATCGTCTACACCAGCAATATTTTCGCGATTCTTGGCTTGCGGGCGCTGTACTTTGCGCTGGCTGCCATGGTGCACCGGTTTCAATACTTGAAGTACGCGCTGGCTTTGGTGCTGGTATTTATTGGCACCAAGATATTTCTGGTCGGCATTGTTGGCAAAATACCGCCTGTGTTTTCGCTCAGCGTGACTTTCGGCCTGATTGCCGGTGGCGTGCTGGTGTCGCTTTACAAAACCCGTGGGCAAGCCTCAACCCATGGCGGTTAAAGGCAGCTGAACCAGTCTGCGCTTGCGATAAAAAGGCTGCTTGTCAGGCAACCTTTTTACAGGATGTCATTTTCAGTTCATCAAAGCCAGGTCTTTGAGATGACTCAGCTTTTGCGCATCAGGCCATCCAGGCGAGTGTCCCATTGGGTGTTGGGTAGCACATTTGCCAGAGCTGTATCTGTCATCCTGAAGGTGTTGCGCATCACTTGCGCCAGAACTGCGCGGTAGTCGTGGTGGGCCGGCAAATCACGCGCTTCATTGAGGTTGCCGCGTGCCAGCCCTGTCCACTGGCCATGCCAGCGGCCCCCGTTGACGCGGTTGCCCACCAGCCACATGGCGTTGCCGTAGCCGTGGTCGGTGCCGCGTGTGCCGTTTTCCAGGGCAGTGCGGCCAAACTCGCTCATTACCACCACCACATCATCCGGCCCGGAAAAGTCTTGGCGAAGTTGTGCAATCGCACGGCCCAGGTTGCCCAGGTTGTTGGCCAGCTGACCGGTGGCATTGCCCTGGTTGGCATGCGTATCCCAGCCACCTGCTGATAAAAAGCCCAGCGTCAGCTGGCAGTCGTTGCGCATCAGCGTGCCCAAGTGCTGTGCGTCCAGCTGCAGGCCAGAAGGGTCTGACGCACCATTGCTGGCCGCCAGCATTTGTGCGTTTTGCGCCTGGGCCGTTGCAGGTGTGCCGTCTTTGTCCAGCAACACGTCCATCCTGGGGCCCATGCGCTTGCCGTCCTGCGCCATTTTTTCAGTGCTCAATTCCTGAGCACTCTGCATTCGGCTGCCTGCACCCTGCCGGAAAGCCTCACCCATTTTGTCATTGCCAGCATACAGGTCCATCAGTGCCTGACGGGTCTTGTCATTGGCCAGCACACCAGACCGCGCTGCCGCCTGGCCGCGCGCAATCAGCTTGACAGGCGCATCACCGGCCAAAATTGCGGGGTTGGCTTCACCGACACCTATGGCGGCGGTAATCTTGTCTCCGACACCTATGGCGGCGGTAATCTTGTCACCGACACCAATGGCGGCGGTGAATTTTGCTTCGACGCCAATGGCAGATGTCGTGGCGCTGTTGCTACTCGCCAGTTTGTTCAACCAGCCCGGTGCTGAACTGGTTTTGCCGCTCTGACCAATTTCCATCTGGTACTGCGCGTCAAAGTGCGAACGGTTAGGTACTGGCAAACCAGATGACGGCACAAAACCCAACACACCTTGCTGCCAGAGTGGCATCAGCGGAGCCAGGGCAGGGTGGAGCGCAAAAGTGTTGTCCAGCCTGAGCGCAGTTTTGTCAGTACCGTCAGGCGCTGCCACAGCGATGTTGGGGCGACCGGCGTAATAAGCAGCATCGGCATAAGGAACAAAAGCTGACAAGCCGTCGTACGCGCCGCGCAGCATGATCACCACCAGACGGGCATTGCCCTTGCCACCCTGCGGTCTGGCTTGTGCCCAGACCCGGGGGGTAGCACCTGCAAGGGCAATGCTTGACGCCAGCAGCAGTTGGCGTCGTGAAACGTGTGTGGGGAGCATGGTTACGCTTTCGTTTCAAACGGCAATTTATTTACGCATGAAGTCAGGGCTGGCCAACAGCAAGCCAGTGCGTGTGCCAGCAGGCTCACGCGCAATGCGCTCGCGGCTGGCGCTGCTTAAAAAAGGTTGCAAGTAGGTCGGCTCGTCCATGCGGCCGCCCAAAGTCACCGCATAGTCAGCGCGGCGTGTCAGTGCTTCAGGCGCCAGCCATGTTGCAGCATCGGTCTTGTAACCATCAGGCGTCTGCCAGCCGTGCAAAGGCTGACCCGCCTGGGCCAGAAAACCCAGTGTCAGTTGAATGTCGCGCCGCTCCCTGACGCCACCACCCGCGGCCAGGGCAGAGCATGCAAAGTCAAGTGGCGTCTTGAAGAGCAGGTTGTCAGCGCGCCAGAACTCGGGGCTGTCAACCAGTGTGCGCATGGTTGCACGGATGTCACCCTGTGTGCGCATGAAGGTGCTGGCAAGCTGGTCGACCAGTATCTGGGGCGGCTGGTCTGATACAAATGTGGTGGCCAGGCGCAGCGCAATACGGCGGGCGGTGGCAGGCTGGCGAGCCAGCATGCGGATGGCATCCACACCTTCTTGCAGACCACCGCCGTTAAAACTTTGGCCCAGCAGCGATTTGACGCCGTTGTCATGCAGCCGCTCGGCAAACCGGAAGCCCTCACCCTGCTGCAGGCCAGTTGTCCAGCCTGTCAGGATCCGAGCCAATTCACGCACATCGTTTTGGGTGTACCCCGCGCCCACACCCAGGGTGTGCAGCTCCATCAGTTCCCGGGCATAGTTTTCATTGAGTCCCCGCGAGTTGCTTTGCGCCTGATCGAGATAAAGCAACATAGCCGGGTGACGTGCGCTGGCCAGCAGCAGGTCCTCAAATTTCCCCAGTGCATTCGCGCGGATCACATTGACAGCGTAGTGACCCACAAACGGGCGCACCGAGCCCTTGCCAACAAAAACATTCAGGTGGTTAAACCAGAATTCCGTCATGCGTGCCAAAAGCGGATTTTCCAGTGCTGGGTCGCTGCACGCCATCAAACGCCAGGCACTGGAGGTTTGTGTCATGTCGCGGCTAAAGCCGAGCGCATCGCTGTCGTTGGCCATGGCCAGGGTGCCTGGCGCCGGGGCCTTGATATTGCGGCGTGCCTCACGTTCGGCCAAAAAATCGGCAGCCAGTTTGTTCATTGGCTGGTTGAACTGCTTCAGGTCTGCTGGAATATTTGGGGCAAGCTGGGCGGCATTGAAAGCCGCATCAATCTGGCTGTGCGCCCACGTTTTGGGGTTGTGTTGTGCAGCCTGCGCAGTCATGGATGTTGGCCCATAGCCAAGTCGGGATGTCACGCGCCACACAGTTGCGGTGTCGGCAGCGTTGCCACTGGTTTGCGCTTGTACTTGCGAGCTTGCAAATATGAGGAGGGCGGTCAGGCACATGCCCACACACGTGACCAGGAATGTGACCATGCACAGGGCGGGGGCCAGGGTCAACCGGCTTGAGCGGTGGCCAGGCTCTTGCATGAATGATGACAGCATGAATGTCTCCTCTGCGTTGATCGTTGTCTTTGCTTAACGGCGCTCCCCTTCAATGGGTTGTCAGCTTTACACAGCTTTACGGCCAGCGTGTGTGCCGTGGCGCATGTGGATGTTGGCCCGTACGTAGTCCACGTGCTGGCGCAGTGTGTAAACCCGGTCCGTGTAGTCAAGGGGAAACTTCATGCTGCTGATGTCGCGCTCTATCTCGTCAAGCTGATGCGTGGCTTGCGCCCTGTCTTCAACGCTTAACCTGTGCGCGCGGGTGCGAAGTTCCATGTCAAGCAGCAGGCCGTAGCAGCGGTTCAAACGCGATTTTTGCTTGAATTCAATCAACTGGGGAATGAATTTGATCAGCGGAATAGCCACAGCCAGCAGCGGCAAAAGCACCAGCAGCAGCCGCTGCAGGGCATTGGCCACCCAGTACGGCACATAGCGCTGTAAAAACGGGCGGCCGTCCTTGTAGTAACGGCGGGCTTCATCAGACAACGTGAAGTCTGCTCCTTCGATGTTTGGAAACTGCCCTGCCTTGCTCAGCAGTGTGGCGTCTTTGTGAACTTCACGCGCAGCCTCTACCAGCAGGTATGTCAGCGCAGGGTGCAGGTCTTCGCGTGCCACCAGATAGGCAGTTGTGGTCAGCAGCGACACGTCTTGTGGCGGAATGTTTTGCGCTGCATCAACAGCGCCTGCAGGCAGTTTGATCACACTCAGATAAGGCAACTGGCGGCTCAATCCTTCGGCGTTGTCGATGGACACCAGTTGCACATTGGCCTGCCTGAGCAGCAGCTGCACTGCGGGCGATGAAGGCGCGCCAATCATGATGACAGCGTCTGCCTGAGCAGCCGTCAGTGCATTGGCTGCGCCCAGACCTGACTGTGTGTCAAGGCTGGCATTCAGGGGCGTGATGTTGTAGGCTGCCAGCAGCTCAAGTGCCACTTTGCGGGTACCACTGCCAGCTGCGCCTATCGCCACCTTTTTACCTGCCAGGCTGCCAAGTCCCTTGCCAAGTAGCCTGGCCAGCGGAGTGCTGGCAAATATCCAGACAGGCTCGTAACCCACTACGCCCAGGCTGCGCAGGGGGCTGGCATCACTGTCAGGCGCAATTGCGGGGGGGACGGTCAAGCCGCCCTGCACAAAGCCCACCGGTGTGCCTTCTTCCAGGCGCGTCATGTTTTGGACTGCGCCACTGGACGGCAACAGCCGCAGCGCAACGCCACTGGCCTGCAAGAGCGTCCGGTACTTCAACGCAAACTGATAGGATGCGCCATCAACAGTGCCGGTGGTCATGTCTATCTGGCTGGGCGGCGCCGGGCTGAGTGAGCGGGACAACAGCCAGAACAGCCCTGCCAGCAAGGCCACCACGCAGGCGATAAAAACAGCGCCATGTTTTCGGGTGATGTTCCAGACAAGAGGGTTCAGCGACATGATGGAGAAGTCTAACCACTGCACGCGGCTGCTTACGCCATCAGGAAGCTTGTCGGTTATATTCAATTTTTTCAGACAACAAATAGGAGCTACACCATGACGTCAGTTTTAGGAACTCTGCTGATCGGGCTGATCGTCGGTTTTATTGCAAGGGCCCTCAAACCCGGTGACGACAAACTGGGCTGGATCATGACTGCCATCTTGGGAGTGGCCGGTTCGTTTTTGGCAGGCTACGCTGGAAAAGCGCTTGGGTGGTATCAGGAAGGGCAGGTCGCTGGCTTCATGGCGTCCATCGTCGGGGCCGTTATTTTGCTGTTTGTTTATGCACTGGTCAAAAGCAAATCGGGATCCTGAATTTTCTTTATGCCGCGCCTCAGTCCGTTACCACCTGAAACTGCGCCAGAGCTCAAGCCGCACTTCGACTTCTTTTTAGGCACGCTGGGTTTTACCCCCAACAGCGTGCTGACCATGCAGCGCAAGCCAAAACTGGTAGAGGCGCTGGCCCAGCTCAATGCCGCCGTGATGGACCCTGCGGGCGAGGTAGACCTGGGATTCAGACGCCTGATAGGCCATGTGGCCAGCCAGGTGTCGGGCTGCGTGTATTGCCAAGCCCATACGCTGCTGGGTGCGAAGAACTTTGGCACGACCGACGCCAAACTGGCCGACGTATGGACTTACGCCACCAGCCCGTTGTACAGCGTCAAGGAGCGGCTTGCGCTTGACTTTGCACTCGCAGCAGCCGCCCAGCCCAATGCGGTCACTGATGCACAGTTTGCCGAACTGCAGCAGCACTGGAGCGACACCGAGATCACCGAAATACTGGGCGTGATCGCCATGTTTGCATTTTTAAACCGCTGGAACGACACCATGGCCACCCCGCTGGAGGCAACGCCCCAAGCCGTCGCGCAAACCGCCCTGGGGCAGCGCGGCTGGGCGGCTGGCAAGCATCAGGCGGCTTGAGTGGCCCGCTGTAAATTGCTACATTTTTAATAGCTGCTTGCGCCCGAATCTATTGGGCCAGATGGGTATTTGATGATCTAAAACGGGTGTTTTTAGCGGATTTAACGGTTCTGAGACTCTAAAACTGATGCCTCAAGGCCTGTTTTTGACCCTTTAGGGTACCTAATCATGCTCTAGCCCAATAGATTCGGGCGCAAGCAGCTACGAATTAAATAGCAAATAAAAAACTACTTATTTGCCTGTCACCGAAGGACTACGGCGCTTGGGTTTGGCTTTGTCCATAGGCAACAGGCTGGTGTAACTCTGGTACAGCTCAAACAGATACGCAACCCGTTCGGCATCGTTCTTGTAGGCTTTCTTGCCGCCGCTAAGTTCATAAGCTTTGTCTACCGCAGCATCCAGCTTTTGGTGCGCACGGGTCAACGCAGGCGGCATGGAGAGCGGGTCGTACAGGTCAGCCAGCGATGAATCAGGAAACTCGGCTCTTGCATCCAGCACCCCTTGTGCTGCGGTTTCAATAGCTGCTTGCGCACGTGTTTGTTGGGCTGTAGGCTTTTCTGGCTGTATCTCGGGCCATGGAAAGTTGTTGTAAACGATATCCTTGGAATAGCGATAGTCGCTTTTAAGGCGACCGCAGGTGTATTGAATCCATGCATTGTGCATAGAAGATTGCATAACTCCGAAACCGAAGACATCTTGATTCGGGATTACACCGCATGCGTTAGACGCTATTTCGTTTGGAGCCAAAAATCCAAACGGTATTCGTTCACGATTTGAAGAGGAATGCAAGGGAACAAGAAGGTAATTGGTTTTTGGTTGCGCAATCTGGCCAAAAAGACTAGGAAATGCCGCCAGTTTGCGAGTAGTCGCAGCATTGCTTGCAAGGCGAAATTGACGCACAAGCTCAAGGCGAGCAAGTACCTTCGGCGATCTAGCTAATAGCTCGGGTGATGCGGCTACTAACCAAAGGCACCAACGCTTCGAACGATTTAAAAATTCATGTGCACCAACGTAGCTGAGAACGAACTTTTTCATCCATGGCTCAGCTTGAAGGAGGCCGTCTCGCTCCGATTCGTCTAGAAGGAGGTGCCCGCCGTCGCGCGGCATGCTGCCAAACTGCATCGGGGGTACGTTGCATATAGGACTTGATCGATTTGGTAAAAAAACATCAGGTCCATCAAGTAGGTAAGCATTGATGTTGTTAGCTGGTTGTGTTTGAAATGTGCCATCAATTTGGTCATAAAAATTGATGGTTTTCGTAGCTCTGTCTCTTAAACCAAATCCGACTATTACACAATGCACTGCAGCAACGCCGCGCGCCTCGTTGTCCCACCGAAAAGTTCGGTGAGCATGTGAAATCCTTAAACCAAATCGTTCACGAAGCTGCGACCAAAGAATTCCTACCTGTTCGCCCTGCGTAATACTGTTAGTGGATACAAACGCAACTTCGACTGTAGTGTCTTGTATGTATTTTGCTGCTTTCCAATACCAAGCACTGACGAGATCTAAAACACCGTAACCTGCTAGATCGTAAAAAACCTTTGCAAAGTCTAGACGTTGTGCTTCGCTCATAACCATCGCACCAACAAACGGCGGATTCCCCAAAACAAAGCTGCACCGCTCAGCTGGCAGCACATCATTCCAGTCCACCTGCAATGCGTTGCCATGCAAGACGTGCGGCGTGGTGCGCAGCGGTATCCGTGCGAAGTACAGGCCAAACTCTTCACTGACCCGCAGGTTCATCTGGTGGTCCATCAGCCACAGCGCAACCTGCGCAATTTGGGCGGGGAACTCTTCAATCTCAATGCCGTAAAACTGGTCAACGTTGATACCAATCAGGCCGTGAATATCAACGCCCATCTGGCTTGAGGTGTTTGACGCGCGCAGCACCTCCAGCTCAAGCAGCCGCAGTTCACGGTAGCTGATGACCAGAAAGTTGCCGCAACCGCAAGCGGGGTCAAAAAACGTGAGTAACCGCAGTTTTTTATGAAACTCAAACAGTTTGTTGCGATTGCTTTTGACTTTGGCAAATTCAGCCCACAAATCATCCAAAAACAGTGGCTTGATGAGTTTGAGGATGTTTTCTTCACTGGTGTAGTGCGCGCCCAGGTTACGGCGTGCCTTGTCGTCCATGATGGACTGAAACAGGCTGCCAAAAATAGCCGGGCTGATGGCTGACCAGTCCAGCGCACAAGCATCCAGCAAGGCATCGCGCATGGTGGCGTCAAAGTCGGCGATGGGCAAAGCCTCTTCAAACAGCTTGCCGTTCACGTAGGGGAAGGCGGCTACCTGTTCATCAAGTGCTTTGCTGCGCTTTGCCTCATCGGTATTGAGCGTCTGAAACAGTTTGGCCAATTGCGAGCCAACGTCAGAGCCGTCTGCCGCAGTGCGCTCTTCAATGAATGTACGAAACGCCTGCGCTGGCTGAAAAATACCCGTGTCGTCGGCGAACAGGCAAAACAGGACGCGTACCAGCAGTACTTCAAGCGGGTGGCCTGTGTAGTTTGACGCTTTGAGCGCGTCATGCAGCCGCCCCATACGCTCGGCTGCCCTGATGTTCACCGGGTCTTGCGGCTTGATAACCTGCGCCCGATAACCCGCTACAAAGCCAAACAGCTTGATGTGTTTGTGCAGGTCTTTGAGTTGAAATTCAGTGGTTTCACCGGTAGCCAGCTTGTAAACGCGAAAGCGCGCAAAGTCGCAAACAATGACAATCTGCGGTAGGTCACGCTCGGCTATGCCGGGAAAGTATGCCAGCGCTTGGGTAAGCGCTTTGTCCAGGTCTTTGCCGCGCGACTTTTGCTCCACCAGCAGCATACCTGGCCAAAACAGATCGACGAAACCATCGATCTTGGCACTGTCTCCGTCCAGCCCTTTGAGCTTTTTAACCGCATGCTCAAAGGTTGCTACCCGTTTGTTGGTAATGCCAAAAATCTCAAAAAAATCAATCCAGAACGGTTTGCCTTGGCTGTCTTCGTGCGCAGCGTCAGCCCAGGTACGGCTAAATGACAAGGCGCGTGATTTGATTTCGTTCCAGCTGAGAGGCATAGGCGTGGTGATGGGTTTTAGAGGTGAATTAGGGCGCTGGTTACGCAGGTCACAGTCTAACCTTAGCGTTTTCGCCAGTTTTACGTGTTTTTGAGGCGTTTTAGGGTGCCAAATTATGCTCTAGGCCAATGAATATGTGTGCGAGCAGCTCCTGAATAAATAGCAAACGTCGCAGACTTCAGCTTTGCTGACCTATGGTTTTGCTATTGCGGGCATCTTTAAAAAGTCCCGCACCGGACCTACCGATTCCGCTGGGGCTTCTTCGTGCGGAAGGTGCCCTACGCCTTTGAACGACACCAGCTTTGCACCCTTGATGGCCTTCAGGTAGTCGTTTGAATTGGCAAACGGAATCATCGCGTCTTGTTCGCCCCACACCAGCAACGTGGGCGCGGTGATCTGTTTGAGGATGGGCAGTGGGTCAGTCAGCACGGTTTGCGCCATGCGGGCCAGCAGGGCATCGCGGCTGCCCGGGGCCAGCATCATGTCGTGGTAGCGGGTGGCGAGCGCGTCGGTCATCGTCTCAGGATTTGCATACGCTGGTTTTAAGCTCATGGTGAGCAGCCCTTGGGGCAGGGCGAAGCGCATCAGCTTGACCATGGCGGGCACTTCGGGTGTTTTGCCGTATTCAAAACCGGGGCTGGCAAAGCCGTCGGGCGACACCAGGACCAGTTTGTCTATTCGCGACGGGTGGGTACCCGCAAACGTCCACGCGATGCGCCCGCCAATCGAGTGGCCGATCAGGCTGGCGCGGGCCAGGCCCAGCTGGTCCATCAGGGCGTTGATGATTTGCAGGCTGCGTTTGTCTGAATAGTCGCCGGTAGGGTCAGGCAGGCTCAGGCCAGAGCCGGGCAGGTCGATGCGAATCACGCGCAGGTCTTTGGACAACACTGCCGCCCATGGCTCCCAGGTGTGCAAACTGGCGCCAAAACCATGCAGAAAGATCACGGCCGGTGCGGTTTTGGCACCGCTGTCCCGCACATGCAAACGCGTACCTGCGACGTCGATCATGTCGCTGGGTGCGTTCAGGTATTCAGGCTCCAGCACAGCGCGGTCTTTATCGGGTGTCCACAGCCACCACAGCGCGGCTGATAGCAGTACACCGATGCAGATCAAAACAACAGACATACGCTTCATAGGGCGCGTTGTTAACTATTAAATCAGGCTGTAGCCCAATCAACACGGGCGTTAGCAGCTCCTGAATTTATAGCATTCAATGCACCTTCAAGCATAATCACTCACCGGCACACAGCTGCACATCAGGTTGCGGTCGCCGTACACGTTGTCCACCCGTCCGGTGGTGGGCCAATATTTGGACACTTTGAGCGCAGCAGTTGGAAAGGCCGCCAGCTCGCGTGAATAAGGTTTGGTCCATTCAGCGGCCACCACGCTGGCGGCGGTGTGCGGAGCGTGCTTTAACGGGTTGTTGTCTTGCGGCCAGGTGCCGTTTTCAATCTGCGCAATCTCTTTGCGAATTGAAATCATCGCGTGGATAAAACGGTCAATTTCTTTCAGGTCTTCGCTCTCGGTTGGCTCGACCATCAGCGTGCCCGCCACCGGAAAGCTCAACGTTGGCGCATGAAAGCCGTAATCCATCAAGCGTTTGGCAACGTCTTCTGCCGTTACGCCGCTGGTTTCTTTCAGGGGCCGCAAATCCAGAATGCACTCGTGAGCGACGTGGCCTGCCTCGCTGGCGTACAGGGTCGGAAAGTGGTCTTTGAGGCGCTTGCTGATGTAATTGGCGCTCAAAATCGAGATTTCAGTTGCCAGCTTCAAACCTTCTGGTCCCATCATGCGGCAGTACATCCAGCTGATGGGCAAGACAGCGGCATTGCCCAGCGGTGCTGCCGAGATCGCGCCGACACCATTGACCGGAATGCCGCCTTCAACATGTCCTGGCAAGTACGGTACCAAATCTGCCACCACGCACACCGGCCCGACACCCGGCCCGCCGCCGCCGTGCGGAATGCAAAAAGTTTTGTGCAAATTCAGGTGGCTGACGTCGCCGCCAAACTCGCCTGGCGCTGCGGTGCCAACCAGCGCGTTCATGTTGGCACCGTCCACGTACACACGTCCGCCGTGGCTGTGCACCAGCGCACACAGCTCCTTGACGTTGGATTCAAACACGCCGTGGGTTGATGGGTAGGTGATCATCACCGCCGCCAGGTTGGCGCTGTGCTGTTCACACTTTGCTTTCAGGTCGGCCATGTCAACGTTGCCTTTGGCGTCGCAACCCGTCACCACCACCGTCAAGCCTGCCATTTGCGCGCTGGCCGGGTTGGTGCCGTGGGCCGATGCGGGTATCAGGCAAATATTGCGGTGGCCCTGGCCCTCCGCATCGTGAAACGCCTTGATGACCAGCATGCCTGCGTATTCCCCTTGGCTGCCTGCGTTGGGCTGCAGGCTGATGCCTGCGTAGCCAGTGGCTTGGCACAGCCACGCGCGCAACTGCTCATCCAGCTCGGCATAGCCTTGCTGTTGGTCGGCGGGAGCGAATGGGTGGATATGGGCAAACTCTGGCCAGGTGATAGGGATCATCTCGCTGGTAGCGTTCAGCTTCATTGTGCAGCTGCCAAGCGGAATCATGCTGCGGTCAAGCGCCAAATCCTTGTCGCTCAAGCTGCGAATGTAGCGCAGCATCGACGTTTCTGAATGGTGTGTATTGAAGACCGGATGCGTCAAGAAGTCACTGGTGCGGCGCAGCTCGATGGGGATGAGTGGCTCGGTGCCTTTTTCAAAATCAGCGACTTGGGGTAGCGCCTGGCCAGGCTTGGCAAAGATGGACCAGAGCAGTTCAATGTCAGCGCGGGTGGTGGTCTCATCCAGTGTGATGCACAAGTGATTATTGAAATAAATTCGCATGTTAACGCCCATTTCGCGGGCGCGAGCAGCTATTGAATCAGTAGCAGCATTGGTTTGCAGGCTGATGGTGTCGAATGCACTGTCGCCGCGCACTTCAAATCCCGTCGCGCTTAGCCCGCGCGCCAAAATGGCTGTGTAGCTGGCCACGCGCTGTGCAATGCGCTTCAAGCCCTGCGGGCCGTGGTACACCGCGTACATGCTGGCCACTACGG
>JANYGP010000004.1 GCA_025362315.1 Polaromonas sp.
TGCATGATGACAGTGGCAGAAACCGCCATCAACACAGTGAACGGGCATCAGACACTTCCAAGGCATGCCGCAACTCGTCAACCCCTGAACTACTGTACTTTGCGGATTTAGAGTGTCAAAAGTGCCGCAAGCCCAATAGACACCGGCGTAAACAGCTCCTGTTTTTATAGTATCTGTAAAAAGGTGTTCAGTTTTTTAACTCAACAAAAAAGAAATCATATGAAAGCAGCAAAGTTTGTAGCCATCAGCGCATTAGTAAGTGCGATCAATCTAGCTGCATGGGCGCAAACCATCAAAATTACCATCGTGCGTGATGTCAGTCCGACAGCGGCAATACCTACCAGTAGTGAATACGCGGTCGTTGCAGGTCAGTCACACATTTTTGACAATATGCAAACACTGAAATTCGCCCCGACAAGTGGCGACTGCACTATGGTGGATACGAGCAAGCTACAGCGGCAAAGCAAATCGGGTGAGATTCTGCGGCTGGCAACATCAGCGCATGAAGGTTATGCAACCGTTCAAATTGCATTCGAGCAACGCAAATTTTTGGACACCATGCCTTTCAAATTCAATCAAAGCTGCACAGTAAACAATGCCAGCACCGAAAGCATTGAGTTTGAGCAAACAGTGTTGCTACGCGCCGGCGAACAGCCTATCTTGCTGCGCGGCCTGCTTGGTTTCAAAATGTTTGGCGTGCTTGAGCGGTAATGAGTGTCAGATTCCGATTAAACAAAAAATAACCGAATCGCTATCAGTTCTAAGTAAACCTGTACACCCAGCTGCAAATTCAACAGCAAGTTGATTAACTAGCCATGAACAAATCCCACCACCGCCTAATCTTCAATAAATCCCGTGGCTGCATGATGGCGGTGGCAGAAACTGCCAGCAGTTGTACCAAAAGCTCTGCCAGTACCCCTAAAACCCGCTGCAGACCATCAAACTGCTCTAAAACCTCTAAAACAAGCCGTTTTAAAGTATCAAAAGTGCCGCTAGCCCAATGGATACGTGCGCAAGCAGCTCCTAAATTAATAGTAAAAAGCACACCAATTACCCAGCTCTACGTTGCCAACACCCGCACCATGGTCGACCGGCTAGCCGGGGTCTACGTGGTCGGCCTGGGCAACACACCAGGCAGTCTGTTCATGGACGCAGGCCGGGACATCAACGCCCAAGCCGCAGTCATTGCCAACACCAGCCAAGGCGGGCAAACAGCGTTACTGGCCAAGCGCGACATCAGCCTAAGCACCGTCACCACAGGCCAGTCCATCTCTTTGGGCGACAACGTCAACTTCTTTCGCGGCAGCTCTACCCAAGACGTGGGCACCAGCATCATCAGCAACGGCAACTTGACGCTGAAGTCTGGCGGCAACATCAACGCTGTAGCGGCCAACATCCAGAGCGACACCGGCACCACCACCCTGAGTGGTCAAACCATCAACCTGCTAGAAGGCCGCAAAACGTCCAGCATGGCCTGGGGCAGCCAAGTCAACAGCAGCGGCTTTTTAAGCTCAAGCAGCACCACCCGGCGAGAAAGCGGCAGCACAGCCCAAGCCGTAGGCACAAGCGTCGGCGGGGCCAACGTTAATGTGCTGGCCACCAAAGACATCAACATCAAAGGCTCCAGCGTTGTTGCGGACAACAACACCAGCCTGACAGCCAACGGCAACATCAACATCCTGGCCGCTACCAACCAAAGCAGCCAAACGAGCTTTACTGAAACTAAAAGCTCTGGCCTGCTGTCCGGTGGTGGTTTAGGCGTGACCATCGGCAGCCGCAGCCAGTCTGCTGACCAAAAGGAGCAAACCAGCACAGCCGCAGCATCTACCGTGGGCGCGGTTAAAGGCAATGTCAACATCATCGCAGGACAGACGTACAGACAGGTCGGCTCTGACATCACCGCACCCGGTGCAGTCAACCCGCAAGGCGGTAGCCCTTCCAACGGAGGCATCACAGGCGGCAACATCAACATCACCGCTAAAACAGTTGAGATTGTTGAAGCCCGAGAAACCAGAGCCACCCAGACTGAGACAAAGTTCAGTCAGTCTGGTATCAGTGTGGGTATCTCCAGTCCCCTCATCAGCGCCATCCAACAAGGCCAAGGCCTGGCCCAAGCGGCCAGCAACACCAGTGACGGGCGCATGCAGGCCTTGGCCGGGGCGGCTACAGCTTTGAACGTGTACAACAACTCAAGCGCCATAGGCGACGCTGCTACTGCCCTGGCCAGTGGCAACCCCGCAAGCGCAGGCAGCATCAACGTCAGCATAGGCAGCTCAAAAAGCCAGTCCAACACCAGCAGCCTAAGCAACACCGCCAGAGGCTCCAGCATCTCAGCCGGCAACAACGTCAACATTACAGCAACAGGGGCAGGGCAAGATTCAAAC
>JANYGP010000035.1 GCA_025362315.1 Polaromonas sp.
TAAGTTGGGTGAGTTTCACCCGCTCAACACCAGCGAAACTTTAGGGTAAGACGCCGTTGGCTAAAGAAAACCCCAGCAAGCGCGTGCACTTTCAGCCATTTATGCCCCAAGAAGAACATCAGTAAATGATTTTTAATGCGACCTGCACTTATTCCTCACCCGACCACATACACATCAGCATTTCAACTCATCATCATTATCATTGGGGAAGTTATCCCAACATTTTTTAAAACAAAAAATCACTACTGAGTATTGCCCAATAACCCTTCCTGCCCTTCCAACCGCACCCGCGCCTCCGCCAATGCGCTGTGCCTCGATTTAATCACATCCAGATTGCCTCGCAATTCCACAATTCGCTCGGTCAAATCCAGCTCGGCGAATTTCACTAATTCAGCGAGCTACAAATATCGCGATGCGATTAACAGGCTGTCAGCAATAGAAACTAGTCGGCATCCACGTCAATCCAGCGACCTTTGCGGTAGCGCGCAATATGCGCGCGCTCTGTTGGTGGCGCAATTCGAAACAGGTATAACCACTCGTTATCCAGCAGTTGGCGCACCATATCGTGTCGCGCAATGATCGTATCGATGCTTGTCTGCGGTGCCTCGATAAATACGCTTAACCGTATTGGCGTGTGTTGCCAGCGATGTCCATCGTGCAATGACTGCATGGACAAGCCGATTCGCAGGTCACCGCCATTGCCTTCAAATACCCCAAGCCGCCCACCGACAACGTTATGCAAGACCTTGTTGCCGCTGCCATAGCGTTGATTGTCGACTGTCGATGCGTAGTACTGCATGTTGATCCAGTTGGTCACCACCATCGGTGCCGTCATGATGAGCGTAAGCACGGCTAGTTCGGGGTCATGTGCGTGGTCATAGTCGTGCAAAAACGCGCGGCCCGCCAGGTTTAAATGCTGGGTGCGCGTGCGCGGCGCAACAATAAACGCTGCATTATTGGCCAGGCCCCATTCGGGCCGCACCTGCGCCCAGTCGTTGGCGCGCGACTTGATACTGGCTTCAAGCTGTGCTGCGTTGCCTGCCAGATGGGCCAGGCCCAAAGTGGGTGCGCGTTCAGCGCGGGCTTTTTGGCCTGCCAGTTTCAAAGTTGCTATAAGCTGCTGCAGATCAGCGGCATGACTGGCAGGCATCAAATCGGTGTCATACAGCGCCATCTCATCGGTGGTGGTGTTGTGCATGCCGCCCAAAAACCAGGTGGTGTGGGGAACAATGATGCCCTTGGCCACCAGCGCAGCTCGCACGTCGGCATCGTTGAGCAGCGCCGCCAATGCCCGGGCGTTGACCTCACCGGTTTGCCCGCCGCAGGCACCGCAGTCCAGCCCGGCCGCGTGCGGATTGTTGGCGGTCTGGCTGCCGTGACCTGCCAGCAGCACGATGCGGGCAAAGGCTTTGCTCAGGCCCATGCCACCCAAAATAAACGTGGCTATATCAAGGCGCGATTGCAGCTCGGCCTCAGCGCTGGCGCCTGGCAGGTTTTGCAGGCGGGGGCGGGTTGCCATCACCTCGTCATCGGACAGCCCGGTTTGCTCCACGGTGTGTGGCGTGGCCTGGCTGGGCAGTGTGTTCTTTAGCAACTTGCCGGCGTACAGCAGACCGCAGGTTTCAACAAAGCTGAAGCCACTGCTGGCGGTGCTGCGAAAGTTTTGCAGCGTGCTGCGCCACTGCAAACCCTGCCTGCGTTTTTTTGCAATCACTTCGCCAAGTGACTTTGAATCGCATTTGTCAGTCACGCAGCGGCTGGACGCCAGCAGGCCTGGCAGCTGTGGCCGGCTCAATACAGTGCCGGCGGGTGAGTATGAAATGAACAGCCCAAAAAAACCTGCAAAGCCGCGCGTTTGTATGGTGCTGCTGCTGGCCTCGAGCGCACGGCGAAACACTTCAGAGCGCACGTCAATGCAAAAAATGGCCTGGACCGTCGGCTGTGATGGGACAGTGGGCGCGCTTATCAAACCCTGGCACAGCGGCTGCTGGTAGGCGAGCTCCAGCGCATCTTGTAGCAGCCAGTCGTGCTTGTTTTTAGAATCAAACTTGGCTTCAGGCCAATAATTAACGGCGCTAGCAGCTCTCCATTTGATAGCAATCTGGCTGTTGTGATTGTCTTGCAACAAAAGCCACTCCCAGCCCAGCCGGATGGCCAGCAGCTCGATGATGTCGTCGTTGTCTGTGCTGCCTGGCACGGTGCCCAGGCGCGCCTGCCAGCGCTCGTAAGCGCACCAAGAAGCCCAGCCGTTGATGCTCATCAGCAGCGCGGTGTAGTAGTCGGCGCACTGGTCAGGATCTAAACCGAGTGCCTTTGTTGCGGCGGCAATCAATGCGCGTGGGTCTTGCGGCAGCGCAGCAGCCTTCTGGCTGAAGCTTGTGTAGCCCATCAGCAACGCGGTGCTGTGGTCGTTTGCCAACTGCTTGGCCCAGCTGGCGTACAGGCCGACGCGCTCGGGGTTCCATGCAGCCTGGCTGACATCAAAGTAAGCCGCGCAGTGCTGGCTGATCTGGTGCGTGACAAAGTCTGCCCAGGCCATGGCGTGGCTCAGGTCGCGCAGGCCGTCCGCAACCGAGGTGACCAGCATGGGTTTGGGCAAGTCATCGGCATCATGGCTGTTGAGCAGGGACAAAGCGTCAATCAGTTCATCAGCAGAGCAGTCAGATTTGGCACTGGCAATGGCGCTTTGCAAATGTTCCCTGGTCAATCGCCCCGCTTGCCACTCGGCCCTGTAAAACGAACGCGGCATGACCAGCGCCGTGCCCGACAACTGGGCCAGTTGTCGGGCGGCCTGCGCAATCGGTTGCTCGACAAATCCCCAGTACGGATTGACCGCAATAAACTGGTCCAGTGGCCAGGTTGGAGCAATGCGCTGGCAAGCTTGCGTCACGCAGGTTTGAAGCCCGGCAAAGTCAAGCAACAACTCAGGTTTTTCAACAACGGCATTCATTTGGCAACTCCTGAGGATGTGGGTGTCAATGTTTGGGTAAGCCTGGCAGGCCAGATGCGAAAAGTGATGCGGGTGAACCACTCATCCAGATACAGCCCGGCATAAAACCAGGGGTACAGACGGCTGGCGACAGCGCCATGCGGCCGCGCGCGTATCAGGCACTGCATGGCGAACAGCAGCACAAAACACAGCATCACCCAAACCAGATCAAAGCTGTTGGCAACGCTTTCAGGCACATTTACCAACCCGCCAAACGCATGGTGGAGGCCAAAATAAGCAAGCGCAATGCTGAATGCACCCAGCATCATGCCCAGTGGCCACAGACCGCCCAGCCGCAAAGCCTGGGCTGTGAGCAGCGGCGACAAGGCCAGCGACAACACAGCAGCCAGGACCCACAGCGCGGAAAATTCATCAAGAGCCACGCCCCACAGCAGCCCCGCAGCCGCCACCATGGCCAGCCCGCTGACAGCGCCAATCACCATCATGCTGACCGTGAGCGGATCTGGCGCGGGCGTCATGGCTTTCAATCGGGCTTGCTCAACCGCACCGCCAGCTGCCAAAAATGCATGCGCCTTGTACAGCGAATGCGCCACCAGATGCAGCAGCGCCAACTCGTAAGCGCCCAGACCACATTGCATCAGCATAAAACCCATTTGCGCACAGGTTGACCAGGCCAGCATGACCTTCACGCTGATGCGCGTCATCATGACCAGCGCGGCGACAGCAGCTGTCACGCTGCCTGCCACCACCAGCAGCGTTTGCGCACCAGCCACTTCTGACACCAGTGGGCTCAGGCGAATCAGCAGAAAACCGCCCAGATTCACAATGCCCGCATGCAGCAGTGCCGACACGGGCGTGGGCGCTTCCATCACCTGAATCAGCCAGCCGTGTACTGGCAGTTGCGCGCATTTCAGCAGCGCGCTGATGACGATTAAATAAACCGCAGCAGTCAACCCAGCGGGAAACGCGGTTAACGCCTGCGCTTTAGTTGCGACCTGGTCAATCTCAAGCGTACCCAGGCTGATGCCAACCAACACAACGCCGCCAAACAGGCACATATCACCCAGGCGGCTGGCCAAAAACTTTTTATGGGCAGCAATCATCGCCGCTGGCCGGTGTGAGAAAAATGTCAGCAGCTGGTGCAGGCTCAATGACGTTGCCAGCCAGGCCAGCGCCAAAATCGCCAGGTTGTTGGTGATGATGACAGTGGCTACAGCGGCCAACGTGGCCATCAACCACCGGGCGTAACGGTTTGCGCCGGCATCGCCGTCCATGTAGGTTTGTGAATAGCGCGTGATAACCCAGCCAATAAATGTCACCAGCAGCAGCACGGCAGCGCCAACTGCATCAGCTCTGACGTTTAGAGTGAATGCACCTAGCTGGCCCAATCCGAACAGGTTTGCACCAGTTGACACCACAGGCCCACCCAGCACCAATAGCGCCGTGCTTGCAGCGGCCAGGCTCAATGCCAGCGCCGTACAAACCCGCGCAGCTCGCCACGAGGCAAGCGCCGCAGCTGCCAGGTACAGCAAAGGCACAGCGAACAACATGGCAACCCGCAGCGGCTGCAAATATTCTGAAGAATTGGACAAACTAACTCCCTTTTTTTCCGATACAAGGACTGTGCCTGGAATAAATAATTCTGTAAAATACATATTTTTGCTAATAACGTTCTATTAAACAGATTAAATTATTGATGTCGCGTTTGAACTATCACCATCTGCATTACTTTTGGGCAGTTGCCAAAGAAGGCAACCTGACCCGCGCTGCAGCGCAGTTGCACGTGTCGCAATCAGCACTGTCCACGCAGATCAAGCAGCTTGAAGACCAGCTGGGCCAGGCATTGTTCACGCGCGAAGGTCGGGTACTGCAGCTGACGGAAGCCGGACGTGTGGCGCTGACATATGCCGAAACCATTTTTGAAACCGGCAATGAACTGACCGCACTGCTCCGGGACGGCAAGCGCCTGGCGCGCCAGGTGCTGCGCATTGGCGGCGTGGCCACGCTGTCACGTAACTTTCAGGAAAATTTTGTCAAGCCGCTGCTCAAACGTGACGATGTAGAACTGGTGCTGCAATCCGGCGGGCTTGATGAACTTCTCGCTCGCCTGGCCGTACACAATCTGGACGTGGTGCTGAGTAACCGCAAAATCCACGCCGACACCCAGCACCCCTGGCGCTGCAGGCGCATTGCCCGCCAGCCCGTCAGCTTGGTGGGTAAACCTTTGGGCAAGGGCAAAGCCTTTAGATTTCCTGAGCAACTGGCTGAAATGCCGCTCCTACTACCTGGCCGTGACAGTGACATTCGCGCGGGTTTTGACGTGTTGTGCGAGCAGTTGGGCTTGCGCTACCAGGTGTTGGCAGAGGTTGATGACATGGCCATGCTGCGGTTGCTGGCCCGTGACTCTGGCAACGTGGCGCTGCTACCCACCATAGTGGTGCAAGACGAGTTAAAAAGCGGCAAGCTACAGGAATATTGCGTGGTGCCGCAGCTGCATGAAAACTTTTATGCGATCACGGTGCAGCGGCATTTTGAGCCGCCGCTGCTCAAGACGCTTTTGAGAAGGTCTGAGGCCGAGGTGTTGGGAGCGGTTTGAGAATGTCCCTCTCCCTAACCCTCTCCCTAACCCTCTCCCTAACCCTCTCCCTAACCCTCTCCCCGCAAAGGGAGAGGGAACCGAACCCCTTGTTCTTTCTCCCTCTCCCTTTGCGGGGAGAGGGCAGGGGTGAGGGCTCTCTGTACAAGACAATTCAAGTCAATCCCAGCCCCTTCCAGCCCGCATGGCCCAGCTTCTCAAGCGTCGCAATGTTTACATCAAAAATCGCATCAGCATTTGGAAAAGCCTCCACCGCCCGCTCCACACTTTCCTCACGCAGCAAATGCAGTGTCGCAAACGGCGCGCGATTGGTGTAGTTACTGATGTCATCTGGCTCCGTGCCATCAAACTGAAATTGTGGGTGAAAGCTGGCAAGTTGAATTACGCCTTCCAGCCCATGCTCATCGACCACGCCTTCAGCGATTTCAAGAAAATCATTGAAGTCCAGAAAGTCACCAAACAGCGTCGGGTGAATCAGCAGCGTTGTGTCAATTTCGCTGGCAGGGGTTGCTGTCAGCAAATCAAGTTCCTGGTCCAATTCTTCCAGCAAGTCGTCGGCATGACGCGCTTTGCTGACGACCAGGCGCACCTGATTTTTAACGTAGACGGCTTTGGCGAAGGGGCACAGGTTCAGGCTAATAACGGCAGCCTCAAGCCAATGCCTTGTCTTTGCCAGAACTTCTTCTTCTGTCATCAGCGCTAAGTTATTTCAATGCCTTGTAGCGCATGCGTTTGGGCTTCGCACCTTCTTCACCCAAACGTTTCTTCTTGTCTGCTTCGTATTCCTGATAGTTGCCGTCAAAAAATGTCCACTGGCTGTCGCCCTCGGCCGCCAAGATGTGCGTGGCAATGCGGTCCAAAAACCATCGGTCGTGGCTGATCACCATCACCGAGCCAGCAAACTCCAGCAGCGCGTCTTCCAATGCACGCAGCGTTTCCACATCCAAATCGTTTGACGGCTCGTCAAGCATCAGCACGTTGCCGCCTGCAATCAATGTTTTGGCCAGGTGCAAACGCCCACGCTCGCCGCCTGAAAGCGTGCCAACCCGCTTTTGCTGGTCGCCGCCGTTGAAGTTAAAGCGGCCTGCATACGCACGGCTGGGCATTTGAAATTTACCAACGTTCAAAATATCGAGCCCGCCTGAAATGTCTTCCCACACGGTTTTTTCATTGGCCAAATCGTCGCGGTTCTGGTCAACAAAAGCCATGCGCACCGTAGAGCCCTTGACGACTTCGCCACTGTCTGGCAGCTCTTTGCCTGCTATCAATTTAAAGAGCGTTGACTTGCCCGCACCGTTCGGGCCGATGATGCCGACGATTGCGCCAGCGGGAACCGTGAAGCTCAAATCGTCAATCAGCACCCGGTCGCCAAATGATTTGGTGACGTTTTTAAATTCAATGACCTGTGCGCCCAGGCGCTCGGCCACAGGAATGAAAATCTCGTTTGTTTCCACGCGCTTCTGGTATTCAAAATCACTGAGCTCTTCAAAGCGTGCCAGGCGTGACTTGCTCTTGGCCTGGCGCGCCTTGGGGTTTTGGCGTGACCATTCAAGTTCTTTCTTCAATGCCTTGGCGCGTGCTTCTTCACCCTTTTGCTCGGTTGCCAGGCGCTCGCCTTTTTGCTCTAACCAAGTGCTGTAGTTGCCCTTCCATGGAATACCGTGGCCGCGGTCGAGTTCCAATATCCACTCCGCCGCGTTGTCCAGAAAGTAACGGTCGTGGGTGATGGCCACCACAGTGCCTGAATAGCGCTGCAAGAACTGCTCCAGCCAATCCACCGATTCCGCGTCCAGGTGGTTGGTCGGCTCGTCCAGCAGCAGCATGTCGGGCTTGCTCAGCAGCAGGCGGCACAGTGCGACGCGGCGCTTTTCACCGCCCGACAGCACGCCAATTTTGGCTTCCCATGGTGGCAGGCGCAGCGCGTCGGCGGCAATTTCGAGTTGATGTTCAGAGTCAGTGCCAGCGGTGGCAATGATTGCTTCCAACCGGGCTTGTTCAGCAGCCAGCGCGTCAAAGTCTGCATCAGGCTCGCCGTAGGCGGTGTACACGGCATCCAGCAAGCCCTTGGCTGCGAATACTGCGCCCATGCCTTCTTCAACGCTTTCGCGCACGGTGTGTGCGTCGGTCAGTTTGGGTTCTTGCGGCAAGTAGCCAATGTTCAGGCCCGGCATGGGCGTGGCTTCGCCTTCAATTTCCTTGTCAAGGCCCGCCATGATTTTGAGCAATGTCGACTTGCCCGAGCCATTGACGCCCAGCATGCCAATCTTGGCACCGGGGAAAAAGCTGAGCGACACATCTTTGAGGATGTGGCGTTTGGGCGGCACAATTTTGCCGACCTTGTTCATGGTGAAAACGTACTGGGCCATAGAAATAACTTTGTTAGGTAAATTGATCTGTTCTGAATGTCGTCCTGTTCCCTCCCCTTCCGGGGTAGGGTAGGGTGGGGGCAGGCGCAGAAATCGACATAGCCAATATGCCTGCCCCCATCCCTGCTTTCCCCCGCGAGGGGAAGGAGCCGGAATCAATAACCGCCATTATCGTTCCGTGAGACAATCAATTTGTCGTCGGCTCCAGTTACCTGCGACGTTTGGGCACTTTTCAGGCCAGCTTCCCAAGCTGTCTGAAGCAATTCCAGCCCTTTTTTTGACCCCATCTGCCTATCACTGGCGGGTTGCTCTTAACCAATAGCACCCAACAGGCCGATCAAAAAATGCGAAAGCGTCCCCGTGGCGCACCAACTTATCACTATGACATTTGAAGAATTGAATTTGGCTCCGGCCTTACTGAAAGCCGTGCTTGAGCAAGGCTACGACACTCCCACCCCCATCCAGGCACAAGCCATTCCCGCCGTTTTGGCCGGTGGTGACTTGCTCGGCGGTGCGCAAACTGGCACGGGTAAAACCGCAGCCTTTGTACTACCGATGTTGCAGCGGCTGACCAACGAGCCGCGCCTGACCAACCGGCGCGGCGTGAATGCCGTGCGTTGCCTCATCATGACGCCCACCCGCGAACTCGCCGCACAGGTTGAGGAAAGCGTGCGCGTTTACGGCAAATACCTGGAGCTGACATCCATGGTGATGTTTGGCGGCGTCGGCATGGGTGCGCAAATTGAAAAGCTGCGGCGCGGTGTTGACATTCTCGTCGCTACCCCCGGCCGCTTGCTTGACCACGCTGGTCAAGGCACTCTGGACCTGGGCCAGGTGCAGGTGCTGGTACTCGACGAAGCTGACCGCATGCTGGACATGGGCTTTATTCACGACATTAAAAAAGTGCTGGCGCTTGTGCCCAAGCAAAAGCAGACATTGCTGTTCAGCGCCACCTTCAGCGATGAAATTCGTGACCTGGCCAACGGATTGCTGCGCGACCCGCTGCACATACAGGTCACGCCGCGCAACACCACGGTGCAGCGCATCACGCAAACCATTCACCCGGTGGGCCGCGCTAAAAAGAAGGCGCTGCTGACGCACATCATCAACGAGCACAACTGGAGCCAGGTGCTGGTGTTTACGCGCACCAAGTTTGGCGCCAACAACGTGGCCGAACATTTGACCAAAAACGGCATTGAAGCGCTGGCCCTGCACGGCAACAAGAGCCAGACGGCCCGTACCCAGGCACTGCAAGGCTTTAAAGACGGCACGATACGTGCGTTGGTAGCTACTGATATCGCAGCACGTGGCATTGACATTGACGAGTTGCCGCACGTGGTGAACTACGAGATCCCGAATGTCAGCGAAGACTATGTGCACCGCATTGGCCGCACCGGCCGCGCTGGCAACAGTGGTGAAGCGGTGAGTCTGGTGTGCCTGGATGAAGAAGGCTTCATGCAGGAAATCGAGCGTTTTACCAAGCAGAACATTGAAGTCGTCAAGGTACCCGGCTTTGAAGCCGAACCTGACGAGCGGGCCGAGCCGCTGGCCATGGGCCGCCAGACAATCTGGGGTGGCCTGGGCAAGCCGCCAGGCCGCGACGTGATGATGGCTGCGGCCAAAGCGGCGCGAGGCGAGATGATGACGCGCATTCGTGACTCGCGCGCTGGCCAGCCTGCACGTGGAAATTCAGGTGGGGGCGGCGGTGGCGGAGGCCGTGGCGGCAACGCAGGCCGTGGCCGTGGGCCTCAGGACAGCATGAATGCTGGCGGCAGCGACAACCGTGAAAACTCCGGTGGCGGTAACTTCGGACGCGGCCCACGCACAGCCAACCCAGGCCAGCCTCGGTCAAACTCAGGCTACAGTAACAACGGTGGTGGTAGCGACCAGCCACGAGGCGAGCGTCGCCCGCAAGGTCCACGGCCTCCAAGGGATGATCAGCAACCGCGCACACCGCGCGACGAAATTCAGCGCCAGGACCCACGCGGCCCGCGTGTTGACATGGGCGAGCAGCGCAACGACTTTGATGAACGCCAGCCATCCAGCCACGTGTCAGCAGGCTTTCCATCGTCTGGCTTGCCTGCCCGCGGTAGCCGGGGCGGCAACCGCGGTGGTGGTGGCAGTGGTGGCGGAAATCGCAGCGGCGGCGGTGGAAACCGGGGCGGTGGTGGTGGTGGTGGTGGTGGAAACTGGGGCGGCGGCGGCTCACGCTCTGGTGGTGGCGGTGGTGGCGGTGGTGGCAGCCGCAGCTCAGGCGGCGGGTTCCAGCGCTGATCTGCCTGGCAAATCAAATTGTGAACAAAAAGCAGCTTTGGGCTGCTTTTTTGTTATTTAATCAAGAGTTTAGGCTGTAGCGCCCAACATTTGTGCGCTAGTAGCTCCTGAAAAAGTAGCAGCAAGTCCATTTATATTTTCAGGGAAGTTCAAATGACATCTGCAAACGCCATACCAACTGATGCCCGGGATGCACTGCTTGCAGGTGCAACAGGTCTGGTCGGGCAAGCCATCCTGGCGATTTTGCTGGGTGATGCGCGCTACAGCGCAGTGCATGTGGTGGGCCGCCGCGCGCCGTTTTTTCAGCACCCAAAGCTGGTTGTCCACATCAGCACATCGCTGACCGATTGGCCAAGCCCAGCGGTTGATGACGTGTTCATCGCACTGGGCACAACCATCAAGGTTGCTGGCAGCAAAGCGGCTTTCAAGGCCATTGACGGCGATGCGGTGGTGGCCATTGCACGTAGCGCCAAAGCTGCGGGTGCCACCCGCCTGGCTGTGGTCAGCGCGATGGGCGCTGATGCGCAATCGGGTGTTTTTTACAGCCAGGTCAAAGGGCAAATGGAAGCAGCGGTTGGTCAACTCGAATTTGCCCGGCTGGTGATTGCCCGGCCTTCGCTGCTGGCAGGGGACCGGCAGACGCTCGCGCAACCCGAGCGTCTGGCTGAAAAGCTGTCATTGGTTGCTTTCAAATTGTTTGCGCCGTTGATCCCGGCCAATTACCGCTCCGTTGACGCGGCCAGTGTGGCTCAGGCCATGGTCAGTGCGCTGCAATCGGGCGGCGCACGCCAGCAGGTGTTGCTGTCAGGCAGTATGCAAAACAAGGCTTGAAGCCAAATAAATCGGGCGCTGACAGCTACTGAAAAAGTAGCAAGGCACATGTCAATCTGACGGGCCTGACTTGGCCGTTTCAGTCACCCTGCTGGCGCAAACGCGCGACCCGTTGGGCCACCACATCCAGGTCCAGCGCGTCCTGCGCATGGGCCAGGTACAGCTCCAGGTCAGGCACGGCCAGCGCCACTTCGCCCTGCACAGCCAATGCCATTCCCCGGTCACGGTATTCACCCCAGGCGTCGGGGTGCAGCACGATCAACCGGTTGCTGACAGCAATCAGGCGCTGCCAGTCTTCCTGGGTTTTGTGAATCTCTTTGAGGTTGCGCAGCATGCGGCTGATGATGTCGCGCGGCGGCGCGGATTGCAGGTACAAGCCCAGCGGCGCGTCCATCGAATCGTCCAGTCCACCTTGCCGCCTGAAAGGCTCCAGCCGCTCGGCCAGCTCGTCGCGGCTCAGCGATTGGCCCGTAAACGGGTCAATCACCACCTGGCCCTTGGGCAGGTTGACCTTGACCATGAAATGGCCCGGAAATGCAACGCCCTTTGCATTCAGGCCCAGCCCATTGGCCAGCTCCAGCCACAGCACAGCCAGGCTGATGGGGATGCCCCGGCGGGTTTTTAAAATGCAGTTGAGGTAGCTGTTGTCAGGATCGTAATAGTCATTGACATTGCCGCCAAAACCCAGGTCGCGGAAGAAAAACTGGCCCAGCAGCCGCAGTTTTTGCAATGCCGTCGCATCTGCAGGCACGCGGCGTTTCAGGCGCAGGGCCAGCTGGTCAACCTCGCCCAGGATTTGCTGCACGTCCAGCTCGGGGTATTCGTCCTGCGCCAGGCTAATGGCGGCTTCCAGCAGCGGAAATTGCGTGTCGCTTTCTACCAGGCTGGCAAAGTACTGCAGCGGGGTGGGTACATCCAGATTTAATTTCATGACCTACTTTATTCCACATTGGGCTCAATGGGTACCCACGCCTTAACGTTTGAACAACTTTTTCACTTTGAACCCACTGATCCAGAGTGCTACAAAATAAAGAGCACTACCTGTAGCAATGACAGTAGCCAAAAGCACAATACGGTGGAGGTAAGCGGTTCTCAAGCCGGTCCAGCTGACTGCATCAGCCGACCACAACAAAAACACGGCCAAGAGGGCACTGGCAGACACCACCTGCAGGGCAAATTTGCCCCAGCCAGGTGCAGGCTTGTAGCTGCCGCGCTTGATGAGCCCCACCAGCAGCAAAAGCGCATTGACCAGCGCCCCCACGCCAATGGCCAGCGCCAGCCCCGCGTGCTGAAAATAGGGCACAAAAACAAGGTTCAATAGCTGTGTCAGCACCAGTACCAGTACGGCAATGCGCACCGGGGTTTTGATGTCCTGACTGGCGTAAAAGCCAGGCGCCAGCACCTTGATGGCCACCAGCCCCAACAGCCCCGCGCCATAGCCCATCAGCGCAGTGGTGGTCTGCAACACATCGCGGTCGGTAAATGCACCGTAGTGGTACAGCGTAGCCACCAGTGGCTGGGCAAAGGTCAGCAGCGCCACGGCACTGGGTACGCCCAGCAGCACCACCAGGCGCAGGCCCCAATCCAGCATGCCAGAATATTTTTCTGCATCATTTGCGGCCTTGGCGCTAGCCAACTGCGGCATTAAAACCACGCCTATCGCCACACCCAGCAGCGCAGTCGGGAACTCCATCAACCTGTCGGCATAGCTCAGCCAGCTGACGCTGCCGGGCGTCAGGTGCGACGCAATTTGCGTGTTGATCAGCAGCGAGATTTGCGCCACGCTGACACCCAGCAGCGCAGGCAGCATCAGCTTGACTATGTTTTTGGTAGCTGGTTGCGCCCATGCTTGCTTGGCTACAGCCCAATTCAATGATATTTTTGGCAGCAAACCGAGCTGAAGCAGTGCTGGCACCTGCACAGCAAGCTGCAGCACGCCGCCCACCATCACACCTGCGGCCAGCGCATAAATTGGCTCAATGCCATGCGCCTTGAACCACGGCGCGCCCAGCCACGCCGCTGCAATCATTGCCACATTCAGCAGCACGGGCGTGGCTGCTGGCACCGCAAAGCGCCGCCAGGTGTTAAGCACGCCAGACGACAGCGCCACCAGCGACATAAAGGCAATGTACGGAAACATCCAGCGCGTCATGAACACGGCGGCCTCAAACCCGCGCGGGTCTTGCTTCAGGCCGCTGGCCATGGCGTACACCAGCCAGGGTGCAGCGGCTACGCCAAGCACCACTGTCAGCAGCAGCGCCCACGTCAGCACCGTTGCGACGCGGTCAATCATCAGCTTGGTTTCTATCTCGCCATGCTGCGTTTTGTTGGCGGCCAGCACCGGCACAAAAGCCTGACTGAAAGCGCCTTCGGCAAACAGCCGCCTGAAAAGGTTGGGGATGCGAAACGCCACGTTGAAAGCGTCGGTCAGCGCGCTGGCGCCAAAGGTTGAGGCTACCAGCAGCTCACGCACCAAGCCGGTGATGCGCGAAACCAGGGTCAGGGCGGAGACGATAGAGGCGGATTTAAAAAGGGACACGGCTAGAGTTTAGGCGGTGATTGCCCATGCATTGATCTGCTTTTGCTTTTGCTTTTGCTTTTGCTGGCACCATCGTATAATCATGGGCTTCGCTTGAAACATCCGCAGACCACTTTCAGACCCGTCTGAACTCATTAGGAATCAATTTATGGCAACCGCCAAACCCAAGAAAAAGAACCCGCGCCTGGCATCAGGACGCAAACGCGTCCGCCAGGACGTCAAACTCAATGCTGCAAACACATCGCTGCGTTCCAAATACCGCACCGCTGTCAAAAACGTCGAAAAAGCCGTTGCAGCTGGTGACAAGGACAAAGCCAAAGACGCATTTGCCAAAGCGCAAAGTATTGTTGACACCGTGGCCGACAAAGGCATTTTTCACAAGAACAAGGCTGCGCGTGACAAGTCCCGCCTGGCATCTAAGGTGAAGGCCCTGGCATTAGCTACTGCGAAAGCCGTTTAACCAAAGCTGCCTGACCCGGCAGCAAAAAGCCCGGAAAGTTCGTCAAACAACTTTCTGCCGTTTTGCAGGGTGTGAATACCAAGTGAAGTAAAAAAGCCGTCGCAAGACGGCTTTTTTTATTAGCGCTGCAAAATCAAGGGCCACCCATACTTTCAAATGCCAAGCCCCGTGCCACAAGTTATCAAACCGCTCATCATTTTCTCGCATGGCAACAGCTTCCCGGCCAGCACCTACAGTGCGATGACGGCCAGCTTGACAGAACGCGGCTACACCGTCAGAGCCATTGAAAAGCTGGGCCACGACCCTGCCTATCCCGTCACCAGCAACTGGCCGCATCTGGTGCAGCACCTGGCGGACTTTGCGCAATTACAAGCCAGAGAATCCGAACTGCCTATCGTGCTGGTTGGCCATTCATTGGGCGGATTTTTAAGCCTGATGTGCGCGGCCTTGCATCCGGGCCTGGCCAATGGGACGCTGCGCGGCGTGGTGATGCTGGACTCGCCCATCATCAGTGGCTGGCGCGCCAAGGCGCTGGAGCTTGCAAAACTGACGCGGCTGGTCGGCCGCCTGGGGCCAGGCGCCATCAGCCAAAAGCGCAAAAACCGGTGGGCGTCAAAACAAGCGGTGTTTCAGCACTTTCGGAGCAAAAAAGCATTTGCCCTGTGGACTGACGAGGCATTGCACGATTACGTCAACCACGGTACGGAGCACGATTCCGGGCAGCACCGCCTGGCCTTTGACCGCCGCATAGAAACCGCTATTTACAACAGCCTGCCGCACAACATGGGCGCACTGGTGGCCAGGTGCCCACCGCAATGCCCGGTGGCATTTATTGGCGGCATGCAATCCCTTGAAATCGGCAGGGTCGGGCTGGGTTTGACGCGGCGTGTGACGCAAGGCCGCCTGCGCATGATTGAAGGCAGCCACCTTTTTCCGATTGAGCATCCGCTGGCAACTGCCGCAGCTGTCGATGAAGAAATAACCCGCATGCTGCAGGCAAAAACGCCCGGGCTGAATAAGGTTTGATGGTCAGGGTTTGATGGTCAGGGTTTGATGGCCAGCCGCTGCGGGGTGGTCAGCTTCAAGGGGCTGCCAAAATGCCATGCCAAAAAGTCAAACAGCCGCTGGTGCGATGCTTGCTTGGCTTCTGGATTGCCGCCCACCATGGCCATGCCGCTGGCCGTGCTGCCCACGCCTGAACGCTCGACAACTTTGGACAAGCTGTCAAAGCCGTGGTAGCTGCCGGGGTAGACCACGAGGTCAAACGGCGGACCAGACGTGAGGCGCATTTGTTCGTGAAAAGTGACGCAATGTCTGGCAGGTGTCCAGTTGTCCAGCTTGCCCACCATCATCAACATGGGTGCATGCAACTTGTAATTGCCACCCTTGGGCAGACTGAAGCAACCCGGGTAAAAAGCCACCGCCGCTGTCGGTCGGTGCAGCTGTGCCGCTACAAAACTGTCGTTGGCATTCACCACCGTCAGCACAGTTTGCGCGCCGTGCGACCAGCCCACCACTGCCACGCGCTTCGTGTCGACGTCCGGCTGCGCCCCTAGCCAGCGCATGGCGGCAAAGACGTCTTCTCGCCTGTCCAGCTCGGTAATGCGGCGCTGCGCATTGGGCGTACCGCAAATTGACTTTTCCCCACTCGGTGTAAAACTGTCGGGAACCAAAAAATCATAGCCCTCGGCATTGAAGTAAGCAGCGTAGCGCGCCAAAAAAGGGGACAACTTGTCATTTGCATCAAGCGGGCCACCGCAGCCGTGCAGGCCAATGATGACGGGCTTTGATTTGCTGGCATTCTCAAGAGTGACAACGGCCGGAAACCAGAATGCCGGAATGCTCAGTTTGCTGTCGGTGGAATCGAAAGCCACAATTTTCGGAGCTGCTAATGCTATGTTTGTGATAGCTGCTTGCGCCCATAATGCAAGGTCTATAACCAGTATCTTTATAATTTTTGGTATATCAAATGCGTTTGATCCGTCATTCCCGCAAAGGCGGGAATCCATGGACGCGCGAAGACCGGAATCCAGTCCGTTCGTGAACTTGTACAAAAATTTAAGCCCTGCAACGGATTCCCGCTTTCGCGGGAATGACGCAGATATAAATCAGGCAGCCCAGGTCACCACACCACGCCAGGCAGTTGCCAGCACCACCACGCCAAACGCAATGCGGTACCAAGCAAATGGCACAAAGCTGTGGGTGGATATGTAGCGTAGCAACCAGCGAATGCACAGCCAGGCACTGACAAACGCAAACACAAGCCCAACTGCAAACATCGGCACATCGGCCATCGACAGCAGCGCACGCTCTTTGTACAGGCTGTAAGCACCCGCGCCCATCAGCGTTGGCATCGCCAGAAAAAATGAAAAGTCCGTTGCCGCCTTGCGCGACAAGCCCAGCAACATGCCGCCAATGATCGTTGCGCCGCTGCGGCTGGTGCCAGGGATCATCGCCAGGCATTGCACCAGACCGACCTTGATGGCATCGCCGACAGTCATGCTTTCTACGTCCTGCACACGGATTGCATTCGGGTATTTTTTGTGCCGCGCCTCGGCCCACAAAATAATGAAACCGCCCAGGATAAATGTTGTTGCCACCACGGTGGGCGTGAACAGATTGGCCTTGATGGCCTTGCCAAACAGCAGCCCCAAAATTACCGCTGGAATGAAAGCGATCAGCACATTGAGTGCAAACTGCTGCGCCTGTTTGTCGGTGGGCAGGGCAACCATCGTGCTGCGAATTTTCTGCCAGTACACCAGAATCACTGCAAAAATCGCCCCGGTTTGAATGGCAATGTCAAACACCTTGGCCTTCTCGTCGTCAAAGCCCAGCAGCGCACCCGCCAATATCAGATGCCCGGTTGACGAAATCGGCAAAAACTCGGTCAGGCCCTCGACGATGCCCATGACGGCAGCTTTGACCAGCAGGATGAAGTCCACATTGATGTCCACGTACAGGCTTTCTGAGTAAGCCCGAATTATCGCTGGCTGCCCAGGCAGTTCAAACGGGACAGGCAGCGTTTCACGCGCATTGAAGGCAGTTCGTCGCAAAGCCATTGCAGCCAGGGCGTTGCACCGGCAAAGTCCGGTTCATTACAACAAGCCGTTTTACAAAAGCCCCGCCATGCAACTGACACCCCTCATCGCCGTCCACATGTCTGCTGCCATTACTGCCGTTGGCATTGGCCCTGTTGCACTGTGGGCGCGCAAGGCAAGCACCCAGCGCCCCAGGGTGCACCGTGCTTTTGGCTACGCCTGGACAGCCATGATGCTGGCAGCTGCCATTTCGGCCATGTTTATTCGCGACTACCGCTTGCCCAACATCGCTGGCTACACACCTATCCACCTGTTTGTACCGCTGACTTTTTACTTCCTGTTTCGCGCCTTTCAAAAACTGGCTCAGGGCAATATTGCAGGCCACCGCCAGGCCATGCAGCGGCTGTACATCAGCGCTTGCCTGGTGGCCGGTGCTTTCACATTGCTGCCAAATCGCTACCTCGGCAATCTGCTGTGGCACCAGGTGCTTGGGGTGGTTTGACGGGTCGGCCAATGTTTTACTTCTGACGATTCTTGACAGTTCTTGACAGTTCCTGACAGTTCCTGACAGTTTTGCCAGTTTTGCCAGTTTTTGAAGGAGCTTGTCATGTTTTACAAAATCATCGTCAACACGCCTGTCTGGGTTTGGGGCATATTTGCACTGCTGGGGTGGCTGGGGGTCAAACAGTCACAGCCCAGCACACCGGGCATCAGGCGCATCACGCTGATCCCGTTGGCCATGCTGGGTTTGTCGCTGTACGGCGTGGTGTCCAGGCTGGGTGCGGCGGCCGACACTCTGGCAATCTGGTCTGGCGCGCTGCTGCTGGTGGCATGGGTCACAGTACGACAACCCTTGTCAGAGTCAACCCGGTTCAATGCCTGGACGCAGCGTTTTGAGCTGCCAGGCAGCTGGACGCCGCTGGTACTGATGATGGGAATTTTCATCACCAAATACGCTGTCGGCGTCACAGCAGTGATACAGCCCGATGTGCTGCACAGTGCCGCTGTCAGCTACAGCATCTGCGCGATTTATGGTGCCTGTAGCGGCGTGTTTTCAGGCAGGGCCATGCAGCTCTGGCGTCTGGCCTGTGGCCATACCTGTCAGATCAACACCTTGAAAGGCGCATGAGCCATGGCCAACATCATTCGCACCCTCACGCATGCCCTGGCGTCAGTCTGTGCTGCAGTAGGCGCTGCATTTTTAGTCACGTTGTCAACGCCAGGTGCAGCGCAACCAGCCAGCGCGATGGGCATGACGGTGATCAGCAGCGCGCCAGGTGGCGGCAGCGTGACCGTGTTCTATCCCAGCAGCGGTACGGCCAGCGAGGTCAAACGGGGGCCTTTCACGATGCAGCTGGCCAACGACGGCCTGCCAATGCGGGCGAACCGCCGCTTGATGGTGTTTTCGCACGGTTCGGGGGGCGCGCCCTGGCCCATGGCAGATCTGGCCCGCAGTTTTGTCAACGCTGGCTACATGGTTGCCATGCCTGAGCACGTCGGTGATAACTACAAGGACATGCAAAAGGCTGGGCCGGCAACTTGGAAGCTGCGGCCCATGGAGGTGTTCCAGGCCATTGATGCCGTGCGGCTGGACAGCCGCTTTGCGGCATTGGTTGACTTTGACCGCGTGGGTGTTTACGGCACATCGGCGGGCGGCCTGACAGCGCTGGTACTGGCGGGCGGCAGGTGGTCACCTGCCAACTTTAAGCGGTATTGTCTAGCGCACATGGCCGCCGACTTTCCGGCTTGTGTGGGGCTGGCCACGCAGCTCAAAGGCAACTGGGGCGATGCCATCAAGCTGACGATTGCTGGCTGGGTGCATCGGCTTTATTTTGGCGACGAATCGCTGTACGGCCACCATGACCCGCGAATCAAAGCGGTGCTGGCGTCTGCTCCGATGGCCGCGCCATTTGACATGACCACACTGGCAGCACCACGCGTGGCAACAGGCCTGATTGCCATGGGCCAAGACGACTGGCTGGCGCCAGCAGCGCATGTGCGCGCCGTGCAGGCAGCATGCATCGGCTGCACCCTGGTGCTGGACTTGCCTGCAGCTGGCCATGGCTCACTGTTTTCCCCGTGGCCGCCGACGCTGGCTCAAAGCCTGACGCCTCTGCTGGTTGACCCGCCGGGTTTTGTACGCGCCGACTTACCAGTGCACTACAAAAAGATGGTGGACTTTTTTACTGTGCCGCTTCAATTGGCACAATAAGACATGCTTTCCCTGATTGACACCAGCCCAATGGACACACACCAGTCAATTGCGCGAAACTTGCGCCGTTGCGCGCCCAGCCTGGCCCGGCACAGCCTGATCGTGATGGGGTTTTGTGTGCTGATAGCCTTCGTCCTGTGGCTGGCCAAGCCGGGCCAGCGTTTTGACTCGCAACTGGTGTATTCGCTGGTCACAGGCCTCAGCTCCTGGCTGATCATTGACGGGTCGCGTTTCCTGATTGACGTGAAGTCGCCATTCGGCTTTCCGCGCGGCTGGCGCGGTGTGGTGGTCATTCTGGTCGGCGTGTGCTTTGGTTTTGTGGTGGGCACGCTGGCGGGAGATGTTTACAGTGGGCGGTCGACTTTTGAGCTTCTGCCCAACCAGCCCCGGTTTTTTCTGTATCTGTTTTTGTTCACGCTGAGCATGGGTGCAGGCGTCAGCTACTTTTTTTACGCAACTGGCAAAAGCAATTACCTGCAGCGTGAGCTGGCCACGTCGCGCCAGCAAGCCACCGAGGCCCAGCTTAAATTGCTGCAAAGCCAGCTGGAGCCGCACATGCTGTTCAACACACTGGCCAATTTGCGGGCGCTGATTGGCACAGACCCGGCACGCGCCAACGCCATGCTGGACCACCTGATTGACTACTTGCGCGCTACCCTGACAGCGTCCCGCGCCACCAGCCACAGCCTGGCTGATGAGTTTGCCCGGCTTGGCGACTACCTGGCACTGATGCAGGTGCGCATGGGGTCGCGCCTGGCCTGCACACTGGACATGGCGCCACACTTGCGCGAGCACCCCGTGCCCACGCTGCTGCTGCAGCCACTGGTTGAAAACGCCATCAAACACGGGCTGGAGCCAAAAATTGAAGGCGGCAGCGTGACTGTGACTGCGCGCCGCGAAGGGGCAAACGTGGTGCTGGAGGTAACCGACAGCGGTGTGGGCCTGCAAGACGAAATTGGTATGGCATTTGGCTTTGGCCTGGCGCAGGTGCGAGAGCGCTTGCAGGCCGTGTACGGAGACAAAGCTACTATTACTTTAGGAGCTGCCAGCGCCCAATTTACAAGGGCCAGGATCAGTTTTCCTTATGAAAGTCAACTTGTCGCGTTCGCCTGATCCGGATCTTCTCCCTCTCCTTCCGGGAGATGGAGATGGTGAGGGTGAGGGTGAGGGTGAGGGCTGGCGGTCTGTGCCAAAGCCTGCTACCCATTCAGGCATGCTGCCCCTCACCCCAGCTTTTTCCCGCAAAGAAAGAGTGAGCAATACAAGCAGCAAATTCGCAGTAATAAATAAAACATATGACAACAGCCCTCATCGCTGAAGACGAACCCCTGCTGGCAGCAGCCTTGCAAACAGAGCTGGCCAGCGCCTGGCCTCAGCTGCAAATTATTGCGACCGTGGGCGATGGCGTATCAGCCGTAGCGCAGGCGCTGGCGCTCCAGCCAGACGTGCTGTTTTTTGACATTCAAATGCCAGGAATGACCGGGCTGGAAGCGGCTGCCGAATTGCTGGACGCATGGCCTGTTGCAGCAGGCAGCAAACCCTTCCCGGCGCTGGTGTTTGTCACCGCTTATGACCAGTATGCTGTGGCCGCGTTTGAAGCGCAGGCCATTGACTATCTGCTCAAGCCCGTGCAGCCCGCCAGACTGCTAAAAACAGTACAAAAACTGTTGCAGGCCCAACCAATACCGGCGCAAGCAGATACTAAAACCATAGCAGACCCAGAAACGCAATTGGCGCAAATGCTGGCCCAGTTGCGCGAGATGACACACGCGCTGCTGCCTGCTGCGCAGTCGCCCGCCACGCCGCTGCAAATGATTTCAGCCACGCTGGCAGGATCGGGTGGCAACACGCTGCAAATGGTGCCGATAGCCGACGTGCTGTACTTTGAGGCAGCTGACAAATACATACGCGTGCTGACAGCCAGTGCCGAGTACCTGATCCGCACACCACTCAAAGACCTGTTGCAGCAGCTGGGCAGCCAGACCTTCTGGCAAATCCACCGGGGCACCGTGGTGCGCGCCAGCGCCATCCACATTGTGGTGCGTGACGGGCAAGGCAAGCTGACGCTAACGCTGCATGGCAGCGCGGACAAGCTGGCCGTCAGCCGGCTGTATGCACATCTTTTCAAAGCCATGTAGCAACAGGGCAGCCAGGCGACTTGCCATGCGCTCTGCCCTTCTTCATCCACCATCCACCATCCACCATCCGCCGTTCTCCTTTCACGGCGCATAAGCGTTGTCCTACATTGTTTTCATGTGTTACAGGTTGTACTGGAGCCTCCGATAACCCAACACTTGAGGACTCATGAAAACAACCCGTAACACCGCCCGCGCCTACAGTAAAAGCGCCATTGCCATGCTGTGCATGGTCACTGGCACAGCTGTCATCATGGCGGCTTGCACCACGGCCAAGCCACCGGCCAAAGAGTACAGCCAGGACAGATTGCCCGATGCCGTTCGCGTGCCAGCCGGCTTTGTGGTGGTGCTGGAAACGACTGCTGTCGGTGTGCTCAATTACGAATGCCGCAGAACCCCGGCCACCACTGGCCCGGCAGGCTGGGTGCTGGCCAGCCCAAAGGCCGATCTGATTGACCGCACCGGCAAAACGGTAGGCACCTACAGCGGCCCGCCACCGTTGTGGACGCATACAGACGGCTCTACTGTTGTCGGCACGCAGCTGGCAGTTGCCCCCGCATTGGGTGCCAACAATTTGTCCAACCAGCTGTCAAAAGGTGTGGCCGGCAAAGACGTGGGCGCCATGCAAGACGTGGCGTACATTCAGCGCATCAACACCAAAGGCGGGCTTGAATTTAACAAAGCTTGTGGCGATTCAGACGTGGGCGACAAGATGACTCTGCCCTACCAGGCAGACTATATTTTCTGGAAGCCCGTGTGACGCCTTGAACAGATGACCAGTCGTAAAAAACCTGCATGACGCAGGTTTTTTTATGTCCCTTACCAAGGCCTAGCGCTGGTAATAAACCGGACCGTAACCTTGCTGCTGATGACCCTGGTGCTGGTAGCCCTGGTGCTGGTAGCCCTGGCTGTAGTATTCCTGATTCTTCCAGCCGTGTTTTTTGTAGTGGCCGTGTTTTCCATCGTACGGCTGGCCGTAATACATCGGCCGAGGTGCAACATACACCTGCGGGCTGTAATAAACAGGCGCTGGTTGGTAGTACACCGGGGCAGGCTGCACATAAATCGGCCGGGGCTGAATGTATACCGGCTGCGGCTGAACATAAACCGCTTGTGGCTGGCTATAAACCGGGTAGGCATTGGATGCGCCAAACACCACACCCGGCACACCTATGCCAACAGAAAACGTCACGTTGTCGCGCGCATGGGCGTTATTGGCAAAACCGATAGCTACCAGCGCCAATGCAGCGGCGATGCTTGCCAACAGCCAGCGACGTGCTGCGCTTGTCAATGTCATTGAGTGTGATGTCATCAAAAGCTCCTTTGCCAGGGACAAATAACGCCCCTTTTGGTATTAAACGCGCTTCCACCATAGGCGACTACCCGTGTCCATGTAAAGACGGTGCGCAGACGTAACATTCGGCTTGCGTGCCTGGGTTCTTTTGAAACCAGATGCAAGCCCTAAAATCAAGGTATGAACGCTCCCCACTTGCCGTCACCAGGCCATGACCCCATCAAACCCAGCAACTTTTTACGCCAAATCATTGAAAAAGACCTGGCTGCTGGCACCTATACCAGCCGCCATTGGGGCGGCAGCCCAGGCGACGCCGCGCACCACGCAGCCGGCCCGCTTGACGCGCAAAAAGTGCGCATGCGCTTCCCGCCAGAGCCCAACGGCTACCTGCACATTGGCCACGCCAAAAGCATTTGCCTGAACTTTGGCCTGGCGCGTGACTACGGCGGCGTGTGCCACCTGCGATTTGACGACACCAACCCTGAGAAAGAAGACGTTGAATACGTCAACAGCATCATTGATGCGGTAAAGTGGCTGGGCTTTGACTGGGCGCAAGATGGCAACAGCAAACCGTACCAGGCCAGCGATTACTTCGACTTCATGTACCGCGCGGCGGAGTATTTGATTGAAGCCGGCCTGGCCTATGTTGACGAGCAATCTCTAGAGGAAATGCGCGCCAACCGAGGGGACTTTGGCAAGCCGGGTGTTAACAGTCCTTTTCGGGGCCGCACGGTTGCTGAGAACCTTGCCCGTTTCAGGCAGATGCGCGACGCTGAGTTGCCAGACGGCGCAGCCGTCCTCCGCGCCAAAATCGACATGGCCAGCCCCAATATCAACCTGCGCGACCCGGCCATCTACCGCATTCGCCGTGCGCACCACCACAACACAGGTGACAAGTGGTGCATCTACCCCATGTATGCATTTGCGCACCCGATTGAAGACGCACTGGAGCAAATTACCCACAGCATTTGCACGCTCGAGTTTGAAGACCAGCGCCCTTGGTACGACTGGTTGCTTGAGCGCCTGATTGAAGGCGGTTTATTGGCCAGCCCAGCGCCCCGCCAATACGAATTTGCCCGGCTGAACCTGACCTACGTATTGACCAGCAAACGCAAGCTGGCCCAACTCGTCAACGAAGGCAAAGTCAACGGCTGGGACGACCCCCGCATGCCAACAATAGTCGGCCTGCGCCGCCGCGGCTACACACCCGAGGCACTGCAACTGTTCGCCGAACGCATCGGCGTGACCAAAAGCGACAGCTGGATTGACTACAGCACGCTGGAAGGCTGCCTGCGCGAAACACTAGACGGTACAGCCCCACGCGCGATGGCCGTGCTGGACCCGATCAAACTGGTATTGACGAATTGGGATGAACTGTATGGCGTTGATGTGTTGGACGAATGCTCAGCCCCTGTCCACCCGCATCACCCCGACCTGGGCAAACGTCATTTCAAAATCGGCAAAGAAGTATGGATAGAACGCACAGACTTTGAAGAGACTCCGCCCAAAGGCTTTTTTAGGTTGTTCCCAGGCAACAAGGTCAGATTGAAATACGGTCACGTCATCGAATGCACAGGCTGCACCAAAGACGCCGCAGGCAAAGTCACTGAAGTGCAAGCGCTGTTGATACCCGACACTAAAAGCGGCACCCCAGGTTCAGACGCCGTCAAGGTCAAAGGCGTCATCACCTGGGTAGCCGTAGCCGACGCCCTGCCAGCCGAAGTGCGCCTGTACGACAGATTGTTCAAAGAAGCGCACCCCGAAGCAGGCGGCGCAGACTTTCTGCAAAACTTGAATGCGAATAGCCTGACGGTGATGCAAGCGGTGGTTGAGCCATCACTGGCAACGGCAAAGGCTGACGACAAGTTTCAGTTTGAGCGGCACGGCTACTTTGCAGCTGACCGGGTCGATCATGCGGCGGGGAAGCTGGTGTTTAACTTGGCTGTGGGGTTGAAAGATGGTTGGGGGAAGTGAGCAACCCTGGTAATACGGCAAAGCCGTATAATCAACGAAAATAGCAATGACTTTAACAATGCTGACCATCGCAGAAACGCCAACTTTTCAGCGAGCGTGGCCAGACTATTGGACAGAGGACGAAAGAGGCGCTTTCGCAAGTTACTTGGCGCTGACACCTGATGCGGGTGATGTCGTTCCAGGTACTGGCGGTGTACGCAAAGTGAGGTGGTCACGCGCGGGCACTGGCAAACGAGGCGGTGTCAGGGTTGTGTATTTCAATCGTTTTGCCGACGACGAGGTTTGGTTGCTCTTGATCTATAGCAAGAGTGTGAAAGACAATATTCAGGCCGAGTTACTCAAGCTACTCAAACAGGAGATGAATGATGCCCATGACTGACAAACAACTGCGCGAACGCGATGCAAATCGTGACCTGGGCGCAGAGCTGCTTCAATCCATCCGCGAAATGAAGGCAGGCAAAGGCAAAGTAGTTGCCAAGATTGAGGTGCCGCCTGTTGTGATGGCCCGTTTGAAGTCCGGCTTGTCGCAATCTGAATTCGCTGGCCTGCTTGGCGTGTCAGTACGCACCCTGCAAGACTGGGAGCAGGGTCGCAGGCAACCATCAGGTGCAGCTCGTACCTTAATCACCATTGCTGAGCAGCAGCCAAAAGTGTTGAAGCAAGTTTTCAAAAGTGTGACTGCGGCGTGAGCCTCAACCATGAAAAGCATTCACTTCGAAAACGACGCCATCTTGCAGATCCGCATGCCTGAAAGGCAGGTCGTGCGCGAGGTTTCGCAAGACTGGCATACAAACATCAGCTATGCCGAAGACGGCTCGATAGTTGAGATTGTTTTGCTGGATGCCAAGATAGAGGGCTTGCTGCCTTTGAAATATAGGAAAGCAGCGTGACCAACAGTCCTCAAGATAGATGTGTAAGCGGCAACGTCTTTCAAGACTTGGGGTTTCCTGAAGGCGAAGCGCAAAACCTGTTGCTTCGTGCAGACCTGGTCATACACATCCGCAAAGTTATCGAAAAGCTTGGCCTGACACAAGCGGAAGCTGCCAAACGCGCATCTATCACACAGCCCCGCATGAATGACCTTGTTAAAGGCCGCACTGAAAAATTCACGCTTGATGCAATGGTGAATGTGGCAGCGCAATTTGGCTACATCGTCAAGCTGTCGTTTAAAAGAAAGCTGCGTGAACCCAATCACGCCGGTTGCCGTAGCCGACGCCCTGCAAGCCGAAGTGCGCCTGTACGACCGCCTGTTCAAAGAAGCCCACCCCGAAGCAGGCGGCGCAGACTTTTTGCAAAACCTGAACGCAAACAGCCTGACGGTGATGCAAGCAGTCGTCGAGCCGTCACTGGCAACAGCCAAGGCCGACGACAAATTTCAGTTTGAGCGTCATGGCTACTTCGCGGCGGATCGGATGGATCATGCTGCGGGGACGCCTGTGTTTAACTTGGCTGTGGGGTTGAAGGATGGTTGGGGGAGTAATCAAGGTAACTACAATTAACCAATGTAGGAAGCATATAAAAAAATTCGCTTCAAAGCTCACTGCCCTTGACAATGAAAAATCTATACGTACTTGGAAAGAGAATTGAACGTCTGTTGATGCTTGCGGGCCCACTTTCATTTTTCAGCCTTCTTTTCCTCTTTATTTCATACTCAAACACCGCGCATGTCGAAACTCAAATTGTGGAACGATTGAGATATGCCGCTGATGCAATTTCCGACAATACGGCAGACTTGGAAAACAGATATAAGCTGATCAAGCAAGCACCGAAAAATCTTCAAGATTTCTACAAGTCAGCCTATAACTCGCAACTAAAAAGTGCTGTTTTGGAAGCGGATCGATCAAGGCGGGCATTCAACAGTGTTGGTGGATACGCTGCGTACAGCGATACGGTATTGCCGAGAATTGCAAGCAGAGGAGATCAACCACCACGACAAATTGCGGCGAGTTTAATTGACGAAGCCGATAAAATTAGAAGAACACGATTCACTTCGTTGGGTATTGAACTTCCTGAGAAGTCAAAAATAAACTTCTTTGGTACAGAAATTAGCATTGAAACGTCGACATATTTGACACTGATGCAGATTTCCCTTGCGCCCGTCCTAATTCTTTGGCTCGGCAGTATTTATGTCACAAGATATAGAGAGGCGCTTTTAATTCAGAATGCAAAAAGTATTTCTGACTTATTTCCTCACATCATAAATATTTATCCTATCGGGAAACTAATCGACTTGAAGAAACGTAGTTGGATTAAGTTTTATTCGCGCTACTTCATGTTCCTATTTTATTTTCTGATTAGGTTATGCCATCTATCAGTGTTCGTTGCAGTACCAGTCATTTCGTACGCCATCGGAAGTTACTTGCAATTTAACATGGACAGCAATATTTATCCAATGCTTCTCGGTGCATTAGTTGTATTCATTTCATGTTCTTTAGTTCTAGTTGAACTATTGCCTTTTCATTTTGTAAAAATCTTCAACGACCACAGTTATCCAGTAAATTGATGCAACCTCAGAAATCAGCAGCTTGATAAATCTTTGCAGTCGTGGGATACGGGATGTTAATGCGATCCGACTTTGACTAATTTCTAAAACGCTTTTCGCAATCAACTTAGAGACCATGGCCAAATTCCTTAATACCAGCGCAACCAACTACTTCCTTGAAGAAATGATCAAAAGCGCGTCAGACCGCTTGATTCTGATCAGCCCTTTTCTAAAGCTCAACGACAGAATGAAAGAGCTGCTAGCTGACAAGAACCGATTGAAGATCGATGTGCGTATCGTTTACGGCAAAAGCGAGCTGCAACCTCAAGAAATTGAATGGCTGCGTGGATTGACTTACATCCGCACCAGTTTCTGCAAAAACCTGCATGCCAAGTGCTACATGAATGAAGGGATGTGCATCGTCACAAGCCTGAACCTGTACGAATTCAGCCAGGTGAATAACAACGAAATGGGCGTGCTGATTAAACGCAGTGAAGATATTGAGTTGTACAAAGACGCCTACGAGGAAGCCCAGCGCATCATCCGTATTAGTGACGAAGTTCGGATTTCGATGGAACGAATTTCCAATGAGCCTGAAATCCCCAGTCAGCCCGCCAGCAAGGCCCAAGACGACGATCAGATGGGTGACAAACTTCCGACCGGAAAACTTGCACAAAAGCTGGGCATGAAGCTGGCGCAGCTGTTGGAGCTTGCCGTAACGCAGGGGTACCTCACAACTGACGGCGACAAACACAGCCTGAGCCCAAAGGGTGAAAAGGCTGGCATCGAATTTGTTGCAAAGAGCCGCTTTGGGCCATATTTCCTGTGGCCGCAAGATTTCAAGCCAACATAAAAAAGGCTTGTGCTGGAAATTAAGCACGCAACATGAAAATTTCTCACGATAAAGCAAAGGAAACAATTGGGGTCAGACTCCAATTAATTTCCGAACGCTATCAATACAGGAGCTGCTTGCGCACGTATCGATTGGCTTGTGGCTACTTTTGATGGTGTAAATAGCCGGGTTTTGACGTCAAACAACCAATTTGGGGCAGGTTCAGGCTCAAAAAAATCCTGAGACGCCGTTTCTAGCCTTTTTTTACCTATGTTTTAGGCCTCTAGCCCAATTAATACGGGCGCAAGCAGCTATAAAAATATGAGCGGTTGAACGGTCAGGCAACCTTTTGAGGCAAAGCAGCCCTGCGCCGCACGTGCAAATGGGTTTGCACAGAATCACCCTCGCCAGACTTCACTTCTTTTACTTCCAGATAAGCCGCCTGCAGACGGATCAATTCACCCAATTTAGATACGCCGTAATTGCGTGCGTCGAACGACGGATTGCTGCGGGTGATCTGGCTACCCAAGGCTGAAAGCGTCGTCCAGCCGTCTTCGCGCACAGTGGCGTTCAAGGCGTTCAATAACATCGGCTTGAGCTTGGGTAGTTCGGCAACGGGCTCTTGGCCGGGCTTGGTTTCTCCAGGCTCACTCCGCAAAATCTCGGTGTAAATGAATTTGTCGCAAGCCGCCACAAATGGCTCAGGCGTTTTCCGCTGCCCAAAGCCGTAAACCACCAGCCCGGCTTCGCGAATGCGCGTGGCCAGGCGGGTGAAGTCGCTGTCGCTGGACACCAGACAAAAGCCGTCGACTGCATCAGCGTGCAGCACATCCATGGCGTCGATGATCAGGGCGGAATCGGTCGCGTTTTTGCCGCTGGTGTAGGCAAACTGCTGTATCGGCTGAATGGCCATGGTGTGCAGAACCTCCTTCCAGCTTTTGAGGTTGGTCGTGGTCCAGTCGCCGTAGGCGCGCTTGATGGTGGCGGTGCCGTAGCGCGACACCTCGGCCAGCAGTTCCTGAATCACTGAGGCTTGCGCGTTGTCGGCGTCAATCAATACGGCGAGTTTTTGGTTGGTGTTGGTAGCCATGTGGTGATCCTCCTGTTTGCATCATGGTAAGAGAACAACTGGGAGGAATCGCGAGTTGAGAAAACTGGCACTTGCACAGTTATATTCAAACCAGTATATTCTGACAAATGAAACCTGTTCGCTTCCTTGGCAGCTCGCTCAAAGCCTTGAGGGAGTTCCCGGAAGACGCAAAGCAGGATGCGGGCTACCAGATCGACAGGGTTCAGCGGGGTGAGCAGCCGGATGACTTCAGGCCGATGCCTGGCATTGGCAAAGGCGTTGAAGAAATTCGTATTTGGGACGAATCTGGAACCTACCGGGTGGTTTACACCGCTCGGCTTGCTGATGCGGTGATCGTATTGCACGCGTTTCAGAAAAAAACGCAAACGACTTCAAAGCGAGATGTTGATCTTGCAAAAGAACGTTTTACTGAGTTTATGAAAGGCCAGAAATGAGCAAACCAGACAACTACGCCAGCGTGTGGGACGCACTGGCTGACACGCCCGAGCAAGCTGCCAACCTGCGCACGCGGGCCGAGCTGATGCAGCAAATTGCAGCCATCGTGAAAGAAAGCAAATGGACGCAGGTTGAAGCGGCGGCCCAATGCGGCATAACGCAGCCCCGTATGAATGATTTGTTGCGCGGCCGCGTGTCACGGTTTTCGCTGGATGCGCTGGTCAACGTGGCCACGGCCATCGGGCGGCGGGTGCATCTGGAGCTTGAGGCTGCTTGAAATCAATCGCCTTTAAAACGGAGGGCGGTGATGCATATTGATTTTTGCCACTTACCATTGCTATTTATTCAGTAGCTGCTTGCGCCCGTATTTATTACGCTAAAGGCACATTTTTCCCTTAAATACATTCGAAAACAGCTTGCTCCAGCGCGCAGGAGCTGTAGCCGTTGTGGAGAAATTGGGGTCATGGAGAAATTGGGGTCAGGAGAAATTGAGAGAAATTGGGGTCAGATTCCAATTAACCCTCCGACGCTATTGATACAGGAGCTGCTTATGCTGATATCTATTGGCTTGCAGCAACTTTTTATGGTGTAAGCAGACAGTTTTTGATGTCAAAAACCGACTTAGGCCAAGTACAGCCTCAAAAAAGCCATGAAACAAAGTCTTTGACCTTCTTTTTGTCTATGCTATAGGCCTCCAGACCAATGGATACATGCGTGAGAAGCTATGAAAACAGGAGCGGATGAATTTGAAGTTATTCCCGTTTCAGGCTGGGCAGCCCGGCAAGCCTTGCATTCCCCCGCCCCAGCTACAAGCCAGACCGTATAAGCGAATCCCTCCACATCGTCTGCCCCAGTGCCAAACCACCAACCGCGTGCGTGCGGACCAGCTTGCCAGCGCACCCGACTCCGGGCAGTGCAAGCTGGAAAAATTGGTCATACCCGATTGATCTTGTAAAGCGTATTTCCAGGCGCGAAGCTGTAAGACGCAAAAAGTCGTTGCGCCGTAACCAGTCGATTTGAACTAAATCCGAATGATGGGCAGGTAGCTGCCTTTGACCACACCCAACAGACTCAAACACGCCAGCACGGCAAGCAGTACAAACAAGATGCGAATGATCAACCCGAATGGGGCTGGGAGTGGCAGCATATTCACCAGCCAGTAGATCAGGCCTAGAACGATGAGATAGATGATGAGGGAAACAATGATCGACATGGTCTTCTTTCAGTTGAGGTAGAAATGCTTTACGGTATCTTAAGCGGTTACCTTAGTCTTGCATTCCAACCCACCAGCCACCAGCTAGCCCGAATGACTGAATCCCTGCACATCGTCTGCCCCCATTGCCAAACCACCAACCGCGTGCGTGCGGACCAGCTTGCCAGCGCGCCCGACTGCGGGCAGTGCAAGCAGCCGCTGTTTACTGGCAAGCCAGTTGACCTGGCCGAGGCCGCATTTGACAAGCACCTGCAGCGCAACCAGATCCCGCTGCTGGTGGACTTTTGGGCGCCGTGGTGCGGCCCGTGCCGCCAGATGGCGCCGGGCTACGTACAGGCTACCGCCCAGCTGGAGCCGCGCGTGCGCGTGGCCAAGGTGGACACCGAGGCGCAGCAGGCGCTGGGTACGCGTTACCAGATCCGCAGCATTCCTACCTTGGGCCTGTTCGTCAATGGCCGCGAAGTAGCCCGCCAGGCCGGTGCCATGAGCGCCAGCGACATCGTGTGGTGGACTCTAGAGAACATACCCGGCTGACAACAAATGCAAATTCAACCCGACTACAGCGCAGCCGCTGACCGCAACAAGCAGGCCATTCTGGATGTGCTGGTGGGCCTTGTGCCAGCGGAAGGCAACGCGATTGAAATTGCCTCAGGCACAGGCCAGCATGTAGCCTGGTTTGCTTACGGCCTGCCGGGGTGGGCCTGGCAGCCGAGCGATGCACAGCCAGACGGGTTTGCGTCGATCAATGCCTGGGTTGCTGAGCAGGGCGTGCGCAATGTGCTTGCACCGGTGGTGATTGACGTGATGGCACCCAGTTGGTTGCCGGGCCCGCAGCTTTTTGACTTGGTTTACTGCGCCAACATGCTGCACATCTCGCCATGGGCCACCTGCGCCGCCCTGATGCACGGCAGCGCACAACACCTTGCTTCTGGCGGTCGGCTCGTCACCTATGGTCCGTATCTTGAAGATGGCGTACCCACGTCACCGGGTAACCTGGCGTTTGACGAAAGCCTGCGCGAACGCAACCCAGCCTGGGGCATTCGCCGCATTGAAGATGTCACGGCACAGGCAGCCAAAGCAGGGCTACAGCTACTTTCAAGGCACGCCATGCCCGCCAATAATTTGCTGCTGGTGTGGACGCGCGAGCAGCCCTCTGCATGACCCTGGATTGGCACAAACAAACCCATGCGCGTACAGCCGGTGTAACCTTCAGAATCAACCCATCACACTATTGCCACCATGCCAGCCCGTTACAGCCACCTCAAATCATTGCCATCACTCTTGGCCGTGTCGCTTGCGCTCTTCGCAGGTCATAGCCAAGCCCAGCTCACAGACGAAGTCCCCTTCATCACCTCCCCCGACAACGTCACGCTCGAAATGCTGAACGCCGCTGGCGTGAAGCGCGGCGACCATGTGATTGACCTTGGCTCGGGTGATGGGCGGATTGTGATTCTGGCTGCCAAGCGGTTTGAGGCGACTGGGATGGGTGTAGAGATTGACCCGCGTCTGGTCGAGCTGAGCAAAACCAATGCGCGCACTGCGGGCGTGGCTGACAAGGCTGAATTCAAAGAACAGGATCTGTTCAAAACTGACCTTGCCCCAGCCACTGTGGTCACGATGTATTTGTTGCCTGAGTTCAATCTGCAATTGCGTCCTTCCCTGCTGGCCCTCAAGCCCGGCACGCGCATCGTGTCGCATGACTGGGACATGGGCGACTGGAAGCCTGACCGCACAACCGTCGTATCCGTGCCCAACAAGGTGGTGGGGTTTGAAAAATCAAGCAAGGTTCATTTGTGGACGGTGCCTGCACGGGTCGATGGCCTGTGGTGTGCGGCGGGCTTGCTGCGCGGGGCCAGTATTCGCCTGACGCAGAAGTACCAGACTTTTGAAGGCACGCTGGGCTGGCGTGACCGCACGCGCGACCTGGTGGGCACCATCAATGGCACAGAGCTGCGCGTGCCAGCTGGCAACAGTGGCGAGCTGGTGCTGCAAGCCACTGACAGCACCCTGCGCATCACTGCCGCGCAGGGCAACCTGGCGCTGGCGCAAGGCCAGACCTTCACGCGCGCCACCGGCGCTTCATGCAGCTGACCTGAGACAACCATGCACGCCACGGACATCCTCCACTTCTGGTTTGACGAGCTGACTGGCAAGCAGCACTTTGCCAAAGACACGGCGCTTGACGAGATGATTCGCACGCGCTTTGGGGCAACGCTGGCAGCCGCTGCACGTTGCGAGCTGTTTGCCTGGCGC
>JANYGP010000044.1 GCA_025362315.1 Polaromonas sp.
CGCGACGCATCACGTAAAACAACGCTGGGCATCAAGGCCTTTCAGCGCCGGTCAAACAACTTTATTGACGACACTGAAATTCAAGTGCAGCGCCGCGTTGTCGGCGGCTTTGAGCTCAGTGCCAACCACCGCGAATTTATAGGCCGCAGCACGCTGGATGTGAACCTGACCTACAGGCGCGGCACCGGTGCTTTTGGCTCGCTGCTAGCGCCTGAGCAAGCGCTGGGCGAAGGCACGTCGCGCATGGAGCTTGGCTTGTTCGATGCCACGCTGAATGTGCCTTTTAAAGCAGCGGGGCAAAACTTTCGCTACACAGCGGCCATGCGCGGCCAAGTCAACCAAACCCGGCTTACCCCGCAAGACCGCTTTGCCATAGGCGGGCGCTTCAGCGTGCGCGGTTTTGACGGGGAGACCGCCCTGTCAGCCGAGCGTGGCGTGCTGCTGCGCAACGACTTCGGGCTGGCGTTGGGCAGCACAGGGCAAGAGGCTTATATAGGCATTGACTACGGCACCGTCAGCGGCCCGTCAAGCGACTTGCTGGTGGGCAAAAGCCTAAGCGGGGCGGTACTGGGCTTGCGTGGTGGCTACAAGGGTTTTTATTACGACGCATTTGTCGGCCAGCCCATCAGCAAACCCCAAGGTTTTAGAACCGGGCGTTACACCGCTGGCGTCAGCTTGAATTTCAGTTTTTAATTGTTTGAAAGATCAGCAAAATGAACAAATCCCTCTACCGCATTGTCTTTAACGCCAGTAGAGGCCAGCTCATGGCGGTGGCCGAAACCGCAGGCGCGCAGGGCAAGTCGGCCAGCGGCGAACGGTCTGCGGCAGGCACCACCTCAGGTAACGCTACAGACACCTTCGCCTCCCGGGGGAAGGCGGGGATGGGGGCATCCATATGTTTAAACGCATTGAGCTTTGGCATCGCTTTAGGCCTAGGCATCACGCTAACCTTCCTACTAACCGCCCCAGTGCCAGCGCAAGCCCAAGTCAGAGCCGACGCAGCCGCCCCCAGCACCCAGCAACCCGTTATTTTGCAAACCGCCAGCGGCATCACGCAAGTCAACATCCAAACCCCCAGCGCAGCGGGCGTAAGCCGCAACACCTACAGCCAGTTTGACGTGAACCGCGCAGGCGTGATCTTGAACAATTCAAGCGCCAACGCATTAACCCAGCTCGGCGGCTACGTGCAAAGCAACCCCCTGCTCACAGCAGGCAGCGCCAGAGTCATCTTGAACGAAGTCAACAGCGCCAACCCCAGCTTTATCAACGGCTATGTCGAAGTCGCAGGCCAGCGGGCTGAGGTCATCATTGCCAACCCGTCAGGCATCAACGTCAACGGCGGCGGCTTTATCAACGCCAGCCGCGCCACCCTGACTACTGGCACGCCTATCATGAACGGCGGCAGCCTTGACGGCTACCTAGTCCAGCGCGGCAACATCACCATCAGCGGTGCAGGGCTTGACACGTCAACAACTGACTACACAGGTATCTTGGCACGGGCTGTACAAGTCAACGCAGGCATTTGGGCCAAAGAGCTCAAAGTCGTTGCAGGCGCTAACCAAATCAATGCTGCCCAAACCACGGTAACGCCCATCACAGGCACAGGCACAGGCCCTGCCTTTGCCATAGACGTAGCCCAGCTAGGCGGCATGTACGCAGGCAAGATCACCCTGATAGGCACTGAAGCAGGCCTGGGCGTGCGCAACGCGGGCGTCATAGGCGCAACAGCAGGCGACGTGGTGGTGCAGGCCAATGGCTGGCTCACAAACAGTGGGACGGTTTACGCCGCAGGCAATACCAACATCACCGCCCAGGGCAACATCACCAACTCCAGTACGGGCTTTATTGCTGCGCAAGGTGACACTCGCGTAGCGGCTGCGGGCACAGGTGCGCAAGTTGTTTCCGCAGCGGGGTCGGTATTAGCTGCAGGCTTGAAAGCCGACGGCAGCTTGAGTACCACAGGCGACCTCGCAGTGACGTCAAGCGGAGCGGCGCAACTTAAGGGTCAGCTTACGGCAGTCAGCGGAGTGACCTTAACATCGACCAGCCTTGACCTGACGGACATCAATCTGACGGCGCAAAACGCAAGCTTAATCGCCAGCACGGGCGATGTAGACCTTAGCCGCGGCACTGTGAGCGTGAACGGCACCTTCAATGCCAGCGCGGCACAAACCCTGCGCACCGATGGAGCGGCTGTTACAGCCAATCAGCTGCACGTCAACGCCCGCGACCTGTCCAACGTGTCTGGGGACATCGTCCAAGTTGGCACAGGCAACACCACCATCAATCTAGCGGGTGACCTGAACAACACTGGCGGCCGTATTGCCACCAATTCTCAAAACCTCACTGTTGCAGCCCAAACCCTGACCAACACCGACGGCAAACTGGTGCATGCAGGCCAAGGCACCTTGCGCGTCACTGCCGACACCATCAATGGCCAGCGCGGTCAGGTCACCAGCAACGGCGCGTTGGTCGTTACCGGGGGCGCGGTCAATTTAAACAACGCAGACACAGCAGCTAGCCAGATTACCGTTAACGCTGAATTGCTCAATAACCGCCTGGGCAACATGACCCAGACGGGCGCGGGCCCGACCAGCATCACTGTTACTGGTGGGCTAGACAACACAGGCGGCAGTATCACCAGCAACGGCAACACCAGCATTTCTGCCCAGACGCTGGCTAACCAAAGGGGCACAGTGCGCGCCACAGGCACTAGCAACCTCACCATCACCACGCAAGGCGCTGTGGACAACAGTGCCGCTGGCCAAATCACAGCGGGTAGCAATGTGACGCTGGCAGCCGAATCGCTAAACAACAACACAGGCAGCATCACCGCCGCTGGTGCATTGAGAGCTACCACCACACAAGCTGTCAACAACGTAGCGGGCAAAATAGCAGCCAACGGCAACGTCAATGTCTTAGCCAACAGCATGGACAACACACGCGGCACCTTCGTGTCTGTACGGGGCAACCTGCAAACCACCACTGCAGGCCAGGTGGCCAACGACAGCGGCACAATCCAAGCTGCGCAATACGTCAACGTCACTGCTCTTGGTATCAGCAACATCGCTGGCAAGGTCACTGGCACCAACGTAGCTCTTACGGCCAGCACTGGCGGTATTAACAATAGCCAAGGCCTGATCAGCGCTTCCAACAACGCCGCGTTGCAAGACAGCACCACAGCACCAGCTAATAAAACCCTAGTAGTCACCAATACAGGCGGCGCCATTACTGCCGGGCAATTGACCAGCGTCAACGCCGCCGGTTTGACTGGCGACGGCAAAGTGCAGTCGCTAGGCGACATGACGATTGCTTTGACGGGCAACTTTAACAATCAAAGCGATGTGCTGGCTACAAACAACCTGACGCTCAGTACCGCTGGCGATATGACGAACAGTGGCAAGCTGCAAGCGGGCAACACACTGGCCCTGTCCGGGCAAAGCATTGGCAACACAGCCACAGGCGAGATCACCGGTGCAGCCACCACAGTCACCGCATCAGTTGCGCTGGTTAATCGAGGTTTGATCGATGGGCAGACCACTCGTATCACGTCACCTGCGCTCACCAATGTTGACACTGGTCGTATTTATGGCGACGCTGTTGGTATCTTTAGCGCTAGCATGACCAACTCGGGAGAAGCAGTTATTGCTGCCCGCGGTAACTTGGACATCGGCACGATCAACTTTACCAACACTGGCGGCGCGACCCTGCTGGCCGTGGGCAACATGAACATCGGCGGCGCGTTAGATGCAAACGGCCAGGCTACAGGCCGCGCTGGCATCCTTACCAACTATGGCTCAACGATTCAAGCGATTGGTGACCTGAGTATCAAAGCTGAAACCATCAACAACTTTAACGCTGGGTTCACGTATGCGTTGCAGACCGTAGCCGGTCCCGGCGAGACGGTGTACAGCACCCCAGGTGGTACTTTTTACGCATCGCAAGTTGGCAATCAGGGCGCGCTCACTTTCTTTCGTACGGAAGGTCAGGGCAAACCTACATACTTTATAAACGGAGGTCAGGGCAACGTAGGTGGCTTCGCGATATTCAACGTTATTGACTACAGCACCACCACGCAGCGAGCCAACGTTACCAGTACCAAGCCCGGACTATTAACCAGCGGCGGCAGCACAACGCTAGACGCTAGCAACCAGATCAACAACAACCAAAGCCAAATATTGGCAGGCAGCACACTGGGCATCACGGGCAACGCCAGCGTTAACAACATAGCGGTCAGCATCCCCATCACCATTAGCTACAACGGCTACACCTACACATGGGGCAACTTTGACAGCGGCGGCTGCGGCCGCCTGTTCGCGAGCTGCACACGCTGGACTGCCTACGGTCAAAGAGGCTATGCGCAAAGCGTAGCCTCCACCACCACCCTGCAAGGCAACTACCAAGCCCTTGCATCAACACCAGCCCAAAGCGCGGTCACACCCACAAGCACCAGTGGCCCCACAGTTACAGGCCCCAATGCACCGCAAACCATCGCCCCCGTGTCTGGTGGCGGGCAAGCAAGCAGTACGCCAACCGAGGTGCGCACCAGCGCCCCGGGCGCAATATTGGTTCCCAACTCAGCCCTATTTCGCCTCAACCCCAACCCAGCCAGCACAGTCTTAGTCCAAACCGACCCCCGCTTTACCAACCAACGCCAGTGGCTGGGCAGCGACTACATGCTGACGGCTTTGAACACCGACCCCAGCACGATTCAAAAACGCCTGGGCGATGGGTTTTATGAGCAACGCCTGATCAACGAACAAGTCGCCCAACTGACTGGCCGCCGCTTCTTGGGTAACTTCACCAGCCAAACCCAGCAATACCAAGGCCTGATGGACAGCGGCATCACTTACGCCCGTGCCTACAACCTACGTCCCGGCATCGCCCTGTCAGCGGTACAAATGGCCCAACTGACCAGCGACATTGTTTGGCTGGTCGAGCAAACCGTGACCTTGCCCGACGGCAAAGGCGGCACAACGACAACCAGAGCCCTAGTCCCCCAACTCTACGTTGCCAACATCCGCCCCGGCGACATCGACGGCGCAGGCGCCCTGCTGTCAGCCCAGGCCATCAACATCAACGTGACAGGCGATGTCAACAACTCAGGCAATATCGGCACAGGCCTGGACGGCAACATCACAGGCAATGTCGGCAGCCGATCCTTGGTCACCATCAACGCCGCCAACATCAACAACCTGGGCGGGCGCATTCAGGCCAATGCAGTGGACTTAAAGGCCACGCAAGACGTGACCAACACCGGCGGCAGCATCACCGCAGGCAGCCAATTGCGGATCACCGCTGAGCGAGACATCAACCTGACCAGCACGACCGCAAGCAACCAAGGCAGCACCAGCGGCGCAGCTTCCAACCTCCCCATTACCCGCACCACCAACCTCCCATCCACCCGCACCATGGTCGACCGGCTGGCTGGCGTCTACGTGGTCGGCCTTGGCAACACACCCGGCAGTCTGGTCATGGACGCAGG
>JANYGP010000048.1 GCA_025362315.1 Polaromonas sp.
TCAGTCCCATGCCCACGCCAATAGCTGACACCCGAAAGCCGTTGGGCAGGTTCAGGTCTGGCGTGCGAATCATCCACTCGGATTTGACGTACTCTGCCGACGGCTGCAACAAAAACAGCAAAAAGCTGGCCATCACCAGCAGCGCAAAGGTTTTAACAAAACCCTGCAACCGCCCCGGCAGCATCTCGACAAACACATTGAGCCGCAAATGCTCGCTGCGGTCGACTGCCAGCACCGACCCCAGCATGGCCACCCATAAAAATGCAATCGACGCCACTTCATCAATCCAGCTGATCGGAAAAGAAAACACATAGCGCGCCACCACGCCTGAAAAAAGCAGAACAACGATCAGTGCATTCAGCGCGGCACACAGCACCTCAATCGGTTTGACGATGGCCGAGCCAACTTTGGCGGACGGTACTTCGGGGGGTAGTGAAAATTCAGGCGGGCTGTTCGCAAGCGTTGTCATGGCGCTGTCCGGGTGTTGTTGTTCCCCAGATGGTAACGCTGGCACACACGGCGAAGCTCGCGGTGCTGGCGTGATTACCCTTGTGTGCTCAGCAAAAACTGCAGCACTTGAGCTACCGCTTCATCTGCGCTTGTCACGCGGTTTGCGCCAGGCAAATCAAATTCTGGGTGTAAACAATAAACGGGCTTGCCCAACTTTAGGCCAAAGGCCATCTCTGACAGCGTGCCCATACCGCCACCCACAGCCACCAGGCACAGACTGCTACGCGCTATCAGGGCATTGCGCATCTCGCCCATGCCTGTGGGTATGGCGACTGTCAGGTAGGCGTTGGCGGCCTGGTCATCGTTTTCTGGCAGCAGGCCAATGACTGTGCCGCCCGCTTCATATGCGCCGCGTGACGCGGCCTGCATTACGCCACCACGACCGCCGCAAACAATCGCCAGACCGCACTGCGCCAGTCGCTGGGCAATTGCAAAAGCAGCATCACAAACACGCGCATCACCATCGCCCGGGCCAATGATGGCAATGGGCTGCTTGAAGCGCTGCGGGCTTTTTTGCAACGCGACGATCTGTTGTTCAATGGTTTTTTCTTCGGCTACCAACAACATCACCTGCTCCTAAAACCAGCGTACACATCAACATCAACACCAGCGATATAGCGGCAGCGCCAGCAAAGTCACTGCCGCCATCGCCCACTTTGGCCAGCAACATCAGCGGCAAAATATTAAGCTGCGTGCCCACCAAAGCCAGTGCCGTGCCATACGTCCCCATGGCCACGCTGGACACAAAAAAAACGGATGCCAACACAGCAGGCGCGACTTCTGGCAGCACGGTATGCCGCCATGCTTGCCAAGGCGTAGCGCCCAGCGTGCGTGCAGCCAACGTAGGTGCTGTATCAAGGTTGGCGAACACCGGGTACAGCTGCAAAGCCACACGCGGAATCAGGTAGTAGGCATAGGCAAACGCCAAGCCGCCCACGCTGTAAATCCAACTGCCAATCACCGCTGTGTCGGCACCGGCCATACCCAGCAGTTGCGTGACAAAACCTGCGCGGCCAAAAGCCAATATAAACCCGTAAGCAATCACCAGCCCCGAAAACGCCAAGGGTAGACCTAGCAAAGACAGCATGAGCTGCCGTCGCCCCGGGCTTTGGCGCGCCAGCTCAATGGCTATGACCGTGCCGACACATGCCGACAGCACGCCTGACAGCAGCCCAAGCAGCAGCGTGTTGCGCATCGCTAGGCCGAACTGCGGGTCTGCCAGCAGGCGCGCAAATACACCCGTGCCGCCGCCAACGCCGCCGCCAAAGCTGTCGCCAAAGGCCTCGGGCACAAGCGCTGCCAACGGCGCACCCAAAAAGAGCGCCATCACTGCCCATGCAGGCCAAGCACCGAAGCGTTTGATCATCTTGCTTTATTTTTTACTTGGCAAGCACAGCCGCAGCCCACAGCCTGTCAATTTCAGGCTTGGCAGCCGACGCCTTGACCACATCAAGTGGCCTGATTTGTGGGGCAGCGGGCATCTTGGCGGCCACGTCAGCGCTCAGGTTAATACCCGGCACAGAAGGCCGCACAAAGCCCTGGGCAAACAGCGACTGCCCCGCCTCGCTCATGATGAAGTTCAGCCACAGCTTGCCCGCATTGGGGTTGGGCCCGCCTTTGACCAAACTGATGGCATACGGCGCGGCGGCGCTGGCTTCCTTGGGGATCACCACCTCCACGGCATCGCCCATGCCGTCAATGTGCTTGGCTTTCAGGCCATCGTTTTCGTAGCCAATCCAGATCGGAATTTCGCCTTTTAAAAACTTGGCATAAGGCGTGGTGCCTTCGACTCGTTGCACATTGCCTGCGGCATGCAGTTTGCCCAGGTAGTCAATGCCGGGCTTGACGTTGTCAACACTGCCGCCGTTGGCAAATGCAGCTGCAAACGCAATGACCTGGCCGATTCCTGTCGAGCGCGGATCCAGATACACCACTGTATTTTTGTACTCGGGCTTGAGCAAATCAGCCCAGCTGGTGGGCGCTGTTTTAACCAGCTTTTTATTGATGAGGAAAGCAATGTTCAGCGTGTGTATGGTGAACCAGCGGCCATCTGCCTCACGAAATACGGGTGGTAGTTTGTCAAAGTTGATGGGTTTGAACGGTGCTACCACATCTTTTTTAACAGCATCTACCGCCGATGCGGCAAAGTAATACGCCGTGTCAGCTTGCGGGCGGCGGCGGGTTTTTTCTAAGGCCACCACCGTTGCAGCAGAGCCCAAATCGTTGTAAGTCAACTCGACTTCCGGGTAGCGTTTTTTAAAGTCACGGAAGAGAGACTTCCAGTTGGCCCATTCGGGCCCGGTGTCAAACGATACAACCAGACCCTCTTTTTCAGCCTCAGCATACAGGGCTTTCTCGCCCACGTACAGCTCGGGGCCGTCAAAGGCGAAGGCGGGTAAAAAGCTGACAACAGGCAAGGCTGCAGCGGCTTGAAGAATGTTTCTGCGTTTCATAAAGACTCCTTGGGTTTAAAAATCAACTGTCAAGTAAACAAACATGCTGAGGGGCAATCGCAACCGCATTCATGGGCAAGCCACGCGCCTCGCAAAGCAAGGGCGTGGCAGCTCCGGGTATGAAAAAATCAAAGCGGGACATCGACCCCAAATAGCGCTGGGCACCGACATGGCCTGTCATGCGGTTGGGGGTGTTTTCTAGCGGGTCTATCTGCACATGTTCTGGCCGAATGAGGGCATGCACGGTTTGCCCTGCAACGCGGTTGTGCGTGGGCGCTACCAGTTTTGCAAACCCAATATCTACCAGGTCTTGTGCCAGTACTGTGCCCCGGAAAATCGTAGACAAACCCACAAACTGCGCAACTACAGTGCTAACAGGCCGCTCGTAGATGTCTTTGGGTGTGGCCAGTTGCAGCAAGCTACCATCCACCAGCACGGCAACGCGGTCGGCCATCGCCAAAGCCTCTTCTTGGTCGTGCGTGACCAGCAGCGTGGTGGCATGAAAGCGTTTTTGAATCTCACGTATTTGGTCGCGCAACTGGCCGCGAATGCTGGCATCGAGTGCGGCCAGCGGCTCGTCTAATAGCAAGGCCTTGGGGTCGATTGCCAAGGCGCGCGCCAACGCGACGCGCTGCTGCTGCCCGCCTGAGAGTTGCGACACGGCGCGATCAGAAAAAGCTGACAAACCCACCGCGTCGAGCAGCGCATTGGCTTTGGCTGTACGCACGCTGTGTGGGACTTTGCGCAGCTTCAAGCCATACGCAACGTTGTCCAACACATTGAGGTGCGGGAACAGTGCATAGTTTTGAAACACCATGCCGATGTTTCGCTCATGCACAGGCGTTTTTGCCAAGTCTTGCCCGCCCAGTTTGATGCTGCCGCTGTGCCCAGTCGTCAAACCTGACACCAGCTTGAGCAATGTGGACTTACCCGAGCCACTGGGGCCAATCACCGCCACCAGTTCACCTGTTTTAACGGACAGCGTCAAATCATTCAGACCCTGATGTGTGCCGGGGTAGTAATAGCTGACGTTTTGAAATTCGAGGCTCATGCCAATGCCTGTCTTATTTGTTTGTTGCTGCTGATGTGTTGCTGATGCTGGATGAAACCAGTGCAGATGTAGCGGCCAGCAGCAGCAAAATCACTGTTGCGGCGCAGGCAAAACCTGTCGCACCATAAAACGCTTGTAGCAGCACGACCGGGTAGGTGCGGTACTGAAAACTGGTGAGCAGATTAGACAAACCAAACTCTCCCACCGACAGCGCAGCCACCATTACCAAGCCGCTGAGCAAGCTGTGCCGCAAGTTGGGCAGCACCACACCCGAGAACTGCGCCCAAGGCGATGCACCCAGAGTAGCGGCGGCGTCTTCTAGCGCATTTAATTGCAGGTGCTTTAAGTCAGTCAGCAAGGTGTTGGTCAAGTACGGCAGTGTGTAAATGGTGTGCGCTGCAATCAACAAAGGCAGCGAGCCAAGCCAAGGCATCCAGTCGGTGTTAAAAACAATCAGGTAACCAAAACCCAGGGTAATGGTCGGCACCGCCACTGGCGTGGCGCTGACCAGCCGCGCCGCCCAACTGCCAGCACGACCAGAGCGGTGATACAGCGAATACGCCAGCGGCAGCGCCAGCACAGTGTTGATGGCGCAAGCACTCAGCGCCACCACCAGACTGGTGACAAAGGCTTTGCGAAAAGACGTGTCTAGCCACACATCGACGTACCAGCGCGTCGTTAGCCCGGTGGGCAGCAAAGTGTTGGTCCAGCTGTTGCCCGTGCTGCCCAGCAGCAAAAGCGCAATCGGCAGCAGCAGGTAGCAGCCGTAGACCAGACTGATGCCGCGAATCACAGCTTTTCCCGCTGCAAAGTCAATGGCGATAAAACTGCCTTCATTTTCTAAAAAGTAATGTGTGCGTGCTGAATCTTTGATAAGCTTTGTTATCGTAGCAAAGCAAACTACGATTTGGTTTGAAAATTTAGCCTTAACAGTTGACTTATTAGAAAATGTTTTTCATCAATCCGTCACATCAACACGCTATGAATGCCACATGAAAAGACTCTGCCCCACCATGCATGAACTGCTGGCCTTTGATGCCGTCGCCCGGTCTGAAAGCCTGACGCTAGCGGCCAGCACGCTGTGCATCACCGTCAGCGCAGTCAGCAAGCAAATCACCAGCCTAGAAGAATTTGTGGGGCGCCAACTGTTGCAAAAGCAGGGGCGGGGCGTGGCACTGACAGGCCATGGCCGCATTTATTGGCAAAAAATATCAGGCAGCCTGCGCGCACTTGAAACCGCCACGTTTGAGATGCAATCAGGTGATGGCGACACTGGCATTTTGACGCTGGCCAGCGTGCCGACCTTTTTAACCAAGTGGCTGATACCGCGCTTGCCTGACTTTCGCAAAACCGCACCCAGCGTGACGCTGAGCTTCAGCCAGCACCTGGGGCCGTTTGAAGAAATGCCTTCGGGCGTAGATGTAGCCATCCGCTACGGCCATGGCGAGTGGCCAGGCGTGGTGAGCGACTACATCGCGGGCAAAGAGTTTGTGCTGATTGCATCACCCGGCCTGGTGCGGGCAGATCGGCTCAGCACACCCGGCGAAGTCAGCAAAAGCACGCTGCTGCACCATGAAGGCGCGCCTACCGCCTGGCGGCAATGGGCGGCAAACCATGGCGTGGCTGAATTCAGCGTGCAGTCTGGTCCGCGTTTTGCTCAATATTCAGCCGTGATTCAAGCCGCGGCCAGCGGCCTGGGCGTGGGGCTGGTGCCGCGCATTTTGGTGCTGGAAGAGCTGGCCAACGCGGCTGTGGTTGTGCCATGCGGCCAAAGCATCGTTGTTGACCAAGGCCACTACCTGTGCTTTAAGCCTGAACGCTCTGACTTGCCTGTGCTAGCAGCTTTTAGGAGTTGGATATTGCAGCAGGCCAAGCAGTAATTACTTCAGCGCGCCAAACACCTTCTTCAAAATCTCGCTGCCCGTGCCCACCGGATCTTGACGAATTTTCTTTTCTTCCTCGCCAATGATCAGGTACAGGCCGTCGAGTGACTTACCGGTGACGTACTGCTGGATGTTGGCGTCTTCTTTTTTGACCAG
>JANYGP010000101.1 GCA_025362315.1 Polaromonas sp.
TTGGGACCACCACGTGCGTTCGTCGCCAGCGGGCATGGGCCAATTCAATACCACCAATGCTGGGTTCGAGTTGCGGCTTGAAGGCAAGTCAGAAGGCAAGCCCGCCAAGGCCAGTGAGGTCACCCTTGACAAGGCGGGTGTGCTGGGTGCCACGCTGCTGGGCTGCTTCATTCATGGTTCGATGCGCGGTTATGTCTATGCCAGCGACTCACCGTGGGCAGCCAAAACCGGTGCTGACGGTGTAGCCGTGTTTGATGACTTGCCCGACGGTGCGGCGCAAGTCAAGCTATGGCAAGCCGACCAGCTGGTCGATGTGCCAATGCAGTCCGTCACCATTGGCGCGGCTGCTGCTAAAAGCACCTTTCAACTCACAGTGGTGCCGCGCCGTCGCCGGGTTTAAAACTAACTTCTGGGTAAAGAAAACATAGTCAGACGTATAGCCTTCTTTGCTGCTCTTGCCCACGTCTTGAACGGTACTGCAGCCTGTGGCTTTTGCGTTACCGCCTTCGGTGTTTAGCCGCTGCACGCTGGTGATGGACGTCATTTTGCCTGCGGGTGCACCAGTTGCCGCTTTGGCTGACAACAGCAGCAAAGGAATGTCGGCAGCCTGCGCACCATTGGCGCGTGCTTTGACAGTCCCCACGGTTTGGCTGCCGTCCAGTGCTGTCCAGCTTGGGCCTGCGCCGTGCGTACCTACCTTGTCGCCCTTGCCGTTGGTCAGCTCGGCTTCAGGGGCAACGAATGCCCAAGCGATCTTGCCCGCTTCGTTGCGGCATTCATAGATTTGCGAACCGACTGCTTGCCATACAAAAGCGACACGTTCGCTGTCAAGCGCTTGAAGCGCTGCGGGTGCAACAGGCATGTTGCTGGTCGACGGCGAAGTCGCGCAGCCACTCAGCAGGGCTGTGCAAAATGCGGCGACAGATAAAGACGAGGCGGTTGTTGTCATGGTGTTTTCCTGATGGTTAAGAAAATGAGCCGGCCGATATTGACTTGGCTCACCCCTTACAAACGACGGCCAAGACATATTGGATGCAATTTTTATCGCGCACCAATTCAGATATATTCAGCCGCATGAGCCTAGATGCAACCAACCTGGAAACATTGCTTGCTGAGGCCGCGCAAGGCAATCACGCCAGCTTTGCTGCCGTGTACCAGCGCACCCACACGCATCTGTTTGGCGTGGCGGTCCGTATATTGGGCCAAGGCCAGGCGGCTGAAGAGGCATTGCAAGAGGCTTATGTGAGCATCTGGAAAAACGCCGCCAGCTTCAAAAGTGAAGTTGGCGGGCAAACCATACAACCCATGACATGGCTGATTGCCATCGTCCGCAACAAGGCGCTGGACGCCTACCGAGCCCGTGCGCGCCGCAAAGAAATTGACTGGGACGAGTCGAGCGGCGACGCTGATGACATAGCTGATACCCACAGTCTTTCTGCTGTGCAACTGTTGGACCAGGCCATGCAAGCGCTGAAAATTGATGCCTGTATGAAGGCATTGGACGGCAGCTACCGCCAAAGCCTGGCACTGGCTTACTACCAGGGTTTGTCGCACAGTGAGGTAGCTGCGCAAATGGGCGCACCGCTGGGCTCGGTTAAGGCCTGGATACGGCGTGGGCTAGACAAGCTCAAGACCTGCCTGGCCGCCCAAGGCTTGCACGGTGGCACCGCATGAGGGCACGCAATGAAGGCACTCCATGAGGACACTACATGAGGTATAGCCATCCCGATTTGTTGGACCGTTTGGCGTCAAGTTATGTGTTGGGCACGCTAAGTCGCGGTGCAAACAAACGGTTTGAAAAGCTGCTGGCAGACCGCGCAGATGTGCGTGTTCTGGTAGCTCAGTGGCAATCGCGGCTTGGCCAGCTGGCTGTGTCTGTGCCAGCGCGGCAACCGTCAAAACATGTGTGGGCTGCTATCGCAACGCGAACCCAGCCTGCCCAACGTACCCAACCTCTTGCGGTCAGCCCGTCGCGGTGGTCAGGGTGGCTGCGCCCTGCAGGCTTGGGAATGGGTGGTTTGGCTGCGGGTGTGCTGGTCGCGAGTGCGGTATTTTTTACCGCGCCTGCGCTGTTCATGACGACAGATCAAATTGCCATGCGCACTGGTGAAAAGCTACCGCAAAGCTATGTCGGCTTGCTGACCGATGAAGCAGGCAATGGCAAGGTGCTGGCCAGCTCACTGCGCCATGGCACAACCATGAGCATCAAAGTCATCGGCACCTTCACACCCCCATCTACAGGGCGGCTGGTGCTGTGGGCTGTGCCTGCCAACGCACCAGCTTTTGCGATTGGCACGGTACCGGGCAATGGCACAGCCGTGGCCATGCTGCCCGACACGTCTGAAAAGCTGTTGTCCAAAGTCAGCAAGCTGATCGTGACAGTAGAGAATGAAGTTGCGCCTACAGCCCCAAGCGACAACGTGTTTTTCAAGGGCAATTGCGCAAAGTTGTGGTAATTCGCCAATCATTCGCATCCAATCGGCCACGAGCGGCGTTAGTGTTGTGTGCCGCGCAGTTTTAGCTACAGGCGCAATTGTTTTATCAACTTTCTGGAGTCTGACATGAAAAAATTTCTTATCCACACAGTCATCGGTCTGCCGTTGCTAAGCCTGTTTTTGGCTACCAGCGTGCTGGCAGCAGACACAGCGCCCACCCCGGTAGAAAGCGCCAATCCCGACGACTTTGCTGCGGGCAGAAAAGCGGTTGAAGCCAAAAACTGGACAGCCGCCGTTGACAGCTTTAAAAAAGCAGTGGCCGCCAACCCCAAGAACCCGGACGCACACAACATGCTGGGCTACTCGTACCGCGCACTGGGCAGGTTTGACGAGTCTTTTGCCGCTTACGACAAAGCCTTGGCAATTGACCCCAAGCACAAAGGCGCGCTTGAGTATTCGGGCATGGGTTACTTGAAAACCAACCAAAAAGCCAAAGCCGAAGCACAACTGACCAAGCTGACTGCTGTGTGTGCAGCCTGCCCAGAAACTGTCAGCCTGGCCAAGGCTGTGGCTGATTACAAGCCGGGCGCTATTATTTCGACTTACTGACGCGCTTAAGTTGGTTACTGACGCGCCGTTCGCACATTAGGCGGCAACTGCCCTGGGTGGCTGGTGCGGTAGGGGTTGATGTCCAGCCCGCCGCGTCGGGTGTAGCGCGCGTACACCGACAGTTTGATGGGTTTGCAGCGCGCCCACAAATCCATAAAAATGCGTTCTACGCATTGCTCATGAAACTCGTTGTGGTTGCGAAAGCTCACCAGGTATTGCAGCAGGCCTTCTTGGTTGATGGCCGGGCCTGAATAGGCAATTTGCACGCTGCCCCAGTCGGGCTGGCCTGTGACCAGGCAATTGCTTTTAAGCAAATTGCTGGTCAGTGTTTCGGTCACGGGCGGCTCGTCAAACTCTGCAAACAGCAGCTCAGGCATGGGCGTGTAGTGGGTGCACTCCACGTCCAGCCTGTCCAGGTTTAAGCCGTCCATTTCATGAATCGGCTCGCGGTCAAACCGCTCGGGGCCCAGGGTTTTGATGCCAATGCTGCTGCCTGTAGCCGCGCTGATGTCAGCGCGGATTCGCTCCCGCACCTCGCGGGCGTCGGCAAAGCGGCTGTTGTTAAAACTGTTCAGGTACAGCTTGAAGGACTTGCTTTCAACAATGCAAGGCGACTCGCACGGCACGGTGATGTGCGCCAGCGCCACCTGCGGCTTGCCGCGCAAATTGAGCCAGCTCAGCTCGTATACCGTCCACATGTCGGCGCCAAAAAAGGGCGTTGTGCCTTGCGCGCCTATCTCGTGGCGCTTGTCTGCGCGCGGGATCGGGAACAGCAGCGACGCGTCGTACTGGTCAATGTAACTGGCCGGTTTGCCAAGTTGGGATTGTTCTGGGGTGTTCATGATCGGC
>JANYGP010000002.1 GCA_025362315.1 Polaromonas sp.
ATGCGGTAATCGCGGGTACGCGGCTTGGCATTGCGCAGTTGGCGGTCAGTGGCGAAGGCTAATTTGGGCATGGCGGAACGTTTGTAGGTACCCACAAATGTACCCGCAAATGTACCCACAAAGGCCAAAGTCAGAGATGAACTTTATTGAACGGGTTTGAACTACTTTATTATTTAATTCAATGGAATCAATAGCTTATGGCGCTAAATTGTATTGAGATGAACTGGTTTGAATGGTGGGTATGGGGACTCCGATTCCGCCAGTAGAATTAAGAAGCCCTGAAATGTGAATTTCAGGGCTTTTTTTAAGTGTTTTGATAAGTAATTGCGGCTGTAGCCCCTATATTTAGGGCGCAAGCAGCTACTAAAAGAGTAGTGTCAGCCTTCCCCAATGTTAGCGCCCAAAAGTATTCGCGGATCGCTTTTCAGTGGGCTGTGCCACCACTCTGAAGACAGGCGCAGTCTTATACTCGAGCGATGAGCAAATCAATATCCTCGCAATGTCAACTTATCATTGGTGCTGCCGGCGTTGCTCTGTATTTGCTGGCTGCAACGGTTGCAGCACAAACCACACCAATCAGTTACAAGCTGACGGGCGATGTTGGTGGAGCTGTGTACAACGCGCGGAGCGTGATCCGCAGCAAGAGCGATGAAACCAGCGCTCTTCCGTATTTGTTTGCTGACTACGGACGTTTGTTTGCGCGGGTGGATACTGTCGGTCTCAAAGCTTTGCCGGTTGGCAGCGGTTACCTTGAGCTTGTTGCACGGATCAGCCAGGATGGATGGCGTGCCAACACAGCTGCACTGAACGGCTTGAAGGACCGCAAAACGGCATTGCCACTTGGCGTGGGTACGTTGCAGCAAACACAATATGGCGCATTCGCCTTGAACGCTTTTGTAGATGCCGGGGCGTCGCACGGCAGCTTGCTTGAGGCTTCTTACCTTGCTGAGGTCAAGCTTGGCGGTTTGTCGCTGTACCCTATGCTGGGCATTGAGCGCCGCAGTGCCAGATACGCCAACTACTACTTCGGCGTAACGCCGGCGGAATCGTTGGCAAGCGGCTATGCAAGTTACAACGCAGGCTCGACTGTCACGCCCATGCTGGGTCTGGCGGCTGACTACTCATTGACAGAAAACTGGGTCGTCAACATGCAGCTGCGCCGCAAATGGCTGGATTCTTCTGCAACAAACAGCCCGTTGGTGGTGCGCAAATCTCAGGACATGGGGTATGTCGGGCTGTCTTATCGCTTCAGGTAGGCGGCTATCACCTGGCATTTTCAGGCGTGCTTGATGCAAGCCTTTGCCTTTTGACATTCAGCAGACTGACCGCATGCGCTTGAGCTGTACCCCAAAGCAAAACATTCTGATTTCATTGACATGACAGAAAAACTAGCTGGACACCTGTTGGTTGATTGCCTGATTGCCCAAGGTGTTGCCCATGCCTTTGGTGTTCCGGGTGAAAGTTATCTGGCTGTGCTGGACGGCCTGCATGCGCGGCAAGACACCATCCGATTTATCACTTGCAGGCAAGAAGGCGGCGCGGCTTACATGGCCGAAGCGCACGGCAAGCTGACAGGCAGGCCAGGTGTTTGCATGGTCACGCGCGGGCCCGGTGCTACCAATGCATCTATCGGTGTGCACACGGCGTTCCAGGACTCGACACCCATGGTGCTGTTGGTGGGCGATGTAGCCAGTGACTGCCGGGACCGGGAAGTTTTTCAGGAGGTTGACTATCAGGCCTTTTTTGGGCCTTCTACCCGCGGTTTTGCCAAGCGAGTAGAGCGCATTGACGATGCCGACCGGATTCCTGAATATGTAGCGCGTGCCTTTGCAACCGCCATGAACGGCAGGCCTGGGCCCGTGGTGCTGGTGTTGCCTGAAGACATGCTGACCCGCATGACGGCCGCGCAGCCGCTGCCCAGAGTTGAAGCTGTGCAAGCCTGGAGCGACCCCGGATCTCTGCGAATATTGCGCGAGCTGCTATTGAAGTCAGAGCGACCATTTGTCATTGCAGGCGGTGGTGGCTGGACGCCGCAGGCAGCACAGGCCTTGCAGCGCTTTGCTGAAAACTGGCGCCTGCCGGTCGGCAATGCCTTCAGATTTCAGGACACGTTTGACAACCACCATCCGCTGTACGCAGGTGATGTGGGTATTGGCCTGAATCCCAAACTCGCCGCGCGCATCAAGGTGGCTGACATGATCATTGCCATTGGCCCCCGGCTGGGCGAGATGACGACCAACAACTACACACTGCTTCAAGCACCCCGTCCCAAGCAAAAACTGGTGCATATTCACGCCAGTGCGGAAGAGTTAAACCGTGTGTATCAGGCCGATCTGGCCATCAACGCCACCATGAATGCTGCGGCCAGATCACTGGAAGTATTGACAGCGCCCATCAACGTACCCTGGGAGCAGTGGACACTGGACGCCAATGCCGACTATTTGGCCAATCTGACACCTGACAAGTTGCCCGGTGACATCGACATGCCGGTCATTGTTGGCCTGCTGCAAAAGCATCTGCCGCCCGATGCAGTGCTGACCAATGGCGCTGGCAACTTTGCCAGCTGGGTGCACCGGTTTTACAAACACCAAGGTCTTGCCAAAGGGTACAAAACGCAATTGGCACCCACGGTAGGCGCGATGGGTTACGGCGTTCCTGCGGGCATAGCAGCGGCCATTGCCACCGGGCGTGTGGTGTTGACAATGGCGGGTGACGGTGATTTTTTAATGAATGGTCAGGAGCTGGCCACTGCTGTACAGCACGGTGCCAAAACCATTGTTGTGCTGCTCAACAATGGCATGTACGGCACGATCCGCATGCACCAGGAGCGCGAATATCCAAACCATTCCAGCGGATCACGTCTGCACAACCCCGACTTCGCCGCACTGGCCTGTGCCTATGGCTATGTGGGTGTGCGCATTACCCGGACCGAGCAGTTTGAAGACGAATTGCTGGCTGCCCTGGCACGACCGCAGGGCACCTTGATAGAAGTCATTCTCGATGCTGAAGTCATTACCACAAGGACCACGCTGTCTGCAATTACCCGTCAGGCGCTGGCAGCCAAGACCTGAGTCCAGAGGCTAGACAAGCCTGAAAAAGATATTTGGATGATTGATGTTGTAGTTCTTTTTTTCTTGCTGGGTCTGCTGGCACGACTTGTCAAAAGTGACTTGGCCCTGCCGGGCGTTTTGTACGAGACGTTGTCGATTTACCTGCTGCTGGCCATAGGCTTGAAGGGCGGGGTAGAGTTGTCCAAACAGAGTTTGCAAACCGTTGTGCCGCAGATGCTGTTTTGCCTGGCGCTGGGCCTGACGATTCCACTGCTGCTGTACCCGCTGCTCCGCAAACTGATCGGCCTCAATGGCTTTGATGCTGCATCGGTGGCCGCGCACTATGGCTCGGTCAGTGTGGTGACATTTGCCGTGGCCAGTGCTTACCTGACCCACCGCAACATCCAGTTTGAAGCGCACGCTGCGCTGTGGGTGGCCCTGCTCGAAGCTCCAGGCATCGTGACAGGCATTGCCCTGGCACGCTGGCATGAAAAAAAGCACGCGGGTCAGGCGGGTACCAAAACCGGTTTTTCCTGGCGTGCACTGGCGCACGACGTGTTTCTGGGCAAATCTGTATTTCTCCTGGTCGGCGGTCTCGCTATTGGCACTGTGATGGGGGAAAAGGGTACCGCACCGATTGCACCGCTGTTCACGGTGCTGTTCAAGGGCGTATTGGCGCTGTTCTTGCTTGAACTTGGCCTGGTTGCTGGCGGCCGCTTGAGCGAGCTCAAGCGCTACGGCATCAAGCTAATCTCTTTCGCCTTGCTGGCCCCCATGTGTCTGGCTGTGTTGGGCGCTTTGGGTGGCAAGGCGCTGGGCCTTAGCATGGGCGGCATCGCCATCATGGCGGCCCTTGCAGCAAGTGCCAGTTACATAGCGGCACCGACTGCCATGCGCATTGCAGTGCCGCAGGCCAATGCCGCGCTGTCAATTACGGCTGCTCTGGGCGTGACATTTCCGTTCAATGTGCTGCTGGGTATACCGCTCTGCCTGGCGCTGGCCCAATATCTGAATTAAACCGCTCAGGCAAAGTTGCAATTCATGCTGAAACATCAAAAAAAACTGCTGGTCATCATCACAGAAGCCGTGCTGGAAAAGCAGTTGATTGGCGACGCCAAGCGCCTGGGTGCGCAAGGCTACACGGTCTACGACGTGCGTGGCGGCTCCCAATACGCAACACATGAAGGCAGCTGGGACGCAGACCGCATGATCGAGATGAAGATCATTTGTGATGAATCGGTTGCCGATGTCCTTGCCAGCTTCATCATTGAAGAATATGCAGGCAACTACGGTGTGAGTCTTTTCTTTTCCAGCATCGAGGTGATGCGGCCGCAAAAGTTTTAAGCGGGAGGTCGGGTGTGTCTGTTGGCAACCTGGTTAACTGTCGCTTTGACCGGGATTGCACCATAAAGCTTCAGGCGACTGGCCAGCAGCAGTGCCAGTACAGAAGCAGCAGCGCCCAGCAGCGCGCTGACCCAAAAATTCTGCACCAGTCCCTGCGCATCGCGACTGATGACAAGACCACCGATAAAGCTTGCAACACCCATGGCCGCGGATTGCACCGATGAATTGAGTGCCATGAATGTGCCGCGCAGTTTGGGATTGGCCGCACTGGTGACCAGTGCCATGCCTGGAATCATGCGCCCATTCATGCCGATGAACATGATGGTGGTGACCAGCAAAATACCCCACAAGCCAAAAGACGCACTGAGTGTGACCAGCACGACCGATATGGCCGCAAACACCGACATGATGCTGAACATTTTTGCCTTGCCCGCAGAATCTGTCAGCCGGCCAACCCAGCGTGTGGAAACCAGCGTTGCAGCGCCTCCCAGCAGGTAAACATAAGGCACCTGCTGAACACTCAGGCCGCCGTTAATGGTGGTGTAAATGGTGATGTACGGTATGACCGTGAATCCGGCAATCATCATCAAGGCTGTCAGCAAAAATGCTTTTCGATGGTTGGTGTCCTGAAGCACTTCGGCAATGCCCCCAAGGGGCGAGGTGCGCGGGTGCTCCAGATGCCCGGCCAGCGGCGGCAGAGTCACCCACGCACCGACTGCCAGCACTCCGCACACGGCTGCAATGGCAAAAAACGGTGTGTGCCAGTCAAAGTGCGCTGCCAGAAACAAACCAGTTGGCACACCCGCTACAGAAGCCAGAGCAAACGATGACATCACAACGCCCATTGCCCTGCCACGCCTTTCAAATGGAATCACATCGGCCACGATGGTTTGTGCCAAAGCTGCCAGCACCCCGCCAAATGCGCCCGCTGCAATACGGGCCAGCATCAATGTGTCATAAGTGCTTGCAAGACCGCAAGCCAGGGTAGCCAGGGCAAATAAAACATACAGCGTGAGCAGCAAGTTTTTACGGCTGAACCGGTCAACATAAAACGAAGCCAGCAAGCCCGATGCTCCAGCCGAAAAGGTATACGCGGAGACCAGCAGACCAAATTTCGCATCGCTGATATTGAACAGCTGCGTGAACTGCGGCCCCAGTGGCATCATGACCATGAAGTCCACGATGTGCGTGAACTGGATGCCTGCCAACGTCAGGAGAAGCCATAGCTCACGTTTGGGGGACAGTGCAGCGTTCATGTGTGGAGTGGAGAGCTTTCTAGAATATCAAAGATGTCTGCTTGAGTAACCCAAACCAGAACATTCGTCGTTCCCTCAAAGGCAGGGTCCGGAAAGGTATCACACAAATTCAGGTACTGGATTCTCGCCTTTGCAGGAATGTCGAATATGTGCCGATAGCGCACGTAATATTTGCGCAAGCAGCTCCTGATTTTATAGCAAGTATCAAGCGCTGAAAAAGTTCTTCAGCTTGTCCGTCCAGCTGTCTTCACTTGGTGAATGTTTGGCACCGCCTTTTTTGAGTGACTCCTCAAACTCCTTGAGCAGCTTGCGCTGGTGTTCAGTCAACTTCACCGGTGTTTCAACCGTGATGTGGCAGTACAAGTCCCCAGGGTAGCTGCTGCGCACGCCCTTGATGCCCTTGCCGCGCAGTCTGAACTGCTTGGCAGCTTGCGTTCCTTCCGGTATGTCGATGGCGGCCTTGCCAGCCAGCGTCGGCACTTCGATTTCTCCGCCAAGGGCTGCGGTGGTGAAGCTGATGGGCACAGCGCAATGCAAGTCATCGCCATCGCGCTCAAAGATGTCGTGCTTTTTAACGCGAATTTCAATGTACAAATCACCGGGTGGCCCACCGTTGGTGCCGGGCTCGCCATTGCCAGTTGAGCGAATGCGCATGCCGTCGTCAATACCGCTTGGGATTTTGACTTCCAGCGTTTTGTTGTTTTTGGTTTTGCCCACGCCGTGGCAAGACGAGCACGGCTCGGGGATCAATTTGCCAGTGCCCTTGCATTGCGGGCAGGTTTGCTGCACCGAGAAAAAGCCCTGACGCATTTGCACCTGACCGTGGCCATGGCACGTGGTGCAGGTGGCAACTTTGGTGCCAGGCTTGGCGCCACTGCCTTTGCAAACGCCGCAATCGTCCCAGCTTGGCACGCGGATTTGCGCTTCTTTGCCGTTGGCTGCTTCTTCAAGAGTCACTTCCATGGCGTAACTTAAATCGCCACCCCTGAAAACCTGCCTGCCGCCGCCTTGGCCGCGCCGTTGCTGCTCACCAAAAACGCCGCCAAAAATATCGCCAAACGCTTCAGCAAAACCGCCAAAACCTTCACCGCCCGCACCACCACCACGCATGTTCGGGTCCACGCCTGCGTGGCCATACTGGTCATAGGCCGCGCGTTTTTGGTCGTCAGAGAGCATCTCGTAGGCCTCTTTGGCCTCTTTGAATTTTTCCTCAGCAGCCTTGGCGCTGTCACCCTGGTTGCGGTCAGGGTGATGTTTCATCGCCAGCTTGCGATACGCTTTTTTAATGTCTTCGTCGCTGGCGTTTTTGGCAACACCCAAGGTGTCGTAATAGTCTTTTTTTGCCATGTTGGAAGGTCAGAAGATCGTTGTCAATCAGGTTGCTGTGAACGGAAGGCACAAAAACCAAAGCGGAAAGCCAGGCTTTCGTCTGGTTTCCGCTTTGTTGAGATGCAATTATCAGGCCTTGTCGGTCTTTTTGACTTCCTTGACCTCAGCGTCCACCACGTTGTCGTCTGCTGGTTTGGCTTGCTCTGCACCCGTTGAACCAGCAGCAGCGCCGCCTGCAGCCGCCGCTTTTGACGCTTCCATGTCGGCGTACATTTTTTCGCCCAGCTTCTGGCTGGCTTCCATCAGGGCGGTGTTTTTCGCGTCGATGGCGGCTTTGTCTTCGCCCTTCAAAGCTTCTTCCATGTCCTTGATGGCGGTTTCGATCTTTTCTTTTTCACCCGCGTCCAGCTTGTCACCGTACTCGGTCAGTGATTTTTTCACACTGTGGACCATGGCTTCAGCGTTATTTTTGGCAGTGACGAACTCGACTTTTTTCTTGTCGTCTTCGGCGTTCAGCTCGGCGTCTTTCACCATTTGTTGGATCTCGGCTTCGCTCAAACCTGAGTTGGCCTTGATGGTGATTTTGTTTTCCTTGCCGGTGCCTTTGTCTTTGGCGCCGACGTGCAGAATGCCGTTGGCGTCAATGTCAAATGACACTTCAATTTGCGGTGTGCCGCGGGCTGACGGTGGAATGCCTTCGAGGTTGAATTCGCCCAAGCCCTTATTGCCTGATGCAATCTCACGCTCCCCCTGAAACACCTTGATGGTGACGGCGGGCTGGTTGTCTTCAGCAGTGGAAAAGGTCTGTGCAAACTTGGTCGGGATGGTCGTATTTTTCTTGATCATCTTGGTCATCACGCCGCCCATGGTCTCAATGCCCAATGACAGCGGCGTCACGTCGAGCAGCAGCACGTCGGTACGGTCGCCAGACAACACCTGGCCCTGAATCGCAGCGCCTACGGCCACGGCTTCGTCAGGATTCACGTCCTTGCGCGGCTCTTTGCCAAAGAAGGCTTTGAC
>JANYGP010000030.1 GCA_025362315.1 Polaromonas sp.
ATCGCTACTGCGGATGAACCAGTGATTAATGATGGCATTTAAGCTTCCTTACGATTGTTAAAAAAATGAAACCAGTTACAAGCTGCTATCTAAATACTTCTTATGGCGAGTTTGCCGAGTTGTATTTGCATACCAGCATTACAAGTTTGCCAGCGGATTATCACATAAGCTTCAAATTAATGAGCAATTTATGACAGGGACCACTCGCTTACCTATCCAGACTATAAGTCAAGCCCAAGTCATGAACAAGTGACCGGCATCACACGGTATCGAAATAACTTTGAATAAATAAGGCTACCAGCTCTTGCGCAGACCACTGTAGCCGCCCCGGCTGGATGAGCCAAACAGCGCGATGTTGCTGGCCTGCCCTACCCACTCGGCACCAACAAATGCCTTGACTGACTGGGAGAAAAAATATTGATACTCAAGTCGAGCCGCAATGCGTGTGACAGAACGTGAGCGCCCACTGTCGATTATGGGGCTGTAACCGCTCAAGTCATTGAGCCGGCTGAACTCCAGATCCATCAAAAAACCATTGCGGGTGGGAGCTGCTGCAGATGATGCAGTGACGACGGTCGTGCCTGCATGCAAGAAGGTTTGCGGCAAAAAAGCGGCGGCTTTGAAACTGGTTTGCAGTTGCACACCGCCGGGCCGGGCGCTGTCTGAGGGGTGGTCCCTGCCAGCCTTGAACCCAAACGTCAGTTGCGCGCTGTTGGTGTAATCACATGACCAATTCAGGGATAACCCCTTGTATCTGCCAGACAACACATTGTTGTCCAGGTAATTGCGATCCTGCAGTTCCATCCCCGCTCGGGCTTGACAGGCGCTTGATGCTTCTGTTTGCCAGGTTCCGCCCCAGCCTCCGCCCAACCCAAACGCACTGAAGCGTGTTCCGGCATTTGACCTCAGTGCGGATGCGCTGGCATTGACGTAGCTGCCGCCGGCAGGAAACGCAATGTTCCACGCGCCTGGCTGCGAAGTGGTGCTGTCGGGTCGGGCTGTTTCAGCGGTGCGGGCCCGGCTTGATGTGAAGTCGCTGCGTTCAATGGAAATGTCTATTTGGGAGTTACCGGCTGTGTGGACGGCAGGGCTGTATCGGCCGCGCAAGCTGGCCATGGCATCCCAGCGCACACCCTGCGGCGTTGTGCGGCTCAATTCAAGCTGCAAGTCAGCTCTTGCATACGCTGCGGGGCGCGCCAGGTAGTTTTCGTCCAGCGGCAACACGACTGTCTGCCCGGGCAAGGTCAGCGCCAGGCTGCTGAGGTTGGGGGATCCAAGCAGATTGCTGTCGTACCCGAACCGCGTGGCCAGTGAAATCCGCGTTTGAAAGGTGGCCAGCTCCTGCGTGCCGTTGCTGCCGGCCAGCAGGATTTTCTGGTTTTCAATCAGCGGGCGAAGCGTTGCCGGCAGGTCGGGGTCGTTCAGCAGGTTGTCAATCATGGCTTTGGCCGAGACAAAGTCGCCGCTGCCTGCCAGGGCGATGGCATAACTTAACTGGGCATCTTTCAAGTCTGGCTCCAGCAGGAGTGCCCGCTCCAGGTGGTCAGATGCTTCAACATAACGGCCCTGACTGTTCAACAACTGGCCGAGAGTTGAGAGAAATTCGGCGTTTTTTTGGCAATCAAGCAGTTGGGCTGTCATCTGCTGCAATGCATTTGCAGGTGCCACGGGTTTGCCTGGGACGGCGATTGGTTTTTTCCAGTCGCAGACGGCGGTATCAACTGCATGGGCGTTTTGGTGTAATGCGCCCACTAGAACCACGGCAATTGCCAGCGCGGACGTTTTCTGTGCAGACCATGACCTTGGCCTGGTCCTGAAACCATGATGCGCGCGCGTCGGGTTCGACCCCGTGTTTTGACCCATTCGGCGGTTCACTGTCGGTTGAAATGGATAATTCAGTGAGGTGGAGGTGTCAGCGGATAGGCGTAGATGTGGTGCGGTACCCGCATGCCTTCGAGCAGGAAAGTGCCCATGGACTGCAGCCCTGCGGCACCTACCAGCGCAGCCAGGCCTTCGCCAACCAGGATGGGGTGTGCCAGCTCGCCAGTCATGTCGACCAAGCGGCTTGCAATGGTCACAGTGCGGCCCATTACCAGATGCGTGCGGCGGCTGGCAAGGCCAAAGGAGCCCGCCATGGCGGGGCCCGTCTCTGCGCCAATGCCCAGGGCTAGGGGCTCCAGACCTGCGGGTGCGGGGTCTGGCAACACGCCAAGCATGGCGGCCTGCAGATTGATTGCCGCTTGCAGGGCGCGGTGGGCATGAGCGCTGCTGTCAACCTTGTTGGAAGGCTCACCGGGTGCTGGCTCGCCGTTCCAGACAGCAAGAATGGCGTCGCCCTGAAAACTTTCAATCACGCCGCCTTCGCGCTCCACCACGCGGGTGGCAGTTGAAAAAAACGCATGGAGAACGGCGGCTGCTTCTTCAGGTGGACGTGCCTCGCAATAGGCTGAAAAGTTTCGAATATCAGCAAACATCACTGAAACCAGATTGGTACTGGCTTTGATGGCGCTGGAGGGTGGCTGCAGAGCCAGTGACGCGGCAACCGGTGCAGGCAAATAGCTTGACAGGTGGG
>JANYGP010000083.1 GCA_025362315.1 Polaromonas sp.
GGTCGAGGAGGCCTAATTCCGATGAATCCCAACACCCCCCCATCAGAGTTGCGCGAGGCCATCAAGGCGCTACGGCCTTACTTCAATCAGGCCGCGTGGTTCAGCCTTTTTTCCAGCTTGCTGATTTTGGCACCTTCAGGCTACATGCTTGAAGTCTATGACCGCGTCGTCAACAGTCGCAACCACCTCACGCTGGCCATGCTCACGTTGCTGGTGCTGGCCGCTTACGCACTGATGGAGGTGCTGGAGTGGGTTCGTTCAGGCGTTTTGCATGAGGCATCGCTGGCATTTGACCGCAAAATGAGTGGCCGGGTATTCACAGCCATTTTTGAGGCCAACCTCAAGCGCATTCCCGGTGGTTCAGCACAACCCATGAATGACTTTCGGGTGGTGCGTGACTTTCTTGGCTCACCAGCACTGCTGGGCCTGATGGAAGCGCCGATATCACTGGTTTGTCTGGTGTTGATCTTCATGATCAGCCCCGTACTGGGCTGGGCGGCTGTGGTGGCTGCTGTGCTGCAAACTTTTGTTGGCTGGCTCAACGAGCGAAGCACCCAGCCACCGCTGCTGGCCGCGAACCGCAGTGCCATTGCCGCGCAGCAATATGCCGATGGCACCCTGCGCAATGCGCAGGTGATTGAGTCGATGGGCATGCTGCGCGAAATCCATCGCCGCTGGATCAATAAGCAGCGCGAATTTTTAAACCTGCAAGCCGACGCCTCCGACCATGGTGGTTTTTATCAGTCCATCTCCAAGTTTCTGCAAAATGTAATTAGCTCCGGCCTGCTGGGCTTGGGCGCATGGCTGCTTTTGCGCAACCAGCTCAATGGTGGTGCAGGCATGATGATTGTGGGCTCCATTCTGGGCGGCCGTGCCCTGGCACCGCTGGGTCAGGTCGTGGCGCAGTGGCAAAGCGTGGTGAATGTGCGCGACGCTTACAGCCGGCTTGAAAACCTGCTGGCTTCGGTACCCCCACGCGAAGACGGTATGCCCTTGCCTGCCCCTCAGGGCCATCTGCTGGTTGACAACCTGGTTGCCGGGCCCCCTGGCAGCAATATACAGATTTTGCGCGGCCTGAACTTTGCCCTCAAGCCTGGCGAAGTGCTTGCTGTTGTAGGGCCATCTGCATCTGGCAAAACCAGCTTGGCACGTTTGCTGGTGGGTTTGTGGCCCGCTGCAGGCGGCAAGGTCCGTCTCGACGGTGCCGACATTTACACCTGGAACAAAACCGAGCTGGGCCCGTACGTAGGTTATTTGCCGCAGGGGGTCGAGCTGTTCGATGGCACCGTGGCCGACAACATTGCACGCTTTGGCGTGGTGGATCAGGCCAAGGTGGAAGCGGCGGCTACCGCCGTCGGCTTGCACGAATTCATTCTGGCGCTGCCCAAGGGCTATGACAGCCCGGTTGGCCGGGAAGGTGCCATGCTGTCAGGCGGCCAGCGTCAGCGCGTTGCCCTGGCCCGCGCCATTTACGGCAACCCGGCATTTGTGGTGCTCGATGAGCCCAACTCCAGTCTGGACGAACAGGGCGACGCAGCCCTAGCTTTTGCAATCACGCAGCTCAAGTCACGTGGTACCACATTTGTCATCATGACGCACCGCACCAGCATTCTCGGCGTGACCGACAAGATGCTGGTGATGCGCGACGGCGTGGCGCAAATTTTTGGCCCGCGCGACGACGTCCTCAAAGGGATGGCCGAAGCCCACGCCAAAGCCAGCCAGCCCACACAACAGCCACGCACCACTGCCCCCGGCGCAGCAGCTGCCGCCACTGCGTGAAAACGAAACTCCTTTCATGATGAAAACACCTGAATTTTTCAAGCGCAGCGAACTGACCTCGACCTTGTGGAGCTTTCGCCGCGAGTTCGTCATCGTTGGTATCTTCAGCATGATCGCCAATGTGCTCATGTTGTCACCTACGCTGTACATGCTGCAGGTCTATGACCGTGTCATGCACAGCCAGAGCGAGCTGACCTTGATTGTCTTGTCGCTGCTGACGCTGTTTTTGTTCGCCGTCATGGCCTTTGCCGAGTGGATGCGTTCCCGCCTGCTGGTGCGCACTGGCGTGCGGCTTGACTCGCAACTGAGCACACAGGTATTCAACGCCAGTTTTGAGTCCCACCTGAGTCAGTCGGGCAGCAACCCGTCCCGTGCCTTTGGCGACCTGATTCAAATCCGCCAGTTTTTAACCGGCAACGGTATTTTTGCCTTTTTTGATGCCCCCTGGACGCCCATCTATATGGCGGTACTGTTTTTTCTGCATCCCTGGCTGGGTGTTCTGGGTGTGTTCTTTGCGCTGCTGCAAGCCGCCTTGGCGTGGTTTGGTCACCGCAACACCCTGGCCCCGTCAGAGGCTGCCAATGCTGCCCAGACTGAGGCCGGAAATTTCTTGCAAAGCAAACTGCGCAACTCTGAAGTGGTTGAATCCATGGGCATGGTCCGCAGCCTGCAGACGCGCTGGGCTGAGCGCCACCAGACCGCGCTGGCGCGCAATGGCGACTCCCAGCACCTGACACACCGTATCACTGCCATCAGCAAATTCATCCGCTACAGCCAGCAGTCATTGGTACTGGGTGCCGGTGCTTTGCTGGTGATTGACGGGCAGCTCTCCCCGGGCGGCATGATTGCAGCCAACGTGTTGATGACGCGTGCGCTCTCGCCAATCGACATGCTGGTCAGCAGCTGGCGGCAGTTTGCCGGCATGCGCGCTGCGTTTGCTCGGCTGGAAACCCTGCTGGCTGACTACCCGGAGCGCGACCCAGCCCTCAAACGCGTGGCCCCTACCGGTCATATCAGCCTGAACAAGGTGTTTGCGCTGGCGAGCGGCAGAACAGAGCCGATTTTAAAAAATGTGGCGTTCAGTGTGCCTGCAGGCTGCGTCACCGCCATCCTTGGCCCCGTCGCGCTCCCGCCAGCTCCGCCTCGTGCTG
>JANYGP010000115.1 GCA_025362315.1 Polaromonas sp.
GTCTGAGCCGCAGGGGCAGCCGGTGCAGCGGGTGCTTTGGCAGCAGGCGCTTTCGCGGCTTTTTTGGCAGCGGGTTTTTTCGCAGCTTTTTTGGCAGCAGGTTTTTTTGCTACCTTTTTAGCAGCAGCTTTCTTCGCGGGCGCTTTTTTAGCGGCAGCTTTTTTGGCTGGCGCCTTCTTGGCGGCTACCTTTTTAGCAGGTGCTTTTTTAGCAGGCGCTTTTTTGGCAGCAGCTTTTTTAGCTGGCGCTTTTTTGGCGGCTACTTTTTTAGCAGGTGCTTTTTTTGCCGGTGCTTTTTTAGCTGGCGCTTTTTTTGCCGGTGCTTTTTTCGCCGCTACTTTTTTAGCAGGGGTCTTCGCCGGCGCAGCTTTTTTAGCTGCAGGTTTTTTCGCAGTTGCCATAGTTTTCTCCTTTTACATTGCAAAGAGCACTTTGCGTTTGGAGTACGCAGAGCGATTCACTGTGTTGAGCCAATTGTTGCCAAGGCTCAGCACTGCGAACACCGGAGCAGTGACCAACAAGTACTCTTCGGTACCATCGCTGACCATTGCAGTTGTTGTAACCATTCTTGGTTTGAATTCAAAGCGAAATCAATCCCACGACAAAGCGCCACCAGATTGATACTCAATCACACGGGTTTCAAAGAAATTTCGTTCTTTCTTCAAATCAATCATCTCGCTCATCCATGGAAATGGATTTTCTTCATTTGGAAACAGTGTTTCCAGGCCAATTTGTGTGGCCCGACGGTTTGCGATGTAGCGAAGGTAACCCTTGAACATGGAAGCGTTCAAGCCCAGGACACCGCGCGGCATGGTGTCTTCTGCATACCGGTATTCCAGCTCTACAGCCTTCATGAACAGTGCCTTGATTTCAGCTTTGAATTCTGTTGTCCATAGCCCCGGATTTTCAAGTTTGAGTTGATTGATCAGGTCAATGCCGAAATTGCAGTGCATGGATTCATCACGCAAAATGTATTGGTACTGCTCTGCTGCACCAGTCATTTTATTCTGCCGACCCAGTGCCAGAATTTGTGTGAAGCCAACATAGAAAAACAAGCCTTCCATCAGGCAGGCGAACACGATCAGGGACTTGAGCAGAGTTTGATCTGCTTCATGGGTGCCGGTTTTGAAATGAGGGTTGGAAATCACCTCAATAAATGGAATCAAGAACTGGTCTTTGTCCTTGATGGACTGCACTTCGTTATATGCATTGAATATTTCTGCTTCATCCAGACCCAACGACTCGGTAATATACTGATAAGCATGGGTGTGTATGGCTTCTTCAAAGGCCTGCCGCAGTAAAAACTGGCGGCATTCGGGCGCAGTAATATGACGGTAGGTGCCAAGAACAATATTGTTGGCTGCCAATGAATCCGCCGTTACAAAAAAGCCCAGATTGCGTTTGACCAGACGGCGTTCGTCTTCTGTTAAACCATTGGGATCTTTCCACAATGCGATGTCACGGGTCATGTTGACTTCTTGGGGCATCCAGTGATTTGCACAAGTCGCCAAATACTTTTCCCAGGCCCATTTGTATTTGAAGGGTACCAACTGGTTGACATCAGTTTGCCCATTGATGATTCGTTTGTCTGAGGCTTTGACTCGCTTCATGACAGCAGGTGCAGCAATGCCTGAACCAACAACAGCCTTTGCTTCGGCTTGAATACCGCTGTTGGTACCGGCAGGAGTGCTGGGCACAAAGGGGCCGTCATTCAACTGGCGAATGCCCGAAGGTGCAGGATCAGAATCCAGTGAAAGAAATTCTACCGAGCGGCTTGTTTGCATACCGCTGTTGAGAGAATTTCGCAGTGATGGCGTGACTTCTTCGTCCCAGGTCAACATAAATTTTTCCAATTTTTCTAGATTATGAAAGCAGCAATGAAAAATGAAAAGTGTTCATTCACATCGCTGCAAATATGTGTTGCTCAATTGCATCGAACAACGATATTTTTTACTGACAAGCTTCGCAACCCGGATCATCAATTGCACAAAACTTGATGTCTGTGGCAGGCGTTACATCCATTTGTGCATGCGCGGCAGCGGCGGCTATGTCAAGAGCGCTCACGCTGCCAGACATCCCTGCAGAGGTCGCTGATGAACCCGATGAAACCGAATTCAGCTTGCCTGCCGTTACTGTAGATTTTTCGGCGTGTGTCGCGCTTTGCGTGCGCAGGTAGTACGTGGTTTTCAAGCCGCGCAGCCACGCAAGCTTGTAAGTCTCGTCAAGCTTTTTGCCAGACGCACCTGCCATGTAAATGTTGAGCGACTGCGCCTGATCGATCCACTTCTGGCGACGCGAAGCAGCTTCGACAATCCATGAAGTTTCCACTTCAAACGCAGTGGCATAAAGTGCCTTGATGTCTTGCGGCACACGATCGATTGGGCGCAGTGATCCGTCAAAATGTTTCAGGTCTACCACCATGACGTCATCCCACAATCCAAGGCGTTTCAAATCACGCACGAGATAGTGATTGATGATTGTGAATTCACCCGAAAGGTTTGACTTCACTGACAAATTGCCAAAGCAGGGCTCAATGCACGCATCCACACCAATGATGTTTGAAATCGTCGCTGTTGGCGCAATGGCAACGCAATTGGAATTGCGCATGCCATCGAGTGCAATCTTGTTTCGCAATGCATCCCAGTCCAGTGTCACTGACCTGTCCACTTCAACATAACCGCCGCGCTCCTCAAGCAGCATGTCCAGCGTGTCCAGCGGCAATGTGCCCTTGTCCCAAAGCGAGCCTTTGTAAGTTGCATACTTGCCGCGCTCTTTGGCCAACTCAGTTGATGCCCAGTACGCGTGGTAGCACACAGCCTCCATTGACTTGTCAGCAAACTCAACAGCCTCTTGCGAGGCATAAGGCACGCGCAACTCGTACAGGCAGTCCTGAAACCCCATGATGCCCAATCCAACCGGGCGATGGCGCATGTTGGAGTCACGGGCCTTTTTCACGGCGTAGTAATTGATATCAATCACGTTGTCCAGCATCCGCATGGCAGTCGTGATGGTTTTCTGCAGCTTGTCATGGTCCAGCACTTTGGCACCATCAGACAGAGTCTTCAGGTGCTGAACCAGGTTGACTGAACCCAGGTTACACACTGCAGTTTCAGTGTCACTTGTATTGAGTGTGATTTCAGTACACAAATTTGACGAATGCACCACGCCTGCATGCTGCTGGGGTGATCGCACATTGCAGGCATCTTTAAACGTGATCCACGGATGACCGGTTTCAAACAGCATTGACAGCATCTTGCGCCACATGTCAGTGGCCTGCAGTTTGCGGGCGGGTTTGATCTCGCCACGCTCAGCCCGAGCTTCATAAGCAGTGTAGATTTTTTCAAAATCCTTGCCGAATTTGTCGTGCAAGTCTGGTGTGTCTGAAGGTGAGAACAGCGTCCAGCTGCCTTTTTCCATCACACGGCGCATGAATAGGTCAGGAATCCAGTTGGCAGTGTTCATATCGTGCGTGCGGCGGCGGTCATCGCCAGTATTTTTACGAAGCTCCAAAAACTCCTCAATGTCCAGATGCCAGGTTTCCAGGTATGCACAAACCGCACCCTTGCGTTTGCCACCCTGGTTCACGGCTACTGCCGTGTCGTTGACAACTTTCAAAAATGGCACTACGCCTTGTGACTCTCCATTGGTACCCTTGATATGGGCTCCGAGGGCGCGTACAGGCGTCCAGTCATTGCCCAGGCCACCCGCAAATTTGGACAGCAATGCGTTTTCCTTGATGGCATCGTATATACCCCCCAAATCGTCTGCAACCGTGGTCAGATAGCACGACGACAGCTGCGAGCGCAATGTGCCCGCATTGAAAAGAGTTGGCGTACTTGACATGAAGTCAAATGACGACAGGATTTCATAAAACTCAATCGCTCGCTCTTCACGATTGATCTCATTGAGCGACAAGCCCATGGCTACGCGCATGAAAAATGCCTGTGGAAGCTCAATGCGCTGTTTGCGCACATGCAAAAAGTAGCGATCAAACAAAGTCTGGAGACCCAGATAGTCAAACTGCAAGTCCCGCTCAGCCTTCAGTGCTGCGCCCAGGCGAGCCAGATCAAACTGCTGAAGCTTTTCATCGAGCAACTCGTTTTGAACACCTTTGGCAATAAAGCTTGGAAAGTAATCAGCATAACGGGTGTTCATTTCTTCGTGAGGCACTTCTTCGCCCAGTACTTCGCGCCGGATGGTATGCATCAACAGGCGGGCTGTGGCGTAGGTGTAATCCGGATCTTTTTCAATCAGGGTGCGGGCTGCAAGAATGGACGCTTTGTAAACCTCGTCGATTGGCACACCGTCGTACAGGTTGCGCATGGTTTCGGCAACGATAGGCGCAGCTTTTACGTCAGCGCCCAAATTGGCGCACGACGCTTCAATCAAAGCCTGCAGGTTGCGGATGTCAAGTGCTACTTTTTTGCCACCATCCATGACATGAATCGCCAAAGCTGCTGGTGCCTGTGCTTGCGGCTGGCGTGCGCGTTCCTGGGTACGCTTTTCGCGGTAAAGCACATAGGCACGTGCAATTTCATGGTGGCCACCCCGCATCAAGCCAAGCTCAACCTGGTCTTGTACGTCTTCGATATGGAAAGTACCCCCGCCAGGGCGTGAACGCATCATGGCGCGCATGACGGCCTGGGTCAGCTCGTCAACCGTTTGACGGACGCTGGCCGATGCAGCGCCCTGAGTGCCGTGAACCGCTAAGAACGCTTTCATCATGGCAACAGCGATTTTATTGGGCTCAAACGGGACAACAGCACCATTGCGGCGAATGATCTGGTAGTTGCCCAAAGCACCGCCTTGTTGATTCGAGTTACTGAAGTTGCCAATTGGCGAGCCCATCACAGTATGGGGTGTCGGCGTTGTGTGGCTGGTGTTCTGTGATGTTTGCATGGTCATCCTTATTGAGTTTTTTTGTGGATTGCAGGTTGTACTGGTAATGATGGACGTGTCAGTGTCGCCTGTTCACGTGGTGGTTTTATTCATGCCACATGCCACATGTCAAAATCATTGAGCGATCATTCAAAATCTGCTTGAAGGCAGCTGAAAACCTTGAAGCGGGCAATACTGCAGCCACTGGCGACACGCATTTTGTGATGAAAATAACAGCATTTGCAAATTAATTCGTTGGTGTTTTACACACTATACCTAGGGTCTGAACGAAATTCAAGCACTACCGGTAGTGTTTGAAGCACGTGGCTGCAAAAAATTTGCATAGGAAATCGAGGGTTCCATAACAGCAACGGCAAATCTCAACTCCAGATAGGGCCAAATGCCTTGTGCTGCGGGGCTTTGACAAAGAAACGTCAGTATTCATCAGGTCTGCAAGGTGTTTTTACCTGATTTGACTAGCGAACATTGGCCTACAGTGATTAGGCAGATATTTACGGAAAAACTTTATCAGGCAATGCCACGCATCGCTGTAGCTTGAGCCAGTCAAAGCCGGCACCAGGATCTTTTTTCCGATCGGGCGCAATATGCTCGTGACCTGCAAAACACGCTACCGGGTATTGGGATGTCAAGGCGGTGCTTATTGCATACAGAGTGTCATACTGCGCCACTTCAAAACAATGACCTTCAGTGCCCTCGAGCTCGATTCCGATTGAATAGTCATTGCAGTTATGACGGCCCCCGAACACCGACTGCCCGGCATGCCAGGCTCGCGCATCGCAGCTGACAAACTGCCAAAGCTCCCCGGTGCGGCTGATAAAAAAGTGCGCCGATACCTGCAATCCCTGAATGCTTTGAAAATAGGGATGGGCGTCCCAGTCCAGTTGATTTGTGAAAAGGCGCTGCACATGTCCATTGCCATACGCTCCAGGCGGCAGGCTGATGCAATGCACAACAACCAGGTCAATGTGCGAAAGTTTTGGTCGTGGCCCAAAATTAGGCGATTCAAGAATTCTTGCGCATCGATACCAGCCGTTGTGCCACAGCGGGGTTGAAGTCGGAACCTCATGCGGCACTTCAGGTGGCAACACACATGGCCCCACAGACGGCACTGTACTCAGCCCCCGACTTGCCATTTCAGGCAGCACCGTGTGCATCGTCAGTGCTGTCTGCTTGCACATCACCGTCAGGCATGGCGATATTCAGGCGGGCAATGCGGTAGCGAATTTGCCGCAAACTCATTCCCAGCTTGCTGGCAGCTGCAGTGCGGTTGTAACGGGTGTCTTGCAGTGCCCGGCACAAGATGCTTCGCTCCTGCTCGTCAAGGTGCTCCTGTAAATTGTCTGGCAGTTCCCCGGGCCACTTCTCCTGAAAAGCCAGTGCATTCAAGGTATCAGCTGGCAATATTTCAGATTCGGGTTTTTCAGGCCTAGAGCCATCAAGCATGTCCAGATGAAGGTCACCCCCATCGCTCATCGCTACGGCCCGGTGCAAGATATTTTCAAGCTCGCGCACATTCCCCGGAAAGTCGTAAAACTGCAGTTGCTGCAATACTGAATCAGCCAGGCGAGGGACTTGAAAACCTGATTCCTTGCAAATTCTTGCCAGCAGCGCCTCGCACAACAATGGCAAATCCTCTGGCCTTTCACGCAGTGGGGGGATGCCAATGACGATAACGTTGAGGCGGTAAAACAGGTCTTGCCGGAAATGCCCGGATGTGACCTCTGCAGCAAGCTCCTTGTGCGATGCACTGACAATGCGCACGTCTACCAGGTCCTCCTGCGAAGAGCCGAGCGGCCTGACAACCCGCTCCTGAATTGCTCTCAGCAGTTTGGACTGCATGGCTAACGGCAAATCACCGATTTCATCCAGAAAAAGTGTGCCTCCCTTGGCAGCTTGAAAGTAACCAATGCGGTCTTGCACAGAGCCTGTGTAAGCACCTTTGCGGGCACCAAAAAATTCAGCCTCCAGCAGATTTTCAGGTATGGCGCTGCAGTTGACAGCCACAAACGGTCCACTGGCGCGGTGGCTGCAGTCATGTATAGCTCTGGCCACCAGCTCTTTGCCGGTGCCTGATTCACCCTGTACCAGCACCGGGGCCATGCTGCCAGCAACCTTGACAACACGTGACTTGACCGTTTGAATACCCGGTGCGTGGCCAACCAGACGATCCAGGGCCAACGCAGCCCGATCAGGTTCATCTTTCACAGACACTGGGCTGCGTCCGCCAACAACAGGTCTGGCAGATTGCAGCGGCGGTAAATCCATATCGGTTGCTATTTTGGTGCCCTGAACAGCAGATGCCACCACACTTCGAAACTGTTTTAAATCAACTGGTTTGGTCAGATAGTCAAAAGCCCCGGCTTTGAGTGCTTCTACGGCATTTTCAGCCGACCCATGGGCAGTGATCACAACGCAGCGCTCGCTGCGCTGCTGGGAAACCAGCTCACGCAACAATTCCAGCCCCAGACCGTCCGGCAGGCGCATGTCGGTAATCACGGCGTCGAACCGATGCTCAATCAATTGTTGGCGGGCCTGGGCCAGATCACCTGCAGCATCCACCCGGTAACCCTCGCGCAGCAGCGTCAATTCGTACAGAGTTCGCAAATCTGGTTCATCGTCAATCACCAGGATGCGCGCTGTGAGCGACGCGGGTTCAGAAATGGAGTTGGTTTTGTAAAGCATTGCGTTCAGGCAAACAGATCATCATGTGGGCTGCGATCAAAGTGCAAATGACTTGCCAATTTAAAAAGTACAAAAAATTCGTTGCCCTGGACATTGCCGCTGTGTGTCCGCCGATAACCGATTGTCGCGCCGTAGCGCTCGCACAGCTGCCTGCAAATGTACAGACCCAACCCGCTTGAGCGACTTTCAGACGTAAAAAAAGGTTCGAACAAATGTGCCTGGACAGTTTTCTCAATGGGCAGGCCATCGCTCCAAACTGCCAGCCGAGCCTGGCCGTCCGGCGGTATCTGACTGGTCACCTTGATGGCGCCATTGATCTGACTTGCATAACGAAGCGCGTTGTCCAGCAAATTGACCATCAGCTGGCGCAGGTGCTCGGGGTCAAAAACAACACATGCGCTGTCCGCATTCAGGTGGATGTGCGTGCGGCTGGCCGCTGAGACCTGCAGTGTCCATTCCTGCGCAACACGCGCTCCCACCTCATCGAGCAGCAATGCCGGGCCCTGATCTTGCGGGTTCAAAACCTGCACGCGGGAAATATTCAAAACATCATCAACAATTTTTGCAAGACGCTGGGCGTTTTGCCTGATCATGATGATCAGTTGCTGATGCGCCGGTTCATGCAGGTCCTCTTCGAGCAGGGCATTTGCCTGGGCAATCGCAGCCAAAGGGTTGCGAATTTCATGTGCAACTGCAGCAGACATTCGGCCCATGGCAGCCATTTTGGCCACCCGCACATTGGCTTCCATCTCGCGCAGGTCTTCCAGAAACATCACGCACAGTGCTTCGTCTGTGTTGTCCTGTACTGTCGCCAGCTGGGTGCGGACATGCAGGTGCCGTATGTTGTCTCCGGGCTCACTCAGGGTCACTTCAGCACTGTGTGCCTGCTTGTCAGCAAAAGTGCGCCGCATGATTTCCACCAGCGGCAGACAAGCGGCCTGCGTAGCCAACACAAATGGCGGTTTTCGCCTGCCTTGACCCATTGTCATCAAGCGCTGTGATGCCGGGTTGGCAGACCGCACAATGCCATTGCTGTCAATGACCAATATGCCGTCGGTCAGTGTTTCGATCACCAGTTGATTGACCTGCGTTTGCATACGCGCGGCTTGCTGGCTGGTTCGGGCTGACTGTTCTTGCTGCGCCAGACGCAGTGTCAGCTGGTTTGCAAGCAATGCCACTGCAAAAAACCCGCTGCCGCTGAGCCCGGCCTGCAAAAATCGCGCTGCTGAATCGCCTGTCGACAACAACGACATCCACCATGCGTCAAGCAGCAACAGCAAAGTCACACTGGCGGCCGTGCCAAGTGCCAGGGAAATGGGCCCCAGGATAGATGAAAGCAGCACTGGCAACGCAAAAAGAGGCGTGTAGTTCAAACTGCTTCCTGGCAAAAAATTGAGCCACGAAAACACCAGCACATCCAGCCCGACCGTCAGCAACCACTGCACATCAAACGTCCGGCCATGTGGTTTGGGCTGGCTCAGTTGCCTGACTGCAACCGTCGCCAACAGATATGCACTGCACAAACCAACAGGCCAGAGGTTCTGGGTGTGTGCAAATCCATAAACAAACGCCTGCATGGCCACCAAAACACTGGCAATCGTGATGCGCGCTGTCATGAAAGCACGCCACAACCTCATGAATGAAATTTGACGTGACCCGGCTGGCAAACTGCTGTCAGTGCTGTCACGCGTTGCGGACCAGAACCCAGATGCTCTCTGCATGAACTAAAGGCTTTCTTGCGGTAATGTCACTGACCAGGACCACAAAATACACATCAGGTTTTTCATTCGCCAGCCAGCTGTTTGTGCGCAGTCGAGCAATAAAGTGCCTGTTGGCCTGCCACCGCGTCCGGTCGTGGCAAATGAACTTGACAAAAAGCGCAGGCAACCATTTCGGTAGCGGGTACCAACGTCCGGGAAGTTCCTGTAGAACCTGAGGAATTTGTGGGTTTGTCAGCAGGCTGTTTGTCAGGCCTGTTTTTATGGTCCATGCGCTGGCTGCGCCACATCCAGAACACCAGACCAATCAGGGCAAAAACGAGCAGGTATTTCATGGCCAATGTCCACCCAAATTTACAGGCGGTTCAAGATGACTTCCAGCACAAACCGTGAGCCGGCGTAACCCAGCAGCAGCAAGCCGCTGCCTGCGTACAGCATCCGCACAGCCCGCAAGCCGCGCCAGCCCAGCTTGGCCCGCCCCACCAGCAGCGTTGCAAAAGCCAGCCACGCCAACACCGAAAATATGGTTTTGTGGTTCCACTTCCAGGCAAGGCCCTGTCCATACAACTGCTCTGCAAACAGCCAGCCGACCAACAGCGTTGCGGACAGCAACACAAACCCCGCTTCCACAAAGCGAAATGTCAGACGCTCCAGAGTCATCAGCGGCACCCCTGCTGCGCTTTGTGCACCTGCACGCATGGCCTGCTCGGACCGCTGCATCAACCAGCCATGGGCGACGGCCGCTGCAAACAAGCCGTATGACGCGATGCCCAAAGCCCAGTGCAGTGGAAGCCACACAGATGCAACATGGGAGTAAGTCGACCCCGGGAAAATTTCAGAAAGTAAAACTGCAGCAGCGCCCAACCCTGCCAGAGCCCATTGCGCCTGCAATTGAGGCAGCAGCCGGCTTTCAATGGCATACACCGCAAGCACCAGCCAGACAGTGGTGGACAAAGCTGGTGCAAAGCCAAAGCGTGGGGGTTCACCCAGCAGCCCTTCAGCCAGCATCAAGCCATGAAGAACCCACCCGGCAAACAGCATCAGCCTCAACATGTCTGGCGCCATGCGCCGGTTGGCCAGGGTAGCCAGCAGGTAGCACACAAAGGCTCCAGCTGCCAGCACTTCACCCCACCATTGACTCATCGCTAAAATCATGCTCACAGTTTAGCCTCAGCGTTGATGCTGCCTGACCTATTTTTATTTCCTAACTGCTCCACCGCTCTGGAGCTTTCCTATGGCCTCAGCCCTGACCGACAAACTCTCCCGCCTCGTCAAGGAAATGCGTGGCCAGGCCCGCATCACCGAAGCCAATGTTCAGGACATGCTGCGTGAAGTCCGCATGGCACTGCTGGAGGCAGACGTTGCACTGCCCGTCGTGCGCGACTTCATCGCCCGCGTCAAGGACAAGGCGTTGGGGGCTGAAGTCATCAGCTCCCTTCAGCCAGGACAGGTACTGGTCAGCATTGTCAGCAAAGAGCTGGCAGCCACAATGGGTGAGGGCGTCAGTGACATCAATCTGGCTGCGCAACCCCCCGCTGTCATCCTGATGGCCGGTCTGCAGGGCGCAGGCAAGACGACCACGACTGCCAAGCTGGCCAAACATCTGATTGAAAAGCGCAAGAAAAAAGTGCTGACCGTGTCTGGTGACGTGTATCGTCCGGCGGCCATTGAACAGCTTAAAACCGTGACTGCACAGGCCGGTGCAGAGTGGTTTCCCAGCACGGCAGACCAAAAGCCGGTAGACATTGCACGTGCTGCCATTGACTACGCCAAAAGGCATTTTTTTGATGTGTTGCTGGTTGATACTGCTGGCCGCCTGGCCATTGACGAGGCGCTGATGGCCGAGATCAAGCAGTTGCATGCCGTGTTGAACCCGGTGGAAACACTGTTTGTTGTCGATGCCATGCAGGGCCAGGATGCGGTCAACACAGCCAAAGCATTCAAGGACGCGTTGCCGCTGACAGGCATTATTTTGACCAAACTCGACGGCGATTCCCGCGGCGGAGCGGCGCTCAGTGTGCGGCAAATTACTGGTGCGCCCATCAAGTTTGCAGGAACGAGTGAAAAGCTCGATGGGCTGGAAGTGTTCGATGCCGAACGCCATGCCGGGCGCATTTTGGGTATGGGCGACATTGTTGCGCTGGTCGAGCAGGTGACTGCAGGGGTTGACGTGGCTGCTGCGCAAAAGCTGGCCGCCAAGCTCAAGTCAGGCAGCGGATTTGATCTGGAAGATTTCTTGAGCCAGCTGCAGCAAATGAAAAACATGGGCGGACTGGCCAATTTGATGGACAAGCTGCCCGCTGAGATGACAGCCAAAATGTCGGCCAAAACGGGTCAGGTTGACATGGACAAAGCTGAAAAAGACATCAAACGCAAGGAAGGCATCATTCAGAGCATGACGCCGCTCGAGCGCAGGAAGCCAGACCTGATCAAAGCCACGCGCAAAAAACGTATTGCCATGGGTTCAGGCGTGCATGTGCAGGAAGTCAACCGACTGCTCAATGAGTTTGAGCAAATGCAGGGCATGATGAAAAAGATGAAGGGCAGCGGGATGATGAAAATGATGAAAAGAATGGGCGGCAAGACAGGCGGCAAGATGGGAGGCATGCCCGGAATGCCAAAATTTTGATCAATTTGGCTTGTAGACCAAGTAAAATCGGCGCAAGCAGCTCCTGAAATAGTAGCTAAACGATATTGCGCTACACCCTGCGTGCCAGTTCTACAGCAACGGCCGACCCCTTGCCGACCAGCAGGCACCATAGATTCAGCAAGCTCCCCGCAGGCTGACCCTGCAGGGCCGCAGCTTCGTCGCGGTGTTCACACTCGTCCTGCTGGCACTTGAGCAGCAGCGCCAGCAGGTCAGCATGTTCACTGCGGCCCTGCAACTTGTCCACCTGGTGCTGGTAGTGATGGTCAACATAAGTTTCAACGGCTTCTATCGTGGCATAGACAGCGCGCGGGCCAAAAAGCGCAGGCAACGCACCGGTTAAAAACCCTGCAACACGCCAGCCGGGCAGCAAGCGGCTGCGCTGTGACCAGGGCAGCACCGCATTGATGCTGTCCAGATGGCTTTGCTCGGTGACCAAATGGCGCTGTGCAAACGAGCGCACACCTGCATCACGAGAAACAGCCAGCAAGCCGCGGTAAATCCACACCGCGCCAGTTTCGCCCGCCTGGTCGGAGCGCAAGTCACCGGCCAGCTCGCGGGGCACACGCGGTGCCTCCAGCATTCGCGCAACAGACTGCATCTGCGGTCGAATCTTCAGGAATGCGCGGTAGATGAACTCCAGACACGGCGTTGCGCCTGGCAGACGTGCCAGCAAAGCAAGATAACGCCAGCCGGGCAATGTGGCCCACAACGCGACGAACGCTGCGGCACCACTCAGAATTTTTCCGTCACTTGTCTGGACATGAAAGCGGGCCAGGTAATCGGCACGTAACCCCCCACTTGGCAATGCTGATTCTTGCTTGCTGACGTCCAGAAAACTCAATGATTGGCAATCCGACAAGGGTTGCAGGTTCTGGTAAACGCCAATTTCGCGGCGACACAACGGGCAGGCGCCGTCGTATAAAACGGTCAGGACCTGATTGGCAGTTTTTAACTCAATAGACATGTCGTTACTGTGCCACGAGGCGGACCACAGTGCTGTACTGCGACGCAATGACTGACGCCGCCTGCGGACATACCACGTGGTTTTACAAGTGAAAAAGTTCAAGTTCACGTTAAAAATATGAATAATCAGGCTAGTATCGAAGACCCGGTCTTACACATAAACGAGCAGACACTGCCCCTTCTCTCAGATTCCATCCGACGCATGCCATCAAATTTTCTGACCGATATTGTTTATCTCTGGGTGGATGGCAACGATCCTCGCTGGCGTACCAAACGCCGCAGTGCTGCCCAATTGTTGAGCCCTGAGGCCCAGACTGCCATGGCAAGGTATGGCAATGTGGAAGGGCGCTTTCGCGACAATGACGAGCTCAGGTACAGCCTGCGTGCCCTGCAAGCGTATTTTCCTGACCATGGCCATGTTTACATCGTGACGGATGGGCAAACCCCCGCCTGGTTGCAAGCCACACGCGGTCTGACAATCATTGACCACCGGGAGCTGATCCCAGCGCACTGCTTACCGACATTTGACTCCGGCAACATCGAGTCGTATATCCACAGAATTCCAAACTTGTCAGAGCGCTACTTTTATCTGAACGACGATGTGTTTTTTGGCAGCCCGGTGTGCGCCAGCGACTGGTTTTGGTCCGGTGGCGTGTACGCGGCCTGGTCTGACGATGCGGCCGTCACGGACGAGCCCCTTCGGCCAGATGCAACTTCTCTGGAAAACGCCTGTCGGCTGTCCAAGCAATGGCTTGAAAAAAATTGCGCAAAGCAAAATCTCGGTGCTGAATGGGCACTGCGGGTCACACCGCGCTACCAGCACACATTTCGCACATTTGCGCATTCACCCAGACCCATGTTGAGATCGCTGCTGTACGAGCTGGAGGCGCAGGCACCAGACATGTTCAGTCGGGTTCGCTCTACTGTCTTTCGTACCTGGGACAAGCCCACAATAGTCTCTGATTTTGTGCTGCGATGGGCTCTGGCCCATGGGGTTGCCAGGGTCAGGGACTATTCGCATGTGTATGTGTCGACTGGCGATGCAGATAAAAATGAGGAACTTGACAAGCTGGTTGCCAGCAGAGGCAATCTTGACTTTTTCTGTATCAACGACACAACTGATGACGCCCATTTTTATGATCCCCGCCTGATGAAAGTGCGGAAGACATTGGAGGGCATCTTTGCCACACCGTCCCGCTTTGAAATCAGCAGCAATCCAAAAAAACTGATTGCCAGAGCAAATGTAAAAATGCTTCAAATGCCCCAGACAGAACCGCAAGTCAGTGGCTGAATGATTTTTAGCTGGCCTTGGCTGGCAGTGATAATTGAGTCAACATCGATTGATTCTGACAGGAGCTCACCGTGAAAAAACTTTACCCATCCGCCGAAGCGGCCCTGCAAGGCGTTGTCAAAGACAGCCAGACGCTGGCTGTTGGCGGCTTTGGTCTGTGCGGCATACCTGAGGCATTGATTGAGGCACTGAAGGCCAGTGGCGTGCAGAACCTGACTGTGATTTCCAACAATGCAGGTGTGGATGATTTTGGTTTGGGCAAGCTGCTCCAGACGCGGCAAATCAAAAAGATGATTGCCAGCTATGTGGGTGAAAACAAGGAGTTTGAACGCCAGTACCTGGCGGGCGAGCTTGAACTTGAATTCACGCCGCAGGGAACACTGGCTGAAAAACTGCGGGCAGGTGGCTCGGGCATCCCGGCCTTTTTTACCAAAACGGGTGTGGGCACGCTGGTGGCTGAGGGCAAGGAGCTGCGCGAGTTTGATGGCGAGACTTATGTGATGGAGCGGGCGCTGGTGCCCGACGTTTCACTGGTCAAGGCCTGGCGTGCCGATCAGTCCGGCAATCTGCAATTTCGGCTCACAGCGCGCAACTTCAATCCGGCTGTTGCCATGGCCGGCAAGGTGTGCATTGTTGAAGTTGAAGAGGTTGTTGAAACAGGGGCCATGGTTCCTGACCAGATACATCTGCCCGGCATTTATGTGCACCGGATTGTCTGCAATCCGACGCCTGAAAAACGCATTGAAAAACGCACGATCACCGAAAAAGTGGGAGCATAAGCATGGCCTGGACACAAGACCAAATGGCAGCACGCGCTGCCCGAGAGCTGCAAGACGGCTTTTACGTTAACCTGGGCATTGGCATTCCGACGTTGGTGGCGAACCACGTCAGCCCGGACATTGAAGTGTGGCTGCAGTCTGAAAACGGCATGCTGGGCATTGGCCCTTTTCCGACTGAAGACCAGGTTGACGCCGATTTGATCAACGCCGGCAAGCAAACCGTGACAACCATCAAGGGCTCTTCCATTTTTGGCTCAGACCAATCGTTTGGCATGATCCGCGCGGGCAAAATCAACCTGAGCATTCTGGGCGCGATGCAGGTAAGCAGCAAGGGCGACCTGGCCAACTGGATGATTCCCGGCAAGATGGTCAAAGGCATGGGCGGCGCGATGGACCTGGTTGCCGGTGTCAAGCGCGTCATCATTCTGATGGAGCATGTGGCAAAGAAAAAAGACGGCACCGAGGACCTGAAAATTTTGCCGAGTTGTACGTTGCCATTGACCGGGCTGGGTGTGGTGGATCGCATCATCACTGACCTTGCCGTGATGGACGTGACGCCTGATGGGCTGAAGTTGGTGGAATTGGCTGATGGGGTTACTCGGGAGTTTGTGCAGTCCAAGACAGGTGTAGCGTTGATCTAGGTGCTTTTCATGCCTATATTCTGTATCCAGCCCAAGCCAATTGGGCGCAAGTAGCTCCTTAATTTGTAGCGGCTTGCTCTCATGACAAGTGCCGGGGTTGCCCGGCTACAACCCACTTTGCTTGCTTTGTTTTGGCTATCGCCAAAACAAAGCAAGCAAAGTTCACGCAGTAGCGGTTCGAACACCTCAATGTGTAAGATGACGCGAACACCAAAAGCCGACATGCAGACTGGGCTCCTTTGTTCACGCTCGTGGCACCTTGCGCTGCTCACCTAAAGCGGGGTCGCATGCAAACCTGGCTTCGCATCAGACAAGCATGCATGTGCCCTGATCCGTTTTTGTGTGCGCAGCTCAGCCCAGCCAGGACGGTTTTTAGAGTAACCGGGAAATTCGGGTCAATAGCAGCCAAAGGCAGCGTCTTTGGAACATAAATTACGCGCTAGCCCAACAGTTATGTGCTCAAGCAGCTACCTATTAAATAGCAGGTTGAATTGAGTCGACCAGCCTCAACCCAATCACTATGACCAGTGATGGGGCCATGAGACCTGGCTTTGAGGTAAAAGGCGCGCGGACGCACTTTTGTCATCGATACGAAAAATGGACGAGTTGACGCTTGAGTCATTTTTCCGTCTGCGTTTGATCTTGCCCCAAAACCTCAGCGCATGGTCTGGTCGATGGGCGGGGTGAACCAGGGTGAACCAGGGTGAACATTACTTAGTACCACCACCCCAGCCGTCTTTCGGCAGTGCACAAAGAAGTGCCAGAAAACAGCTAAGTGAGCCTTTTTCGTGGCATTTTCAGATACTAAATCAGCCTGTAGCCCAATAAATACGGGCGCAAGACACTACTAAATAAATAGCGCATGGCTTTCACACCTGTAACCTTTTACTCGCAGAATGATGCTTAACGCGACTCCTGTGTCTTTGATGCCCCCATAGCGGCTGGGGTAGTGCAGATCGTGTAACCGGGGTGGCAACTGGTTGCTGGAGTCGCGCACGCAGCTGATTGATTGGATGCCCGCTGTGTGCTTTTCTAAACCTGGGTCAATGTCAACACGTGTTTTGCCCCCGTACACCAACGATCGGCCCAGTACTTGGTCAGGCTTGCAGTGCCTGAAAAAGCCAGTGTTACAAACAACTGGAACCAGGTCAATTGCACGACCACTGCAGCGATACCTGCGCTTTTTGCTCGCAGGTATCGCTGCATAGTCTTCTTCAATCGCTCTTAAAGCGTATCAATAAAGCTGCGCAGTTTGTCAGACCGCGATGGGTGCTTGAGTTTTCTCAGCGCCTTGGCTTCTATCTGGCGAATGCGCTCGCGGGTCACGTCAAACTGCTTGCCCACTTCTTCAAGGGTGTGGTCGGTCGACATTTCAATGCCAAAGCGCATGCGCAGCACTTTGGCCTCACGCGGTGTCAGGCTGTCCAGAATGTCCTTGACCACGTCACGCAGGCCGGCCTGCATGGCGGCTTCTAGTGGGGCGGTATTGGCGCCGTCTTCAATGAAGTCGCCCAGGTGTGAATCGTCATCATCACCAATCGGCGTTTCCATCGAGATCGGTTCTTTCGCAATCTTCATGATCTTGCGAATCTTGTCTTCCGGAATTTCCATTTTCTCGGCCAGGACGCTGGCGTCCGGCTCAAAGCCGAACTCCTGCAGATGTTGACGCGACAGGCGGTTCATCTTGTTGATGGTTTCAATCATGTGCACCGGGATGCGGATGGTGCGCGCCTGGTCGGCAATGCTGCGGGTAATTGCCTGGCGAATCCACCAGGTGGCATAGGTCGAGAATTTGTAGCCCCGGCGGTATTCAAATTTGTCCACGGCTTTCATCAGGCCGATATTGCCTTCCTGAATCAGATCAAGAAACTGCAGGCCACGGTTGGTGTACTTTTTGGCAATCGAAATAACCAGGCGCAAATTGGCCTCGATCATTTCTTTTTTGGCGTCACGCGAATTGGTTTCGCCTTCGTTCATGCGCTTGTTGATGTCTTTGAGGTGCAGCAGCGGCACCACCACACGCGCTTGCAACTCGCCCAGCTTGGTCTGCAGTTCCTGAATGGGCGGGATATTGCGGGCCATTACCACCGACCAGGGCTTGGCGCTGGCCACCTGCTTTTCAACCCACTTCAAATTCAGCAAGTTGGGCGGAAAATCCTTGATAAACGTCTCTTGCGGCATGCCGCATTTTTCAACAATGATGCGGCGCAGTTCGCGCTCTTTTTTGCGCACATCCAGCACTTGTCCGCGCAGCATGTCGCACAGCTTCTCAATTGTTTTGGCAGTAAAACGCACCGTCATCAGCTCTTCGCTGAGCGACTTTTGGGACTTCATGTAAACCGGCGTGCCGTAACCTTCCTTGTCGTAGGTCTTGTGCACTTTTTCAAAGTGAGTGGCGATTTTGTCGAATCGCAGCAGTGCTTCGGCCTTGAGTTCTTCCAGCTTTTTGGTCAGCGCCTTGGAGCCGCCCTTGCCGTCGTCGTCGTCCTCTTCGTCGAACTCGTCAAAGTCTTCTTCAGCCACATAGTCGTCTGCCTCGTCCACCACAGTAAAGCCATCAACAACAGTGGAAATTACTACTTTGCCTTCACGGATGTCCTCGCCCATGCGCAAAATCTCGGCAATCGTCGCCGGGCTCTCGGAAATCGCTTCCATCATGCGCATCAGGCCGCCTTCAATGCGCTTGGCAATTTCAATTTCGCCTTCACGTGTCAGGAGCTCAACAGTGCCCATCTCGCGCATATACATTCGCACCGGATCCGTCGTGCGGCCAAATTCACTGTCAACAGTGGACAGTGCAGCTTCAGCGGCTTCTTCAGCTTCCTCTTCGGTGGAACCTGCTGGCGCATTGCTGGTGATCAGGAGTGACTCGGCATCAGGCGTTTGTTCATAGACCGCCACGCCCAGGTCATTCAGCGTCAAAATCACAGCCTCAAGCGTTTCTGCATCGATCAGCTTGTCAGGCAGGTGATCCGAAATCTCGCCGTGTGTCAGGTAACCACGTGTTTTGCCCAGCTTGATCAGCGCTTTCAGGCGCATGCGGCGCTTCAGGATGTCTTCTTCACTCAGGACGGTTTCGTCCAGGCCAAATTCCTTCATCAAGGCACGTTCTTTGGCCTTGCTGATCTTCATGCGAAGGGGTTTGACTTTTTCTGTGGTGTCAACGGCCGGTGCTTCTTCAAACTCAGCCACCACGTCAGACAAATCTTCATCCGCAACGCCATCGCCTGCCTGTTTGGACTTGGGGCCACGCTTGGCACCTGCCACGTCGGCAACAGACGCCTTGGCCGGACGGCCTGCTTTCTTTTTGGCCAACACATTGCTCGGCTCTTCAACCGCTGTGGCAGAGGGCTTGGTATCAAGAACTTTTTTGCTGGGCACGGGGGTGTCTTTCTTCAGGGTCTTGGGTGAAATATTGGGAGGAGTTTTGGGTGGAGTTTTGTGAGGGGCAGGGGTTTTGACAACTTTTCCCGATACGCTGGAGTTTGTGGCTTTTTTCGTTTTATCAACCTTTGCAGGCACGACTGGCTTTTTTGTAGTTATTGCAGGCATGAAAAGGCTCCGGTTGAAAATTTATCCACAAGACAAATCGCGCTGTCTGGCACTGAAGATCGGTTAGACCAAAAGCGTCAAAAAGTAGACTTCAAAAAGAAAATATCAAAACTGTCTGGCACCACTGGCAAGCAAAGCGCCAGCAAGATGAGCAAAAACCAGCAAGATGTCGGGCGAACATTTGGTGTGCAGTCCTGGCGGAACGGTGGCCAGATCTTGTGAAAGAAGATTTCCGCGTTGCGGAAGGCCGATGCCGGAGGTGCTGCTGTCGCGCTTGCTTGATCAAGAAACCGGATTATATCTTATTGCCCCGTAAACCGTTATTTTTCCGGCTAGTGACGGGCGTCTCTAATGGCCCCTGCGAAACCGCCCCTTTAAACATCCTTGTCAAAATATGCATGCAAATTCAAGCTGCTTTTAACTTTCTTTGATGCGCGTTTTTTGCCTGATTTTTGTTTGCAATGTCTGAAAGCGTTGCCTGGCAACAGGGTCTTTTAAAAAGGCATCGCCTAGCGCCACCATGGCAGCCTGTTCCTGCTTGTATTGCTCTACAAACAGATCATCCACAATGCTGCGCACCTCGCTCCATTCGCTTTCCACACCGCTCTGCATTTGCGCTATCTGAAGCACCGCATGCTGCTCCTGAGGGTGTCCGCGCAAGCCTTCGCGCAGGGCAGCCCAGGGTTGTTCGCCATGCGCATGGAGCTGGTTTTCAAGCCATGCAAACAGCGGGCCATGCGGCGCTGGCAAGCTGCACAGCAGCATGTGCTCTTGTGTGTCAAGCCGGTCCCAGCTTTTTGGGTCAGTCAACAAAAGCCGCAGCACCCGGTCTTCACGGCTGGCGGGCAACATGCGGCCTGCGAGTCGTCGCGCTGGTTTCAAGGCGGCAGGCGCTGGCGCTGAAGATGGCTCAGATCTGCCGGAAAACGTATTTTCAGCGTCATTGTGACTGGGATAGTCACGCTCGTCTGCGCCATGAAAAACCGCCTCCGTTGGGTCGTTTTGTGGTATTTCTACAGGTGTTTCAGGGTTGTAGCCGTTGTTTTTCGGGCGCGAGTAGCTACTTTTTTTATAGCTGCCAGATTTGGGCTGCCAGGCCTGCTCCAGGTCCCTGCTGTCCATTTGTACTTTCTCTGCAATGACGGCCAGCATCTGTGTTTTGAACGTGCCCTGTGGCAGCAACTGCCACATGGGACCCACCCGGCTGGTCAGGCGCGCCAGCCCTTCTGTGGTGTCCAGATCGCAATCTTCAGCCGCGGCCTGCAGCATGAATTTGCTCAGCGGCAACGCCTTGGCCACCATTTCTGCAAATCCGTCTTTGCCATGCGCGCGGATATAACTGTCGGGGTCATGTTCGGCTGGCAAAAACAGGAATTTGACATGGCGCACATCGGTGGCAAAGGGCAGGGCCGCGCTCAGGGCCTTGCGTGCAGCCCGGCGGCCCGCGCTGTCGCCGTCGAAACTGAAAACAACCGAGTCTGTGAAACGAAACAGCTTTTGCACGTGCTCGGAGGTGCAGGCCGTGCCCAGGGTCGCAACTGCATTGGCAAAACCCATTTGCGCCAGTGCCACCACGTCCATGTAGCCTTCTGTGACCAAAGCGTAGCCGTGTTCCCTCAAGGCAGCGCGTGCCTCAAACAGGCCGTACAGCTCACGGCCTTTGCTGAATACGGGTGTCTCGGGCGAATTCAAATACTTCGGCTTGTCGTCGCCCAATACCCGCCCGCCAAAGCCAATGCATTGCCCCTTGACGTTGCGGATCGGGAACATCACGCGGTCCCGAAAGCGGTCATAGCGCTTGGCTTGGGCCCCCGCGTTGTCGTCTTCTGCCTCGCCTGTGATGACCAGACCACTTTCCACCAGCAAGGCGTCGTTGTAGTCGGGGAACACACTGGCCAGAGCCCGCCAGCCTTCAGGGGCATAGCCCAGGCCAAAAGCTTTGGCAATCTCGCCTGACAGTCCCCGGCCTTTGAAGTAATCAATGGCTTTGGGCGAGTTGCGCAGTGCCTTGATGTAAGCTGCGCCGGCTTTTTCAAGCACGCTGGTCAATGTGGCCTGCTGTTCCCGTGCCTGGGCTGCTCTGGCCCGGTCTTGCGGGGAGACATCGTCGTCCGGCACTTGCAAGCCATACTGTTGTGCCAGGTCCTTGACCGCTTCAATGAACGGCATGCCGGTGTGTTCCATCAAAAAGCCAATGGCGTTGCCGGTTTTGCCACAGCCGAAGCAGTGGTAAAACTGCTTGGATGGGCTGACGCTGAATGACGGTGATTTTTCGCCATGAAAAGGACACAGGCCCATGAAATTGGCGCCACCTTTTTTCAGCTGGACATGACGCCCCACAATGTCCACGACGTCGGCCCTGGCCAAAAGCTCTTGAATAAAAGATTGCGGAATCGCCATGGTCCTATTTTGACCTGTTACGCTGGACTGGGGACAGACGAAAAAAAGCCCGCGTCAAGCGGGCTTTTCCATAAAAATCAGCGAATTAACGCAGCAATTTATTTTGCTGGTGTTTTTTTAGCTGGCTTTTTGCTTTTCTTTGGCTTGGCAGTTGCGTTGTTCATGGTAATACTTTCAGGTTAAAAGTGTGAACAATGTCTGCTTTGAGGGCAAACATCGACTCTTGGTTCGCTGTGAAAATAAATTCACAACTTTGCAAGTTTAAATTAAACGACAAACCTGATGAGATGGTTGACACCATTTGCAGAAATAATTTTTTAACCTGAATCATTTGCCCCATGACACCACCCGAGTTGAAATCTCCACGCGTTGCCGCTGTTTTGGCGCCTTATCGTCATCTGGACTTTGTCCGCTTTCTGCTTTGCCGGCCGTTTTATGTGATGCTGTTTTTTCTGGTGGTGGAGGCGGCTCTGGCGGCTGCCACCACGGCGCTGATCATCAAAGCCGGGTTTGATGTGGCCAACCAGGAGTTTTTGATCACGGACTTTGTCTGGATCGTGGCAACGCAATCGGCGTCGTATGTGGTGGGCGCCACCAGCTGGATATTTGCTGAACGGGCCGGCTTTGGTGCCTATGGCCGTTACATGCTGCGCTTTGCGCGTGACAACCGGGCCTTGCCATCCCTGCTGGGCAACAAGACCCAGCGCGATCAGGTCGAGCCGTTTTTGACCAACGAAACATTTCAGATATTTTTTGAGCTGGTGTATGAACTAGAGGCTGATTTAAAGCTTTTTTTCGGTTTGATTTTTAATTCAATCGTATTGGGTTTTGCGATTGATGCCGGGCTGCCAGGTGTGTATGCAGCTGTTTTCGTGGTGCTGCTGGGCTTGCAGTACCTGGTGCGCCGCCCGGTTGCCGGTGCTTATCTGGAGCAACAGCGCACCAGCAACCGCATGACAGCCCACACTTACACCGCCTGGGACAACATCACGGCAGGCAACCGTTACAACTACCGGCTGTGGCATGCCGGCTTCAAAGACCGGTTGCGGGGCGCACTTCATGCCCAAATCCGAGCGATTTTGGCGCGCGAAGGCATCGCCGCGATCAGCGGTGTGTTTGCCCTGCTGGTTGTTTTCAGTTACCTGGCCTGGATTGCCGGCAAAAATGTGACTGACACTGCCATGCTGATCGCGCTGGCTGCAACGCTGCCCCGGCAAATCGACTTGTCCTACAACGTGCACGGCTTGGCCAGCGGCTGGAACGATCTGCTGGCCGTGTGGACACGCATGACCGGTGCGTGCGCTGCCATGCGGCCCCAGCCAGACGCCGACTTTGACCAGCGCATCCAGTTTGACAATGTTCTTTTGTCCAACGGCCATGACACAGTCAAGTGCCATGATGTGGATGCCGCGGTCGCGCAGGTGCGGGCCCAGGCCACTGGCCGCTTGCTGGTGCGTGGCAGCAATGGTTCAGGCAAATCAACGCTGCTGGTGGCCCTGAAGGCACGGTTGGGCTCAAACGCTTTTTACTGGCCTACCAATGACAAGCTTGCCTTCGCGTTTCTGGCGGGCAAGACGGTCGATATGGGGGACAAGGACGACGTTGAAAACGAAGACGGGAAATTGCCTTTTCACAACGGCTTTTCCTCGGGCGAACGCCAGCTCAAATGTCTGCAGGAAATCGTCAACCGGACCCGCGCATCGGTGTATCTGCTCGATGAGTGGGACGCCAATCTGGACACTAAAAACCGTGCAGCGGCTGAAGCTCTGGTGGCCCAGCTTGCCGCGCGTGCCATGGTGGTCGAGATTTCACATCGGGACCGCTTGTAGCTCTTTCGCCTTGCAACAGCGCTCATCCAGGCTGGGCGTCAGGTCAAGCGCTCAGCTTTTCCACATGCGCCTGGCGCGTGTACAAAAAGTCAATGACCGCTTTGCGATAACCCAGATACTGCGTGCTTTCAGCCAGCTCAACTCGGTTGCGCGGGCGCGGCAGGTCAATGCCCAGAATTTCGCCAATCGTGGCGGACGGCCCGTTGGTCATCATCACGATGCGGTCACTCAGCAGCACGGCTTCTTCCACATCGTGCGTCACCATCACCACGGTGCTTTGGGTTTTGTGCACGATCCCCAAGAGCTCGTCTTGCAGCTTGGCGCGGGTCAACGCGTCGAGCGCGCCAAACGGTTCGTCCAGCAGCAGCACCTTGGGCTCCATTGACAAGGCACGCGCAATGCCCACACGCTGCTTCATGCCGCCTGATATTTCGCCAGGGCGTTTTTGGGCCGCAGCGGTCAAGCCGACCATGCTGAGGACTGCATCGGTGCGCGCCTTGAGTTGGGCTTTTGACTCCGTAGCGCTGAAGACGCGCTCAACGGCCAGGTACACGTTTTCAAAACACGTCAGCCACGGCAGCAACGAGTGGTTTTGAAACACCACCGCACGTTCGGGCCCGGGGCCTGCGATTTCGCGGTTGGCGCAAATCAGGCTGCCTTGGGTTGGCGTGGTCAGCCCGGCAATCAGATTGAGCAATGTTGATTTGCCGCAACCCGAGTGACCAATCAGCGCGACAAATTCGCCTTTTGCCACTGTCAAATTGATCGACTTCAGCGCGCAGAACGCCCCTTTTTTGGTTTTGAAGGTTTGCTCAACCCCCTGGATTTCGATGTACTTTGTCGTCAATGAAGTCATGATTTCACTTCCTCAAAAGTAAAGGCTGTCGCCAGCTTGATCAGCGCGAATTCAAGAACCAAGCCGACGATGCCAATTACAAATATCGCAATGATGATGTTTTTGACGTTCAGGTTGTTCCACTCGTCCCACACCCAAAAACCAATGCCCACGCCGCCGGTCAGCATTTCGGCCGCCACAATCACCAGCCACGCCGTACCGACTGCCAGCCGCACGCCGGTCAGCATGTACGGCAACACGGCGGGGAACAAAATTTTGGTGATGATCTTCCACTCGCTTAGGTTAAGCACCCGCGCCACGTTCATGTAGTCTTGCGGCACGCGCTGCACACCGACCGCGGTGTTGATGATCATCGGCCAGATCGAGCAGATAAAAATGGTCCAGATCGCTGCCGGGTTGGCACCTTTGAACACCAGCAAACCAATTGGCAACCAGGCCAGCGGCGACACCGGCCTGAGCAAACTGATCAGTGGGTTGAACATGCTGCTCAAAAACTTGAAGCGGCCAATCATGAAACCGACCGGAATGCCAACGAGTGCTGCCAGGCCAAAGCCAAGTGCCACGCGTTTGAGGGACGACAGGATGTTCCAGCCAATGCCCTGGTCGTTCGGGCCTTTGCTGTAAAACGGGTCGCTGAAAATCGTCACGGCTTGCGCGAACGTGGCACTCGGCGACGGGATGCTGCCCTTGGTGGTGATGGAGATCGCCATCCACAACAAGATCAGCAGAGCGAAACCCAGCAGCGGCGGCATGATGCCCAGCCACAGGAAGGACATGTCGCGCGGCGGCTTGACAACGGCTGTTGGTACAGAATCGGGCGATTTTTCAGTATCATTGAAGGCTATAGCGCCCGTATTATGGGCGCTGGTAGCTATTAAATCTATAGCAATTAAGCTATTTGATTCAACCACCTGATGAAATACAGCTGCAACCATGGCGTGCTCCTTGGGTGGGTTTGATCAAGCCTTGACCTTGAAGCTGTCAGCGTATTTGGCCGGGTCCTTGCCGTCCCACACCACGCCGTCCATCAGCTTGCTGGCGCGCATCATGTCTTTGGGCACACTGATCCTGGCAGCTGTTGCAGCTTGTTTGTAAATGTCAATCTGGCTGACTTGCCTGGCCACGGCCAGGTAGTCGGGGTGGTCCTTCAAAATGCCCCAGCGCTTGTGCTGCGTTAAAAACCACATGCCGTCAGACAGGTAAGGAAAGTTGACAAAGCCGTCTGCCGAGAACTTCATGTAGTTCGGGTCGTCCCAAGTCTTGCCGAGCCCGTTTTGGTAGCGCCCCAAAATGCGCTGGTTGATGGCATCCACGCTGGTGTTGACATAGCTCTTGTCGGCAATGGTTTCGGCCATCTTGGTTTTGTTGCTCAGGCTGGCGTCAATCCATTTGCCTGCCTCCAGAATGGCGGCCGTCACGGCACGGCAGGTGTTGGGGTTTTTCTTGGCGAAATCCCCGGTGGTGGCCAGCACTTTTTCAGGGTGGTCTTTCCAGATGTCCTGCGTGGTCATGGCGGTCACGCCAATGCCGTCGATGATGGCGCGGTGGTTCCACGGCTCGCCGACACAAAAGCCGTCCATGTTGCCCACCCGCATGTTGGCCACCATTTGCGGCGGCGGCACTGTGATGACTTTGGCGTCCTTCATCGGGTCAATGCCGTTGGCGGCCAGCCAGTAGTACAGCCACATGGCGTGGGTGCCGGTGGGGAAGGTTTGCGCGAAGGTGTATTCCTTCTTCTCGGTTTTCATCAGTTTGGCAAGCGACGGCCCGTCGACAGCGCCCTTGTCCGCCAGCTTCTTGCTCAGCGTGATGGCCTGGCCGTTGTGGTTCAGCGTCATCAACACGGCCATGTCTTTTTTGTTGCCACCCGCACCGAGATGCACGCCGTAGGTTTGGCCCAGCAGCATGTGCGTCATGTCGTTTTCACCCGCCACCACTTTGTCGCGGATGCTGGCCCAGCTGGCTTCTTTGCTGGGCACGATGGTGACGCCGTATTTTTTGTCCAGCCCCAGCACAGACGCCATCACGATGCTGGCGCAGTCAGTCAGCGGAATAAAACCTACCTTGACTTCTTTTTTCTCGGGAGCGTCCGAGCCTTGGGCATAGGCCACGGCGCGCAGGGCAGGGCTGATACCCACAGCGCTCATACCAGCGGCTTGCAACACGACACGTCGCGAAAGCATTGATTTGCTCAGATCAGTCATAAAAAAACTCCAGGACAAGTTAAACCGGGAGGTGCTTGCACACCACTGTTGCGTTGTCCGCAATGCACAAACCGGACACGTTCGTTCTTTTGGGCCAGACACATGGCTGTCAAGTGTCTGGCTGACGTGACTACAACAGCAAAAGCTGTGCCAGGACGATTGCGACGGTTTATGAAGCTTGAAGAAGTTTTTCTACTGACTAAAAGTGCCAAAGCCCGGCATATAACGGGCGCTAGCTGCTATAGAAACAATAGTGCGGTAAAAGTGGGTGCAACCCCGCGCGGGGATTGCACACTATTTGTGCAGTGCACCATTTGCAGGCTTATCGCTGCTGAAACAGCACCAGTCGTGTTTCTTTGGATTGATCACCACGGCTTGCATTGATGGTGACTTCAAACCGCGCGCCCGGTACCGGGATTTGCGGCTGAAAGTTAAATGCAAAATTACCTTGCGCATCTGAGCGAATCGACGTGTTCAGTATTTGCTGGTTGATGCCGAAAATTCCGGCGATAGCTGCAATAGCCTGCACTTGCACATCAACTTTTGCATCGGGCGCCGTGCGGCCGCGCACTTCAATGGCACCGCTGGGCACTTGCGCATTGTTGGCGTGGCTGGTGATGTCCAGCGGGAACACTGCTGCAGCAGCGGGCGTTTGCGGGCCAGTAACTACAAATGTCCAGTTCTGGCGTACTGCATTGCCGGCGTTGTCTGCAGCTGTGACTTCAATGGGGTAGGTGCCAGCACGCAACTCGCCGCGCCATGTCAAGAATTGCGCGGTAATGCTCGCGTTGCGCGTTTGATCCTGGCCACCAATCATCAGTTTGACGGTTTTTGGATCTACGCCAACACCGCCCATGTCGTCAAACGTAGCCGACACCGAAATAGGGTTGCCTGTAACGACTTCATTGTTCTTGGGTGCCAGGTTTTTGACGGTTGGCGGGCGCGCGTCTACCAGCAATGCCTGGTTGAGTCTGGAGCGTGTCACCTGCCCGTTTGCCTCAAGTGACATCGTGATGGTGAGCGATGCAGGAAAATTGTCATTGCGCCGAATCGTGTAGCCGCCTTCATATCGGCCGGGCCGGACTTCTGGCATGGCCACATTTTGAACAACACCGTCAATGTTCAAAAGGGCGCGGCCTCCGGGTGTGCCTGTTGCTGCAAATCTGAGTTCAGCACCCGGCTCAATTCGTGCGATGGGTGTGACGCTGAATCGTTCTATGACTGGCAAAGTGGCTGCAGGCTGCGGCGTTACCACCGCCGGTGTGGCTGGTGGCGCGGCCGTTACTGGTGCAGCAGTAAACGCCTGAGAGGCCACGCTGGTCATTCCGCGCAGGCGCAGCGATGCGCGCGCCGCTGGTTGTGCGCCCAGCCGGTCACGGCGGCTCACGGTGTAGGAGCCCTCATAAATTCCCTGGCTGACTTCCCGCATCACGATGTTTTTACTCACACCTGTGATGCGCACGCTTGCCTGGGCTCTGGGTGTGCCTTCAAGCGTGAAATCAATGTCGCTGCCGGGTACTACTGGCGCAACTGCGTCAACAGTAAACGAGCTGATTTGCGGGGCAGTTTTATTGCGTGGTTGAGCATGTGCCAGGTGCGGCAGCGTTGCCATCAATCCGGCGGCAATCGCCGGACCAAGCAGCTTTAAAACAGTTTTAAAAATTTTCATGAGGTGTCTACTTTGTTCTGCGGGTAAATTGTTCACGGGCGTAATAGTTGTATCGCAATTAACTTGAAAAGCTTGTAGGCAACCGCCGACAGCCAGCAAGCATTTGTGATTTCGCACATGACCAACGCTGTTTTTCTGAACAACATTAAGGGCCACCTAGACAACGGATGAGCACACTGTTGGTTGACGAACAATGTTTTAACGTCGCCGAAATAGGCTGACGTTTGAGTTAAATCAACTTCGTTCTTTCGACAGACAAGCGGGCCAGTTTTAAGCCAAACCGTACACTGCCAACATGATTATTTTGGGTTTTGAATCAAGCTGCGATGAGACAGGTGTGGCGATTGTTGACGCATCAGGCACAGGTGTACCAAAGTTGCTGGCGCACGCACTTTTCAGTCAAATTGACATGCACCAGGCCTATGGCGGCGTGGTGCCCGAGCTGGCCAGTCGGGACCATATTCAACGCGTGTTGCCGCTCACCACACAAGTCTTGCAAGATGCTGGCCTGGTATTAAACCAAGTTGACTTAGTGGCTTACACGCGCGGCCCGGGCCTGGCAGGCGCACTGCTGGTGGGTGCCGGTGTGGCTTGCGCCATGGCCGCTGCCCTTGGCAAGTCCGTGATGGGCGTGCACCACCTCGAAGGGCATTTGCTGTCGCCCTTTTTAAGCAATGACCCGCCTGAATTTCCATTTGTCGCCTTGCTGGTGTCTGGCGGGCATACGCAGCTGATGCGGGTTGACCGCGTGGGCAGCTATGAGCTGCTCGGCGAAAGCATTGACGACGCGGCTGGCGAGGCGTTTGACAAGTCGGCCAAGCTGATGGGGTTGCCCTACCCCGGCGGGCCGCACCTGGCCAGGCTGGCAGAGCATGGCGACAGCATTGCCTTTAAATTGCCGCGTCCCTTGCTGCACAGTGGCAATCTGGACTTTTCATTCGCCGGGCTGAAAACAGCGGTGCTGACGCAGGCCAAAAAACTCGGTGACCAGTTGGACGCGCGCAAAGCCGATCTGGCGGCATCTACCCAGGCCGCCATCGTTGATGTGCTGGTTAAAAAGTCCATGGCTGCCATGACGCAGACAGGTTTGAGTCGCCTGGTGGTGGCGGGCGGTGTGGGTGCGAATGCGCTGCTGCGCAGCGAGCTGAACGCGGCGTGCGCCAAACGTGGCGTTCGGGTGCATTACCCGGAGCTGCACTTGTGCACCGACAACGGCGCCATGATTGCGCTGGCTGCGGGCATGCGGCTGCAGGCCGGGCTGGAGACTTTGCAAGGCGGCTACACTTTCGACGTTTTGCCCCGGTGGGGTTTGGCTGAAATCAGTCAAAAATAGCCTGAACAGGCACTAGATTTGCATTAAATAGTGCTATAGCCCAAGTAAAATGTGCGCAAGCAGCTCCTGAAAATATAGCAATATAAATTTTGAAAACTTTTAAAAATATTCTTTTCATGTTCGGTCTGGCTTTGTCGTTTTACGCTGTGGCCCAACCCGCACCGATCAAAGTCGCGCTGATTGAAAGCATGTCAGGCCCATTTGCCAACACGGGTGAAGCCGTGTTTCGCAACCTGGTCTGGGCGACTGAGCGGGTCAATGCACGCGGCGGGGTGAAGCTGGCAGGGGGTGCGCGCAATCTTCTGATTGAGCGTTACGACAGCAAGGGCCAAAACGAAGAAGCGTTGAGCGCACTGCGCGCCGCGATTGACGACGGCGTGACGGTCATTGCCCAGGGCAACTCGTCAGCCACCGCAGCTGTGCTGATTGACGCCATCAACAAACACAACGAGCGCGAGCCTGGCAAGCGCGTGCTGCTTTTGAATTACTCGGCGGTTGACCCAAGCCTGACCAATGAGAAATGCAGCTATTGGCATTTCAGATTTGATGCGCATGCCGATATGCGCATGACGGCGCTGATGGAGGTTTTCAAAGACGACCAAGCCGTCAAAAGCGTTTATTTAATGGGTCAGGACTACAGCTTTGGTCAATCGGTTTTGAAAGAAGCCAAAAGGCAAATCGCCGACAAGCGGCCTGATGTGCAGATTGTGGGCGACGAGCTGCACCCGCTGGGCCGGGTGAAAGACTTCATTCCGTATGCCGTAAAAATCAAGGCCAGCGGGGCGCAAGCTGTGCTCACGGGCAATTGGGGCAACGACTTGACGCTGCTGGTCAAGGCCGCCAAAGACGTGGGTTTTGACGGCAAGTTCTACACTTTTTACGGCAATGCATTGGGCGCGCCTGCGGCTATTGGCGATGCGGGCGTTGGCAAGGTCATTGCGGTGGCGGAGTGGTTCCCAAACGCATCCGGTGCTGCGTCAGAGTCGTTTTACCAGTCGTTTCGCCAGCGCTTTTCCGCGCCCAAAGACGACTACGTTCACATGCGGATGCAGATGGTGATGGAGGCGCTGGCGCAGAGCATTGAAAAAGCTGGCTCAACCGAAGCAGGTGCAGTGGCTGCGCAAATGGAAAAAGCCGTGGTCACCATGGCCGGTCAAACCGGGACCATGCGCGCCAGTGACCACCAGTTTCAGCAGCCATTGCTGGTCGCCCAGATGGGCAAGCTGGGTGATGCTGGCGTCAAGTTTGATGTGGAAGGCTCGGGCTATGGGTTTCGGGTGATCAAAACCATCGCGAGTGACAAGGCGGCCATGCCCACCACTTGCAAAATGGCCCGGCCCTAGGAAGCACCATGCGCCAAGCTGTTCTGGATCTTGAAGAATCGATGATCAGGCGCGTCGCCAATGCGGGCATGGGGCGCAGCGATGTGCTGAAGTTCTGGTTTGGTGAAAGCGATCAGGTCACGCCGCAATTCATTCGTGATGCCGCCGTGCTGTCTTTGCAGAATGGCGAAACCTTTTACGCACACAACCTGGGTTTGCCCGAGCTGCGCGAGGCAATTACGGGTTATGCCAATGGATTACGGGCGCCAGGCGCTACTGAAATTGGAGCAGGCCGAATTGCGGTGACGTCGGGCGGCGTCAATGCGCTGATGCTGGCAGTACAGGCTTTGGTCAACAGTGGCGATGAGGTCGTTGTGGTCACGCCCGTCTGGCCCAACCTGACAGGGCAGCCCGCCATCATGGGCGGGATTGTCAAACCCGTTAGTCTGAAACCAATCGCTGGACAGTGGCAACTGGACATGGCGGAGCTGTTGGCCGCTGTCACGTCCAGAACAAAATTGCTGATACTCAACGCCCCCAACAACCCGACCGGCTGGACGCTCTCGCGGGCGCAGCAGCAAACCATCCTGGCACATTGCCGCGAAACAGGCACCTGGATTTTGGCCGACGAGGTGTACGAGCGGCTGTACTTCGAGCCCACCGCCAACGGCTGCGCGCCCAGCTTTCTGGACATTTCTGGTGCCAATGACCGCGTGGTCGTGGCCAACAGTTTTTCCAAAAGCTTTTTGATGACTGGCTGGCGTCTGGGCTGGCTGGTGATGCCGCCAGAGATGACGGTGCAAATGGGCAAGCTGATTGAATTCAACACCTCGTGCGCACCGGTTTTTATCCAGCGAGCTGGTTTGGCAGCAATTGAACGCACGCTGGATGTGACGCCTCGCGTGGTGGCGCACCTGAAAATCTGCCGCGATACGCTGGTCCCGCTGCTTCAAGCTGTGCCCGGCGTGCAGGTAGCTCCAGCCAAGGGCGGCATGTATGCGTTTTTCAGGCTGGTAGACCAGTCGAAATACGCTGATTCATTGCAAGTTGCGCAGCGGCTGGTGCTGGAGGCCGGACTGGGTCTGGCACCCGGCAACGCCTTCATGGCTCATAACGGTACCCAGCCGAACGCAGATGCCCAAGGCTGGCTGCGCTGGTGCTTTGCCAGTCAGGACCTGGGCCGCCTGGAGCAAGGCGTACAGCGCCTGAAAAGCTGGCTATAATCATAGGCTTCACCCGGCCATCTGCTAGGCGATACACGACGACAAACGGTTAAATCTCACAGTGAGAAAACTGTATCGCTCGCAAGTTGCACTTTGATGTGCTGAAAAGGAAATCATGATTGCAAAATCAATCAAGGCTGAAATCGTTCAGTCCAATGCACGTGCCGCTGGTGACACGGGCAGCCCTGAAGTTCAGGTGGCGTTGCTGACTGGCCGCATCAATGAGCTTACCCCCCATTTCAAAGCCAACGCCAAAGACCATCACGGTCGGCGTGGCCTCTTGAGAATGGTCAGCCGCCGCCGCAAGCTGTTGGACTATTTGAAGTCAAAAGACGCCAGCCGTTACACCGCGCTGATTGCCAAACTCGGTTTGCGCAAGTAATCGGTAAATTTATTGAAAACGCCTGAGTTAGTCACCTAGCTCAGGCGTTTTTTACTTTAAAACAGTCGGAACAATGACGAAACGGATTCGAGCTGTGTCATTCCAAAAGCCAACCCAAGGTTTCTGGAATGGCAAAGTTTCCACAAGTCAAAATTCCGGGCCTTTCGCACTGCCTCAAGTGCGTGGTATTTCTGGAGATAAACCATGAGCATTTTTAACAAAGTTACCAAAACATTTCAGTGGGGCCAGCACACGGTCACGATGGAAACTGGCGAAATTGCACGGCAATCGGGTGGCGCGGTGCTGCTGGACATGGACGGCACCGTGGTGCTAGCTACTGTCGTTGCCAAAACGTCCGCCAAGCCGGGTCAGGATTTTTTCCCGCTGACTGTGGATTACCTCGAAAAAACATATGCTGCAGGCCGCATTCCCGGCAGCTTTTTCAAGCGCGAAGGCCGCCCGAGCGAATTTGAAACGCTGACCTCACGCCTGATTGACCGCCCGATTCGCCCGCTGTTCCCGGAAGGCTTTTTGAACGAAGTCCAGGTGGTGATTCATGTGTTGTCACTCAACCCCGAAGTTGAAGGCGACATTCCAGCGCTGATTGCATCCAGTGCAGCACTGGCGATTTCCGGCATTCCATTCAACGGCCCCATCGGTGCCGCACGTGTTGCTTATATTGACGGTCAATATGTGCTGAACCCGGGCAAAACCCAGCTCAAGGATTCGAAAATGGATCTGGTTGTGGCGGGTACTGAAGCCGCTGTGCTGATGGTTGAATCTGAAGCCCAGCAGCTGAGCGAAGAAATCATGCTGGCAGCGATAGTGTTTGGCCACGAACAGGGCAACATCGCGATCAACGCCATCCATGAATTGGTACGCGATGCAGGCAAACCGGTCTGGGACTGGAAAGCCCCCGCAAAAGACGAACCGCTGATTGCCAAAGTGGGTGCGCTTGCTGAAGAAAAAATGCGCGCTGCTTACCAGATTCGCAACAAACAGGCCCGCACCCAAGCCACGCGTGAAGTCACTGCGCTGACCAAAGCCGGCCTGAAAACCGATGGCGTTGAATTTGACAGCGTGGCGGTTGAAAGCATGCTGTTCGACATCGAGGCAAAAATCGTTCGCAGCCAGATTTTGGCTGGCGAGCCGCGCATTGACGGCCGCGACACACGCACCGTGCGCGCGATTGAAATTCGCAATGGCGTGTTGCCGCGAACCCATGGTTCAGCCTTGTTCACCCGCGGCGAAACTCAGGCCCTGGTGGTTACCACGCTGGGCACCGAGCGCGATGCCCAGCGCATTGACGCACTGAGCGGCGACTACGAAGACCGCTTCATGCTGCACTACAACATGCCTCCGTTCGCCACGGGCGAAACGGGACGTGTCGGTTCGCCAAAACGCCGCGAAATTGGCCACGGTCGTCTGGCCAAGCGCGCGCTGATTGCCGTGCTGCCGACCAAAGAAGAATTCCCGTACACGATGCGTGTCGTGTCTGAAATTACCGAGTCCAACGGTTCATCTTCAATGGCTTCTGTCTGCGGCGGCTGCTTGAGCTTGATGGACGCTGGTGTGCCGATGAAAGCGCACGTCGCCGGTATTGCCATGGGTTTGATCAAGGACGACAACCGCTTTGCCGTGCTGACCGACATCCTGGGCGACGAAGATCATCTGGGTGACATGGACTTTAAAGTTGCAGGCACCACATTTGGCATCACCGCTTTGCAAATGGACATCAAAATCCAGGGCATCACCAAAGAAATTATGCAGGTTGCTTTGGCTCAAGCCAAAGAAGCGCGCATGCACATTCTGGGCAAAATGCAGGAAGCCATGGGCGCAGCCAAAACCGAGGTGTCTGACTTCGCACCGCGCCTTTATGTGATGAAAATCAACCCCGAGAAAATCCGTGATGTGATCGGCAAAGGCGGCGCAGTCATTCGCGCGCTGACTGAAGAAACAGGCACGCAGATCAACATCGAAGAAGACGGCACCATCACCATCGCGTCAAACGACAGCGCCAAGGCAGACGAGGCCAAGCGCCGTATTGCCGAGATCACTGCCGAGCTGGAAGTTGGCAAGATTTATGAAGGCCCGGTCACCAAGATTCTGGACTTCGGCGCATTGATCAACCTGCTGCCCGGCAAAGACGGTTTGCTGCACATCAGCCAAATCGCGCATGAGCGCGTTGAGCGCGTGCAGGACTACCTCAAAGAAGGCCAGATCGTCAAAGTCAAGGTCATGGAAACCGACGAAAAAGGGCGCGTCAAGCTGTCAATGAAAGCGCTGCT
>JANYGP010000010.1 GCA_025362315.1 Polaromonas sp.
GCAAAACAGTGCATGAATGCGGCTTTGCCCTGGCACCCAATGCTGAAGCACACCTGCGCCCGCGCATGCGCCTGGCCAGCGTGTACCCGCCCGAGTTGCTGACCGCCACACTTGAAATTGCTCGTCGCTGCAGTTTTAACCTGGATGAAATTCGCGATCTGTACCGCTACCCGCAAGGTGCCGTGCAGCATGCCGAGTCGCCCATGGACTGCCTGCGCCGCCTGACGGATCTGGGTGCAAAGCAGCGTTACCCGCAGGGCGTGCCCAACAAGATCCAGACCCAGCTTGACCACGAGCTGGCCCTGATTGACGAGCTGAACTACGCGATGTATTTCATCACCGTGCACGACATCGTCAAGTTTGCGATCGACAACCACATTTTGTGCCAAGGCCGTGGCTCAGCAGCCAATTCGGCCGTTTGTTATTGCCTGGCGATTACTGCAGTTGACCCAGCCGAGAGCCAGTTGCTGTTCGAACGTTTCATCAGCCGTGAACGCAAGGAGCCGCCAGATATTGACGTGGATTTTGAGCACCAGCGGCGTGAAGAGGTCATTCAGTACATCTATGCCAAATACGGTCATGAGCATGCAGCCATTGCAGCAACTGTGACCACATACCGCCCTCGCAGCGCGATTCGGGATGTGGGCAAGGCGCTGGGCATTGCGCCCGACATGATCGAGCAGTTTGCCAAAGAAAACTTCTGGTTTGACAAGGCTGGTTTGCTGGCCCAGCGGCTGGAAGAAGCCAACATCAGCAGTGCAAATGACGCCGGCCCCAAGCCAACAGGACATATTTTGCAGTGGCTGGACTTGACGGTGCAATTGCTGGGTTTCCCGCGCCACCTGGGCCAGCACGTGGGCGGTTTTGTATTGACGCAAACCAAATTGAGCCGACTGGTGCCCATCCAGCCTGCCACCATGGAAGCCCGCAGAATTATTCAGTGGGACAAGGATGACCTGGACGCCGTTGGGCTGCTGAAAGTGGATGTGCTTGCGCTCGGTATGCTGTCAGCCATTCGGCGCAGCCTGCAACTGATTGACCTGTGGCGCGGCGGGCGCTTGCAGATGCACCAGATCCCCGCAGGCGACGCGCAAACCTACGACATGATTTGCGAGGCCGACACGGTCGGTGTTTTCCAGATTGAAAGCCGCGCGCAAATGAGCATGCTGCCGCGCCTGAAACCGCGCTGCTTTTACGACCTGGTGATTGAAGTCGCCATCGTGCGGCCCGGCCCGATTGCGGGCGGCATGGTGCACCCTTATTTGAAGCGCCGCGCCGACCCATCTCTGGAAACTTACCCAAATGAAGAGCTGCGCACAGCGCTTGGCCGCACACTGGGCGTGCCGATTTTTCAGGAGCAGGTCATGCAGATTGCCATGGTCGCAGCAGATTTTTCGCCCGGCGAGGCCGATGATTTGCGCCGGTCGATGGCAGCCTGGAAGCGTAAGGGCGGCGTTCAGCGCTTTTACGACCGGCTGGTGGGCAGCATGGTGGAGCGTGGGTATGAATCATCGTTCGCCGAAAGCATTTTCAAGCAGATCGAAGGCTTTGGCGAATACGGTTTTCCGGAAAGCCATGCGGCCAGTTTTGCCAAGCTGGTGTACGTTAGCTGCTGGTTGAAATGCCACGAGCCAGCCTGCTTTTTTGCTGCGCTTGTCAACTCGCAGCCGATGGGGTTTTATTCACCGTCGCAGTTGATGCAGGACGTGCGCAAACATGGAGTGGATGTGCGGGCTGTGGATGTGACTTTGAGTGATTGGGATTGCACGCTGGAGAACCCTCACCCCAGCCCTCTCCCGTGCTCGGCAGAGGGGGCAAGACAAGAGGCAGTGCACTTACTCCCTCTCCCGTCTGCGGGAGAGGGCAGGGGTGAGGGCTCTGCAAGCGGAGAAAAACTCGCCGCTTACCCAGGCATCCGCCCCAACCAGCCTGCTATTCGCCTCGGCCTGCGCCTGGTCAGCGGCCTGAGCGAAGCAGTGGTCAATCGCATCCTGGCAGCAAGGCAACATGCAATTTTTACCAGCGTTGAAGACCTTTGCGCGCGCGCCCAGCTGGGCACGCTCGACGTCAACGCGCTCGCCGCAGCCGACGCAATGGTCATGCTCGCTGGCCATCGCCGCCAGCAGGTGTGGCAAGCCGCCGCCATCAAAGCCCAGCCGCTGCTGCTCAAAGCAGTTCCCATCATCGAAGCTGCGCTTGACTTGCCAGACACGCCCGAGGGCGAAAACATTTTGTTTGACTACCGGGCCACCGGTCTTACGCTGCGCCGCCACCCGCTGGCATTGCTGCGCCCAAAGCTTGCGGCAAAAGGTTTTTTGACAGCCGCGCAACTCGATTCACTGCCTGACGGTTGTGAGGTCGCCGCCTGCGGGATTGTCACGCTCAGGCAGCAACCCGGCACTGCCAAAGGCGTGATTTTTTTGACCATTGAAGACGACACCGGCCCGATCAACGTCATTGTGTGGAAGTCACTGCGATTGACCCAGCGTGATGAACTGATGCATTCCACACTGCTAGGTGTACACGGCACCTGGCAGCGCAGCACCGAGTTGCCTGGCATGCTGGAAGGGTACGGCATAGTGCGCAACCTGATAGCCCATCGGCTTGAAAACCTGAGCCTGCTTTTGGGCCGCCTGGGGCAGAGCGCTGCGCGGAGTCGGGACTTTCATTAAAGAATTTTGAAACCAAAAAAACAAAGTAAAAGCCTGCTTCACCGGCGTTTTAACTTCTGCTGAAACGCAGGATACCTGTTAACCTTCAACCTGATTGTGCGTTGGCAGCAGATGCGCAAAGCGCGCAAAGTCCTGGTCTGCTGTCCACAGTTGCCGCACACCGTTTTCCAGGCAGATGGCTGCAACACGGGCGTCATGAATCTGCCCGCCGCGTGCCTGACCGTGTGTCACTACCTTTTCAAGAACATCAATATGCTGCTCGGTTGGTCGCAGTAGCGTCATCGTTTCAGATCGCATCCACATCCTGATTTGCATGAACGCATCTGTTACAGGGGTAGGCGTGTAGGGCGCACGAAATCCAGTGACTTGCAACAAAAACTCATGCAGGCACACCGCGGGAATTGCCCAGTTTTTTGGCTTGTATGAAGCGCGTTCAGGGCGTCTTTGGCAGCGTGGTGCTGGGCAAAGTCTTGGCGATGCGCATAAATCAAAATATTGGTATCAATAGCGATCATCTGCAGGCGGCTGCTCAGTCCTCACTTTTGTGCAATTCGCCATCAGCCGCTTCGCAAACACGTCCACTTGATTTGGGCAGCACGTAGTCTGGTGGAAATAGCACAGGCCCGTCAAAACTCATGTCGCGAAAGGACTTTGGTGTTTTGGTTTTGGGCGCATTCAGCACACTGGTGAGCCCCGCCTCAATCAAAGAACGCAAACTCGTACCGCGCAGCTTTGCGGCAAGACGAGCTCGCTCAAAAAGAACGTCAGAAATTTCAAAAGTGGTTTTCGTACACGCGTGCCATATTTTTCTGTATGGCCAATTTTTAATTTATACGGTTTCAAGCCGCAATGCTGAAATAAACCATGGATTGGCATTGTCATTTGCTATCAATACAAAAGCGCTCAACGCTCTTCTGAAAAATAATTGCATCGCGAAATTCAATAAAAAAAGCCGGCTTGCACCGGCCTTTCAACGTCTGCTTTGTAGCAGTCAACAGCAGCTTACTTAACGTGCTTGCCGATCAGGCCAGCCATCTCGAACATCGACACCTGGGCTTTGCCGAAAACGGCTTTGAGCTTGGCATCGGCGTTGATCATGCGCTTGTTGATGCTGTCCTGCAATTTGTTGGCCTTGATGTAGACCCACAGCTTGCTGACAATTTCAGTGCGCGGCAGTGGCTTGTCGCCCAGAACTGCGGCGAGTTCTTTGCTCAAAGTCAATGCCTTCATGAACGCGGCGTTCGGCGTACGCTTTTTGGCAGGCGCTTTTTTGGCAGCTGGCGCTTTGGCCGGGGCTGCTTTTTTGGCGGCTACTTTCTTTGCGGGAGCTGCTTTTTTGGCGGCTACCTTCTTCGCGGGAGCTGCCGCTTTCGCAGCGACTTTCTTTGCCGGAGCAGCCTTTGGTGCAGGCGCTTTTTTAGCCGGTGCTTTTTTTGCAGTTGCCATGATTGATTTTCCTTCTAGAAGTTGATAAATCACTGCCAGAGATAACTACTCCCCGACAGCAGTGCGATGCTACTGGAGAAATAGCACTTTTCATAGGGGAGAATGGCTTTTTTGTAGGCATGTGATGCATATTCGCCTCTGAAAATCAAAAAACATCTGCTTCTTGTGACGTTGGCAGCAGAAAATCAAATTTATAAAATGCTGAAAGACGCGCAATGCAATTGATAAACCCCCCGCAATTTGCAACCTGTGACCTCTGCGATGCTCATAAAAATGAAGCATCCAGCAAATTCAAGGTTCTGCCACCTGTGTTCAAAAACTTTGGGCACAGCACAAAATTTTGTGGAAAAGTGGTGACTATCCAGTGCTTTGAAGACAACTCTTTGGTCAAGGCTGCTCTTGATTCAGCAGGCAATGGCCATGTACTGGTGATTGATGGTGGCGGATCACTCAGGCGGGCATTGCTGGGTGGCAACCTGGGCGCAGCTGCAGCCCGAAATCAATGGGCAGGGGTGGTAGTTGATGGTTGTGTGCGCGACGTGGCTGAGCTGGCCCGGTGCCATGTGGGCATACGAGCCCTTGCAGCCATGCCTATGCCCACTGAAAAACGCGGCGCGGGCCAGACTGGTGTGCCTGTCCAGATACAGGGTGTGTGGGTTGACCCCGGCAACTGGCTGTATGCCGATGAAGACGGCATGGTGATCATGTCTGCTGCCATCACAACCAACTAATCAATCAATCAACAAATCAGCCAATCAACTAACCAGCAACGCCTTTGTAGAGCATGTAAGCGCCCAGCATGTAAAGCACCAGTGCAAAAAAGCGTCTGAGCCTGCCGATTGGCAGAGTGTGCGCAGCCCTGGCCCCAAGCGGCGCCGTCAAAAAACTGCAGGCTGCAATAACGCCCAGAGCCGGCAACCATATATAACCAAATGCGCCTGCGGGCAGGTTTGGCACGCTGGACCCGCTGACGACATACCCCACCACGTTGGCCAGTGCAATAGGAAAGCCCAGCGCCGCTGAAGTGGCAACGGCATTGCGGATGGCAACGTTGCACCAGGTCATGAACGGCACGCTGATGAACGCGCCGCCGGCGCCTACCAGTCCTGACATGAATCCAATCACGCCGCCCGCTGACAGCAAACCGGCTGTGCCCGGTAACTGGCGGGTTGGCTCGGGTTTTTTGTCCAGAAACATTTGCGTGGCTGAAAAACCGATAAACAGACCAAAGAAAATGGACAGGTAAGCACCCTTGAGCAGCGCGAACACGCCCAGGCTGCCAATCAGGCTGCCCACCACAATGCCTGGCGCCAGTTTGCGGGCAATGTCCCAGCGGACCATTCCCCGCCGATGGTGGGCCCAAACGCTGGACAGGGACGTGAAAATAATGGTGGCCATGGACGTGGCAATCGCCATCTTGACCGCCAGATCGGGAGCAACCCCCCGGTTTGCCATGATGAAGGTGATGAAAGGCACCATCAGCATGCCGCCGCCAATGCCCAGCAGGCCCGCCATAAAACCGGTCACAGTGCCCAGCGCAGCCAGTTCAACAATCAGCAAAGGTGCGAGCTGCATATTTAAATCCTTGTCGGGTTTTCACCCGTAAACGTGTGAGTATTTTCCCGACTGCGAAGTTAAACTCAAACCAGTCTTGTTTTATTTCCTCAATTTTCAAACTGCTGGAGGCCATCAATGCGCTTGTCTTTCTTATTAAATGTTGGCGCTAAAACAGCGCTCAGTTTAGCTTTGAGTCTTGGTCTCAGCGCGCATGCCGCAAGCTGGCAACCGACCAAAAATGTTGAATTTGTTGTACCCGCTGGCACCGGCGGCGGTGCCGACCAGATGGCACGACTGATTCAGGGCATCATCACCAAAAACAATTTGATGAAAACGTCCATGGTGGTGGTCAACAAGGGCGGCGGTGCAGGTGCCGAAGGATTTCTGGAAATCAAAAACGCCAAAGGCGATCCGCACAAGATTGTGATCACTTTGTCCAACATGTTCACCACGCCGCTGGCTACAGGCGTGCCTTTCAGCTGGAAAGACATGACACCAGTCAGCATGTTGGCACTCGATGAATTTGTGCTGTGGGTCAATGCAGAGACACCCTACAAAACAACGCAGGAGTATCTGGCAGCGGTCAAGGCATCTGGCGGCAAGCTGAAAATGGGCGGTACTGGCTCCAAACAGGAAGACCAGATCATCACCGCACTGATTGAAAAATCGCTTGGTGCCAAATTTATCTACGTTCCCTACAAAGGCGGCGGCGAAGTGGCTGTTCAGCTGGTGGGCAAGCACGTTGACTCAACGGTCAACAACCCGATTGAAGCCGTTGCCCAGTGGCGCGGCGGCAAGCTGCGCCCATTGTGCGTTTTTGACGGCAAGCGTCTGAGTTACAAGGAAAAAATCGCGGACAAGTCATGGTCAGACATCCCAACTTGTAAAGAAGGTGGCCTGGATGTCGAATACCTGATGCTGCGGGGTATCTTCATGGCGCCTGGCGTGACGCCGGAACAGACGGCCTACTATGTTGACCTGATGAAAAAAGTGCGCGCAACCGCAGAATGGAAAAAGTTCATGGACGAAGGCGCGTTCAACCAGACCTTCATGGAAGGTGCAGAGTTTGCCCGCTGGGTTGCCAATGAGGAGATTCGCCACCGCCTGTTGATGCAGGAAGCTGGATTTGTTGCCAAATAACCCGGGGCAAATTCATGCAGCAAGACGAACCTGAAGGCTCTGGGGCAAGTGCAGCGTCAAGGCGAACCCTTGAGATCATCACCGCCATTTTCTTTTTGATGGTGGGCAGCGTGGTGATGTGGGACAGCTCCCGCATAGGCGCAGGTTGGGGTGCTGACGGCCCGCAAAGCGGTTACTTTCCTTTTTACATCGGGCTTCTGATGAACCTGGCCAGCGCTGTCAACTTGTTGCTGTCATTCAAATCAGGCAGGTCAGAGTCCTTTGTATCCCGGCCCCAAATCAGGATGGTGCTGGCCATATTTTTGCCGTGCCTTGTTTATGTGGGTGTCATGCAGTGGCTTGGTTTGTACGTGGCATCGTTGGTTTTTATCGCGGTTTTCATGCGCTGGCAGGGCAAATTCAGTGCGGTCAAATCGGTTTTAACCTCAACCACCGTGGTCGCTGTGCTGTTCGTGATGTTTGAAATCTGGTTCAAGGTGCCGTTGATCAAAGGCCCCCTCGAAGCTGCTTTGGGGTACTGATATGGATGAAGTTCAAGCATTGTTTCAGGGCTTTGCCGTTGCCCTGTCGCCAGTCAATATCGGACTGATGTTTTTGGGTATTGTGCTGGGTATCCTGATTGGCGTGTTGCCAGGACTGGGCGGTGCCAATGGTGTGGCGATTTTGCTGCCGCTGACATTCAGCATGACGCCGGTGTCTGGCATTATCTTGCTGTCGTGCATTTACTGGGGCGCCCTTTTTGGTGGCGCGATTACATCGATTTTGTTCAACATTCCGGGAGAGCCCTGGTCTGTTGCCACGACGTTTGACGGTTATCCGATGGCGCAGCAGGGACAGGCCGGTCAGGCACTGACGGCTGCTTTCACATCTTCATTTATCGGTGCTTTTGTGGCCGTGCTGATGATTACTTTTTTAGCGCCTTTGGTTGCCAGATTTGCCCTCAAGTTTGGGCCTCCTGAGTTTTTCGCAGTGCAGTTGCTGACATTTTGCAGCTTTGTGGGCATGAGCAAAGGCGCACCATGGAAAACACTCGCCGCCATGTTTTTGGGCTTCACGCTTGCAGCAATCGGCATGGACAACGTCACTGGACAGCTGCGCCTGACGTTTGGTTTTGAGCCCATGATGAAAGGCTTTGATTTTCTGATTGCCGTGATTGGCCTGTTTGGCATCGGCGAGATTTTGCTGACCATGGAAGAAGGCCTGGCCTTCAAAGGCAAAGACGGCAAAATCAACAGCAAGGTGGTGCTGGAAACCTGGAAAAAGCTGCCGCGTTATTGGCTGACTTACCTGCGTAGCTCACTGGTCGGTTGCTGGATGGGCATCACGCCGGGCGGTGCCACGCCGGCATCGTTCATGGGTTATGGCATCGCCAAACGTTTTTCAAAAACGCCGGGTAACTTTGGCAAAGGTGACATCGAAGGTGTGCTGGCACCTGAAACTGCAGCACACGCTGCAGGGACTGCTGCCTTGCTGCCCATGCTGACGCTGGGTATTCCGGGTTCGCCGACAGCAGCGGTGTTGCTGGGCGGCTTGCTGGTGTGGGGCCTGCAACCCGGACCCTTGCTGTTTGTCGAGCAAAAAGATTTTGTCTGGGGTTTGATTGCCAGCATGTATCTGGGCAATGTGGTCGGGCTGATTGTGGTGCTGCTGACGGTGCCGTGGTTTGCTGCCATTTTGCGCATTCCGTTTTCCATCATTGCGCCGGTCATACTGGTGATTTGCGCGGTTGGCGCCTACACCGTGCACAGCTCGATGTTTGATGTGTGGCTAATGATGGGTTTTGGCGTGATGGGTTATGTGTTTAAAAAGTTGGACTATCCTTTGGCGCCGCTGGTGTTGGCGCTGGTGCTGGGTGACATGGCTGAAAACGCATTCAGGCAGTCGCTGCTGGGGTCCAGCGGCAGCATGCTGGTGTTTGTGTCCAACCCATTGGTGGCGAGCATCACGGCTCTGGCATTGCTGATGATGTTCTGGCCACTGATTGGGGCTGTGCTCAGGCGTTTGAAGTCAAGTCCAGCATGACGGCCCGGCTTTGGATGCGCTACAGCGTGCAGGGCGAATGCGGATTTGGATTGCTTGAGGGCGAACAAATTGCTGTTTGCCAGGGTGACATGTTCGGCGAATATTTGCCATCCGGGCAGACGCTGGTCCTTGGTGATGTCATTGTTGACCTGCCGTGTGTACCCGGCAAATTCATTGGTTTGTGGAACAACTACCACGCGCAAGCTGCCAAGCAGGGCTTGAGTATTCCCAAAGAGCCTTTGTATTTCATCAAGGCAGCGAGCAGCTATTGTGCGCACGAGCAACCATTCACCATACCCGCCGGCTACGACGGGCGTGTGGTGTACGAAGGCGAGTTGGGATTAATCATTGGCAAGACTTGCAAAAACGCATCGGAGGTAGAGGCGAGCCAGGCCATTTTTGGTGTGACTTGCGTGAACGACGTGACAGCGCTTGACCTTTTGAGCCGTGACGCATCATTTGCACAGTGGACACGGGCCAAAAGCTTTGACACTTTTGGTATTTTCGGGCCTGTGATTGCCACGGGACTTGACTGGAAAACCTTGATTGTCCGCACGCTGGTCAACGGCCGTGAGCGACAAAATTACGCGTGCAGCGACATGATATTTTCACCCGCCCAAATTGTGGCCAGCCTATCACGCGAAATGACTTTGTACCCCGGTGATGTGATCGCCTGCGGCACCTCGCTTGGCGTGCTGCCCATCAAGCCGGGTACAGTGGTGGAAGTGTGTATTGAGGGCGTGGGTATTTTGAGAAATACGTTTGAGGCAATGACTACCAAGGCTGACGTTTGACATGAAAATTTGTGTTGTTGGTGCGGGTGCGATTGGCGGCATGCTGGGCGTCAAGCTGGCTTTGACCGGGCACGAGGTCACTCTCATCTTGAGAGGCGCCAATCTGGAGGCAGTCAGGCAAAACGGCTTGATGCTGATTGAAGAAAACGGCAATGAGCTGGTGGCCCATCCCATCAAGGCCACGTCCAGCATTGCCGAGGCGGGCGTGCAAGACCTGGTGATTCTGGCAGTCAAGGCGCATCAGGTTGCCGCAGTGGCTGCCGATTTGCCGCAACTCATGCACAGCGCTACACGCGTCGTGACGATGCAAAACGGGATCCCCTGGTGGTACTTTCACAAGCTGGCTGGCCACTATCTGGGTGCGCCAGTTCGAGCAGTTGACCCTGATGGCGTGATCGCCCAGCACATCCCGATTGACAGCGTGATTGGCAGCGTGGTGTACCCCGCAAGCGAAGTGATACGCCCTGGCGTGATCAAGGTGATTGAAGGCAACCGCTTTACCTTGGGTGAGATTGACGGGACGGATACGCCCGGCATTCGTGCCATCAGTGATGCATTCAAGGCAGCTGGATTCAAAGCACCGGTTTCAATGGACATTCGCTCGGAAATCTGGCTCAAGGTGTGGGGTAACCTGAGCTTTAACCCCATCAGCGCACTGACCCATGCCACACTGGAAGACATTTGCCTGTACCCACCGACACGTGAGCTGGCTGCAAGCATGATGACCGAAGCGCAAGCCATCGGCGAAAAGCTGGGCGTGCAGTTCAAGGTCAGTCTTGAAAAACGCATTGCTGGCGCTCAAGCTGTGGGGCAACACAAAACCTCCATGCTTCAAGATGTCGAGCAAGGCAGAGCGCTTGAGCTGCAGGCACTGGTTGCCTCTGTCCTTGAGCTTGGACAAATTACCCAAACCCCAACGCCAACCATCCATGCGGTTTATGCCCTGGCCAGTTTGCTTGCCAAAAATTTGGCTGTGCACAATGCAACCCTGAAGATCTCTTGAAAATCTCCTGAAATCCTGGAAATAAAACCTGATGAACCACTTCACCACACTTCACGACATGGTCGCGCAACAAGCACCTGCTGCAACTGCCATGATGGCACCCAGCGGCGTGCCTCTGACCTATGGCGCCATGAACCAGTTGATTGCACAAACCACTGCAGCACTGAATGCCATGGGCATTGGCCGTGGCGACCGCGTCGGCATCGTGCTGCCCAATTGCCCGGAAATGGCAACTGCCTTTGTTGCAGTGGCCAGCGCCTGCACTGCAGCGCCACTGAACATGGCCTACCGCGCGGACGAGTTTGAGTTTTACCTGAGCGACCTGAAAGCCAAGGCACTGATCGTGGCTGCAGGCAGCGAAACCCCCGCGCTGGCTGTGGCTGCAAAGCTGGGTGTGGCAGTGATTGTGCTGAAAGCATTGCCTGAACAAGGTGCCGGTAACTTTGCATTGAATTCAACGCAAAGCGGCGTTGCTGCATCGCCTGGCCCGGCACAGCCAGATGATGTGGCGCTGATTTTGCACACTTCAGGCACCACATCACGGCCCAAAATTGTCCCGCTGTCTCACCGCAATGTGTGCGCATCAGCGCGCAACATCAGCCATACGCTGCAGTTGACCAGCGCTGATCGGGAACTGCACGTCATGCCGTTGTTTCATATTCACGGCCTGATCGCTGGTGTGCTGGCGCCCATGGCTGTGGGCAGCATGATTTTTTGCACGCCTGGTTTTAACGCGCTCAAGTTTTTTGGCTGGATGAAAGAATGCAGGCCGACCTGGTACACGGCTGTGCCGACCATGCACCAGACCATTTTGGCGCGTGCAGCCAACAACATGGACGTGATTGAAGCCAACCCGCTGCGCTTTATCCGTTCGTCATCGTCATCCATGCCGCCGCAGGTGATTGCAGAGCTTGAAAAGGTTTTTAAGACACCATTGATTGAGTCTTACGGCATGACTGAAGCCGCGCACCAGATGGCCAGCAGTCCACTGCCCCCTGGCAAACGCATTCCGGGCTCAGTCGGCATCGCTGCAGGCCCTGAAGTGGCCATCATGGACGTCAATGCCACGCTTCTGGCAGTGGGTGAAGTTGGCGAGATAGTGATCCGCGGTGAGAACGTCACGCTGGGTTATGAAAACAACGACAAGGCCAATGCAGAAAACTTTACCAACGGCTGGTTTCGCACGGGAGACCAGGGCACCATGACGGCGGACGGTTATGTCACGCTGACAGGCCGTTTGAAAGAAATCATCAATCGCGGTGGCGAAAAAATCTCTCCCCGAGAAGTTGACGAGGTGCTGATGGACCACCCGGCCGTGGCCCAGGTGGTGACATTTGGCATGCCGCATGACAAGCTGGGCGAAGAAGTTGCCGCTGCCGTGGTGCTGCACGATGGAAAAACAGCCACAGAGCAGGAGATTCGTGCGTTTGTTGCTACCAAATTGGCAGACTTCAAAATTCCGCGCAAAATTCTGATCATGGCGGAAATTCCCAAAGGCGCAACTGGCAAGTTGCAGCGCATCGGGCTGGCCCAAAAGCTGGGATTGACCGCCTGATTTTGGTCGGCGACCTGCGCTCAGTTGCGCAGCCGACCGTCACGCGTCACCATGGCCAGGTCCACAAATTTGCTGCCATGCTGTTTGGTTGGGCCATATGACACAACGAATCCGCCAGTGTCATAAGTCCCCAGGTTGCGCATGGCATTGATCAAGCCTTCTGGATTGCCAGGCTTTTTGGTACGGCGAATTGCTTCTGTCAGTACTTTTGCGCCAATGCAAGCCTCCAGGTGGGTGCCGTTCATGGGCACCGTAATGCCAGCATCCTGCAAGGCCTTTGCGCATTCACGCACCACCGGGCTGGTAGACGTCGGGTTGGGCACGACCTGTGCAATCGACACGCCCGCGCCTGATTTACCTGCGGCTGAAATGTATTGCTGAGCACCGACAAACGACAGGCTTGACATCGGTACAGTCCGGCCTTGGGTGGCAAGCTGACGACTGATCTCAGCAGCTGGGCCTGACAGAACGGTGTTGATCAGCACGTCAGGTTTCAGTTTGAGCAGTTCATTGATCTGAGTGGTGTCAACTTTGGCGTTGCGTTGCAATGAAAACGCTTTGGGCTGTTTTCCCTGTTTGGCCAGATAGTCAACAACCGCTGCCAGATTTTGCTTGCCAACTTCATCGTCACAGTGAACGACCACAATTTGCTTGAAGCCCAAACCCGTCCAGAATGCCAGCATTTTTTCAAGCTCTTCAAGGTATGAAGCGCGGAGAGTGAACACAACTGGACTGGCTTTGCGTACCGGGTTAGCCCCGGAAAAAGGAGCAAAAAACAGCACTTCGGCTTTTTCAGCCAGAGGCTTCGCATCCAGGCTCAATGTGGCGGATGCAAAACCGAACAAAACCGAACAAAGCCGAAACTTTACTCTCCTGCAACAGCTTTACCGTGTTGACAGCTGCAATTTTTCTGTCGTTTTTGTCATCAAGTGTCAGCAGTTCAATTTGCCGTCCTTCAATGCCTCCTTCGGCGTTGACAGTTTTGAGGTAGGCAAGCGCACCGTCGCGAGTATCGATTCCAAAAGATAAATTGCTGCCAGTCAGGGGTGCTGACTGACCAATCACCCAGGGCGTTTGCGCGTGACCAATTGATGAAAATATAAAACCTGTCGCCAAGGCAATTGCGACGGTAAAGGTAAAAGCTGACACCCAATTTTGCAAACGCATTTGTTCCCAATCCAAGGGCGATAAGCCCCTGATTATCAAATGCTATTTCTTGCTTTTAGTAGGTATTTTGAGAAGTGCCAACCATGCTTTTGTAAGCGGTCGTAATCAAAAAAGAGGTGCCTGCAGTTACCGCTGGACCGTCATCCTGAACCAGGGTTCAGGTGGGCGAGGGCAGCCTGGCTTCGGGCTTGTCTAACGCGAGACGGGCACACCAGCCAGGCAATTTACCAAGCCCGTGCTATTAAAAGCATTGGTACAAGGAAATATAAAGTCCAACAAGTACTGCAGGCGATTTCATTGTATGTCTGCCGCACAAAACGTGCTGTCAAAGCAGACGATTGTCTTGGCCCAAAGCGTTGTCAAGCTGTGCCAGCAGAGCGGTCAGTTGTGTTGTTTCCTGGGTGGGCGTCGCTGCAAGCTGATTGACAACGGTTGGCGGGGCGGGCGTGTCAGGCGTTTCAAATGCAAGATTCAATGCAGCAAGAACTGCAATCCTGTCACGCGCCTTGATCTTGCCGCCATCACGGATCTTGCACATGGCCAGGTCAACCCTGTTCACTGCATCCAGCAGCCGCGCATCTCCATCAGGGGGACAACCCAGCAGATAACTTTGCCCCATGATCTGGACTTCAAGTTGCTTCATCATGCGGACCTCAAGGCTTGCAGTGGCGGGGAGGTGTGGTGGATGGCGTTTTCGGGCAAGCGCTCAAGTAAAGCGTCTACCCGTGCGCGCGCTGCGCCCAACCGTGACTTGAGTGAATCACGCTCAAGCGTCAACGCATCAATTTCTTCTGTCAGAAGTGCATTGGTTCGGCGTAACTCTTCATAGCGCAGCAATAAGCGTTCGACGCGGTCTGTGATCTGGTCTAGTTGATTGGAATTTGCCATGCTGTCCAGATTGTAGGGTTACTCAGGGATGCAAGCGTAGAATCTGATTCGTTGGTGCTCGCAGTGTGGTTCACATGCTGCAGTTCAACGGGAAGCAGGAGGGGTTCGTCTGGACATGACAGGCAAGACCTTTAACCTGCGCTGCCCCCGCAACGGTAAAACGGACGAAAGCGCACCTCTCAACAGGCGCACTTTCAGCTTTGATCTTTAGCCACTGAACAAAATCAAAAAATTGTTTGGGAAGGCGATGAAAGCAGCTCCGTCAGCCCGGATACCGGCCAACAAGGTGGTGGTGCGCTTTTGCAAAGACGCGTCATTTTTATCGCTCACACACTGGCGGGGATGCTGGTGAGGGCTTATTGTTGATTGTTAATTTCCATGAAAACCGCTGTGATGTGTGCAAGTTTTGCTGCACTTCCCCTGGCCTTGGCTGCTGCCTTTCCCACTGTCAGCCTGGCTCAGGATTCACCCAAAACTTCTTTGCTTTCAAATGTCGACCTCAAGGAGATTCGGGTAACTGCCACCCGTTTTTCTGAAGCCAATGCTGCTTTGGCATTTGGCGTGAGTGTCATCACCGCAGCAGAGATAAGAAGCACCGGCGTCACAACCGTGAATGAAGCCATCAGCAAATTATTGGGGGTGCCTGCCCGTGTTGATTTTTTTGGCAGTGGCAACAGCACGCTTGACCTGCGCGGTTTTGGCATCACGGCCAACAGCAACCAGGTGGTTGTGGTGGACGGCCTCAGGCTCAATGAATCTGATTTAAGCAGCCCATCGCTTTCAGGAATCGCCATTGATTCAATCGAAAAAATTGAAGTTTTAAGGGGCTCAGGCGCAGTTCTTTACGGTGAAGGCGCAACGGGCGGCGTGATCGTGATCACAACCCGTTCGGGCAAAGGCATGCAGCGTGCAAGCAGTGCGCAGTTGTCTACATCGGTTGGCAGTTATGGTTTGCGCGAAGCCAGCGCAAGCGCTGCTTTGGCTAGGGGTGGCTTTTCCCTGGATGTCACGGGCAATCAGCGACGCTCTGACAACCACCGCGCAAATTTCAAGTCAAAAATCGACGGTTTGGCACTGACAACGCAATGGCAAAACGACTGGCTGCGGCTCGGTCTGAAACATGGACGCGATGACCTGCAAAGCGGTTTGCCGGGGAGCCTGACAGCCGCACAATATGCCGCCAACCCACAACAGAGCTTGAATCTTTTGGACAAGGGGCAGGTCAAGAGCGAACGCACCGGTGTGTTTGCTGAAGCCAATCTGGCGGATTGGCAGCTGGCTCTGGAAGCCGGAAAACGATCAAAAAAGTACACCAACATATCACCGTTCTACACGTATGAATATGACGTGAATGCCAGCACGCTGGGACTGCGGGCCCGCCATCAAGCCAATGGTGCAACGTTTGCCAACACGCTTGTTTTTGGCGCCGATAACACCAGGTGGGAGCGCACCATTGCGGGTGCTTTTGGCTCGGTCAGCAAAGCCAGAACCAGTGCTGTTTATGCCAAAAATGATGTCACAGTGCTGGCTACCGGAACGCGATTGAGTTTTGGTTTGCGGCAGGAAACCCTTCGCAAGGAACTGGACGCACCCATGACCATTCTGGACAACCGCCAGCAAGCCTGGGAGCTTGGTGTGGTGCAGCCGCTAGCACTTGCTTCATCTGTTTTTGGCCGGGCGGGACGCAGCTTCAGGCTGGCCAATTCAGACGAGTTTTCTTTTACAGTGCCCGGGGCAATGATCAGGCCGCAAACTTCTGTTGACAAAGAATTGGGTCTGCGCTGGAGTGCAGCAGCGACCCAAGCCGAATTGCGCTTTTACCGGAGCGACATCACCGATGAAATTGGTTTTGACCCAGCAATCCTGAATGCCAATTCTTTCAGTGGGGCGGGTGCCAATGTCAATTTTGACCCCACACAACGACAAGGCCTTGAGGTCGAAGTCAAGCACAGCGTCAGCCCGGCAATTGACTTGCGTGCCAATACAGCTTTGCGCCGAGCTACGTTCAAATCAGGTGTTTATGCCGGCAAAGACGTGCCCCTGACGCCGCGCCAGACGCTGGCGCTCAGATCCGACTGGCGATTTGCAGACAGGCAGCAGATCAGTGCAGGCATTCAGTGGGTGAGTGCCCAGCGCCCGGATTTTGCAAATTCCTGCACCATGCCTGCCTACACCATTGTGGATGCACGGTACGCCTACAAATTTGCGAATGCAGAAGTCGCCATTGGCGCAACCAACCTGACTAACAGCAAATACTACACACAAGCTTTCAGCTGTATTGGGGGCGTGACCAATGGCATTTACCCGGATGCTGGCCGGGCCATCAGTGCAACGCTGCGGGTTTATTTTTAGGTTTCAGGTTTAGTAACCGACAGGCCTGCGCCATGGAAAACATAGCCAAAGTAAAAGTTGCCAATACCGCGGCCTCCTGGCGCGTGCTTTCCATGAATGGTCCATGCAGCCAGCATGGGCCGCAAGGCATTGTGTGCTTGACGGAGGAGACCACCGAGTGGTTGTACATGCTGGGCGAAGAACGGCGCATCGTTGGGATTTCGGGTTACACGGTGCGACCACCGAGGGCTCGACTGGAAAAACCCAAAGTCAGTGCTTTTTTAAGCGCCAAAATCGACAGGATTGTTGCCCTGCAGCCTGACTGCGTGCTGGGGTTTTCAGACCTGCAAGCCGACATTGCGGCCCAGTTGATCAAACAAGGCATTCAGGTCACGATTTTTAACCAGCGCAGTGTGGCGGAAATATTTTCAATGATGTACCAGCTGGCTGCCATGGTGGGGCAGGCTGACAAAGGACTGGCTTTGATCAAAGCAATGCAAAACCGCTTGCTGGACATTGAAGCCGCTGCGGCAACTTTCAAACGCCGACCCCGTGTGTTTTTTGAAGAATGGTTTGACCCGCACATCAGTGCCATTGCCTGGGTGTCCGAGCTGGTAGGCATTGCTGGCGGTGATGACTGCTTTCCTGAACTGGCCCAAAAGCCAATGGGCAAGGGCCGCATCATTGCCGATGGCGCCGAGATTGTCCGTCGCAATCCGGACATCATTTTTGGCTCGTGGTTCGGCCGCCGGTTCAGGCCAGCCCATGTGCGCGCCAGGCCAGGCTGGCAGGACGTCAACGCAGTCAAAAACGACCAGTTGTTTGAAATCAAATCAGCGGAAATATTGCAGCCCGGGCCCGCCGCGCTGACCGATGGCATCGAGCAGATTCACACCATCATTGTCAAGTGGCATGAAATGTATGGCCGCTCTCACTGAGTTTATTTTTGGGGGTCAGAGAAGTGGCAAGTCGCGCCGCGCTGAACAGCTGGCCAGTCAGTGGCTGGCGCAGTGTGCTGACCACAAAGCATTATTGATTGCAACGGCCGTTGCCTGGGACGACGAGATGGCCGCGCGGATCAGACGGCACCAGCAAGACAGAGCAGAGCGTGTGCCCGGCATGAGAGTGGTTGAAGAGCAAATCATGCTGGCCCAGGCCATCCAGACCTGCAGCAATCCGCAAACACTTGTCATCGTGGACTGTTTGACCCTGTGGCTCACCAATTTGTGCATGCCACATGAAAATGCTGTTCAATCAGTATCAAATAGTGCTGCAGCCCCTGATTATCTGGCGCAAGCAGCTACAATTTCAGGAGCAATCAGAAATGCTGCCGGCCCGCTGGTTCTGGTCGGAAATGAAATCGGTCTGGGCGTGATACCCATGGGACGCGAGACGCGGGAGTTTGTCGATGCGTTGGGCCGCTTGAATCAGGATGTTGCCGCTGCCTGTGAACGCGTGACCTTCATGGCGGCTGGTTTGCCGATGTTTTTAAAGGGGCATGCATGAGGTTTGTTGCAGTTGTGTGGTCCATGCTGTGCGCTGCCAGTTGCACGATGGCTTCAGTTGCACACGCATTGGAAATCAAGGACGACCGGGGCACTTGGGTGACTTTTGCGCAGCCACCCATGCGAATTGTCAGCATGTTGCCATCGCTCAGTGAAAGTGTTTGTGCGCTGAACCAGTGCCAGCGGCTGGTCGGCGTGGACCGTTATTCCAACTACCCCGAACAATTGAAGAACCTGCCCAAGTTGGGTGGTGGCATGGATCCGAACATTGAAGCGATTGTGGCCTTGAAGCCAGACGTGGTGCTGGTTGCAGGCTCCTCCCGTTTCATCGAAAGACTGGAAACTCTGGGACTCAAAGTGGTGGCACTGGAGACCAAAAACCATGCCGATGTCAAGCGGGTGCTGCAGGTATTGGGCATGCTGTTGGCAGTGCCGGATACGCAGGGTGCAGACCGCCTGTGGCATGTCATTGACAGCAGCGTGTCAGCAGCCAGCCAGTCACTGCCGGCCAAGGCCAAAACTGCACGCGTTTACTTTGAAGCCAGCCCGGGGCCCTATGCAGCGAGTGAGGCGTCATTCATCGGTGAAACGTTAAGCCGGCTTGGCGTCAAGAACGTGGTGCCCGCCAGGCTTGGGCCGTTTCCCCTGTTGAATCCCGAATTTGTAGTGCGTGCCAATCCAGATGTGATCATGATTGGCAATCGCAGCATGGTCAATGCACAGGCCTACCCGGGATGGAAAAGCCTCAAGGCAGTGCAGAGCAAACAGGTCTGTGTTTTCACTGAAGACGAGGCCGATGTATTGGTGCGACCTGGCCCTCGCATGGCTGAGGCAGCGCGGCTGATGGCCAGGTGTCTGCTGGCCTATGAGTGACCGCTACAAGTCAATGGCTTCTGTGCCAGAGCGCGAACAGGCAGCCGATACTGGCAGGCGTGTGGCATTCAATCCAGCCAGTGCAGTCAGAGCAAACTGGTTGATTGCAGCGCTTGTCGCATTGTCCTGCGGCCTGCTGGTTGTCGGCGCTGCCGTCGGAAGTACTGGTTTTGAATCCATCGTCAACATGCAGCGCGACGCTCAAGCCATGCTGATTGTCTGGGAGATTCGCTTGCCCCGGACTCTCGGCGCCTGGCTGGCCGGCGCGCTGCTGGGACTGGCTGGCGCCATTGCACAAGGGCTGTTTCGCAACCCGTTGGCAGACCCGTATTTGCTGGGCAGTGCCTCGGGTGCATCGCTGGGTGTGGCAGTGGCAATGGCATTGTTTGGCGTATCACCACTGGCCACGCAATGGGCACTGAAGCTGGGGCTGACAGGCGCTGCATTTTTGGGTGCAGTTGCAGCTGTGCTGTTGACGCTGCTGCTGGCAAAGGGCGTGCAGCACACGCTGCGTTTGCTGTTGGCTGGCGTGGTGGTGGGTGTGGTGTTGGGCGCTTTAACCTCACTGGTTTCTTTGACCAATCCCAATATTTTGCAGGCCATGCAAGCCTTCATGCTGGGAACAACTGCCTACGTTGGCTGGACGGCCTGCATTGTCATGGCAGTTGCCTTTGGCATCAGCTTGATGACTGCCTGGCTGATGCGCCACGTGCTGGACGGTTTGGCTCTGGGGGAGGCGACTGCGCTGAGCTTGGGGCTGCAACTTCCGCAAATGCGGGCAGTGCTCATCGTGGTCTTGGCGCTGGCAACGGGTACCGCTGTTGCCCAGACAGGGCTGATTGCCTTTGTTGGACTGGCAGCGCCGCATCTGGTGCGCTCTGTTGTCAACACAAGGCATGGGGGTTTGCTTGTTTTGTCGAGCCTGATGGGAGCGGTATTGCTTGTAGCGGCCGATGTGCTGGCCCGCTGGGTGACTTCCCCGCAAGAGCTGCCCGTGGGTGTAATCACTGCGGTGCTGGGTGGAGGCTATCTGCTGTGGCTGATGCACAGGCAATCCGGGCAAAATTCACACATATGACAGTTGCTACTTTTTCAGGAGCTGTCTGCGCTCGTGATATAAGCGCCAAAGCCGGAAAAGCCATCGTTTTAAACGATGTGTCCGTCACTTTTCCGCGCGCCCGGTGGACCAGCATTGTGGGCCCCAATGGTGCGGGAAAGTCAACGCTCCTCAAGGTGCTCGCAGGGCTGATTCCATTTGACGGCACCACCGGGTTGCTAGGGCAGTCCATGCAAAAGATGCCTGTAAAACTGCGTGCCCGGCAGCTGTCATGGCTAGGTCAGAATCAGGCCTCAGCCGATGACCTGACTGCGTATGACGTGGCCATGTTGGGCCGCTTGCCGCATCAGCTCTGGCTGGCAGCTGCAAGCCACGTGGACCATGCCGCCGTCGAGGCAGCATTGCACCAGACTCACGCATGGCAATGGCGGGACCGGACACTCGGTCAATTGTCAGGCGGCGAGCGTCAGCGTGTCTTGCTGGCCAGGGCGCTGGCAGTTCAGGCAGAGGTGCTGCTGATGGACGAGCCGCTGGCCAACCTGGACCCACCACATCAGACTGATTGGCTGGTCACAGTCAAGGCGCTGGTTGCCAGTGGCAAAACAGTCATCAGTGTGCTGCATGAAGTGTCATTTGCCTTGCAGGCTGATGAAGTGGTCGTGCTGGCCAGCGGCCGGTTGATGCACCAGGGCCTGTGCAGTGATGCTGCCAGCCACAGGGCGATTGAAAAAGTATTTGACCAGCGACTGGGGATTCACCAACTGGCAGGCCAATGGGTGGCCTTGCCAAAAATTTGAGAATGTACTGGCGCACTCGGGTTTTGACGTTCAGCGGCTCAACCCATCACCGACACCTGCGCCAGGCCCGCATCCACAATCAGGTTTTGCCCGGTAATGCCGTCGCTGTCGTCGCTGGCTAAAAACAGGGTAGGGCGGGCAACGTGGATGGCTTCCAGCCGGAACTTCAGGCACTGCAGTTCAATGAATTTTTTGTCTTCAGCCGGGTCGCGCCACAGCTCGTTTTGGCGGGCAGTGACGATCGCACCGGGTACCAGGGCATTGACGCGAATGCCGTACTCGCCCAGCTCGCGCGCCAGCGAGCGTGTCATGCCTGAAATGGCCGCCTTGCTGGTGGTGTAGCCAATCAGGTTGGGGCGTCCACGCATCCAGCTGATGCTTCCCATATTGATGATTGAGGCTCTGGCGCCCGATTTACGTGCGCGAGCAGCTATTGTTTGTGTAGCAAATACCTGATGGCGCAGGTTGGTGTTCAGGCAGTTGTCCCAATACTCAGGGGTAAGGTCATCCAGACTGTGCCTGTCGTCACGGCCTGCGTTGTTGACCAGCACGCCAATTGGGCCCATCGTGTCGCACACGGTATTCAGCATGGTTTGCAACGCAGCGATGTCGCGCACATCGCATTGCCGATACTGCGGAGCAGCAAACCCAGCCGCTGTGACTTCACCAATCACTGCATTTCCGCCTTCTGGCTGAGTACCGCAAAAAGCAACTTGCGAGCCCTGCGCGGCAAAGGCTTTGACCAGCTCGGCACCAATGCCAGAGCTGCCGCCAGAAATAAAAACTACACGGCCCTTCAGGCTTGGATAAACAGCAAAGTCAGGGTTGTTGTGGATGCCAGTGGTCGTGATTGGAGATGGGGTGTGGTCAATCATCAAATTATTCATCCTGTTGACTACAAATCAACGTGTCAAATTGCCAACCGCAGCAAGATTTCTCGCCACATCAATTGTCATTTCTGCCGACCAGCTTTGACCAGGCTGCAACACCACAAGATCCGAATTTAAAACAGTCGATGGCATGTTGATGGCGTTGTTGACATGGCTGACCGGCTCAATGGCCATGAAGTCCTTGTCGGGCTGCGTGTACACCACCAGATGATCAAGCTTTGACGCAATACGGATCTGAAACAATTCATCATGAACATCCACGCTGCCCGTCCATCGGTCAAAGCAGTGGTCAATGTCCAGGTCTGTGCATGCCGTGTCCAGCCCTGGAACGGGCCTGCTTATTGTTGGGAGCTTGTCCGCACTCATGTCCCAGCGCGCCTGTGCTGCAAAGCGGATGTAACTGCCTGGCCGTTTGACAAAATACGGATGCCAGCCGCCGCCAACAGGTGCTTCTGCCGTATGCCGGTTGGTGATGAACAGCGCCATTGTCAGTCCGCTGTCGGTCAACGTCAGTTGCTGCTCACAGTCAAAAGCAAAGGGCCAGGACGCGTCAGGCGTGTGCTGATAACCCAGCTTTGCTTGTGAGGATCCGGCGTCAAGCACTTGCCACGGGCGCTGCCAGGCCACGCCGTGGATGGCATGCTGCTCCGGAAAAAAGTTTTGCGCCAGTTCGTACGGGGTGCCCAGCCAGTCAAAACGGGCGTGGCCAATCCGGTTAGAAAAAGGCGCCAGCAAATAACTGGCGCTCTGGCGTACGCTGGTCAGCTGGTCTGCCGGGCTTGAACGTAGTATGGGCAGGTCACCCAGCCAAAACCCGGCAATGCAACCGCCCAGGTCTGGACGCAGGGTCAATCGGAAATCTTGATGTTCAAGCGGCACGGTTTTTATCATGATTTGCATCACGCTAACAAACTGGCAGGCGCACTGACAGGTGCGCCGCCCAGTACATCTGTCAGCAGCACGGGCAAGCCCGACTCAATGCTGCGGTGCGCTGCCAACCCGACCGCTACGCAGCGCATGCCTTCTTGCAGGCCGACTTCAGGCGCTGATTCTTCACGAATGGCTTTGGCAAACTGCTGGTGCTCAATGTAGGACGCACCAAAATGCTGGCCTGCATAGCGAATGTTGGTGTCCCACACACGGCGGGTGGCCACGCCGCGGCCGCTGCCCGAGGCCTGGCCCCAGACTTTTCGGCTGCCCCAGTCCTCACGCCTGCCATGGCGCAGCACCAGTGACGGAATTAGTGATTCAAGCTTGCCCTCGTCACCCACAATCACAATCTGTTCGTTGTCCGTGGAGTTTTCCGCAAACATGCACAAGTCGAGGCTGGCACGTGCCCCGCTGGGGTATTCAACAATCACGTAGGCGCTGTCCAGTATGTCGGGCGTGGTCTGGCCGTTTGGCCCTGTTCCCGGTTCATAGCGCTCGTCCAGGTGGTTGACACGCTGCCCGCCTGATGCGAAAACTCGAACCGCCTGCTCCTGCAAAATAAACTCCATCAAGTTGAAATAATGGCAGCACTTTTCAACCAGCGTACCGCCAGTATTGGCATTGAAACGGTTCCAGTCACTCACTTTTGGGTAGAAGGGTTCGCGGTGTTCGCGTATCGCCACCTGGTGCATTCGCCCCACATCACCCGCATGTGCCATGCGAATCATTTCAGCTACAGGCGGCATGTAGCGGTACTCTTGCGCTACCCAAACGATCGCTTTTCGGCCCTGTGCCTGGCGCGCTGCTTCCAGCTGCACCAGGTCCTGGCAGTCAGCAACCGTGGTACACAGCGGCTTTTCAATCAGCAAATGCAAGTCTGTCGGCAGGGCGTGGCGCATCACTTCTGCGTGGGTAAAGTTGGGCGTGGCAATGACCACGGCATCACACAGCCCTGATGCCAACAAATCTTCGCAGCGTTCAAATACGATGGGTTGCGTTGCCGCGCCTTGCAACAATGCCTGCGCTGCACCGCGACTGCCCGCATGGGTATCGGCCAGCGCAGTCACCACGCAGGCATCCATGGCCATGATGTTCAGGATGTGTTCGCGGCCCATGCTGCCGCAGCCGATGATGCCGTATCGAATTTTCTGGTCCATTGCCGTCTTTTCGCTCATCCTTTTAGACCGCCTTGAGTCAAACCACCGACAACCCGTTCCTGGAATACGGCAATCAGAATAGCGATGGGTACGATCGCCACAATCAAGGCTGCAGAAATGATGGGCCAAGGGAAAGCAAACTCACCCTGATAAAGCGTGATGCCCACAGGCAGTGTGCGCAAAGCGGGATTGGAGTTCAGCGACAGGGCCAGTAAAAATTCGTCCCACGAATTCACGAAAGATAAAATACCAGCCGTGAATACACCCGGCGCAGCCAATGGAATCACCACATGCCACAGCGTGCCAAGTCGGGTGCTGCCGTCTATCATGGCAGCGTTTTCCAGGTCTTTGGGAATGCTCTGAAAAAAGCTGACCAGCACCAGCGTACACACCGGCAAGTTCAGAACGATGTAAGGCAGCACCAGCGCGGTGTAGCTGTTCAGCAAACCCAGCGTGCGCATGGTCTCAAATATCGGCACCAGCAATGTGACCAGCGGAAACATACTGGAAGCCACAATCGCCGTCAACATCAGTTGGCGATGCTTCAGGTTCAGGCGCGCAATGGCATAAGCTGCGCAGCTAGACACCACCAGCGAGCAGACAGTTGCAATCAGGGCCACCGCCAGGCTGTTGCCCATAAATTTAAGCAGCGGCTGGTCGGTAAAGGCCTGAATGTAGTTTTTCAGGGTCAGGGCGTGTGGCCACCAGGTGATGGGCTTTTGGACCAGTTCCACCTCGGTCTTTAGCGAGGTGAGCAAAATCCAGATCGCCGGGAAAAACCCGTTAACCACCACAATCGCAGCTGCTGCAAAACGCAGCTGTCTGGATGACCATTCAAACATCATGCTTGCCGTCCAACATGGCGCAAATACACCGATGTCACTACCAATGACAGCAAGAACATGAACACTGCAAGTGTGGAGCCATAGCCCACATCCAGGTATTCAATGGTGGTTTTGTGTATCAGCATGGCCAGAGTTTCAGTGCTGTTACCCGGCCCGCCTTTGGTCATGGTGTATGGAATGTCGAAGGTTTGCAGGGCAGTGATCGTCCGGAAGATCAGCGCCACAATAATGCTGGGCATCAGCATCGGAATAGTGATTTGCCAGAACTGTTGCAACTGGCTGGCACCGTCCACCTCGGCAGCCTCATACAGCGACTTTGGAATCATTTGCAAACCCGCGAGCAAAATCAGCGCCATGAATGAGCTAGTCTTCCAGATGATGGTGATGCAAATCGCAGCGAAAGCCCAGTTGGGGCGCAGCAGCCACATCGTCTCGTTGCCGCCACCCAGACGGCGAATGACGTCATTGACCACGCCGTATTCGGTATGAAAAAACCACGCAAAAATAAGCCCTGCAAATGACAGCGGCAAGGCCCATGGCAATAGCAGCGACAGGCGCACCGGCCATTTGCGTTTAAACGGCAAGTTGGCCAACATGGCCAGCCCCAAACCCATCACCAATGCTCCCGGCACCGTGATCAGCGTGATCAGCACTGTGTTTTTGGTGGCATTCCAGAAGTCTTTGTCCTTCCAGGCTTCGGCATAGTTTTCAAAACCCATGAATTTGACAGCGCCGGTGCCGCCTGAAAGACGCAGGTCAAAAAAGCTGTTGAAAATCAGTTTGCCAATTGGATACACAACGATGAGCGCAAGCAGCAAAAAAGCGGGCGTCAGCAACAGCACACCCAGTGTCTTTTCAGACGGGTCGCTGAATTTGCCTGCAAATTTGCTGCTGGGATCGCGCATCGTATTCACTTCATTTCATTGGCGTTAACGCATGACGCGGGACAAACGGCCTTCAATTTCAGCCACACCCTCAGCAGGCGTTTTGGTACGCGCCAAAATCGCGCTGGTGGTGGTGCGAATAGCGTCACTGACCTGGCCATATTGCGCGCTGATCGGACGTGCCTGGCCCGCAGTGACCACATTGGCAGCGTCTTTAAACCAGGGCACCTGCTTGAGTACGTCTGGATCGGTATAAACGCTCTGGATGGTGGGCAGCAACGATCCTTCAGCGGCTAAAAACTTACTTGAATTGGTCGACGCCAAAAATTGCACCAGCTTGGCAGACTCAACCTTGCTCTTGCTGAATGCGCTCACAGCCCACTGCCAGCCACCCACACAAGTAGCGCTCTTGCCGCCGGCCATGGCAGGCAGTGGCATCACGCCGACCTTGCCCTTGACCTGGCTGTCAGCATCGTCTTTGAAACGGTCCCACGCAAAGCCCCAATTGATGGCAAATGCCACCTGGCCAGCCTTGAACTCATTGACCGTGGCGGGTGTGGTGACTTCGGCGATGTTTTTCTTCATCACGCCCTGGTCGACCAGTTTGAGCCACATGTCCATGCCTTTGGTGGCTGCTTCCTTGTCCAGTGTCATCTTGCCTGATGCGTCATTGAACGCCTTGCCCTGGCTCCAGTAAGGCAGCAAAAATGTGCACACTGCGCCTTCAATTGGCGCGCCCTGAATGGACAGGCCCTGCAGGTTAGGATTTTTCTCGCCTTCCTGAATTTTCTTGGCAGCGACTGCCAGTTCGTCCCAGGTTTTTGGTTCCTTGATAATGTATTTTTCAAGCAGGTCTTTGCGGTAGTACATGAACATGGCGTCAGCAAACGCCGGCATGGCTGCCACTTTGCCGTTGACGATGTTGGCCTGGGCGTATACAGGCAGGTAGGTTTTCATCACACTGGACCCGCCCACATAAGCATCCAGCGGCTCCAGCCAACCAGCGCTGAAGTACTGCGCCGGGTTGACGATGTCAATCAGGTAAATGTCAATGGCCGAGTCTTTGGCGTTGAGCACAGTGCTCAAGTACTGGCGCTGCAGCTCAGAGGTGGCGCCACCGGTTTCGATGTCAATTTTGACGTTGGGATTCGCTTTTTGGTATTCATCAAAAAGCTTGCGCATCAGATCAGGTCGCTGGTTTTGACCGCCCGAAAAAACGCGCAGCGAAGTTTGCTGCGCATGGGCGCTGATGCTTAGCGTCGCGCCCAATGCCATCGCAATGAGGGTGTGTAGAGTACGTCGTTTCATGGTGCTTGTCTCCTTAAGTTTTAAAAATTACCGCTTAAAATGCATAAAAATCAGCTATAGCCGATACAAATAGGGCGCAATCAGCTACTATTTTGATAGTAAATCACAACGAGGTCAGCGCAGTGCTGCTCCAGTTGTTGCGTCAAACAGATGCATATGCCGCTGTGCCAGGTTCACCGTCATGGCAGTCCCCGGCGCTTCGTGAAAACTGGCCGGGCAACGCGCTACCAGCTCGCAACTTCCAACGGCAAATGTCACCAATGTTTCTGATCCAAGCGGTTCAGTCAGTACCACGCTGGCCGCAACCTGCACGCAACCCGGTGTGGGTACCAGTGAAATGTTTTCTGGCCGGATGCCAAAGCTTACTGTGTTGGTGCCGCTTACTTTGTCAATCAGATTGGCGGGCGCATCAAACCGAACAGAACCAAGGACGATTTGACTGGCTTCAAAAGCGCAGGGCACCAGATTCATTGCTGGCGAGCCGGTAAACCCGGCCACAAACAACGCAGATGGTGTGTTGTAGATGTCATGCGGCGATGCGTACTGCATTTTGTGGCCGGACTGCAGCACGACGATGCGGTCGGCCAGAGTCATGGCTTCAACTTGGTCGTGCGTGACATAAATGATGGTGGCACCCAGGCGCTGGTGCAGCTTTTTGATTTCAACCCGCATTTCGCCCCGCAGCTGCGCGTCCAGGTTGGACAGCGGCTCGTCAAACAAAAACACCTTGGGCTGGCGCACTATGGCCCGGCCGATGGCCACCCGCTGGCGCTGGCCACCCGAAAGCGCAGCCGGTTTGCGTTCAAGCATGTGGTCAATACGCAGCAGGCGAGCGGCGTCCATCACGCGGGTGTTGATCTCGGCTTCTGGCGTTTTGCGCAGCCGCAGGCCAAACGCCATGTTGTCGTACAAATTTTTGTGGGGGTACAGCGCATAGTCCTGAAACACCATGGCAATGTCCCGGTTGCGCGGTGGCTCGTCGTTGACGCGTTTGCCATCAATCACTACATCGCCGCCAGTGATTGTTTCCAGCCCGGCAATCATGCGGAGAAGCGTGCTTTTGCCGCAGCCCGACGGGCCAACAAACACCACAAATTCACCATGTTGAATTTGCAGGTCAATGCCGTGAATGACGGTGGTTTTGCCGTCATAAGATTTGGTGACCTGTTTGAGTTCAACGCTGGCCATGCATCAATACCCCTGGCTGTGAATGACGATGTTTTGTGCGCGAATGGTGGACAGCACTGCTGTGCAGTTGCGCATCATCAGGCCCAGGTCAGACGCGCAGCCAATGTAGTCAAAACCCGCTGCACGATAAATAGTAACTGCTTCAGGCGTGCCCCCCACAGTGCCCACCGTCATGCCCAATTTGTGGCAGCGGCGCACGCCATCGGCCATCAGTGCCACCACGTCTTCATGCATCAGATTACCGACATGGCCCATTGCGCCGCTCAGGTCACCTGGCCCAAAGAACAGTGAGTCAACGCCGGGCACGCTGGCGATTTCTTCCACTCTCCCCATGGCTTCTGGCGTTTCAATCTGCACGATCACACTGACCGCTGCATTTGCCACCTTGAAATAGTCCTTGACGGTGCCAAAGCGCGAACCGCGGCTCATGGCCGCCATACCGCGCGTACCCATTGGCGGGTATTTGCTTCCGGCAACCGCGCGCTCAGCCTCTTCTTTGGTCTGCACGAACGGAAACATCAAGGTCTGCGCACCTGCGTCCAGCACCCGCTTGACCATGACCGGGTCGTTCCATGGCACGCGGGTGATGGCCAGCATGGGGGTGCCTGCCACAGCCTGCAGCATGTGTACCAGATCCATCTGGTCCAGCGGTGTGTGCTCCATGTCAACCACACACCAGTCAAAACCAGCGCAGCCCATGGCTTCGGCTACCACGGGCGAGGCAGACATCACCCAGGAGCCCACCGGGTAGCCAGCGGGGTAATCTTTTTTTGCCAGTAGAGCTTTGAAATGGTTTTGCATTGAGGTAGGCAATCAAAAAATAACGGGTTCGGGGGTGCCAGCTGCGCCTTGCAAAAAGTCAAAATCGCAGCCCTCGTGCGCCTGCGTGACATGGCGTTGGTAAAGCTGGGTAAATCCGCGCTGATAGTTTGACACCTGCGCTTTCCAAAGTGCTTTTCGCCGGGTCAGCTCTGCATCATCAACAGCCAGGTGAAGCCTGCGCCTTGCCACGTCCAGCTCGATCACGTCGCCCGTTTGCACCAAAGCCAGCGGGCCACCGACTGCGCTTTCGGGCGAGATGTGCAGCACGCAGGTACCGTAGTGGGTGCCGCTCATACGGGCGTCTGACAGGCGCAGCATGTCTCGCACACCTTGCTTGAGCAGTTTTTTAGGAATCGGCAAATTGCCCCATTCCGGCATGCCCGGCCCGCCTACCGGGCCAGCGTTGCGCAATACCAAAACGGTGTTTTCATCGCAGTCCAGCATGTCATCAGCCATGGCGGCCAGCATGTCGGGCTGGCTGTCAAAGACCAGCGCCTTGCCGCTGTGGCGCAGCAGCTTTTCGCTGGCCGCACTTGGCTTGATGACTGCGCCATCTGGGGCCAGGTTGCCGCGCAGTACAGCCAATGCGCCTGCTGTGCTGACAGGGCGGTTCAGGGGGCGAATGACTTCAGCGTCGTGTACCTGGGCGGTTGCAATGTTGTGCCCGACGCTTTGGCCCGTCACCGTTAACGCATCCAAACTAAGCTCGCTCTGGATTGTTTTCATCAAGGCTGGCAGGCCGCCTGCGTAGTAAAAATCTTCCATCAGCCGGTCGCCACTCGGAAACAGGTTGGCAAGCACCGGCACGCGTCTGCCCATCGCGTCCAAATCATCCAGGCTCAGGTCAATGCCCGTCCGTCCAGCAATTGCCAAAATATGCACGGCTGCGTTGGTAGAGCCGCCCAAAGCCATTTGCACAGCACAGGCGTTGGCAAACGAAGCGCGCGTCAAAATTCGCGAAGGTTTCAGGTCCTCCCACACCATGCCAACCATGCGCTCGCCGCAATCAGTTGCCATGCGGCTGTGGCTCGAATCCATCGCCGGAATGCTGGTGGAGCCGGGCAACGCCAGACCCAACGCTTCGACAATTGCGGTCATGGTGGATGCGGTCCCCATGGTGTTACAAGTGCCGGGGCTGCGGGTCATGCGGGATTCCAGACTCTGCAGTTCTGAGCCGCTCAATTTGCCTGCCTGGTAGTCGTCCCAAAAAATCCGGGTGTGTGTGCCAGCGCCAATGCTGCGGGTGATGCCGTCCTTGACATGCCGATCATTCAACATCGGTCCTGCCGGGCAAAACAGGGTGGGGATGTCCATGCTGATTGCGCCCATCAGCGTGCCGGGCGTTGTTTTGTCGCAGCCCGCCAGCAGCACTGCGCCATCGCACGGCAGGCTGCGCAGCAACTCTTCAACTTCCATCGCCAAAAAGTTGCGGTACAGCATGGTGGTGGGCTTGACCATCACTTCGCCCAGGCTCATGGCAGGCAGCTCGATGGGGTAACCCCCCGCCATCAAAATTCCTTTTTTCACCGATTCCGCCCGCTCCCGCAAATGCGCGTGGCACGGCGACATGTCGCTCCAGGTGTTGATGATGGCAATGATGGGTTTGTCCATCATGTCGGCGCGCCGCCAGCCTTGCTGCTGCATGCGCTGGCGGTGTGCAAATCCGCGCATGCCAGAGTCTGCAAACCAGCGACGGCTGCGCAATTCAGCCAGGGTTTTAAAAGGAAAGTTTTCAGACATGAACTGGATTAAAAACTTCACAATGAGCTTGCGAAGTTATTTTGTTAGCGCTAACATTAAAGTTTTTCGATCCTGTTGTCATCCTGACAAACCCTTGACCCGCAACTGCAATGCGTCACGAAATGTGTAGAGGGGCGCAATAAAACTTAGTCATGCGAAACCAGAATCAAAAACGCATTACCCTGGCCGATGTGGCGCGCCATGCCGGCGTCACCACCATGACGGTCTCGCGCTATTTGCGCACACCCCTGCAAGTTGCTCCCGTCACGGGCAAGCGCGTGGCGGCTGCGCTAGAACAGACTGAATATGTGGCCAACAAACAGGCGGGTATTTTGGCCTCTGGCACAAGCACCATGGTGGCGGCAATCATTCCGAACATTGCGCATTCCATTTTTTCTGAAACCGTACAGGGTTTAAGTGACGTGCTGGAACTCCACGGATTCGAGCTGATGCTTGCATCAAGTGGTTACTCGCTGGAGCGTGAGCAAAAACAAATCCGCGCCATGATGGGTTGGGCACCCTTTGCGCTGGTGTTGACAGGCAGGCACCACACGCCGCATAGCCTGCATATGCTGCAAGCCGCCCATGCAGCGGGCACGCCTGTGGTGGAGATGTGGGACCACACCAGCTCGCTGCCGGAGTTTGCCCACATCGGCTTTGACCACGCCGCTGCTGGTGCTTTGATGGCAGAGCATTTTGTCTCGCGCGGCTACCAGGACCTGATGTATGTTGACAGTGGGGTGGTTCAAGACTTTCGCGCGCATGAACGTGCCAAAGGCTTTGCACAGACAGCACGAAATCTTGGGGTAAAAACGCGCAGTCTTCAGGCCATGTCGGGCAACCCGGTAGCTGCTGGACGCCAGCTTTTAAAGGAGCTGGTGGGTAGCCAGCCTCTGCCCAGGGCCATTGCTTTTGCCAATGACCAGTTGGCAGTCGGCGCTTTGCTTGAAGCCATTGACCAGAACATTGCTGTGCCCGAAAAAATGGCATTGCTGGGCTTTGGTGACTTCCCGATGGCAGCACAAATTGGTGGCGGACTGAGCACCGTAGCCACGCCGTGTTATGAGATTGGGCAGTCTGTGGGGCAGTGGGTAGTCAACTGCAGATCTGGCCCACAGGCGAAGTTATCGAGGGAAAGCGGTAACAAAAAACTGCCGGCTCTTTTGCATCCGCAGCTGATCCACAGGCACACCTCATGAAGGGAAGCAACAGGCTGTAAAAGCTCTTTTCCAGCTGTTTTTAAATGCTTTTTAAGCTCCTGGCCTCGGTATTATGTGCGTAAGCAGCTACTACTTTTATAGCAATTCAAATATTTGCGGTTGATTGACGGTGCAGTTGCTGCTGTAAAAACAGGTTCTCGTGCCAACGAAATGAAAGTAATTCGATGATTTCCATTGCCCTTCAAAGGCGTCAACTTCTTCAGTGGGTCTGCGCAAGCGCCGCGGGTCTTCATTTGCCCAAACGCGCCTGGTCACAGGCCAAATTCTTGCATGCGCCGTTTGGTCTGGGGGTTGCCAGCGGCTCTCCCACCCATGATTCGGTGGTGTTATGGACGCGGCTGATGCAGCTACCTTTGCAAGCACCAGACACGCAAGGTGTCAACGTGCGATGGGAAGTTGCACACGACGACAAGTTCATCCGAATTGCACAGACTGGTCAGGTGTTTGCGGTAGCGCAGCTGGCTTATTCCGTTCATGCAGAAGTACAAGGCCTGGTGCCTGATCGCTGGTATTTTTACCGTTTTATGGTGGGCGATGCTGTCAGCAGCACTATGCGTACCCGTACTTTTCCAGCGCCTGACGCAGCAGTATCTGGAATGCGCCTGTCATACGCATCGTGCCAGCGTTGGGAGCACGGCTACTTTTCTGCCTATCGGCACATGGCCTTGGAAAACCTGGATCTCGTGATGTTTTTAGGTGACTACATCTACGAATATCCCAGTGCAGGCAATGCCGTTCGAACCAATCCCGGTGGCTGGACATTGACACTTGACGATTACCGACAGCGCTATGCAAGCTACAAGGAAGATGCGGATTTGCAGTCCATGCACGCTGCCTGCCCGTGGCTGGTGACCTGGGATGACCACGAGGTGCAAAACGACTATGCAGGTTTGACTGTGGGTGAAAACGGCCCGGAAGTTGCTGACTTTGCAGGCAGGCGCTCGGCGGCTTATCAGGCGTTTTATGAGCACATGCCCGTGCGTGCATCGGTGCTGACGCGTGCAGTGGCAGGCATGAACAGTGGTGCTGAAATGCGCATTTATGGGCGCTCCAACTATGGTCAGCTGGCATCACTGGTGATGCTGGACGCACGCCAGTACAAAAGCCCGCAAGTCTGCACAACAGGCGGCAAACGCGGCTCCAGTGTGGTCAATCCTGCCAGTTGCTCTGCATGGTATGACCCGGCCAGAACCATGCTGGGCGCTGAGCAGGAGCGCTGGCTGGACAACACATGGCGTACGCATCAATCGGCCAGCTGGAACATTTTGGGGCAGCAATCCTTGTTGGGCCAGCGCGACTGGCGACCAGGGCCTGAGCAAAGTTTGTGGAACGACGGATGGGACGGCTACAGTGCTGCGCGAACACGGTTGATTGATTCAGCGCGTAAAAACACGGTGCCCAACCTGGTTGTACTTGGTGGTGATGTCCATGAAAACTGGGTAGGCGCCATCAAAGCCGATTACTCACACGCTGGCAGCAAGGCAGTCGGCGTGGAGTTTTGCGGCACCAGCATCACATCCCGCTCCAGCGGCAACAGCAAACTGGCTGAAACACTGGCCGAGAATCCGCATTTTGTTTTCGCGGATGCGCAGCGCAAAGGTTATGGAGTGGTGGAGATAACGCCAAAACAAATGAAAACCACGCTGCGGGTGGTGAGCGACGTGACGCGCGTGGACAGCAGCATTGAAACCCTCGCGCAGTTTTCAGTCAAACAAGGTATTGCCGTTGTCGAGCAGCTTTAATTTTAGAAATGTCCAGCCAATCAGGCAGAAGTTGAGAAATTTGCCAGGGCAGCTCTGCGCCGGGTCGCCCATTGCGCCAGCATGTACAGCACCAGACCCACGACCATAAAGCCTGCGCCAAACATCCAGACCTGCGCTTTTTGCTGTGTCAAAAGCAATATGCACGAGGCAATTCCCAATACCGAAACAATTGACCACACCTGAAAATGCCTGTGCGCTACCTTGTCCTTGCGCAAGACAAGTACAGCAACATTGGTGATGACAAACACCATCAGGAGCAGCAACACCACCGTTTCTGCAAGTGCCTGCAAGTTGCCGATTACAGCCAGCACCATTGAAGCCAGGGTAGTGACAACAATGGCAACCCAGGGTGTGCGGCAGTTGGGCAGCAGGCGGGTCAGAAATGTTGGCAACAGACGCTGCTCTGCCATGCCAAATGTCAACCGTCTGGACATGAAGGTAAGTCCCCGCAAAGGCCAGAGCCAGTCCGCCAGCATGGCAAACCCCACCAGAAACCAGACTGCCGGTTGTTTGCATGCCCGCTCGGCAACTATGGCTGCACCGCCAGCTTTCGGATATTTGGTCACAAGCTCCGCGTAAAAGCCTGCTGTCAGCAGAGCCAACAACGCCAGCAACATGGGTGCTCACAGCGCACCACTCACCGTGATTGCCAGCACACCCATCAGCGCACAAATATCAGCGCCAAGCACATCACCTAGGATCAAAAAAAAAGAGCAGGGGTCCAGTGATATGCCGGCGAAGGCCCGCAGTTTGTTAGTCAACAGACGTTTTTTCTGGTGCATGAGCTGAGCTGGCAGGCAAGGATTTGGACATCGGCATCTGGAGTTCCTCATTCACAAAAAGGAGTGTCAAGCAGCTTGAGTCCGATTGAAAAAATCAGCACTTGAAGTGAACATTTCGCTAATCTAAAAAGGTTTGGACAGCAATCTGGCGACTTGCGCCAAAGCCTGATGCGGTGTGCGGCGCGTGTCCTGCGCAGGTGTGGCACATTTCAATTCGCTGTCCGGATTTCAGCTTTTTGTCTGAAAGCAACATGAGGCAAATCAAGCCTTGACTGGCCTGAAGGTTGGCTGTGCAGCGCAGCTTGGTGTTTGCTTAACTCAAAACTTCAAGCAGCCTGTCAAGCCCACCGTCGTTGATGGCCACCATAGCCTGTTCGCGCACTTTTGGTTTCGCGTGATAGGCCACTGACAGGCCTGCAGCGCGCATCATCGGCAAATCGTTTGCGCCGTCTCCCACCGCAATGGCTTGACCGGCTTCAATGTTCAGCAAACTGCAGGTAGACAGCAGGGTGGTAAGCTTTTCTTCACCGTCACAAATGTCGCCCCAGGTTTGCATGATCAGTTCTCCGGTCAGCAAACCATTGTCAATTTCCAGCTCGTTTGATTTTGCAAAGTCAATGCTTAGCCGCTGGGCAACCCGGTTGGCAAAAAAAGTAAATCCTCCAGACACCAGCAACACCTTCAAGCCTGCTTTCTTACAGGCGGCTACCAGCTCTGTTGCACCAGGATTAAGTTGCAAACGCGCGTTGTAGACGCGCTCCATGTCCTGAACACTTACACCTTTGAGCAATGCAACCCGGCGGCGCAAGCTGGTTTTAAAATCAGCAATCTCGCCGCGCATCGTCGCGTCTGTGATCGCTGCAACTTCAGCTTTCAAGCCAATGGCATCGGCCAGCTCATCAATGCATTCGATGTTGATGAGCGTTGAATCCATGTCAAAAGCGATCAATTTGAAATCGGTCAGTTTCAAGGGCGCGTTGAAGTTTTGCAGCACAAGGCCGTTGGGTGTGATGTGTGAAGACATGAAAAAAGTTAATGTTCAGTATGTTGCCCAAATCGTTTATTTTCGCAAAGCCTGAAATGGCTTCATATCAACGTCAGCACTTGTCAAGTGTGTGGATAACACGCTATAATCCGACTTTCGCGGCCAAATGGGCGGGTTTACACCGCCCATTTTTTTTGGGCGTTTGTTTTTGATTCCCCAGTATTGCAGCATCGAATGCTGCAACATTTTTGAGCATTTCTTATACCAAGATGGCAGTTTTGAGTACCCAGGACACGATAGCGCAAACTGTTGCTGGGCTTGGCTACGACCTGGTGGACGTGGAGCGAACCAAAGGCGGCCTGCTGAGAGTGACGATTGATTTCCCGTTTGTTGCCGGCGCAGAGCAGTTTATCAATGCCGAAGATTGTGAAAAAGTCACGCGCCAACTGGTATTTGTACTGGAAGTCGAAGGCGCCAGCTATTCCCGGCTGGAGGTGAGCTCGCCGGGAATTGACAGGCCCTTGAAAACTGAAAAAGATTTCGAGCGGTTTACCGGTGAGTTGATTGACTTGATCCTCAAAGCACCAGTGGGTGTGGCGGCCGCAGGATCATCCGTGTCTGCCAATCAGAAAAAGTTTCGTGGAACCCTTGAAAAAACTGCTGATGTTGATGGTTCCGGTAGCGGCTGGCAAATTGTGTGGAGCGACGAGCCAGAATCCAGACCCGGTCACAAACCAGGTCAAAGAATCAGCAAAAAAAGAGTGCCCCCGCCGCTGCAGGCATTGGGTTTCAAGCTTGAAGAAATAGCCACAGCGCGTCTGGCGCCTGTGGTCGATTTCAATGGACGCAAGCCCAAAGCGGCGCAGCCGCAATCCGATTTGGAAAAAGCAGTAAGTGCAAACAATCTTGAGACTGAAAGGCCTGTAATATGAACCGCGAAATGCTGATGTTGGTGGATGCCATCTCTCGCGAAAAAAACGTCGAACGCGATGTTGTTTTTGGCGCTGTCGAGCTTGCGTTGGCGCAAGCGACCAAAAAGATATACCCCAACGAAGTGGACATTCGTGTAGCCGTTGACCGCGACAGTGGCAACTATGAAAGCTTTCGCCGCTGGCTGGTCGTGCCCGATGAGGCAGGTTTGCAAAACCCGGAGGCTGAAGAAATGCTGTCTGATGCTAGAGACGAGATCGCCGACATTGAAGAGGGCGACTACATTGAAAAGCCAATTGAGAGCATGCCCATTGGCCGTATTGGTGCCATGGCGGCCAAGCAGGTCATTTTGCAAAAAATCCGCGATGCTGAACGTGAAATGCTGTTGAGCGACTTCATGAGCCGTGGCGACAAGATTTTTGTCGGAACCGTCAAGCGCATGGACAAGGGCGACATCATTGTTGAGTCTGGCCGGGTTGAAGGTCGTTTGCGCCGCAGCGACATGATTCCGAAAGAAAACTTGCGTTCCGGCGACCGCGTACGCGCCATGATCATGGAAGTGGACAACACCTTGCGCGGTGCGCCAATCATCTTGTCGCGTTCAGCACCGGAATACATGATTGAGCTGTTTCGTGCGGAAGTGCCCGAGATTGAGCAGGGCCTGCTTGAAATAAAATCCTGCGCCCGCGACCCAGGCTCGCGCGCAAAAATCGCCGTGTTGTCGCATGACAAACGCGTTGACCCGATTGGCACCTGCGTTGGCGTGCGTGGCACCCGTGTGAATGGCGTGACCAATGAGTTGGCTGGCGAGCGTGTTGACATTGTGCTGTGGTCTGAAGACCCGGCCCAGTTCGTCATTGGTGCCCTGGCACCAGCCAATGTGTCGTCCATCGTTGTTGATGAAGAGCGTCATGCGATGGACGTTGTGGTTGATGAAGAAAACCTGGCCATTTCGATTGGCCGTGGTGGGCAAAACGTACGCCTGGCCGCTGAGCTGACAGGCTGGAAGATCAACATCATGACGGCTGACGAATCCGCTGTCAAACAGTCGCTTGAGACCGATACCAGCCGCAAACTGTTCATGGAAAAACTCGATGTCGATGAAGAAATTGCCGACATTCTGATTGCCGAAGGGTTCACCAGCCTTGAAGAAGTTGCCTACGTGCCGCTGCAGGAAATGCTGGAGATTGAATCTTTTGACGAAGACACTGTCAATGAGTTGCGCACACGTGCCAAAGATGCATTGTTGACCATGGAAATCGCCAAAGAAGAAAACTCGGGCGGCGTATCCCAGCAGTTGCGCGATGTTGACACCATCACGCCTGAACTGGTGGCAAAACTCAACGCTGCGGGTGTGATGACTCGCGATGACCTGGCCGACCTGGCCACAGATGAATTACAGGATATCACCGGGCAGTCCGACGAAGACGCCACGGCTTTGATCATGACAGCACGGGCGCACTGGTTTGTTCAAGACGCTGCGCCCGCTGATGCCGCGGACCAGGCTGCACAGCCCGCCGCAGCTGCCGAGCAGTGATCATGAAAGCCGCACAGGAAAAAACCATATATGTCAAGTACCACTACCGTCGCGCAATTTGCAGCTGAACTGCACAAATCTACAGCCACACTGATTGAGCAATTGACCAGTGCTGGGGTCACCAAGGCCAGCGCAGAAGATGCCCTGTCTGAGTCGGACAAACAAAAACTGCTGGCCTATCTGCAGGCCAGCCACGGCACTGCCACGGGCGAGCGTAAAAAAATCACGCTGGTCAAAAAATCCACCAGTGAAATCAAGCAGGCAGATGCCACTGGCAAGGCCCGCACCATTCAGGTGGAAGTCCGCAAAAAGCGAACCTTCATCAAGCGTGAGGATGGCACCGATGCACCGGTGGAAGAACTGGCTGCAGAAAGCCAGACCCCGCAGGCTCCAGTTGTAGATGAAGCCGACCTGGCACGCCGCGAAGATGAAGCCAATCGTCATGCTGAACTGCTGCGCCGCCAGGAAGCAGATTTGACAGAAAAGCGGCGTTTGCGCGAAGAGCAGGACAGCAAAATTGCTGAAGAAGAGCGTGTAGCTGCAGAAAAAATTGCCGAAGCCGTTGCCCGGGCTGCAGAAGTGTTTGAGAAAGCCAAACCTGCCAGCAAGAAAGCCAGGGAGGCAGCCGCTGCCCTTGAAGCGGCAACACCAAAAGTTTCTGAAGAAGCTATTGCCCAGCAGGCGGCAAAAGCAGCAGAACTTGCAGCTGCGCAGGCGCTGGCCAAAGCCAAGGCAACTGCTGAATTTCAGGCCGACGCAGCAAAATCAATCGACTTGCAGGACCGTCGCAAGAAAGCCGAAGCGGAAGCTGCCGGTATTCGCGCGATGATGAATGCACCCAAACGGGTGCTGGTGCCGCATGTTGATCCAAAAACAGTCATCAAAGGCACCTTGCACAAACCGGCTGCAGGCTCTATTGCTGCCAAGGCCGCACCAGGCGCGGCTGGTAAAAAAGAAATCAAGTCAGAGAACCTCTCGTCAACCTGGAAAGAAGACGCAGCCAAGAAAAAAGCCTTGCCAACACGTGGCGCCCCGAACATGCCAGGCCGCGGCAATTCGCGTCCCGGTGCGCGTGGCGGTAGCCGGCGCGGCAGCGACCGTGATGCACGGCCAGAATCAAACTTTGTGGCACCGACGGAATTCAAGGTCATTGAAGTTCACGTGCCTGAGACGATTACTGTCGGTGAGCTGGCGCACAAGATGAGCGTCAAGTCCAATGAGGTGATCAAGCACCTGATGAAGCTGGGCCAAATGGTCACTATCAATCAGCCGCTGGACCAGGACACGGCGATGATCGTGGTGGAGGAAATGGGTCACACGGCAGTGACCGCTGCGCTGGACGATCCGGAAGCATTTACTGACGATGATGTGCAAGGTCAAACCGCTGAATCGTTGCCGCGTGCGCCAGTCGTGACTGTCATGGGTCACGTTGACCATGGCAAGACATCGTTGCTCGACTACATCCGCCGCGCCAAGGTTGCATCTGGTGAGGCGGGCGGCATTACGCAGCACATTGGTGCATACCACGTTGAAACGCCGCGCGGCATGGTGTCATTCCTCGACACACCGGGCCACGAAGCGTTTACTGCCATGCGTGCCCGTGGCGCTCAGGCCACTGACATTGTGATTTTGGTTGTTGCAGCTGACGACGGCGTGATGCCGCAAACCAAAGAAGCCATCAAGCACGCCAAAGCTGCGGGTGTGCCGATCGTCGTTGCGATCAACAAGATTGACAAACCGGGTATCAACCTGGAACGCGTCAAAGGCGAATTGGTCACTGAAGAAGTCATTCCTGAAGAGTTCGGTGGTGACGTTCCTTTTATTGGTGTGTCAGCCCACACAGGTGAGGGCATTGATTCATTGCTGGAGCAGGTGTTGTTGCAGGCCGAGGTACTGGAGCTTCGCGCCCCGGTTGATGCATTGGCCAAAGGTTTGGTGATTGAAGCGCGCCTGGACAAAGGCCGAGGTTCGGTGGCAACGGTGCTGATTCAGTCGGGCACACTAAAAGCTGGCGATGTGGTGCTGGCCGGTTCCACCTACGGCCGCGTGCGCGCCATGCTGGACGAAAACGGCGACACCATCAAAACGGCAGGACCATCGATTCCAGTTGAAATCCAGGGCCTGACAGAAGTACCGCAAGCCGGTGATGATTTCATCGTCATGCTGGACGAGCGTCGCGCCCGCGAGATTGCAACCTATCGCGCAGGCAAGTTCCGCAACACCAAGCTGGCCAAGCAGCAAGCCGCCAAGCTGGAAAACATGTTTGCCGATATTTCTCAAGGTGCAGTCAAGCTGGTGCCGATCATCATCAAGGCCGACGTTCAGGGCTCGCAGGAAGCGTTGGCCCAGTCGCTGCTTAAATTGTCGACCGACGAAGTCAAAGTTCAGCTGGTGTACTCGGGTGTGGGTGGTATTTCAGAATCGGACGTCAACCTGGCGATTGCCTCCAAAGCGTTGCTGATAGGCTTTAACACCCGTGCTGATGCTCAGGCGCGCAAGCAGGCCGAAAACAACGGCATTGACATTCGTTACTACAACATCATTTATGACGCTGTGGACGAGTTGCGCTCCGCCATGTCGGGCATGTTGACGCCAGACAAGAAAGAAGAAGTCATCGGTACCGCCGAGATTCGCAACATCTTCAAAGTGTCCAAGATTGGCTCGATTGCGGGTTGTATGGTCACCGCGGGTATCGTGCGCCGTGCTGCCAAGCTGCGGTTGTTGCGTCAAAACGTGGTTATCTTCACAGGCGAGCTCGATTCACTCAAGCGCTTCAAAGACGACGCAAAAGAGGTCAAGGAAAGCTTCGAATGCGGCTTGAACATCAAGAACTACAACGACATTGAAGTGGGTGACGTGCTGGAATTCTTTGAGATTCGTGAAGTGGCCCGTACCCTGGAAGCTGCGTAACCAGGTTTGAGTTATGCGTAAAAAGTCCAACACCCCCAACCGCGGTTTTCGGGTTGCCGATCAGATCCAGCGTGATCTGACGGACCTGATTGCCCGCGAGTTGAAAGACCCACGCGTCGGGATGGTGACGATTCAGTCGGTCGAAGTCACGGCTGATTACGCGCATGCCAAGGTGTATTTCAGCGTGCTGATGGGTGACGCGGCCAAATGCGAAGAAGCGTTAAACCAGGCTGCTGGTTTTTTGCGCAACGGCTTGTTCAAACGGTTGATGACGCACACGGTGCCTACGCTGCATTTTCATTTTGACCGCACGACAGAGCGTGCGGCTGATATGAACGCCTTGATTGCCAAGGCTGTTTCTTCTCGCGCCACGGACAGCGAAGTTTAGAGATGCTCAACATCGGGCCGCCCCAAGGAGCGAACGCCCCCTTGGAGGGGCAGGGAGTTAGGCGAACTGTGCCAACGCCTGAACAGTCTGAAGACCAGCAGGGGCCGCGGGACTGGCTTGGCCAGACCGCAGGCGCAGCGGCCTCCTCGGGGGGCAGGGCGTTACACGAAGTGAACAACCGTGGGGGCAAGTCTGTAAAGGTGCAGAGGCGCCCTGTGCATGGGGTGTTGCTGCTTGACAAACCCATTGGCCTTTCCAGCAACCAGGCGTTGCAGAAAGCAAAGTGGTTGCTGCGCGCTGACAAAGCGGGGCATACGGGCACGCTGGATCCATTGGCTACGGGGGTGTTGCCGCTGTGCTTTGGTGCAGCTACCAAGTTCAGCCAGATTCAACTCGATGCTGACAAGACGTATGAAGCGGTTTTGCTTTTGGGCTTGAAAACTACCACGGGTGACGCAGAAGGTGATGTGATTGAAACCCGGCCTGTGCCCGATATCACGCCTGAGTTACTTAAAAAATTAACGAAGCAATTCACTGGCCCAATTGCGCAAATCCCGCCGATGTATTCAGCGTTGAAGAAAGACGGCAAAGCCTTGTACGAATACGCACGCAAAGGCGAAGACATCGAACGGGAAGCCAGAAATATTGTTATTTATGAATTAAATATGGCTCTAGCCATCGATATACGGGCGCAAGCAGCTATTAAATTAATAGTGAAGTGCAGCAAGGGCACGTATATCCGCACGCTGGGTGAAGACATTGGAGAAGCCATTGGTTGCGGTGCGCACTTGGGATCGTTGCGCCGTATTGAAACTGGTGGCTACACAGCTCATCAGTGCATCAGCTTGCCAGATCTTGAAGCCCTCAGTGAAGCAGGCCGTGACGCACGCCTGCTGCCGCCGCAATCGCTGGTGGCCAGCTACCCGTCTGTCACATTGGATGCCGACAATGCAGGGCGCTTCCTGAGCGGTTTGCGGCGGCGTGGCACACCCGGCCAGTGGGGCAAAGACGCCCCGCTGGTGCAGGTTTTTGGATCGGACCCGATCGCGTTTTTGGGCTCAGCCCACATCACCGCTGATGAGTTGATTCCCCAACGTCTTTTGTCACCGATTGAAGTGCAAGATATTTTACAAGCTGCCCATTGAAGAAGCACTGAATTTTCACGTTTTAGTTTTTAGAAGAAAGTCCATCATGACCGTTAAACAGATCCGAAATATTGCCATCATCGCCCACGTTGACCATGGCAAAACCACCATGGTTGACCAGCTGCTGCGCCAGTCTGGCACATTCGCTGAGCACGAAAAAGTTGTTGACACCGTGATGGACAACAACGCGATTGAAAAAGAACGCGGCATTACCATTCTGGCTAAAAACTGCGCCGTGACCTGGGAAGGCACGCACATCAACATTGTCGACACCCCGGGCCACGCCGACTTCGGCGGTGAAGTTGAACGTGCACTGTCAATGGTTGACGGCGTGGTGCTGCTCATCGACGCGCAAGAAGGCCCGATGCCACAAACCCGTTTTGTGACTAAAAAGGCTTTGGCTTTAGGTCTCAAGCCAATTTTGGTCGTCAACAAAGTCGACAAGCCAGGCGCTCGCCCCGACTTCGTCGTCAATGCCGCCTTTGACTTGTTCGACAAGCTAGGCGCAACTGATGAGCAGTTGGACTTTCCGGTCGTGTATGCATCCGGTATCAATGGGTGGTCTTCACTGGTTGAAGGCCCGCCCAACGAGCAATGGGGCCCTGATATGTCAGCGCTGTTCAACACCGTACTCGAGCATGTGCCCGCGCAAAAGGGCGACCCCGCTGCGCCGCTGCAGCTGCAAATTTCTGCCCTCGACTTTTCGACCTTCGTCGGCCGCATCGGCGTTGGCCGTATCAGCCAGGGCACCATCAAACCGATGATGGACGTGGTGGTGATGGAAGGCCCGGACGGCAAAGCTGTTAAGGGCCGCGTGAATCAGGTGCTGACTTTCCAGGGCCTGGAGCGTGTGCAGGCCACTGAGGCCGGCCCGGGCGAAATCGTGCTGATCAACGGCATTGAAGGCGTCGGTATCGGCGTGACGATTACCGACCCGGTAACACCTGCACCGCTACCCATGCTCAAGGTTGACGAGCCAACGCTGACGATGAACTTTTGCGTCAACACCAGCCCGCTGGCCGGGCGTGAAGGCAAGTACGTCACCAGCCGCCAGATCTGGGATCGTCTGCAAAAAGAGCTGCAGCACAACGTCGCGTTG
>JANYGP010000019.1 GCA_025362315.1 Polaromonas sp.
TCGGCTTCGCATCTGGCCCCACGCCGTCACTGCCACTGAACCTGCCTTTGCTCAAAGGCGCGTCCATCGTCGGCGTGTTCTGGGGCGGCTTTGCCAAGGCAGAGCCCAAAGCCAACGCCGCCATGATGGCTGAGCTGGCCAGCTGGTATGCACAAGGCAAGATTAAACCAGTCATTGACAGCACCATGCCCATGAGTGAGCTGAAGGCTGCCTACGCCCACATGGGCTCACGCGGTGTCAAGGGCAAACTCGTGATGGTCAATGAGGCATAAACAGATCGACACTTCGAAATAGACAGCGCCCGGTATCGTGCATGAATTGAACCGTCACTCAGCATCTGAAATCCGCCCTCTTTGCCAGGCATGAATGAAGCCTCAGACTTTAAGGTGTGGGGCAACATTGAGCCCTTCATGCTGTTCGGACTGTTTGGATAGTTCACCTACAGTGTTGCGGCGTTCCGGCCGACATTGCCGAATGTCAAAAAAAATTGAATCTACTGGGTGTGGGAACCCGTATCCATCAGACAGACGTAACTTTACGTCATTGATCAGAACAATTCAGGGAGAATCATTTTGCAAACATCTGGCAGTCAGCCTGCTAATCAGCGCCAGTTCTTCAAGTTAAGTCAAATTGCTTCTGCGCTTACATGTGGATGTTTGTTTGCCAGCGCAGCTTGGGCCCAATCAAACCCTGCAAATGGTAGCTCTGGCCCTGACTCTGCCTCTGGCCTGGTTGCCAATCCAGGTTCCAACCGCCCAGCAGTTCTGACACCAGTGCAGGTTGTGGGTTCCCGCAACAGCGTACTGGGCATTGCAGGCACGGCCAATGAAGGTGTCATCACGCAGGAGCAGCTTGATGCACGCACGGTTTACCGCCCTGGTGAGTTGCTCGAGGCTGTGCCGGGCCTGGTGGTCAGCCAGCACAGCGGTGAAGGCAAGGCCAACCAGTTTTACCTGCGGGGTTTTAATCTTGACCATGGTACTGACCTGCGCACAACAGTTGACGGCATGCTGGTTAATCAGCGCAGCCATTCCCATGGGCAGGGCTGGACCGATGTGAATTTCATGATTCCCGAATTGGTCACGTTGCTGGACTACCGCAAAGGCCCGTTCTATGCTGCAGAGGGCGACTTTGCATCGGCTGGCTCTTTGAATGTGCGCTATGCCGACACCTTGGCAAAAGGCATTGCCAGTATTGGCATTGGGCAATATGGTTTTGTTCGTACTTTGCTGGCTGCTTCACCTGAAGTGGGCAGCGGTGAAAGGCAAGGTAATTTTCTTTACGCAATTGAACTTGTGAAAAACAATGGCCCGTTTACCGTCGGCGATGACTATCGAAAGCGTAATGCAGTGTTGCGTTACAGCCAGGGCACTTCGCAAAACGGTTTTAACGTGACGCTGATGGCTTATGACGCCAAATGGCATGCAACTGACCAGATTCCACGCCGCGCAGTAGCCGCTGGCACGCTGGGCCGGTTTGATGCAGTGGATCAATCCGACGGAGGACGTGCCAGCCGCTACAGCCTGTCAAGCGCATGGCGTCAATCTGAGGGCAATACGTTTACCGAAGTCAATGCCTACGTCGTCAGGCACAGTCTGGAGCTTTTTTCAAATTTCACCTACTTTCTCAACGATCCAATCAATGGTGACCAGTTTGTGCAGCCTGATCGGCGCACCACGCTGGGTTTGAATGCCAGCCGTACATGGTCATCTGAGTTGGCAGGCCGCAGTTCCGACACCACCTGGGGCGTGCAGTTGCAAAACGACAGTATCCGCAACGCGTTGCAAAACTCTGTTGAACGCCAGGTGATTTCCACAACCCGTGCAGACCGCATCATCGAGCGCAGTATCGGACTTTATGCAGAAAACAAAACCCAGTGGACAGACAGATTTCGGACCGTGGCAGGTGTGCGGGCCGACCATTTCCGCTTTAAGGTGAACAGCGACAACCCAGCAAATTCCGGCACCGCGTCGGCTACCAAATTCAGTCCCAAACTGAATCTGATATTCGGTCCATGGAACAAAACCGAGCTTTACGCCAGTACGGGCTACGGATTTCACAGCAACGACGCTCGCGGTACAACCATCACACAGGACCCAAAAACTGGCTTGGCGGCTGACAAGGTGCAAACATTGGTGCGTTCAAAAGGCCTTGAAGTAGGCGTTCGCAGTGAATTTATTCCAGGATTGCAAAGTGCAGTGTCCCTTTATCGGCTGGATTTTGATTCGGAGTTGACTTTTGCGGGCGACGCAGGCACCACTGAGGCCGGCCGGCCCAGCAGACGGCATGGCGTAGAGTTTTCAAATTATTTTAAGGTCAACCGCTGGCTGACCGTGGATGCAGACCTGAGCTTCGCGCGTGCCCGTTATAGGGGCAACGATCCGGCAGGAAACCATATTCCCGGGGCAGTAGAAGGTGTGGCATCCCTGGCAGTGGCAGTCGACAATCTGGGGCCTTACTTTGGTGCGGTGCAGCTGAGATTTTTCGGCCCTCGCCCACTGATTGAGGACAATTCGGTTCGCTCCAGCAGCACAGCTACGCTGAACGGGCGCGTCGGTTACAAATTCAGTCCGAAAGTCAGGCTTGAACTGGAAGCTTTTAATTTGACGAATCGCAAAAACTCGGCCATTGACTATTACTATATATCGCAATTAAAAGGTGAAGCCGCGCCTGTTGCTGATGTTCACTTTCATCCAATTGAAAAGCCATCTTTGAGGTTGACGCTGGTTGCCAATTTTTAGACCTTGGGTAAATTAATAGTTGATGATATTTTTTAATCGACCGATCGCAATTGCGGGCGACTGACTGTTGTTGCTGTTATTTTTGTTGTTGTTGTTAATTTTGCTGTCGATTAAACATTTTGTTTTAATAACTTTATAGGGACCGCTGCCTGAAAATAGGAATGAAACCGCCAACACGGTTAAATACGCAGTCGATAACGCAGCTCTCGCTACTGCATTTCCTGCTCCGTTATGGCGTGCAGTCCTACGCTTTTCTTGTGTTCAATTTTATTGAATCTAATTATCCTTACGGTGCGTAACTGCTTGACAGCATTTGCTGTTTTTAATTTGGAGAAATCACCATGAAAATGAAACCAAGTCAGTTGTTGAAGGCTTGCCTATTGACAATTGCTACCACCGGGGTTGTAACAGGGGCTCTGGCCTCCAGCCACCGTGAAGCACCCAACATTACCAACAGCCCCAAGGTTGACGGTACTGACTTTTACATGTTCCGAAGCTATGAAGGCGTTGCTGCCAATGGCGCGGGGGGACGTTCTGACTATGTGACGCTGCTGGCAAACTATCAGCCCCTGCAAGCACCGTACGGCGGACCAAATTATTTTCAGATGGACCAGAATGCTTTGTACGAGATCCATGTCGACAACAACGGCAACGGTGTGGAAGACATCACTTTTCAATTTCGTTTTAAAAACGCCTTGAAGTCCATCCCCCTGACAATTGGGTCAGCCAGCGTGGCCGTTCCGCTGATTCAGGCTGGCACTGTCAAGGATTTGAACGACCCCAATCTGAATGTCAACGAAACCTATTCCGTGAATATTGTCCGGGGAGACCGCCGCAAAGGGACGGTTTCGGCCATCACCAAAACCGGTGGCGGTTCTAGTTTTGAAAAGCCGGTTGACAACATTGGTGTCAAGACCATCGCTGACTACGCAACCTACGCCGGCAAGCACATTCACACCGTGACGATTCCGGGCTGCCCTGCCGGCAAAGACCAGGGGAAAGTGTTTGTGGGTCAACGCCAGGAAGGCTTTGCTGTCAATCTCGGGCCGGTTTTTGACTTGGTCAATGCACCAGCTGGGGTACTGCTTGATCCTGCCAACAAGGACGCGGCAGGACAAGGCGGCAAAAATGTGATTCAACAGGCCAATGTCACTACCATTGCATTGGAAGTTCACAAAGACTGCCTGACGGCAGGTGGAGACCCGGTCATTGGTGGCTGGACAACTGCCAGCTTGCGCCAAGGCCGCCTGCTGAACGGCAAACCTGCTTCTGGCAACGACAATGCCACAAGGCAAGGCGGAGCCTGGGTTCAGGTGTCCCGACTGGGCAATCCGCTGGTCAACGAGCTGGTCATTGGTCTGCCCGACAAAGACAAGTTCAATGCTTCAAGCCCTAAAGATGACGGTCAGTTTTTGACCTATGTGTCCAACCCGACCTTTCCAGCATTGCTGGGAGTTGTGCTCGCGGGCGATGCCAAGGCAGTCGCTCCCGTCAACTTGCCGCGTACTGATCTGCTGACCACGTTTCTGACCGGAATTACCGGTGTCAACAAGCCAGCAACGCCAACGCCTTCGGAAATGATGCGCCTGAACACTGCAATCGCGCCCGTGCCGTTTGCAAACCAGAATCGTCTTGGCGTGGCAGGTGAAGTGCTGCGTGTCGGTGGCACAGCCAATCTGGCTCAAGCGACTGATCTGGCTGGCTATCCCAACGGTCGTCGACCCAAGGACGACGTTGTTGACATCACATTGGTGGCAGCAGTGGGTGGCCTTTGTGCGATCAATGGAGCCAATGACTCGTTGAAACTCAATTCAGTACCTGGTGTCGCGTCACTTACTTCAAAGTGTGATGCAACTGCTCTGACTGCATTGATGGCGGCACCAGGCGCCAACGGCCTGCCAAATGCAGCTAACATTCATGACGCGGTAGACCAGGCAACTGTGCCGTTTCTTGGAGCTTTTCCGTATTTGAACACCCCGAACCCCGGTTCCAGGTAAGCAGACTGACAAGGAAACACCATGAGAAAACTTAATGTATCGCTCGCATTGGCAGTGATCAGTACCGCTGCATTTGTATCCGCATGCGGTAGTAACAGTGACCCAGTAGCTGTGATTGATCCATCGACGCAAACAGGTCAAAGTGTTCAAAAAACACTCGACTTCATCATGGGTCTGATTGCCAACAATGACGAAAACAGTGACCCGATAGATATCAATGCCATCACGCTGGCAGTTGATGATGCTGCCGAACCCAGCGCGCTTTAAATACTTTTGAAATATTTGTATTAGCAAGCGAAACAGAAAAGCCCGGCACTGCGCGTCAAGCGGGTTGTCGGGCTTTTTTTCGCCCTGAATTTTACTGCCCACAGATTCGCAAAAGCGGGCAAACTTCAAGAACTCCACAAGCTACAAATGAGCTGCAACAACAAACAAGCTTTTATCGTCCGCCTGGTTCAATGTGCTGTTCTGACAACAGCGGTATGCCAGTTTCAGCCACTGGCCGCGGGACCAGCTAAGAACCTGCAGCCCGCCACGGATGATGTGGTTCTGGAAGTGTTGCCTTCCATAACCCGGTCTCGCACGGCGCGCAGCATGTCAGATACCAGACAGGCTGTCGCAGCTTCCTCTGTTGCAAAACCCGTGGATGCCAACGCTGCCACAGCACAGGCACGGCAAGACATTGCTGTAGCTCGCCGAACGGGTGACACCCGCTACTGGGGTCGTGCACAGGCAGCGCTGCAGCCCTGGTGGAACCGCCCGGATGCGCCGGTGGATATAGCTGTTCTGCAAGCTACCGTGCAGCAAGGGCGCCATGAGTTTGAAGCATCGCGAAATATCCTGACAGCAGCATTGGCCCGCGCACCAAAGCACGCCCAGGGGTGGCTGAATCTGGCGGCGCTGGAGCGGCTATCGGCTCGCTACCCAGAATCATTGAACGCCTGCGATGCTGTGGCGCGTGCGGGTCAAGCCCTGTATGCCCAGGCCTGCCAGCTTGAAACACAGTCTTTGCAGGGTCAATACAATTCGGCAGCCCAAGGCTTGCAAATGCTGATTGCGCAAACCCCCGACGCTGGGCAGCAAAGCTGGCTTTATTCCTTGCTGGCAGAAAGCCAGGAACGGGCGGGGCAAATGCCTGCAGCTGCAAATGCCTATCAGCGCAGCCTGAAACTTGACGCTGACCTCTACACAGCTATTGCTTATAGCGACTTGCTGCTTCGCTCAAACAAACCACAGCAGGCGCTCAGTGCGCTAGCCACATTGCCCGATACCGATGCTGTGGTGTTGCGGCGGGCTACTGCCTTGAAGCGTTTAGGTGATACAAACTGGAGCACGGCGCGGGCCCAGCTGAAAGATTATTCAGCAGAACTGGTGCGCCGGGGCGATGATCCAGCGCTCCACGGCCGCGAGCTGGCACTGGCCGCGTTGTGGCTGGACGAAGACGCACCGGCAGCGCTGGTACTGGCACGCCGCAACCTACAGTTGCAGCGTGAGCCTGTTGATTGGTGGGTCGCATTGCAAAGCGCGCAAATGGCCAGGGACGCTGCTGCACTAGCTGAAATTCGGACTGCACTGCTTGCTACCGGCTTGCAGGACACTCGCCTGGCAACGCAGGCAACCAAGGCGCGGCCATGATCGGCAGGCAGCTTGTGGACAGGTGCGTCGGCACCGCTGTGCTGCAAATTATGGTTGTGCTAACGCTGGCGGGCAATGCGGGAATCGTACAGGCCCACAAAGGCAGTGATGCATATCTTGATGTCCAGGAAACAGTGGATCCGGCTGTTGGAAAAACAGCTTCAAACACATCGGCCACTTCAGCTGCCCGCCCGGCAGTGGATCGAAGTTTCAAATTTGTATTTTCAGTGGCCATCAAAGACCTTGATCTGGTGCTGCCGGTTGATGCCAACGCCGACGGAAAAGTCACCTGGGGTGAAGTTAAAGCCGTTACACCCATGGTGTTGGCACTGTTGAATGAAACAGTCAACCTTGACCAGGGGCAGGGACAAGCAGCCAATGCCGGGACTTGTCTGCTGGATTGGCGGTCCGATGGTGTCGAACGACGAAGCGATGGCGCTTACCTGCGCTTTGCTGCGAATCCTCGTTGCCCAGCAATTCAGGCAATTTCATTGCGTTACAGCCTGCTCAAGGAACAGGACGCAACGCACCGTTTGCTGGTAGCTGGCCGCATTGCAGGGCAAGACCTGTTGACCACCACATCGCCGCTGCAAACAGCAGCCTTGCCGCTTGGCCGTTCAGCCGCGGTTTTGCCTGCGCCTGCCGCTGGCAACTCAGGAAGCAACATAGCTGCTGTGCCAAACCAAGCGCTGTCCGCGGGTCGCTGGCAAGCATTGCGAGCTTATTTTTTGCTTGGCGTGCACCACCTGCTGGAGGGTTTTGACCACCTTGCTTTTTTGCTGGCGCTGGTGCTACCCCTGCGGCTTAAATTGCACTTTGAGTCAAGGCGCAAAGCACATCCGGACCAGGCGCTGCAGTTGCAGACTGCGAGCCGCCAGCAAAGCACACAATCCGATATGAACGGTGCCACTTCAACGTCAGCAACATCAGACCCAATACCGCTTACTCGCACATCCGGCAGCAAGGCCTGGCGGGCCTTGTTACGCACCATCACGGCTTTTACCGTTGGACATTCAGTCACGTTGATGCTGGCAACGTTTGGCGTGACCCAGGCCTCGCCCGCGTGGGTTGAGCCAGTCATCGCTGTCTCAATTGGTGTGACTGCATTGTTGAATCTTCGGCCCGTATCATGGGTACGTGTCGATGTTCTGGCACTGGTGTTCGGCATGGTGCACGGTTTCGGTTTTGCGGGATTGCTGCAGGAAGCAGCTGCCCCAACTGGCCTGCTACCGTGGGCGTTGGCAGGTTTTAATCTGGGCGTCGAAGCAGGACAATTGATCGCAGTGACTGCCTGGGTGTTGATCTCCCAACTGGTTGTGGACAAACCTTGGTACGCCAATGTCGTGGTGCGCGGCGGGTCCGCGGTGCTGATCGCTACAGCAGCATTCTGGTTTTGGCAGCGGGTGGTATGAAGATGGTCGGCGAACAGCACAAACATGGCAATTGACCATCCACTGACAGCCATGTACTATTAATTTAGTAGCTGCTTGCGCACGTATTACGGTCGTCCCGCAGTATTATTCCAAGGTAACAATCCTAAAAAACTGCAATGCTTTTTTACCAAGCCAGGTCTAGCAATTCATGGCGCCAGTCTGAGCTCATGCACCGTCCGGACCGGTCTCATTTGAAGCGGCCGGTATTCCACCTTCGCCCAAGCATTACTCATATCCCGATACCGGCTCGAAAGCACCAAGCCGCTTTGCCCCGTCTGGTAAATGAATTGCGATTTTTCCAGATCAGCTAGATCAAACAAAGTGCGCATCGACGCAGCGTGGCGGTTGGCAAATGGCTGCTTTTCTTCATTGGCCCAGTACTGGCCGACGTTGACGGTGTACGCGTCTCCGCCGGTGGGTGTGCGCACATCGAAAAATCTGGCCAGCAGCGGCACATTGCCGAATGGTTTGTGGGCTGACAAGGCGTTGTGTGCCCTGCCCCATGACCATTTGGCAGCGTCCAGTCCGTGGTCGTTTTGCAGGCGGTTGAGTGCTCTTTCCAGTGCTGCGCTGGACTGGGCTGCGCAGCTGCCGGCGCACCAGTGGGTGTCGTTGCGCGCCATGATGCCCTCAATTGCAGAGCGGAAGTTGCGTTTGCCATACAGGGATTTGAAGGTGGCCTGGCCCAGCTTGCCGCCCACAATGCCGCGCGTCAGCTCGTCAGCCCATGCGGCAAATACGAGCGGTGCGGCGGTGTCTTCCTGCATCACACCGTCAAAGTTTTGCATCGCGGATTTGACCGACGGCGCGGCAGCGTGGGTGCTGGTCTGAAGGGCTGTTTGCAAATACGGCAGCAACACGCGGGCCGCAAGTGAGAGCTGGTCAGCCTGGATGTTTTGAATGCTGGACATGTCGTGCAGCGGCCTGGCCGTGAGCAGTTGCTCAATGCGGTCAAACCGGTAGGGCACGGCCCAGTCCTGGCTGACAAACAGCGGATAGCCAGGCGGCGTGATACGCTGATTGGCTGTGGCCAAAAAGCCTTTGGCTTGAATCGCGGCATGGTCTGTTTGCGGGTTTTGCGCATCGGGTGCCCAGCCTGCCCAGTCGTATCTGGCGTCCCAGCCAGGTGCCGGGGCAATGCCCAAAATATCGTTTTCTGGCTTTCTTAGTGGCAGCTTGCCCACGGCCTTGAATGCCGTGCGTCCGGCAGTGTCTGCCACCACCAGGTTTTGCATGGGCGAGTGGTAGCTGCTGTAAGCACTGAGCAATTCGCCAACCGACTGGGCCGAGTTGCTGCGCAGGCCAGCTACCACGGACAGGTTGTCAGCGTCTAGCGCAGCCCAGCGCAGGGCCAGCACATAGTTGCGGGTGTCCAGCAAATCCGCATGAGACTTTTGCGCGTCGCTGAGCACAGGGCCGTGGCGGCTTTCACGCACGGTGAAAGCCACATCTGCCTGGCCTTTGACCTTGATGACTTCGCTGCGGGTTTTAAAGTCAGCCCATGCGGGCGCAGCGCCAGGACCCGGGATGCGGTACTGCGCCGGGTTGGCTGGGTTGATTTGCTCCAGGTACAAGTCCTGCACGTCGGGGCCCGTGTTGGTCACGCCCCAGGCAACATTGTCAGTGCGGCCCAGCACCACATACGGCAGGCCCGGCAGCGTGGCGCCAATGGCATTGATGGCGGGTGTCACAGCGGAGGTGTTGGCGCCGTCTGCAGCTTTGCCCTGCGGCGCCTCAATGTGCGCAAAATACCAGATTGCAGGCGCTGACAGGCCCAGATGCGGGTCATTGGCCAGCAACGGCTTTCCGCTTGCCGAGCGGCTGCCGGCGACCACCCAGTTGTTTGACCCCTTGCCATCCACAGTGCCCAGGCTGCTGGCCCAATCAGTAATGCTGGTGCCCAGTGCGGCAGCAGAATATGCATCATTTATGCCTGAAGCCCACATATTACGGGCGCTAGCAGCTCCTGTTTTAGTAGCGTTTACTGGCGTGGTGTTGTACACGCCCAGCCCGGCGTACAGCTTGGCAAAGTCAACATTTGTCACTGGCGCTTCGCCCGGGTATGGGGTAAAGAGCTGCCACAGCTGCGCGGTAGTCAGCGTTTTGGCAGCGGCGAGGCGTGCAAATTCATTTCCCCAGTTGCCACCCAGATCCAGCGCCATCATCAACGCCCAGCCCATGCTGTCTTGCGGTGTCCATGCCTTGCCAGACTGACCACCTGGCTTGACACGCAAGATGTGAAATTCAGGTGATAAGGCCTGGCCAGAGTGCGCATAAAAAGCATTGATGCCGTTGCTGTAAGCCTTCATGGACTCGCGCGCATCAAGCGGCAGCGCCTGCCACTGGCGCTCAGCCGACTGCATGATGCCCAATGTGCGCAGCAGTTTGTCAGTTTCCAGCGTGGCCGCACCAAAAGCTTCAGACAGCTCGCCATGCATGACCCGGCGATTGAATTCAAGTTGCCAGCCGCGCTCTTGTGCATGCACGTAGCCAATGGCAAACCAGGCGTCGTGCGGGTTTTGAGCCTTGATGTGGGTCACGTCAGCCGCGTCCCTTGTCACAGTCACAGCAGCTTTTAAACCGGCCGCTTTCAGCTCGCCATCAAGCGCTGGCATGGCGCGGGCTGCATACACACCCATGGCTGCAGCCAGCACCAGCAGCAAGGCGGCAAGGACCATGCCCAATCGCTTGAACCACAAAAATTTGCGGGGGCTGACTATACGCAGCATAAAAAACTCCAAAAATTAACGCTGAAATTTGGTAGTGTCTCAGTTTGAAATGCGCGGTTTGTAAGCACCGCGCTTTTTTGCAACAGGCTCAGGTATCAATGCGGCAATCTCTTCGATGCTCCAAATATGGTCACTCAAACCCGCTTCCATTGCTGGCGTGACCCTCAAAGTTTTATGAATTCGCGCAAAGTTGTAGTGCATGAAGTGCAGCGCTACAGCGTACTCTAGATTTTCAACTTTCTTTGAGAAAGCGTTGGTTAACCGGGTAAAACGCCGCATCCCCATGCGCATTGTCAAATTCTGACGCTCTACAAAACTTGTTGAAATGTTTGCCATGTCAGGTTTGCCAAAGATTACGCGCTTGTCAGCCCCGCTAAATTCAGACGGACTGTATCGACGTTGGTCTGTGTTGCTTGCTGGGCCGTAATGCTTCACCAGCATTGCGTAGTCCACATTCGCACCAAAAGCGCCTTCTACAGACTCTAGGTAAGGTTTGTGGCCGTCTGTGGACAGTTGAACTCGGTTATTCAAACGCTCTGCTAGATCATCAATAAATACCTTTGCGTAGCCAGCATCACGCTTGCCCACCATGTACGAAACAATGAGCTTTGAATCCGCATCAATGCCCGTCCAGGTGTACACGTCACCAAAGCCCAAAACACCCTTGTTTTCTGGCGCTACGTTTTTCTCTTTTGAGCTGCAAAACGCCCAAATTTCATCACACTGAATGCGCTTGCTTTTGATGCCCCGAACATGGACATCATGGTGGAACGCGCATGCAGCACCAGCGTCCTCCAGCAGCTTGGTCACGGTGTTTATTGAACATCCCACAATCCGCTCGATTGACCGCATCGAATTGCCCTCAACCAGCAACAGAATGATCTGGGCTTTTTTCTCGATTGGCATGTTGTTCATTTTTACCCTTAAGCATTTGTGTACGTTTGAATTATAGCTTGCTTTTTATAAAAATGCAAGTAACATACATACTTAATTAACTTTAAATGGGTTTAGCATGGAAGAAGTAACTGGTAAGGCCAAAGGTGGTGTCGAAAAAAATGCACTAATGACTGTTCAAGAGCGGAAAAATTTGTCTTTGAAGATGGTTGCCGCGAAAAAAGCTAAAGCACAGCTACCAAAAACTATTTGTGGTACGGACGACAAAAAGTTAGTTTTTGGGGACATTGAAATTCAATGCTATGTCATAGAGGGAGAGATGCGGGTTTTGACACTAAGAACGTTGCAATCAGGCATTGGAATGTCTGAAGGTGGAGGAAAAGGGGGTGCGCGCAAAATACCAGCTTTGATGGCTAGATTAAAGGAAAAAGGTATTGGAATCATGGACTTAGATGTGCGCGCAAATAATCCAATTCAGTTCATATCTCCTTCTGGAGCAATAGCTGATGGCTATGACGCACGAATTCTGCCGGACATTTGCGCGGTACTAATTGAAGCTGATCGGAAAAGAATCCTCGACAAACGCTATAAACCTATTGCAGACCGTGCAGCCGTTTTACAGCATGGATTTGCAACGATGGGAATCATTTGGCTCGTCGATAAAGTAACTGGTTATGAGGATGTCAAAAAGGCGGACGACTTCAGCAGACTGATTGAGGCTTTTGTCGGTAAAGAAATGCGACCATACATTTCCAAATTTCCACCCAAGTACTACGAGTTGATTTGCAGACTTAGAGGAATTGCATACGACCCAAATTCCGTAAAAAGACCATCCTATTTTGGACATCTTACAAACAGAATTACTTACTTTAGACTTGCTCCTGGTGTCTGGCGGGAACTAAAAGGGATGGCAAAAAAAGAAACGAAAGTTAGCCGTCCGCATTTGCATAGATATTTGACTTACGATGTTGGTGATCCAAGACTAAAAGAAATTATTGATGCTGACATCACGCTCATGACTTTATGCGTAAACACAAATAAATCATGGAATGATTTCATTTATATGCTTAACAGTGTTTTGCCTGAATTTAATCAAACATTGCAACTACCGTTCAATGATGAAAATGACACCGGAATTGGAATTTAACCCCACCGCGCTGCTGCTGCCTTTTTAGCAATCTCTGCGCGTTGCTCAGAGGTCAGCTTTGTAGCTCGTACAACGCCGCCAATCAAACCGCCAAGCCGCCCAGAATCTTGGGCGGCTTTTTTCTTTGGGTCAACTACTGGCCGCTCTGTCGCCTCCCCAGTAGCTTGCTGCACAATAGAAAAAGCAGCCTGATTGATGTCTTTGCGTTTCATACCCTCAAGCATAGCAAATTAAGGCGATTTTAAAGCTTGATTTCAAACTGAGACACTACCTGAAATTTGTATCAATTGACTGGTGTTGACTCGTGGTAACGCGTGTTGACTGTACGCGACGGCTGGGAGCTGGCGGCAGCTGCTTGCATCACTGTGCAACATGGTGGTGGCAAGGTTATCTGCGGCATTGGGTACTCTACACTTGGGAAAAATCGAATCTACAGATGTACAGGCTCCTGCTTTCCAGAACCTTTTTATTTCAGCTGGGCTGGCTGGCAGCTGGTTTTTGGGCGCTTTTTACCAGCATATCGGTTCATGCACAAATCCAGCGCTCCATCGTCAACCCAAGTTTTGAGCAGGCATTTACCGGGCCCCGGGCCGCTGGGCTGAACCAGTTTTTCACGCTGGTTCCTGGTCAGTGGATTGCACTTGACGCAGGCGAGCTACCAGGCTGGGAAACCACCCACCCGATTGTTGCCTTGGGTTGCCCCAATGGCAGCTTCAGTTATACGCCGCAATACAACTGCACACCTATTGAGTTGTGGGCCAACAGCTTTCTTGGCGTGACGCCAGCCAACGGGATTGTGCTGGCTGAACTCAATGCATACACGTCGTCCAAATTGTTCCAGAATATTTGCATGAACACTGGCGAGACATTTGCGTTTAACTTTGCGCACCGGGGGCGCGCTGGCGCTGACCGGGCCCAATTTCAGATCGGCGCGGCCAACGCCATCGTGCTGGACGTCACCACCAACACAACAGGCACCGGCGTCATCAACCCAGGAGGCAGCGCAACGGGCAGCAGCGCCACCAGCATTGCAGGGGGCTGGACACGCTATGCAGGCAGCTACGCCTACCTGGGCGCATCGGGCATTCAGCCACTGGGATTTTCGGCCATCAGCACAGCCAATGGCAATCTGGGTATTGGCAACCTGCTGGACGACATCAACATATCGCTCAAACCTTATGTTGAATTTATCGGCGCTGCGGGCAGCTCAACCGAAGGCAATGCCTACACACCGCCGCGCATCAAGATTGCTGGCACTGTGCCAGTGGGCGGGCTGACACTTGGTCTGGCCGTGGCAGGCTCAGCTGCTTTTGGAGCCAGATACGACTACGGCGGCACCACCACCCTGGCGGTGGTAACGGGCTCAGCCAGCAGTGTCACGTTGCTGGTGCCTGCAGGCAACTACAGCGATGCCAGCGCCAACAACGTGTTCAATGTGCCCATCAGGATCATTGACAACGCAATTGTGGAAGACAACCAGAGCGTTGTGCTGACCATGCCCGCCAACCTGCCCGGCAGCCCGTTTGTCAATGCCAACGTCACCACCTGCGGCGGTGTTGTCAACCCGGTGTACACGCATACCGTGGTTGACAACGACATCGACCTTCAGACCACCAAATCCAGCATCCCGGCCGGTGCCGTGGCATTTGGCAGCACCCTCACTTACACCGTGACTTTTGCCAATGTCACGCCATTGATACTGACAATTGCGCCACTCAATGCTCACGATGCCAACACAGTCACCATCAGCGATCTTCAGCCTGCCGGCGTTATTTTCAGTGCATGGACTTGCTCGGCAGCTGGCACTGCTTGCCCTGCAGCAAGCGGCAGTGGATCTGTTGTGCAAGCGGCTGTGTTGCCTGTGAGCTCGACGCTCACTTATGTCGTCACTGCAGTGGTCGCCAGCCAGGCCTATTGCAGCGCGGTGCTGACCAACACAAGCACTGTTGCCAGCATTGCCACCAGCCCGGCAGGTGCAACTCTGGCAGAAGCAAACAGTGTGGCGGGCAATGCGGGATATGTGTTTAAACCCAACCTGGCCACTGCAGGCAACGCCATCTTGCCGTGTGCCAATTTGAACATTGCCAAAACAAACAACGTCAACACATTGACGGCCGGTCAGACCACGGTCTACACCATCGTGGCCACCAATGGTGGGCCATCAGCTGCCAACAATGCGGTATTCAAAGACCCAATTGCACCGGGTCTGGTGTGTACCGCGGTGGCCTGTACAGCAGCCAGCGGCACTGCAGTGTGCCCGGCGCCGCCCAATGTGACGCTGGGCTTGCTGCAAGGCAGCGGGATTTTGCTGGATACGTTTCCTGCCAACTCCAGTCTGACATTTCAAGTGACCTGTGGGGTGCTTTAAAAACCGCCCGCCTGTTGTGCAGACTTATTCTCCAAACCTGAAACTGATGGTCGGCACCGTGAAGTCTTCAAACGGCGCGCCGAGCGCAATTTCTCCTGGTACAAGCAGCACACATTCCTGCCGCCGCAAGGCCACGATGGCGTCGCTGCCTGCAAAGCGTATCCTGGTGCCAAAGCTGCTGACATCTTCGAGGTAAAACTTGCCGGCCCGCCAGCTGATCTTGCCGTGAATCCGGGACACACGCGGGTCGTTCACGACAAACTGCGTTTCTGTCTCGCGGCCAATGTGGATGGGCAACTGGGCAGAGGTGAATGTGGCTTCATTGTCCAGCCACGACAGCGTGATGGACCCTCCAAGCGGCACGCTTTTTACAAAAGGTGAAGGGGTCAACCCCGCGGGTTCGGTAAAAAAATCAGACAGCACTTCGCTTTGCCATTCCACGCGGTACACCATGCAGGCTTCCTGCCGGCCCCGGATTTCCATGGCCCCCAGGGCGCGAAAACGAACTGGCGTGTTGGGCGGCAACTCGTCAATGACTGCTTCAGTTGCCAGAATCTGCCCCGGGCCCGACAGGTCTGACAAACGCGAAGCCACGTTGACTGCATCGCCAAAATAATCTGCCGCCTGCTCAATGACCTCGCCCCGTGCCGTACCAACTTGCAAGTGCATCTTCAGCTTGTCCGGCCAGCTCTTGATGCGTTCAGCATGGATGCGCTGCAGGTCAATGGCAGCGTTGACTGCATACTGGTTCTGGGCAAATATCATCAGGACGCCATCCCCCAGATTTTGACCACGTGCCCATGATGCGCCGTGCAAACTTGCCCCATCCAGCGGGTCAACCGGGTGATGGCCTGTGTGGCTTTGGCATTGCCCAGCGCCTCATACACCCCAGTGCTGCCCGTCAGGTCTGCGAAAACGACGGTGACATTTGCCATGGCTTCGGTCAGATTGTTGTAACGGTGAAAATTCGTTTCAGGTGAGCGCTGGTTTTAATTGCATCGCTTTGTATTCCAAGAATTCTTCAAAGCCGTACACACTGTTCTCGCGCCCATTGCCGGACTGTTTGTAACCGCCAAAAGGTGCTTGCGCATTGAATGGTCCACCGTTGATGTCGACCTGTCCGGTCCGCAGGCGCCTGGCAACCCGGATGGCCGCTTCATCTGTGGCGCCCCAAACCGCGCCGCCCAGTCCGTACACAGTGTCGTTGGCGATGCGCACGGCGTCGTCTGCGTCCTGATACGCAATCACGACCAGCACGGGACCAAAAATTTCTTCATGGGCCAGCGTGTCTGAAGGCTTGATGCCCAAAATGGTCGGCTGCACAAAATAACCTGTTGCAAACGCTGGCGCGTCTGCACCCCTGGCAATCACATCCGCACCTTGTGCAATGCCGGTTTTGATCAAGCCCAGCACGCGGTCCCGCTGCGCAGCACTGACCAGCGGGCCCAGTTTGCTGGTCTCGTCCAGGCTGGGGCCAACGCTGTAAGAAGCAATTGCTGCCTGCGCCAAAGCCTTGACTTCGTCATATCGATTCGCAGGTACCAAAAGGCGGGTGTGAGCCGAACAGGTCTGGCCACTGTTGAGCATGCACGCAGCGACAGTGCCTTTGACAGCTGCGCTGAAGTTGGCATCAGGCAACACGATGCTGGCTGATTTGCCGCCCAACTCAAGTGCGACACGCTTGACAGTCTGGCTGGCCAGCTCGCCAACGCGCCTGCCTGCACGGGTGGAGCCGGTAAAGCTGAGCATGTCAATTTCAGGGTGTGTGGCAATCACCTCGCCGACCACCGGCCCAAGACCATTGACCAGGTTGAACACGCCTGGCGGCAAACCCGCTTCATGGATGATTTCAGCCAGGATTATGGCGTTGACGGGTGCAATCTCGCTCGGTTTAAGCACCACTGTGCAACCGGCTGCCAGGGCAGGCGCTATTTTCAAAGTGATTTGGCTCAGCGGAAAATTCCATGGTGTGATGCAGCCAACCACCCCAATCGGCTCACGCACAACCAGCGAGTTGCCGACTTTTTTCTCCCATTCAAAGCTGCGTGCCACTTTGGCAAAATTTCCCCAGTGCCAGGCCGGACCACCCACTTGAATGGCTTTTGCCTGTTTGAGCGGCATGCCGACTTCACGTGCAATGGTTACCGCCAGCTCTTCAGACCGGGCCTTGACGCCTGCAGCTATTTTGTCCAGGTACCGGGCACGTTCTTCAACCGGCAGCGCAGACCAGCTGTCAAACGCAGATCTCGCGGCGCGAATTGCTGCATCTGCCTCGCTGGCAGTGCCAGCCGGAACGGTTGCCATCACTTCTTCAGTGCTGCTGTCATGCACGGGGAGCGTCTGAATCCCCTCAGCCCTGACCCATTGGCCGTTGATGTAATGCGAAAGATATTGTTTTGTAATTGTCATATTGAAAGCTTACATTGGAAATTTGAGGATGCCCAAAACTGCAAGTGCCAGAGCATTTACAAAAGTCTACGAAAATAGAAATTACTTGACAACTGGTTACTAACTTGTTGATTTGTATGTTGTTTTGTGTGGACTATTTCATGCTAAATCGCTTGCATTTCACGCGCTGCAGATTTAACCTGAAGCCACCTTGGTTCTGTTTGTTATTCAATTTTAAATCTTCACGGGTTTTTAGCCTTCACAGCTTTTACAGCTTTTCGTGAATTCAGGTTTTGGCAAATTTTTAACGCACCCCATATTTACTTTGGCTTTTTATGCGTTCATTCTTACCGTCATTGAAGCTGCCGACATTCATGCCCCAGCTGCGCACCAGTTGCATGGCTTTGCTTGGGCGGGCTGAGCCGGCGCCTGAGGCACTGGGTGCCCGCACTGAAATGATTCGCCAGCTCATGCTGCAGGAGTTGGGTGAGTATGGCGAGAAAAAATTCCCGGCAATTGCCCGGCGCGTCCGTTACGCGCCTGATGTACAGGGCCTGTGGTACGCCAGAAGCGACGTGATGGCAATTTTGGCCAACTCCCACGGTGAAACCGCAGCACGCGAAAAAATGGCCATGATCAGCGACCGATTCAATGGCCTGCTGCCAAAGAGCCTGACTGGCAAAATCAGCTTCAAACTGCGCTGAGATTTTCTGCCGAAGGAACTGCGCTGTCTGGTGCTAATCCAGATGACCCCAAACCATCAAGGCATCCCGGCCCTCAACAGCCAGCGTAATTTTGGCTCCTACTGGCAGCAGCACTTTGGTTGCAACATGGCCAAACGGCAAGCCCATCAAAACCCGGGCCTTGACCTGGCTTTGCAAGCGGGCCGCGACCCCTGCCAGATTAAACCCGCTGTCATAGCCGGCAACCAGCTTGTACTGGCTGAACTGGCCAAAAACAACGGCCTTTTGATTCGCCAGCACGCCAGCATGCAGCAGGTGCGTGAGGATCCGTTCAATGCGGTAAGGATGCTCCCCTACGTCTTCAATAAACAAAATACCGCCTTTGACGGTGTGCGGTTTCGGAAAATAAGGCGTTCCAACCAGGCTGGCCAGAACTGCCAAGTTTCCACCCCAAAGTACTGCATTTTTTATGATGTATTGGCTTTTAGCCGTTGTATTATGGGCGCTGGCAGCTACTGTATTTGTAGCAGTGATATCTTTGGGTTTGGGCATTTGCCATCCAGCGCCCTCACCTTGCCCGCTTGTCAGGTCCTCAAAACACGCCTCCATGATGTCGTCTGGCGTCTGCTCAGTGCCAAAGTCCTCACCGAGCGCCGGGCCCGCCCAGGTCACAGCGCCTGTTGTGGCAAGCAGTGCCATTTGCAGCGCTGTGAAGTCACTCAGCCCAACAAACCTGGTGCCTTTGTCAATCGCCTTGGTCAAAGCCCTGTAATCGATGGCGGGCAAAATGCGCGTCAGTCCGTAGCCACCCCGCGTGATGAGGGCCACATCAGCCCCACTGGCAGCAGCCCTGGCAATGGCAGCAAGCCGGGTGCCGTCATCGCCAGCAAAGCGCTGAAATTTGGCCAGGGCCGTTGTGTCAATTTCAACGTCATGGCCCAGCGTTTTCAGCCGCTGGATGCCGCGCCTGAAACTGGCTTTGTCTCGAACTGCGCTGGACGGCGAATAAATATAAATGTGTTTTTTCACTTGGTAAGTATCGCACCTGGGCAAGTGATACCAGCGTTTCAGTTGGATGGCGGGTAGCGTGCAATCAGACGGTTTTGCCGCTGGTTAAGCCGTGCAAGCGCCAGCACACCCAGGGGTTTGAAACCCCTGAGGCGAAAGGCATTGCCAATGGCAAACAGGATGCGCTGCTTTTTAAAAATCATGGCAAAACCGGCAATGACGCCCGTGTTGGGGTCCCACGCCTGGATGGCTTCAGAGCCCGCACCGTTGATTTCCATGATGGAAAAAGCGCGGCCTGCCGCCAGCTCTCTCAGGCTGTCAAAACGGACATCAAACCTGCCGAAATAAAACATCGGCATGTCTTTGGCAATTGCATCTATGGCGCTGGTCAGCTCGGGCGTGATGTACTGGCCACCATCTGCATACAAGCCGCCAACGCGGGTCGAACCAATCGTCGCCAGCCGTACCATTTCGTTAACGGCAGGTATTCGCTTGGGGTCGTAGCTGGACTGGTGCCTGGTCGATCTTAGAAGGCGCTGCGCCCGCGGGTCCGCTGCAATCAGCTGGGCAATGCTGCGCTGGCCATCGCCCGTGATGCGCGGGAAGCTGCGCAGTGCCAGCCCGATGATGGCGCCCGTGTCGGCCCCCGGGTAGCGAACATAAAAAATACCTGCCTCGCCTTCCTGCGCCAGATACTGCTGCAGCACCACTGTTTCATGCCTCGGAAAGGCAGTCAGATAATCCAGCAGCTCACGAATAGTGGCCACCAGCCGCACACCGTGACCACACAGGCCCACATCGGGTTTGGCGATGACAGGAAAGCTCAGGCCCGCATGGTTCATGATGTTTTGAATTTGCTGACCCGTGTACATTCTGCCCGTCGGTATGGCGCAGTAAGGAGCTGTCGCAGACAGTGCAATTGGCCCCATGCTTTCAAAATATTCCAGTTTGCCCTCACCAACCAGACCGCCTGCAGTCAGGGCCGGGTTGGCGACTGTAGGCAATGTCAGGCTTTGGTATCGCAGTGCAAGCCACAGCCACTGCAATGTCAGGGGGATGCAGATCAGCCACTTGGGCATGCGCTCTAGCAAACTGGGTCTGGCCGCGCGGGGTGTGAGCGCATCAACGGCAGCGTGCACAGCCTGCTGGTTGTACGGGTCAGGTGCAACTTCAGGTTGGGCAAGCAGATAAGGCATGTGTTTGCGGACAGTGAACTTGCCAAAATGGCTGGCCTGCTACAGAGATGTCAGCAAGAATGTGCTGAAGTGACCGCAGAGGTGACAGAGTGACAGGAAAGCAATACAGATTGTTACCACTTGACCAGAGTTATCACGTACGAAGCCTTACTTAAAGGCTGTAGGCCAATACCGATCAAATCTTGTGCAAGTCTTAACAAAAAGCATACTATGTTGCTATTTTTACAGTAGCTGCCTGCGCCGGTGTTATGGGGGCTACAAGCGTTAATGAAGCTCGATTTAGCCTGTTACAGCCTTGGCAAGCCTCTCAGCGCAAGTTTTAGCCTGCAATGCATCACGCGCTTCAACCATCAGGCGCAGCAGGGGCTCGGTCCCGCTTGCACGAATCAGGGTTCGGCCAGATTGCCTCAGCTCCGCGTCAATGGCGGTAATTTCAGCCTTCAATAAAGCATTGCTTTTCCAGTCCTGACCGGGTTTTAAACGAACATTGATCAATGTCTGGGGGAACAAAGTCACATCTTCCAGCAGCTTTTCAAGCGTCTGGCCGCTGCGCACACAGGCCTGAAGAACCTGGAGGGCACTGATCAGCCCGTCGCCGGTGGTGTGCCTGTCAAGCGCCAGCAAATGGCCTGAGCCTTCACCGCCCAGCAACCAGCCCCGTTTTTCAAGCTCTTCCAGAACGTAACGATCACCCACCTGGGCGCGAACAAATTCAACGCCCTTTGATTTCAGGGCCACTTCGACTGCCATGTTCGTCATCAGCGTGCCCACAGCGCCTGGCACTTTTTCTCCTCGGGCCAGGCGTTCATTGACCATCAGAAACAGCACCTCATCGCCATTGAAAAGGCGGCCTGCATGGTCAATAAGCTGCAGCCGGTCGGCATCTCCATCCAGCGCCACACCAAAGTCGGCCCGGTGTGCGTGCACAGCTTCAATCAGTGCCTCGGGGTGGGTTGCACCCACGCGGTCATTGATGTTCACGCCGTCAGGTGTGCAGCCGATGGCCACCACTTCTGCGCCAAGTTCATGAAACACCTTGGGTGCAATGTGATAAGCCGCACCGTGCGCGCCATCGACCACGATGCGCAGGCCTTTGAGCGTCAGGTCGTTGGCAAAAGTGCTTTTGCAAAATTCGATGTACCGGCCTGCTGCGTCCTCCAGTCGCCGGGTTTTGCCCAATTCGGCAGAGTCTGCCCACACGGGCAACTCCAGCAAGGCAGCCTCAACTGCCAGCTCCCACGCATCATCAAGCTTGGTGCCGTGTGCACTGAAAAACTTGATGCCGTTGTCAGCAAATGGGTTGTGACTGGCACTGATCACCACGCCCAGACTGGCGCGCTGCGTGCGGGTCAGGTAAGCCACGCCCGGCGTGGGCAGTGGCCCCAGCAGCACCACGTCCACACCGGCAGAATTGAAACCGGACTCCAGCGCGCTTTCCAGCATGTAGCCAGAGATGCGGGTGTCCTTGCCAATCAGCACCGTCGGGCGCGACTCTGTGCGCTTGAGCACACGCCCCACCGCATGCGCCAGACGCAGCACAAAGTCGGGGGTAATAGGCGGCTGGCCAACTGTGCCGCGAATACCGTCGGTGCCAAAGTATTGTCTGGTCATGTTGATTCACTCTTGAGTTTGCTAATTTTTTTGAGTTGCCATGTCGGCAGCCGCCCCTGCAGTGCGCCACACTTGAAGTGCCTGCGCTGTCTGTCTAACATCATGCACCCGAATCAGCCTTGCACCGCGCTCTATTGCCATCAACGCTGCGGCAATGCTGGGTACCAAGCGCTCGGCTGCGTCCATTTCAGAGGCCAGCTCTGGCGATTTGCTGCAGACAGCTGCCAGCGACGACTTGCGTGACCAACCTGCCAGCAGCGGATATCCAGCTGCCAGAAGTTCTGTCTGGCGGGCCAGCAAGGCAAAATTTTGCGCGACTGTTTTGCCAAAGCCAATGCCCGGATCCAGCACGATGCGTGCGTGCTGGATGCCTGCTGACTCCACAACCGCAGCACGTTCTTTTAAAAAATCCAACACCTGTATCACTGCATCGCCCTGCATCGGTTGGACCTGCATGGTTTGCGGCTCACGATGCATGTGCATCAGGCAAACGCCACATGCCCGATGCGCTGCCACCGCCTGTACGGCCCCAGCCTGACGCAGCGCCCAGATGTCGTTGATGATGTCAGCCCCCGCATCAAGTGCTGCCTGCATGACTGCTGGCTTGTACGTGTCTACCGACACTGGCACACCCAGCGTGACAGCATGGCGCACAACTGGCATCACTCGCGCCAGCTCTTCAGCCAAAGGCAGTGGATGGGTGCCAGGCCGGCTTGACTCGCCGCCAATGTCCAGAATGTCAGCACCGTCCTTGACCAGTTGCTCACAATGCGCCAATGCGCTGGCCATGCCATTGGCTGGCGCGTAAAAATGGCCACCATCTGAAAATGAGTCCGGCGTGACATTGACAATGCCCATGATTTTGGGCTCTGTCACATCAATCTGAAAGCGACTGGTTTGCCAGATCAACTGCGCTGTCCATCTGCAATACAACCGCAATAAAAACAAAAAACCCGGGGCAAGCCCGGGTTCATTGAAATGCTTAAAACCGTTGCAATCACAAATCGTTTCTGGCAGCAGCAGGCGCCGGGTCGGGGTTCACAGCCGGCGCTCCACCGCTCGGGCCGCTTCCGCCGCTGACCGGTGGTGTACGCGGCGTCCAGTCTTTTGGCGGGCGCGGCTCCTTGCCGGCAATGATGTCGTCGATCTGCTCCGAATCAATGGTTTCCCATTCAATCAGCGCCTTGGCCATGGCGTGCATTTTGTCTTTGTTTTCTTCAATGATGGCACGCCCGACTGCATACTGCTGGTCAATGATGCGGCGCACTTCACCGTCAACCTTTTGCATGGTGGTTTCACTCATGCTGGTGGTTTTCGTCACTGACCGGCCCAAAAATACTTCGCCTTCGTTTTCGGCATAGACCATCGGGCCCAATGCTTCGGTCATGCCGTAGCGGGTCACCATGTCACGCGCCAGACCTGTTGCACGCTCAAAGTCGTTGCTGGCGCCCGTGGTCATCTGGTTCATGAAGACTTCTTCAGCAATCCTGCCGCCAAACAACATGCTGATCTGGCTCAGCATGAACTCTTTGTCGTAGCTGTATCGGTCGGCAGCGGGCAAACTCATCGTGACACCCAAAGCGCGTCCACGCGGAATGATGGTTACCTTGTGTACCGGGTCGCACTTGGGAAGCATTTTGCCAATCAGCGCATGGCCTGACTCGTGATATGCCGTGTTGCGACGCTCTTCTTCCGGCATCACCATGCTCTTGCGCTCAGGTCCCATCAGGATTTTGTCTTTGGCTTTTTCAAAGTCCACCATCTCAACTGTGCGTGCATTGCGGCGTGCAGCCATCAACGCAGCTTCGTTGCATAAATTGGCCAGGTCGGCTCCCGACATGCCAGGTGTGCCGCGTGCAATCACGCTGGGGCTCACGTCCTGGCCCAAAGGGACCTTGCGCATGTGCACATTCAAAATCTGTTCGCGACCACGAATATCCGGCAGTGTCACATACACCTGGCGATCAAAACGTCCTGGGCGCAGCAAGGCAGCATCCAGAATGTCAGGACGATTGGTAGCCGCCACCACGATCACGCCAACGTTGGTTTCAAAGCCGTCCATCTCCACCAGCATCTGGTTTAGTGTTTGCTCGCGTTCGTCATTGCCGCCGCCCAAGCCTGCGCCCCGCTGGCGGCCAACCGCATCAATTTCGTCAATGAAAATAATGCAGGGGGCGTTTTTCTTGGCGTTGTCAAACATGTCGCGCACACGGGACGCGCCCACACCAACAAACATTTCGACAAAGTCTGAACCGGAAATTGAGAAAAACGGCACCTTGGCTTCGCCTGCAATGCTTTTGGCCAGCAGCGTTTTGCCGGTGCCCGGAGGGCCGACCAACAACAGACCGCGTGGAATCCGTCCGCCCAGTTTCTGAAACTTGGTAGGATCTTTCAAAAAGTCAACGACTTCCTTGACTTCTTCTTTCGCCTCGTCACAGCCTGCAACGTCTGCAAATGTCACGGGGTTGGTGGACTCGTCCAGCAAGCGCGCTTTTGATTTGCCGAAGCTGAAAGCGCCGCCTTTGCCGCCGCCCTGCATTTGCCGCATGAAGTAAACCCACACACCAATCAGCAGCAGCATCGGGCCCCAGCTGACCAGCAAAGTCATCAAGAGCGAGCCTTCTTCGCGGGCCTTGACGTCAAACTTCACGTCGTTGGCTATCAGGTCACCCACCAGCCCGCGGTCAAGATAAGTGGCCGTGGTGCGCACCTTGCGATCGTCGGTCGTGGTGGCAACGATTTCAGTGCCGCCCTGCCCTTCAGCAATGGTGGCAGCCTTGATGCGCTTGCCCCGAACTTCTTCCAGAAATTCAGAATACCCAAGGTAATTGGCGCCCGCGCTACCACGGGTGTCAAACTGCTTGAAAACAGTGAACAGCACCATGCCGATCACCAGCCATATTGCAACTTTTGAAAACCACTGATTGTTCAAGGAAGACTCCGATCAAAAAACCCAGATGCACAACGTGCGCCATTGACAGGGTAGATGCATCGCATTCTAGGCTTTTCAAGACTTCAAACTACCCATTTGCTGCTTACACCCCTCATGGGGCGCGGTTTTAAGGCAATTGAAGTGGCTTGTCCGGATTCTTCAGACCAAGCCCAACTAAAAATGTCTCGGACGACCCAGGCCGTGATGCTTTGGGTTTGAAACGCTTGACAACGCCAAAGGTGTCCTTGAACAGCTTGACCATCGGGTCATACGCGCCGCCATGAAACAACTTGACCACCAGCGCGCCGCCAGGTTTGAGGTGCTGGACAGAAAAGTCAACCGCCAGTTCAACCAGATCGCTGATGCGCGCAGCATCAGCCGACTCAATGCCTGACAAGTTGGGCGCCATGTCTGACATGACCAGGTCCAGCTTTTTTGCAGCGCCCCCGGCTGCCAGCGTTTGCTCCAGAAGTTGCAGCACTGCCACTTCCCGAAAATCCCCCTGGATAAAACTCACGCCTTCGATGGGCTCCATGGCCAGCAGATCAAGCGCCAAAATCTGGCCGTTGAGCTCACCCGTAGCCGCCCCTTTTGGCGACATCTTGCGCCGTGCATACTGGCTCCACGCACCGGGTGTGCTGCCCAGGTCCACCACCAGGCTGCCGGGTTTGATCAGGCCCAGGTTTTCGTCAATTTCCTTGAGTTTGTAGGCAGCACGAGCCCGGTAGCCCTCACGCTGGGCCAGTTTGACAAAGGGGTCATTGATGTGGTCGTGCAACCAGGCCTTGTTGACCTTGCTGCCGCGTTTGGCACTGTCAGCATCGGTTTTTTTGATTTTTTCAGTGCTGGGCTTGACGTTTGGCTTCATCTCTGGATTGTCCACCGATAATCATCCCATGCCTCAAATACTCTTGACCCCTGCCCAGCGCAAAGACCACCGTGCTGAAGCCCACCATTTGAATGCTGTTGTCATGATCGGCTCCGGCGGTCTGACTGCAGCAGTCAAAAAAGAAGTCGATGCCGCGCTCAATGCCCACGGCCTCATCAAAGTGCGCGCACAGATGGACGATCGCGCTGCCCGTGAAGTGATTTTTCAGGAGCTTGCAACGAGTTTGAATGCCGCGCCAATTCAGCACATTGGCAAGCTGCTGGTGCTGTGGCGGCCCATGCCTGAGAAAGAAAAGAAAGTCGATGACGACCGCAAGGCGGGTCCGCGTGAAGTCAAGGTGCTGAAAAACAGCTCCAGGTACGGGCAGCGGCCTGAAGTCAAGGTGCTGCGTGTGCTGGGCAACCAGCGGCTTACGCCGGGCGGCACCGTCAAACGCGCCAAAAAGCCGCAGCTCAAAAGCCTGAAAAAACGCTCGCAGGATTAGTTTGCATTCAGCAGTTTTGACCCCAGCTACAAACCATGACACTCCAAAATTCACTGCTCGACAATCCGCTGCTTGATTTTTCTGACGCACCGCTGTTTGACCGCATCCGGCCCGAGCATGTGGGCCCTGCCGTTGACGCGTTGCTGGTTGATGCTCAGGCGGCACTGAGCCGCGTGACTGCCAGAGACTTTGCAGCGAGCTGGCAGGGCATGTCTGCCGTGCTGGATGCGGCCACTGAAAAACTGGGCCGCGCCTGGGGCGCCGTGAGCCACCTCAATGCCGTGGCAGACACGCCTGAGCTGCGCGCTGCCTACAACGCTGCCCTGCCAGTCATCACCGAGTTTTATACCCGGCTGGGCGCTGACGAAGCCTTGTATGCCAAATACAAATCAATCGACGCAGGCAGCTTGAATACCGAGCAAAAACAGGCCCACAAAAACGCCATGCGCAACTTTGTGCTGTCTGGCGCTGAGCTGGTGGCCACAGACAAGGAACGTTTCGCCAAAATTCAGGAACGCCAGGCTGAACTGAGCCAGAAATTCAGTGAAAACGCGCTAGACGCTACCGAGGCTTTTGCTTACTTTGCAACAGAGCCTGAACTTGCAGGCGTGCCGCAGGATGTGATTGACACCGCATGTGAGCTGGCCAAAACTGAGGGCAAGATGGGCTATAAATTAACGCTGAAAATGCCCTGTTATTTGCCCGTGATGCAGTTTGCCACCAGCAGCGCGCTGCGTGAAATTTTGTACCGCGCATACAGCACGCGTGCCAGTGACCAGGCACCCGCCGAGTTCAGCAAGTTCGACAACAGTGCTGTGATTCAGGAAATTCTGGCGCTGCGGCTTGAAGAATCAAAACTGCTGGGTTACAAAAATTTTGGCGAGGTGTCTGTTGTAGCCAAGATGGCGAAATCGCCTGACGAAGTCATCACTTTCCTGCGTGATCTGGCACGCCGCGCCCGACTTTTTGCTGAAAAAGATGTGGCGGACTTGCGCACCTTTGCTGCAGATAACCTGAAGTTGCACGACCCCCAGCCCTGGGACTTTGCGTACATCGCTGAAAAGCTCAAGGAAGCGCGCTACGCCTTCAGTGAGCAGGAAGTCAAACAATATTTCACTGCGCCAAAGGTCCTGGCGGGTTTGTTCAAAATCATTGAAACGCTGTTCGAAGTGGTGGTCAGCCCTGACACTGCCCCGGTGTGGAAGCCGGGTGTGCAGTTCTTTCGCATTGAACGCGCAGGACATCTGGTTGGTCAGTTTTACCTCGACCAGCCTGCACGCACTGGCAAACGCGGCGGCGCCTGGATGGACGATGTGCGTGCCCGCTGGCTGCGGCCTGACACCGGCGCGCTGCAAACGCCGGTTGCGCATCTGGTGTGCAACTTTGCAAGTGGCATGGGCGGCAAGCCTGCGCTGCTCACCCATGATGACGTGACCACGCTTTTCCATGAATTTGGCCATGGTCTGCATCACATGCTGACGCAGATCAACGAGCGTGATGTGTCAGGCATCAGCGGTGTGGAATGGGACGCGGTTGAGTTGCCCAGTCAATTCATGGAAAACTTTTGCTGGGAATGGGATGTGCTCAAGCACATGACAGCGCATGTCGATACCGGCGAGCCTTTGCCCAGAGCCCTGTTTGAAAAAATGCTGGCCGCCAAAAACTTTCAGGCCGGCATGCAGACGCTGCGTCAGGTGGAGTTTTCATTGTTTGACATGCTGCTTCACACGGCGCATGACCCGGCTGGCGATGTGATGACACTGCTGAATGCTGTCAGGGCTGAAGTTGCCGTTATCCAGGCGCCACCGTACAGCCGCACGGTGCATACTTTCAGCCATATTTTTTCGGGTGGTTATGCGGCCGGATATTACAGTTACAAATGGGCTGAAGTGCTGTCGGCGGATGCGTATGCCGCGTTTGAAGAAGCAGCCAGCGCAGGCGTTCCGCAAATTGAAATTGGCCGGAAGTATCGCCAGGCAATTCTGGAAGCAGGCGGAAGCCGGCCAGCGATGGACTCTTTCAAGGCTTTCAGGGGCCGCGAGCCGTCCATTGATGCGTTGCTGCGTCATCAGGCGATGACTTGAAAACGTTGAACAGAAGCTGCATACTTGGCAGCATCATTTTCAGATGTCAATGACGGAGAATCATCATGAACACTCATTTCCATGTCGATGCAAACGTTAAAACAAATGTCAGGTACAAACTGCCGTTTGGTGCCGTTGCTATCAAGCTGGTAGCTGCTTGCGCACTAGTTACCTGCGCTACAGCCACTTCTTACGCCCAAAGCGTGTTTCGGATTGTGGGTGCGGACGGCAAGGTGACGTTTTCAGACAAGCCACCGGTTGAGGCCAACGCAAAAACAACTTCTGGCGTTTCTGCATCAGGTGGCGGTATTGCCAGCAGCCAGCTGCCTTTTGAGCTTCGCCAGGTTGCCCAGAAGTTCCCTGTCACGCTGTACACGGGTGACAACTGCGGCCCTTGCCAGTCAGCCCGGACCATGCTTTTGAGCCGCGGTGTGCCATTTATTGAAAAAACGGTCAATACCAACGACGACACGCAGGCACTTCAGCGCCTGAGTGGTGACAACTCATTGCCGTTCGCCACCATTGGCGGCCAGCAACTCAAGGGTTATTCAGATTCGGAATGGACGCAGTTTTTAAATGCGGCGGGTTATCCGGCAACTTCCATCCTGCCGGCCAGTTACCGTCAGGGCGCTGCCATGCCGATGGTGGCTGTGTCTGCAGCGGCAAATGCGCCAGCTTCAGCACCGCGCGTTGCACGCGCAGCCCAACCCGCCCCGTCTACCGCGCCGCCTCCCGCTGCAGCCAATCCGGCAGGCATTCGTTTTTAACTCGCGGGCTTAAAAGTCAGGGTCTGTATGCCTGAGTCAGCTGCCAGCAAACACACACTGGCTTTTTGAAATGCAAACACGCCAACAGTCACCACCCCCGGCCAGTTGTTGACCTCGGCTTCAAATGCCAGGGGCTGCAGAATCTTCAAACCAGTGACATCCAGGATGTGTTGCCCGTTGTCGGTCACGAGCGGCCCGCCTGCTTTAACACGCAAGGTTGCCATGCCGCCCATGGCAGCAAATTGCTTCGCGATACGCCGTGCAGCCATCGGGATCACTTCAACCGGCAGCGCAAACCCGCCCAGCGTCTGAACCCGTTTGGACGCATCGGCAATGCACACAAACTGCCTGGCCAGCGCTGCCACGATTTTCTCGCGCGTCAATGCCGCGCCGCCGCCTTTGATCATGTAACCGGCGTGGTCAATCTCGTCCGCACCGTCAATGTAGACTGCCAATTCATCGATTTCAGACGCGTCAAAAACCTCAATGCCAAGCGCCTGCAAACGCTGTGTGGAAGCGATGGAGGACGACACCGCGCCCTTGATCTGCCCAGCGATAGTGCCTAGCGCGTCGATGAATTTATTGACAGTGGAGCCGGTGCCCACGCCCACAATGCTGCCGGGAAGGACATAGGCCAATGCGGCTTGGCCAACGCGTGTTTTGAGTTCGTCTTGAGTCATGGTGTGGAAAGTTAAAGCTGGATTGAGTTTGAGACAATGAGGCAAGCTGACAATCCAGCAAGTTCAAATAACTGGTTCAAATAACAAGTGCAAATTATCTGATGGCATTCCTTCCTTACGCGCTGGCCCGACCTTTTTTATTTGGCCTGGACGCTGAAACAGCTCATGACGTCACCATGGGCAGTCTGGCGCGTACCCAGGGCACGCTGCTGGAACTGGCTTACCGCTGCACACGGGTGGATGATCCCATCGAGCTGGCGGGCCTGAAGTTTGCAAACCGCGTGGGCCTGGCCGCCGGGCTGGACAAAAATGCCCTGTGCATTGATGCGCTGGCTTCCATGGGTTTTGGTTTTGTTGAAGTTGGCACCGTGACGCCCAAACCGCAAGCCGGCAATCCCAAGCCGCGCATGTTTCGGCTTCCCGAGGCCAACGCGCTGATCAATCGGCTTGGCTTTAACAACGATGGCCTGGATGCGTTTGTTGCCAATGTCAAAAAGTCGAAAATTCGTCAAATCAAAAACCCGTTGATCCTTGGCCTGAACATCGGTAAAAACGCAGCCACGCCCCTTGAAAATGCGGTCGACGACTATTTGATTTGCCTGGACGGCGTGTACCCGCATGCCGACTATGTGACAGTCAATATCTCCAGCCCCAACACCAAAAACCTGCGCGCACTGCAAAGCGACGAAGCACTGGATGCGCTGCTAAGCGCCGTTGCCAAACGCCGGGACCAGCTGGTCAAACAGCACAGCAAACGCGTGCCGATATTTGTCAAGATTGCCCCCGATTTGAACGAATCGCAAATTGACGTGATTGCCGCCACACTCAAGCGCCATGACATGGACGGCGTTGTTGCCACCAACACCACGCTCAGCCGCGATGCCGTACAAGGACAGCGCCATGCTGAAGAGGCCGGCGGCCTGAGCGGCTCACCTGTACTGGTTGCCAGCAACCGCGTGATCAGCCAGCTGCGTTCGGCGTTGGGCAAAAGCTTTCCGATCATGGGTGTGGGCGGCGTGATGGGTGCGGCAGACGCGGTGTCCAAAATCAAGGCGGGTGCTGACGTAGTGCAAATTTACACCGGCTTGATTTACAGGGGCCCAGGGCTGGTCACAGACGTTGCCAGGGGCTTGAAAAAGATGAAAAATAGCTGTTAGCGCACTAGACACGGGCGCTAACAGCTACTGTTTAAGTAGCATATTGGCTACATATTCACCAATGGCAAGCGAGCTGGTCAAGCCTGGCGACTCAATGCCGAACAAATTGACCAGGCCCGGCACACCGTGAACATCCGGGCCCTGGATCACAAAATCTCCAGCAGACTGCCCCGGCCCGTGCAGCTTGGGCCTGATGCCTGCGTAGTCGGCTTGCAGCATGCCGTCTTGCAGCGCTGGCCAATATTTTCTGACCTCGGCATAAAAAGCATCGCCCCGGCTGGGGTCAACGGCCAGGTCATCTGGTGAATCAACCCACTGGACATCGGGGCCGAACCTTGCCTGTCCACCCAGATCCATTGTCAAATGTACGCCCATTCCGGCGGCTTCAGGCACGGGGTAAATCAGGTGGCTGAAGGGTGCCTTGCCTCGCAGCGTGAAGTAATTGCCCTTGGCCCAAAACGTTGGCGGCACATGCTGCGCGTCCAGACCCTTGATGCGGCTGGCAATTTGTGGGGCATTCAGTCCGGCAGCGTTGATGACCATGCTGGCAGACAGAGCGGTGCCGTCAAACGCTATCACATCAATAGCTGCTTGCGCCCGTATCATGTGGGCTATAGCCGTATTAAGCACTGTCGCACCACCTGCATTTTCCATATCACCCTGCAGCGACAGCATCAGAGTGTGGCTGTCCACAATACCGGTACTGGGTGAGGCAATCGCAGCAACGCATGTGAGTTGCGGTTCCCTGGCCCGCGCCTCCCCGCAGGTCAGCAGCACCAGATCATCGACGCCATTGCGGGCGGCTTTGGCAACGATGCCTTGCAATTGACTCACTTGTGATGCATGTGTGGCTACCAGCAGTTTGCCGCAGCGGCTGTGGCCAATGCCCCGCTCGGCACAGTAGGCATACAGCAGGTGTTTACCTTGCACACAAAGCCGCGCTTTCAGTGAGCCTTCAGGGTAATAAATGCCCGCATGAATGACTTCGCTGTTGCGCGAACTGGTGCCAGTGCCAATGGCGTGGGCAGCCTCCAGCACCATGACCTCACGGCCGCGCAACGCCAGCGCCCGGCCAATGGCCAGGCCCACAACGCCTGCTCCGACGACGATGCAATCAACTTTGTCCAACCTGGCTGCCCTTTAAAGTTTGCGAGTGTCTGTTTTGACAAGCAACTCTACCAGCGACTGCAAATGTTTTTTCAATGGCGCAAAACCGGGCGTGACTTCCAGGGTGTCTTCAGACATGTACAGCTTGCGATTGATTTCCAGCTGAATGCTGTGACGCTGCGCATCCGGGTTGCTGTAGCGGCGCACCAGTTCCACGCCTTTGTACGGATGGTTATACGACACGCTGTAGCCAAAACCTTCGAGCAGAGCGCAGATTTTTTTCGACAAGGCAGGATCAGCGGTTGTGCCGTCCCGATCACCAACGACGAAGTCAGCATGCGCCTCGCCCGGGAATTGAGTGGCATGGCTTGACGCGATGGCAGGCATGGAATGGCAGTTGATGTGAATGCTGTAGCCATGGCTGGCATGGGCGGTGTCAATGGCACTGGATACTGCGTCGTGGTACGGCTGCCAGCAATTGGCAATGCGTTTCTGCAGCTCGGCAGCGCTGAGCTTTCGGGCGTAAATGGGCATGCCGTCGTCCAGCGAACGCCAGATCAGCCCTTTGCCCAACCGCACTTTTGACATGATGCTGGCATCGGTTTCAATCAGGCCCGGCCAGGGCGTTTCTAGCAGAGTTTCATCAATCTCGGTTGTGTTGCGGTTGGTGTCCAGGTAACTGCGTGGAAATTTGGCTTCAACCCAGTGGACCCCGAGGCGGGGGGCAAAGTCGTAAAGCTTTTCTACGTGCGTGTCTTCAGCGCGGCGCAAGGCCTGCGCATCGCAGCTGAACTGAAAGTCTGCCGGATACTGCGTGCCGCTGTGGGGAGAGTCCAGCACCAGCGCGGTATTGCCCGGTATAAAGTGAATCATTGAAGACATTGAAGACATTGAAGACATTGAAGTCGTTGCAGACATTGCAGACGCTGAAACCATTGATGCGGTTGATGTCATTGTGCCCATGCCCAAACGCGAACACCTTTCGCGTTTGATCAACAACAGGCTTGCCGGGTGCATCAGTCCAGACTGATCTTGGCAAATTTGGCGATGCGCTGCATTTTGTCAATTTCTTTTTTGATTTGAATACCAAAGTCATCTGGCGCTGTGCCCGTTGCAAACAAGCCCTGGGCGGCCAGCTTGTCCCGAATGGCGGGCTCCTTCAACGCCTGGGCAACGGCATCGTTGATGCGTTTGACGGTTGCCGCTGGCGTGCCCGCAGGGGCAACCAGACCAAACCACGACGGGTCGTTGTTGGAAAACAATGCCAGCTCACCGTAAGTTGGCACATTCGGCAACACGTCCAGCCGCTTGCCCCAGGACACAGCAATGGCACGCAGTTTGCCCGACTGAATGAAAGGCAAAGACGACGCGACCTGGTCAAAGTACATGTTGACTTGCCCCGCCACCACGTCGTTCAGTGCGGGGCCTGCACCCCGATACGGAATGTGCACCATGAAGGTATTGGTCGTGCTTTTGAAAAGCTCGCCCCACATGTGGCCAATCGTGCCATTGCCCGGGGACGCAAACGTCACCTTGCCCGGATTGGCCTTGAGGTATTTGATCAGTTCAGCGTAATTGGTCACGGGCAACGCTGCATTGACCACCAGCACGCCCGGCGCCTTGACCAGTTCTGTCACGGGTGCAAAGTCTTTGATCGGGTCATACGGCAGTTTTTTGTACACCGAAGGGTTGACACCATGCGTTGACAACGTGGCCACGCCCAGCGTGAAACCATCGGGCGCAGACTTGGCAACTTCGCTCATGCCAATGGAGCCGCCTGCACCTGCGCGGTTTTCAACAATCACGCTCTGGCCCAAAATACGCGACAAAGGCTCCGTCATGACCCGGGCCGTGATGTCGGTAGCGCCACCCGGCGGGAAAGGCACCACCAGACGCAGCGGCTTGGTCTGCTGCGACCATGACAGTCCGGGGAGCAATGACGCGCTGCTCAAAATTGCCAGGTTTTGAAGCAATTGCCGTTTTTTCATGAAGTCTCCAGTTGTGTTGATAGCGTCATTGTGAAAGTCAACACACTTTGTGACAAATGAAGCTTCAGACTTACTTCATTCCTGGATGGCATAAACTACGGGCCTGTGAAACGCCTCCAACCGCCCCTGCATTTGCTGAAAGCTTTTGTCACCACCGCACGTTTTGCAAATGTGTCCAGGGCCGCTGAGGCATTGCATTTGAGCCAGAGCGCGGTGAGCAAACAAATTGCCGAACTTGAAGACATGACAGGCGTGCTGCTGTTTGAACGCATTCGCAAAAGGTTGATCCTGAGCCCGGCAGGCATGCGCTATGAAGCCGCCATCAAGCCCCTGTTGGCCCAACTGGAGGCAGCTACGCTGGAGCTGATCACCAGTGGCGATGGCGGCGGTGCGCTGCACCTGTCAACACTGCCAACCTTTGGCGCGAAATGCCTGATACCGTGTTTGCCAGCATTTCAGGCACTGCACCCGCAAATCACACTGCATTTTGTGCCCTATGTCCAGGGCTATGACTTCACGCGGGCCGACCTGGACTGCTCGATATTGTTTGGCGATGGCACCTGGCCTGGCGCTGTGGCTGAATACATCGCCGGCCATGAAATGGCCCTGATTGCACCGCCATCCTTGAGAGTTGCCACGCCTCAGGAACTGGCTGGCATGACGCACCTGCACCATGTCAGTGTGCCGCAGGCGTGGACCCACTGGAGCAACGTGCATGGTGTGAGCAAATTCAACCTGCTGGCCGGCCCGCAGCTTGACCAGTTTCACAGCCTGATACGGGCTGTCATGGCCGGCATGGGTGTTGCGTTGGTGCCGCATTGTCTGGTCAGGGACGACATTGCTGCAGGCCTCGTGTCAGCACCATTCAAAACAGATGACCATGGAGGTTACGGTGGCTATGTTGGCAGCACAGGTTACTACCTTTGTTACCCCGAGGCGCGCAGGCACCCGGTGCCGCTCAGCCACTTTCGCGACTGGTTGCTGGCCCTGACCTTACCTGAATTAACCTGACCTGAATTAACCTGACCTGAATTAATCTGACCTGAATTAATCTGACCTGACTTAACCTGACCTGACTTAACCTGACCTGAATTAACCTGCGAAACGCTGGCTATGGGTTTTAAAGGGTTTTAAAAGTTCAGTCCTACAGGCGCAGGCTAAATGGACCTACAGACCCGAAATGCCAGTCTGCTTATATTAAAAGCATCTTTCGCAGCATGACATGATGCGTGCCGAAGGTTAAACCTCACTGGTCTTTCACAACACTTATCAGGACGCAAAATGATTCAAAAACGCAAGCTGTCGATCGCACTTTCAACCGTGTTGGCCTCCCTGGCCATGGCCGGGTTGGCTCAAGCCCAGACGAGTTCAGGGTCTGGAACGACTTCTGGAACCACCAGCACCACCGCAACAGGTTCAGGACCAACAACCAGTTCTTCGTCTGGCATGTCATCGAGCGCCATGTTCGGCGGCGATGGTTCCATGTTTGCAGCTGGGTCCGGGTATCTGGGGTTTAACCTTGGCCAGTCGACCTATCGCCTGAACAATGGATTGGGTGGTTTTGGTTCACAGCAACGTAAAAACTCCTACAACATCTACGGCGGCGGCTATTTCAGTGAAAACGTTGGTGTCCAGCTGGGCTACACCGACTTTGACCGCATCAGCCGTGCAGGCGGAACAACGTATGCCAATGGCTTTACAGTCAGCCTGGTGGGCCGTTTGCCAGTTGCACCGTCATTCAACTTATTGGGCCGCCTGGGTACCACCTACAGCCGTACCGACGTTTCTTCCAATCCGGCTTCGGGCATTGCTGCTGGCAAGGCAAGTGGTTGGGGTGCGTCCTACGGCGTTGGTGCTGAATACATGTTCAGCCCCAATTGGTCTGGAGTGGTGCAGTACGACGAATATCGCATGAAGTTTGCAGGCACCGGCCGTGAAAAAATCAACGTTGCCAGCCTGGGCGTGCGTTACAAGTTCTGAAGTCCCGGAATTGAAATGCTATTGATAGGGTAGCTGGTCACGCCCGTCATTGTTGGGCTCTGGTCTTAAAAGATTCTAAACCCTGGAAACACATGTTTTCAGGGTTTTTTATCGAGCCAACTTGCTCTGGCCAATAGGTTTCACTTCATCTGCACTGAACCATTGACATTCACCTGAACAGCACTTTTGCCTGCCTCTACCGGAATGGCTGAGTTTTCAGCATCTGCCGAACGCGCCATGGCCATCATTGGGCGACCTCTGGGCTGAAAGCCCTGGTCATTGGCGTTGATGCTGACTTCACGCAGTGTGTAGCCAGTAAACCCAAAACCTTTGGCAACTTCAATTGCCTTGGCCTTGAACCGTTCAATGGCCATGGCTTGGGCTTCGCCTTCAGCTTTAGAGCGTTGCTCCCGGCTCAGTGCAAAGCTGACGTTGGCCAGGCTCAATGTCTGGATTTTGCCTGCCGTTCCCGTGATGCGAGTGAAGTCCCGGCCCTCCAGCACCAGTTCTGTCGTGCCCTGCCAACCATTGATTTTGCTGTTCTTGTCATAGCGTGGGTAAAGGCTGAAATTGCCCGTCCGAACATCCATCTGGTTGGGTGCTGCCTGCGATTTGGCAACCGCAAGGGCAGCGTCCAGCGCCTGTTTTAGCTGCGTTTGCACGCTATTTGCATCAGCCCCGCTGAGGGTGGTGCTCATGGCAATCGACAGCAGGTCCTGTTGAACTTCAACGCTGGCATTGCTGCTGAGCTGGGCAATATTCTGCAAAACGTCGCGTGCGCTTGATTGTTGTGCAAACAGACCTGTAACGCAGGTCATCAGTGCGCAGGCAGCTATTGATTTTATAGTCAGCATGATTTAACCCTTAAAAAGACGGGAAGCTTAAAAACAGGCGAGTAGCCAACTGTGCTGCAGATTATTGGGTATTTTCAGCTTTGCCTGTCAAAGGCAATCCGTTCAGGATGTTTGACTACAAGCGCGCTGGCTCTGGTGGAATTGTCTGACAGAAATCCAGCAACTTTTGTAACATTGTGTCAAACCAACGCGATTTAACGACAAAACACTTCAATTCACCATCAAAATGTGCCTGTTACAAATTACTGGATGCCTATGACACAAGTTGCTACTCCTCCACGTGCTGACAAGATCCTGATTGTTGATGACGATGCCCGCATACGTGACTTGCTCCGCCGATATCTGGCGCAGGAAGGTTTTGAAGTGATGCTGGCTGAAGACGGCAAGTCACTGAGCCGCATCTTGCTGCGTGACTCAGTCGATTTGATCGTGCTTGATCTGATGATGCCGGGTGAAGATGGCTTGTCCATTTGTCGCCGCCTGCGTGCCGCCAATGACCGCACGCCCATCATTATGTTGACCGCCAAGGGGGAGGACGTTGACCGGATCGTCGGCCTGGAAGTGGGTGCTGATGACTATTTGTCCAAACCTTTCAATCCGCGTGAACTGTTGGCCCGGGTCCATGCTGTGCTGCGCCGCCGCCCTACCCTGGAAGTGCCAGGCGCGCCATCGCTGGATCAGGAAGTCATTACGTTTGGACAGTTTTCGTTTGACCTGGGTTTGCGTTCACTGCATAAAAACGGTGAAGAGTTGCCGCTGACCACAGGCGAATTTGCCATGCTCAAAACGCTGGTGCGCCACCCACGGCAACCGCTGTCGCGTGAAAAGCTGGCGCAACTGGCCCGCGGTCGGGAATTTGAGCCCTATGATCGCAGTTTAGACGTGCAAGTTTCGCGCCTGCGCAAACTGATTGAAGCCGACGCTGCAGCGCCGCGCTACATTCAGACTGTGTGGGGCGTGGGCTACGTTTTTGTGCCGGATGGTACAAATTGAATCTGCAGTAAAGACAAAAACGAAGCCAACAGCCACATCGCACATTGAATGCAAGCCACAGGTCCCATCGCATTAGAAACAATCCCCGCATCACTTGAATCAAGACCGCGCCGGGGCTTGAGTCTTTTCTGGCGCACTTTTTTGTTTTTGTCGTTGCTGCTGATTGGCTCCATCGTGGCTTGGCTACAAACCTACCGGGCCCTTGAATCCGAGCCCCGTGCGGTGCAAAGCGCGCAGCAGTTGGCCTCGCTGGTCAACCTGACCCGGGCCGCCCTGCGCTACTCAGACGCCATTGCCCGTGTCTCGCTGATCAAAACGCTGGCCGAAGAAGAACGTGTGCGGATCACACTGCGCGAGCCTGGCGACAAGTTTGAGTTGTTTGACAACGACTTGCTGGGCAAACGCACCAGTGAGGAGCTCAAGCTCAGGCTCGGGGCCAGCACCGTGGTAGCCACTCAGGTCAATGGCCAAAAGGGTTTGTGGGTCGGATTTTCAATTGACAAAGACAGCTATTGGCTCCAGACCGACGAGTCCCGTGTTGGCCCGTCCAAAGGCAGTACCTGGCTGATATGGCTGGTCACAGCTGCAGCGATGTCCCTGGTCGGCGCAGCGTTTATTGCGCGTTTGATCAACAGCCCGCTCAAGCAGCTGTCGTTTGCAGCCAGCCGCATGAGGGATGGTGACTTTGACGCCAGCCTGCTGGACGAGAAAGCCGCCACCAGTGAAGTGCGCGCCGTCAACATTGGCTTTAACCGCATGGCCGAGCAACTGTCAAAAATTGAGCAGGACCGCGTCATCATGCTGGCTGGCATATCGCATGACCTGCGCACCCCGCTGGCCAGGTTGCGCCTGGAAACAGAAATGAGCGTTGCTGACGACGACGCGCGCGCGCACATGGCCGCTGACATTTCGCAGCTTGATTCAATCATCGACAAATTTCTGGATTACGCACGCCCGGAGCCTGCCCAGCTGGCAACTGTGTCTTTAAGCGCAGTGGTCGATGCCGCCATGTACGGCTTGGGCACGATGCAGGACATGCGGGTCACCATCGACATCCCGGACAAGCTGTATGTGCTGGCCGATGAGGTGGAGTTGCTGCGGGTGATTTCAAACCTGCTAGAAAACGCCCGGCGCTATGGCAAGACGCCTGAGACCGGAATTGCCCTGATTGACATAGCTGCCAAAACACGCGACCAGTGGGTGCTGATCAAGGTGCGGGATCACGGCATGGGGGTTTCCAGTGAGACACTGCCCAAGTTGACACGGCCATTTTTCAGGGGCGATGCAGCCCGCACAGCTGCGACAGGCGCAGGCTTGGGCCTGGCCATTGTTGAGAAAACAATTCAGCGCATGGGCGGCGTGTTTGGGCTGGCCAACACGGCATCGGGTGGACTGGCCGCGCACATCAAATTGCGGCGCGGAGATTGAACTGAATTTTTTGTGCGCTGTGTTGGCACAGCCGCAGATTTCAGTTCAACTTCTTACCTATTCAGACAAGCTTTTATCAATTGGAACTGACACATGAACAAGACAACTCTGATGTTTGGCTCGATAGGCACGCTGATGGAAACGTCAGATGTCCAGCGGCGTGCCTACAACCAGGCACTTGCCGAAGCTGGACTCAAATGGGTCTGGACACGCGACATCTATGCCGAGCTGCTCAACCAGTCGGGCGGACAGGACCGGCTTCGAATGCTGGCGTCAGCCACCGGAACAGTCCTGTCGCCGCAGCAGATTGAATCCATTCACACCCGCAAAACTGACATCGCCTGCCAGGAGCTGGCGTCCACGCACACGCCTCTGCGGCCTGGCGTGGCTGAACTTCTGGCACTGGCCAAACAGCGCGGCATGAAGCTGGCTTTTGTTACGACGACCAACCAGGCCAACATTGACGCTATTTTCCAGTCGGCCGGAGACGCGCTGCACAAGAGCGACTTTGACTACATCGGCTCGAATACGCAGGTCAGCAAAGGCAAGCCCTGGCCTGAAGCCTATCTGAAGGCACTTGAACGTCTGGGCAGTACAGCGGTGCAAACCTTGGCAATTGAAGACACGGCGGTGAGCGTGATGTCGGCAAAACGAGCCGGCTTGCAAGTAGTGGCAACCCCTGGCGATATTTCAGGTGGGCAGGATTTCTGGCAGGCCGACCTGGTGTGCAAGTCTTTGCTGGATACGCAAGGTGCCACTGATGCTGGCGTATTGGCTATGCTCGGCCATGATTAAAACGGCCCTTTCGCCTTTTGGTACCGCCGTCAGCGGCTTTGACATTCAGCACATCGGCCCAGCCATGTCGCTTGAACTTGCGGAACTGATTGCTGCATCAAGGGTGGTGGTGTTTCGGTCTCAAACGTTGGACGACAACGCATTTGTCAACTTTTTAAGAGGCTTTGGCCCACTGACATTTACCGAAGGTGAAGTGCCAGTCGATGGCGCACCTGATCTGAATGTAGTCTCCAATGTGGGACGAGTCACCCCGCCGCGCAGCGTCTTTCACACAGATACCAGCTATGTGCCAGAGCCACCTTCATTTACGGCGCTCAAGCCTGTATTGCTTCCTTCATCTGGCGGAAACACACTGTTCACTGACCAAGTCAATGCAGCTGCCCGCCTGCCGGCTGCGGCACGAAATTATCTGCTGGGGCGCACAGTGCTGCATCAGGCAACCGGCCTGGACGGTCAACACGAGGCCACTCGTCAACCACTGCTGAGGCGGCATGCGATCACTGCCGAAACTTCACTGTATTTGTCAACACCCAAACGCTGCAGCGAATTGAGCGGCGTAGATGCTGCAACCAGCCAGCGCATCATTGCAGCACTATATTGGCACAGCATCCGCTACTCCTTGCTGTACACCCACCAATGGCAAGCTGGTGATGTGCTGATTTGGGACAACCGCGTGACACTGCACCGGGCGGATCATGACAATGTCGTGCAAGACCGGGTATTGCACCGGGGCATGGTCAGCGGTGAAGCGCCGCTTTTTGCGGCACATTGAGCGACGGGCTTGCAAACGTTTGCATCAGGCCCAGTCACCTGTTTTAACTATCTGGTCAGGCAGCTTGCTGATTGACCGCTGATTCAGCCAACTCAGTCATCAGCTCGTCAGACTGATACATCTCCTTGACCGCCGCCTGCAGCTTGATACGGTCGTCGTCATGTTGCAAAGCTTTGGCAAATGCCGACACCGTGCCAAAGCCGGTGATGCCGTAATGCGTCATGCGCTGGTACTGGGCGATGATGGCAGCGTCCAGCACCGGGCCTGACTCGGGCGCTTCTTCAATCGTGTGTTTGATGGCTTCCGTTGCCAGACCTTCCATGCCCTTGCAGTGTTCTTTGTTAACTTCATCGTCATGCATTTCGATCAGCGATTTCAACAACTCGGTGTGCTTGGCAATGCCGGTCTGCGAGTTTTGCAGCATGGTTTGGAGCTTGGGGTTGGTGGCCTGCGGCGCAATCTTGGTCAGCGCACGGACCATCTGGTCATTGGCAGACCAGAGGTCTTTCAATTCGTCAACATAAAGCTCTTGGAGGGAAGAAATTTGAGACATACACATCCTGTTTAAAAGTGGTTGAAAAACGCAGGATGTCATGCTAATTGTTCCTCTACAAAATCGTTTAGTCCAGCGACGCAACGGTTTGTAGGCAAGTGGCTCATGTGATGTGATCTTGCTGTAAACAGACAATTTCATCGCGAATTTACAGCACTTTTACAACAGGGTGTTTTGCTCGTTGAGCAGCCAAAGCGCCAGTCTTTATCACTTCAATTCGATTTCAACAAACGAAAAATCAAAATCATTGATGTTGACAACATTGTGAGCCACACCGGTCAGTCGCGCGTACGACTGCCCAGCCACCAGGTCCACATCCCTGACGCCTGTTGGCTCCAGCAGCCTGAGTTTGCCCGTTGTCAGCGGCACCACAACATAGTCCAGGCCATGCACGTGGTCGCCCGTATCCGCACCAGGTGCAAAGCGCCATTGGGTCACAACAACGCGGTCGTTGTCGATTTGTACAGTCGGAATTGCGTTCATGGTGGGCGCCTAAAAAGTGGATGTTGTTTTAGCACTGTCATGCACCTTTTGTCCATCATTTTCCGGGTGTGCATCAGGTTGTTGCATGTCATTGACCATTCGTGATGCACGTTCATGGAGGTTTCTGACATGTTTTGGCCACACCCCGATCGGGCAGCACGCGAGCCATCAATGGCGTGTCTGCATACTCCTCATACCGAATAATTTTTGCATCCTGGAAGTGGATCACAAACACGTAGTCGTTGTCATACCGCTGGCCATCACGAGCCAGGTTGTTGCCCTTGGCCTGCACAACAATGACATCACCACCATCAATGATGCGGGTAGCAACCGTAGCGCGCTCAACGAGTGCACGATTCAAAGGTCGAAATATTTCCTCATCGATGGTTTGTTTGCCAGCAAACTCACCGCTCCATGAAGTGGTGCCAACGGTGCGCCAGACAATTACATCGCTGCATGCTTCCCAAAAAGATGCGCCATCGCCTTTGGCAAGGTCGTTGAAGATGGTGGTAAAGAGTTGTGCGTTTGGGAAGAAGCTGTTCATGAAACTGCAGCTTTCGTGAGGACATCGATGAAACAAGTTGTGCAGGCGAACACCAACGCTGCTCACCTGGTAAAGCTACCCCAGTGTAAGAAAGCATCATTTATCATCACCATTAATCAAAATGCGAACCATCATTGATCTTGAAGTTGGCCAAGCCAGCAGGCTGGATGCTTGGGCAAAAGCTGAAAAAGTCAGCCGGGCGGAGGCTGTGCGCCGGGCTGTGAACCAGATGCTGGAGCGAGCAACTGCACCGCCGGGCACTGGCTTTGGGTTGTGGGCGCAGGGCGACGTGCCTGGCAGCAAAGTGCCGCCCGAGCGCGACGGGCTGGTGTTGCAACGCACCATGCGTGACGAATGGGACGATTAGGCAACCGTACAAACATGATTGCACTTTTTGATTCCAACATCGTTATTGACTACTTGAACGGCATACCCCAGGCGGCAGCCGAGTTGGTCCAGTACAAGCAGGCTTACATCAGCCCGATTACATGGATACAAGCACAGGTGAAAGCGCCACTTGGCCTGGAAGAGGCCACACGTCAAGCCATCGATGCCAACTTCAAATGCATCGAGCTAAGTCAAGCAGTTCTACAAGAAAGCCTGAACCTTCGCCGAACCCACCGATTGAAACTGCCTGATGCCATGATTTGGGCCAGCGCCCGAGTCAATGGCTGGCAGCTGGTGACGCGAAACACCAAAGACTTTCCGCCGGACTGGGCTGGAATTCGGTTGCCTTATGTGATTTGAATTAATCGGGCATTTGATTTAAATCTAACCCTGATTGCTTCAAGCTTTTTGAAAAAAATCAGAAATTATGAGCAGCCTGAGCGCGTGTGTTCGCCTTAGACCAGCTCTTTCCTCAGCTTCAGCCTTACGGACGCGGAGCGGGTAAATAAACCGCCATCAGACGTCCCCTTCTTTTTATTACACGCTGCAGGCTAACCTAATATTTTCTATTGAAATGTGCGGGGATTGCAAAAACAATTCGAACTGACTTCCGATATTTCAGGGCATCCCAACGAGATATGTGTGCACCCGGCGCAGTAACAGAACCACCACACCGCCTTCAGCAAGCGTCCTGAATCAAAAACGCTTCCATTGCAGTCGACAGTCCAGGATGATTCTTGATATCTACCTTATGGCAGTACAGGGTGTTACTGCCGTCGGTTTCACAAGCACTACTGTCAATGGAATCTGGAAATAGCATGAATAAGTTAGGCGGATGTGAATATCAATCGTTAGCAGAATTGGGGTATCACTCCGACAGATTTTTTATCAGCTAAAAATCAAACACGCGCGCTAGCAGGCGTTGCATGCAGCTGCAACCCCAGGGCCGTAATTACTTTAAGAATCGTTGCAAATTCAGGGTTGCCAGTTGGCGAAAGTGCCTTGTACAAACTCTCGCGCCCGAGGCCTGCGTCACGTGCTGTTTGCGTCATACCTTTGGCGCGGGCTATATCGCCAAGTGCAGTTGCGATCAGCGCCGGGTCTTGCTCCTCCAGTGCCATCTCAAGATAAGCTGCCATGTCTTGTTCGGTTTTCAGATGCTCAGCAGGATCCCACAAGGTGGTTGCTGTTTTTGCGATTGCTTTGGTCATTGATCTGCTCCTATAAATTGCGCGCGAGCGCCTTTGCCAATTTAATATCCCGGTCTTGCATTGCCTTGTCACCGCCAGCCAGCAACACAACAAAAACATCTGCGTTTTGGGTGAAATAAACGCGGTAACCGGGTTCGTGGTCGATACGCAGCTCTGAAACACCTTCGCCAACAGCCTTCACATCGCCTGGGTTACCTAGTGAAAGTCGGCGTATCCGAATGTCGATTCGCATCTTGGCAATTCGATCACGAAGCGAGTCGTACTATTTTGCGTAAACGGTGGTTTGGCGAATTTCAAGCACAGGCGAATTGTATCGCATGGGATACGGAAATAAGCCACCACAAAATGGGACAAATACGTCCCAATTAAATCGTCCGCTGATTCACCCGCTTGCTTAACGCCTCAGCACTCTCCTTGCGCTCGCTGTACCGGTCCGTCAACCCGCCAGAGCAACCGCGCGTGAGCAGCGTGAACTTGACCAGCTCTTCCAATACATCAACGACCCGGTGGTAATGCGCTGAAGGCTCCATACGCCCTGCTTCGTCGAACTCCAGAAACGCTTTGGCAATGGACGACTGGTTGGGGATGATACGCATGCGCATCCAGCGGCCGAGGATATGCATTTGGTTGACCGCGTTCAACGACTGGCTGCCGCCGCTGGCGAGGTCTGCCCCTACCGGCCTGGCCATCCCGCCACAGCGCATTGGGGTTACGCAGACCCATCTGCAGGCGATGGAGATGATGACCACAAGCGAGCAGCCTTCAGGCAAACATGGCGTGCACTGCGCCGCTGGCTGGAACTGCTGGTCAATTTGCGTGCAGCCAGCGTGGACCGCATGGCACTGGAGACCACCGCCCGCAGCCTTGCCAAAGCATGAGCCAGTCACATCTGAGAGCCCAGCTGATCGCTGAATTTATCGGTACCCCGCCCTTCTCTGCGCCGTAATTGGCTCGGGCGTCATGGCCGTGAACTTGAGCGGCGGCAATGACGGTGAAGCGCTGCTGGCCAATACGCTGGCCACAGTATTTGCGCTGTATGTTTTGATTGAACTGCTGGGGCCGGTCAGTGGGGCGCAATTCAACCCTCTGGTCACACTGGTTTGCTTTTTAGGGCATCAAATGAGGCTACAGTGCCCATAATTCGGGCGCGAGCAGCTCTTTTATTTATAGCATTCCATCTTGCTGGCGCAATCGCTGGTACATGGCTCGCCAACGCCATGTTTGACCTGAGTGTGCTTCAGTTCAACAGCAGGGTAAGTGGCGGCTGGGAACAATGGCTAGGCGAAGTGGTGGCAACAGTTGGGTTGATTCTGACAGTGCTGCGTGCCCCGCCGGGCAAGGCTGCTGGGCTGCTGGGCTGCTGGGCTGGTGGCCTGCTACATCGGCGCGGCCTACTGGTTCACGTCCAGTACTTCATTGGCCAACCCGGCTGCGGTCATCGGCCGCATATTGTCTGACAGTTTTGCCGGCATTTCCCCTGGCAGTACAGCAGCCTTTGTTGCAGCGCAGTGCGCGGGGGCAGTTGCTGGTGTGCTGCTGCACCGGGCGCTGGGAAAAAGTTAATCAGAAACCGATCAAAACCGCGCGCCCACTGACAGCCGCAACATGTCTTGCGGTGTGAAATTGACCTTTGGGTCCCACGCCACCCGCACAAAATATTTCGGCCAGTCATAGGCCACCGACAAGCCCGTGCCCCGAATGGACAAGCCAGCTACCAGCCCCTTTTTTTGCAGCAAGTCAACGGTCAAGCGATCACCGCCATTGATTGGGGTACGGTAGACGAGATGCACATTTTGCTGGTCAGGGTTTTCGCGGTTGTCGCGTACCACCTGCAGTGCCAGTGAGCGATTGTCAGCCCAGCGGTAGCCGCCAGACAGCATCCACGCATCATTCGGGTCAAAATTCAGGTTGGCGTAATTGCGCAGATTGGTACGGCCCAGGCCAGCACCCGCAAACCAGGTGTCGCCTGTTTCAACCATGGCACTGCCGCCCACAAAACCGCCAGAGGCAATTTGCAGCGACGGCATCAGGCGTACAGGCCCCACCGTGTAGCTGCTGTCCCAGCCGGCGCGCACCTGCTTGATGTCCTGCGACGGTGAGCCGTACCAGCCCAGCCACGCATTGCCAAAATTGCCGGTGGCACGCAAATTCACGTCCAGACCTGTTGCAGCGGGCAGGCCTGCACCTGTCAGTTGGTAGATGCCTGTGGTGAGCTTGAACGCTACCGGCTTGTTGGTGTCGTCGGCGGCATGGGCAAAACCAATACACGCCATTTGCAGAATGGCCAATACCAACGCATAAAACTGAACAGAAATTTGAGTCATGGCCGCAAGTTTACGACGCGTCAGGTGCCGCGCCAAGCCACTTTTGCATAAACAGGGCGCTGCCCATGGCCGGGTCCAGCTGGTAGCCGGCAAAGCCAATGCGCTCGTACAAAGTCACGGCGCTGGCGTTCCTGCTCAACACTTCCAGCGTCAGTTTGCAAGCGCCGCGCTGCGAGGCAATTTGCTCAGCCAGCGCCAGCATTTTCTGGCCCACACGCTGACCGCGGTGGCTGCCAAGTACCACCACATCGTGCACGTTGACCAGCGGCTTGCAGGCAAAGGTGGAAAAGCCCTCAATGCAGTTGACCAGGCCCACAGGCACAGCGCCATGCGTTGAGACATCGAATGCCAGCACGCTGAAAGCTTGCGGACGTTTGGCCAACTCTTGCACCAGGCAAGTCTTTGCAAAATCACTTAGTGCTTTTGCGCCACCAGCCGGGTCTTGGGCGTAGGCGTCCAGCAGATTCACAATCGCTTGCGCATGCAGAGGGTTGGTGTAGTCGGCTTGCAGTACTTCAAACGTGTTCAATGTCATGCTTTCATTCGTTCGCAGCTTTCAATCGTAGCTTTCATTCGCAGCTTTCATTCGCAGCGTTCATTCGTGGCTTTCATGTATTGCGGTGATGCCAACAGGTTTTTATATTTCGCCAGCAGCAACGCGGCGCAGCGCGTTTTCAAACACCTCTACAGGCTGGCCTCCAGAGATCAAATGTTTGTCGTTGATGATGACCGCAGGCACCGAATGGATGCCCTGGCCGTTGTAGAACTGCTCGGCCTCGCGCACCTCGGCTGCAAATTGACCGGATGTCAACACTGCTTTTGCAACCGCGACGTCCAGCCCCACCTGCCCTGCAACACGCACCAATACTTCGTGCGAGCCAGGGCTTTGCCCATCCGTGAAATAGGCCGTAAAAAGCGCTTCTTTAAGCGCTTTCTGCCTAGCCAGGTCTAAGCTGCCTGCCCAATGCAGCAGGCGGTGCGCATCAAAGGTGTTGTAGATCCGGCTGCGACCACCGCCGGGCTCGCTGGCCAGCGCAAATTTGAAGCCCAACTCGGCACCGCGCTGGCGAATGTTTTCACGGTTGGCGTTGGCCTGGCTTTGAGTGATGCCGTATTTTTGCGTGATGTGTTCAGTGATGTCCTGGCCAGCAGCTGCCATGTTCGGGTTCAGCTCAAAGGGCTGAAAGTGAATGTCTGCCGTGATGTCAGCCCCAACATTGGCCAGAGCCTGGTCAAGTGCTTTCAGGCCAATCACGCACCAGGGGCACGACACATCCGATACAAAATCAATTTTCAGGTGTCGGGTTGTTTGCTTGACACTAGCTTGCGCAGCTTGTTGGTTGGGTGGTTGATTCATGGGGACACCTTGCTGTTGCACAACGATAATCTTCATCATGATAAAGCCCGCTCCCTCTGGCCTGAATCAGCCTGAATCGCTGACCGATTTGTTTGTGTCTTTCACGCTGCTGGCGCTGCAGGGCTTTGGCGGCGTGCTGGCAGTGGTGCAGCGCGAGCTGGTTGAAAAAAAACGCTGGATGACGCGAGAAGAGTTCGTGGAAGACTGGGCGGTTGCGCAAATCATGCCCGGGCCCAATGTCGTCAATCTGTCGCTGATGATTGGCAGCCGTTATTTTGGTTTCAAAGGTGCCATGGCCGCTTTGGCAGGCATGCTGGCTGCACCTCTGGTGATTGTGCTGATGCTGGCGCTGGTATATGCACAGTTTGCCGACCACCCGGGCGTGCAGGGTGCGCTGCGTGGCATGTCGGCGGTCGCAGCGGGTCTGATTGCCGCCACCGGCCTGAAGCTGTTTGGCGCGCTGCAAAAAAACGTGCTGGGCTTGCCGCTTTGCATTGCCTTGGGTGCAGCGTGCTTTGTGGCTGTTGGCTTGCTGCGCTGGCCATTGGCGTGGGTGCTGCTGGGGCTGGGCGGTGCAGCCTGCATGCTGGCCTGTCGAAAGCTGACGCCGTGACCGAACCGCTTCAACTGGCGCTGACTGTTCAGGACTGGTTGAGCCTGTTTGCGCATTACCTGTCGCTGTCGCTGCTGGCCATCGGCGGGGCCATCACCACCGCGCCTGACATGCACCGGTATCTGGTTGACCAGCAGGGGTGGCTGAGCGATGCGCAGTTCAATGCATCGATTGCGATTGCGCAGGCAGCGCCCGGGCCAAATGTCTTGTTTGTTGCCCTGATGGGCTGGAATGTCGGCATGAATGCCGGCGGTTTGGTGTCGGGCCTGCTGGGTGTTTTTACGGCGATGCTGGGCATTTTGATCCCCAGCACGACGATGACTTACCTTGCTGCGCGGTGGGGACACCGCAACCGTGAGCTGCGTGCAGTGCGTGCCTTCAAGCAGGGCATGGCACCCATTGTGGTGGCGCTGCTGGTGGCCACAGGCTGGATACTGGCAACATCCAATGGACCCAGCATGGTGCATTGGCCTGTCTGGCTTCTGACTGCTGTAACAGCGCTTGTTGTGTGGCAAACCAGAATCCACTTGCTGTGGCTGCTGGGGGCTGGGGCCTTGCTGGGCTGGTTTGGCTTGATTTGAGCCTGCTCAGATCTTTGGCTCAACAGCGCGGCGCTGGCGCAAGGCTTCATACAGACACACGCCGCTGGCCACTGACACGTTCAGGCTCTCCACTGCGCCATGCATCGGGATACTGACCAGCTCGTCACAGGTCTTGCGAGTTAGCTGCCGCATGCCCTCGCCTTCAGCGCCCAGCACCAACGCGACGGGCCCTGTCAACGTCACGTCGTAGATTGTTTTTTCAGCGTCATCAGCCGTGCCAACGCACCAGATGCTCCGCTCTTTGAGCTCATTGAGCGTGCGCGCCAGATTGGTCACCATGAAATACGGCATGGTCTCAGCCGCGCCGCTGGCAACTTTAGACACAATGGCGTTGATGCCCGCTGCGTGGTCTTTGGGTGCTATCACGGCGTGAGCACCGGCACCATCGGCCACACGCAGGCAAGCGCCCAGGTTGTGCGGGTCAGTCACGCCGTCCAGCACCAGCAGCAATGGGTTTGTTATGCCCGAGGCTTCGAGATTTTCAAGCAGCTCATCAAGCGACGTGACCTGCGCCAGCGCATCAACCCGCGCCACCACGCCCTGGTGGCCATGGCTGCCGCACATTTTGGCCAGCCGCAGGCCATCAGACTCGACCAGTTTGATGCCGCTGTCGCGCGCGCGGTCCGTGAACTGCCGCATGCGCGCATCGCGGCGCTGCACGTCGTAGAACACTTCATAAACAGACTTTGGCGCGGTTTTGATGCGCACGCCGACTGCGTGAAAGCCGAAGAGGTTTTTCGATGTGGTTGCCATCGCATGATTATCCCAGCATGCAGATCCGCCGGTTTTAAAAAAAGTAAATGCTATATTAACCATAGCTGCTGGCGCACATATGAATTGCGCTACAGCCTTAAAAGCATGTTGAATAAGGCTGTTTTGCCATTTAACAGTTTTCCATCGCTGATTTGCGAATGTCGTCATGATGCCTGGCTGACGGGTTGACCACGCGCATGCAGCCCCCTGCTGAAAACTTGATCAAACGCGTGCCGTCGGCCATGATTGTCTCGGAAACAATGCTTGAACCAGCTGGTGCCAGCCTGGCAAAAGCAAGCGTTTCTGGGACGTGTGCATTTTCACTTTGCATCGCATCGACCGCTGCGGACAAACCTGATTTGCGCCGTTGCAGCTCGACCGACTTTGCTGCACGGCTGGTGTCCAGATTCAATGCTGCAGGGGCTTGCGCGGGTGTTTGCACTGTTGCTGGTTGAGTCACCACTTGTGCCCCACTGATGCTCTGCGATGCATCTACAGACCCTTGCCCCTGCCCCTGCCCCTGCCTTTGCCCTTGTTGTCCAGGATTCGCTTCGGGTTTTAAAACTGTGTTTGCACGCCTGGCTGGCCGCACATTTGCAGATGGCTCAGTTTCCAGCGCCGACAACGTCTTGAGCGCCGGCGTTTTGCTTTGCAGCGGCAGAGGGTCTGTCAGTTGCACCACCATTCGCTGGGCAGAAACAACTGCTTGATCAACCCTTGCCTGCCCGTTCGGGCTGCTGCACAGTGCCCACCAGCCCAATGCCAGATGCACTGCCAGCGATGCAAATGCGGCGATTCTGAAGGTGCGAAATATTTCAGTCACCCGGCCTGTACACCAGCAAATCACCGGGCTGGCAATCCAGAAAAGCGCAGATTTTTTCAATCGTGTCAAAGCGCACGCCCTTGACCTTGCCCTGCTTGAGCAACGACAAATTGGCCTCGGTGATGCCGATGTGCTCAGCCAGTGCTTTTGAGCGCACCTTGCGCCGGGCCAGCATCACGTCCAGTTCTACAACGATAGGCACAGCGTCAAGCTCAGTGTTGCGTCAAACAAAACGCGCGTTTTCATCAGCCAGCTGCTGGCCTTGCGCGATAACTGCGGCCATCAGCCACACCATGCCCGCAAAAAACAGTGCAATGATCTGCTCGGTGCTCACGCCGATTGCAACTTGCCGCATGCCTGGCATGTTGTTGATGGTTAGCAGCGTTGACAGCGCCGTTTCGGCCACAAAGCTTGAAGCAAAAGAAACGGTTGCCAATTTGGCAAATCGGCGCAAAGCCAATGCAGCAGGCAAACTAAAAACCTGACCCCGTGCAAACAGGCTTAAACATCTGCGCGCCTGCCACATGCCTGCCAGCAACAGGCCAAGCGGCACGGCAGTGATCAACCCGCCCACCACACGCTGCCAAACCATCAGTGGGCCCTGAACAATATTGGCAGGTAAAGAAAGCTTGCTGGCCATCTGAGCTGGCGTTGCTACTGCCCAAAACCAGGCAAACAGCACCGGCAAAACAATGATCAAGATCCAGCAGGTCAGGGCCATAAAGCGGCTCAGTCGCTGAAGGCGTTTCATGTCGGCTTGCGCAGCCAAAGCTTCAATCTCGTAATCAGGAGTCGTCATGCTTGGATTGTTTGTTTGTTTTTTTGTTTAAGCAATAAAATGATTGAAATTAAACAACAATTTTCTGTGGAACAATAATATACCATCGACCAACTTTTTAAACCATGCATCCAAACCGCCTGACTCCCAAATGTCTTTTCCCCAGCCCTGCTGCAGTCAAGCGACTACTCACCTCGTCGTCTGTTCTTGCAATGGTCTGCGCATTGTTAACGGCCTGCTCCGGCATACCCATGTCGTCCATCCCCAGGTTGCTCAACCTCAACGGGCAGTTGCTCGATGCCAGACCAGCTGAGTTCAGCATTGCCATCCAGATTGATGCGCGCTTGATACCACCTCCTGGAAGTGGGCCGGTGCTGGAAGTGTCTGTCAGGCCACGCGTGGTCGGCGCATTTGAAGAAATCAACAAAAAAATTCCGCTGAACCTGGCCAATCCCGGATCAACAACCGACGCGAATTTGCTGCCCGTCAGCTTGGGGCTGCAAGCGGCGCCAAGCGGCAGGCGCTGGCTGGTTTACAACTTTGGTCCTGCAGCCCAGGCTGAACTGACCCAGATCCAAGTCACCATCAAAAAATTGACAAGTGACAAGAAAGCCGGCAGTGGCCCGGGCAAGGACGGCGGTTTGATATCGGTCGGCATTGCCCAAGACAGCATGATTGGGCGCGATGCTGCATTTGCCAACACCCGGTGGGAGAGCTGGTTGCAGTCCCGAAAGGCCGATGGGTTTTTTGAACTGTGGTCAGGCACGGTGGGTGGTTTGCTCAAACAGACAGGCCTGGGTCGGCCAGCGCCGACAACACCTGTGCAGCAGCAGTAATTTGAATACGATACTTTTTTGCTATACTAACAGGAGCTGCTAGCGCCCGTATTACATCCGCTACAGCCCTGTTTAGCTTCAATCCAGCCTGATCTGCCCAGCCTCAATCACAATCCGCCGCTCACAACGCGCTGCAATGGCTTTGTCGTGCGTGACCAGCACCAGCGTGGTACCCAGCTCGCGGTTCAGCTCAAACATCAGCTGCATCACCGTGTCGCCAGTGGCAAAGTCAAGGCTGCCGGTCGGCTCATCGGCCAGCAGCACGGCGGGTTGCACCACAAAGGCCCGGGCCAGCGCCACACGTTGTTGCTCGCCACCTGACAAAACTTTGGGGTAATGACCCAGGCGCTCACCCAGTCCAACGCGCTTGAGCATCTCCAGCGCCTGTGATCGTGCGTTCTTGGTGCCTGACAACTCCAGCGGCAGCATCACGTTTTCAAGCGCTGTCAGGTTGCCCATCAGCTGAAAACTCTGAAATACAAAACCGACTTTTTGCGCCCGCAGTGCGGCGCGGTCGTCTTCACTGATTACAAAAATGTCCTGCCCTGCCAGCCGTACTGTGCCGCTGGTGGGTGTGTCCAGCCCGGCGATGATCGACAGCAGCGTACTCTTGCCTGAGCCGGATGCGCCGACAATAGCGGCGGTCTCACGCGGAGCCAGGGCAAAGTCAATATCGCGCAAAATGGTCAAAGTCCCGGTCGAATCGCTGACGGACTTGAAAATATGCTCAACAGCAACAATTGATTGACTGGATCCCGAGCCAGAAACTTCAGAAACAGACATGACCGCCTTATTTAAAACCTTGCGCCTTGAACCTATGCACCAGTCCAAGCTTACCAAGCTCTTGCAGCAGCCCCGCGCCATGGGGATAAAACTGCTTGCAGTGTTATTGGCTTTGCTCGCGTTTTCAGCCCCGGCGATGGCTGCGGGGACTGACACTGTTTTGATTGTGGGCGATTCGCTCAGTGCTGAATATGGCCTGAAGCGCGGGACCGGCTGGGTGCCCCTGCTTGATAAAAAACTGGCCAATGAAAAAATAAGCGCAAAGGTTGTCAATGCCAGCATCAGTGGCGACACCACCTCAGGCGGCCGCTCCCGCATCGGCGCTCTGCTGGCAACGCACAAGCCATCAGTGGTGGTGATTGAACTGGGCGGCAACGATGCCCTGCGCGGCTTGCCGCTGGACATGACGGCTGCCAATCTGACGGCCATGACCCAGGCTGCGAAAAAGGCCGGTGCCAAAGTGCTGCTGCTTGGCATGCAGGTGCCGCCCAACTATGGCGGTGCCTATGGCGCAACATTTTCGGGTATGTTTGCCAACGTAGCCAAGGCTGAAAAAGTGGCGTTGATGCCGTTTTTCCTGGCCGGTGTTGCAGATGTGCCCGATGTAGCAGCGCAATTTCAGGCTGACCGCATCCACCCCAACGAGCAGGCGCAGCCCAAAATGCTGGCCAATGTCTGGCCCGAACTGAAAAAATTGCTGAAATGAGTTTGACACGGCTGACTGCTGACGATGCGTTGACCCGGCTGGGTCATTTTTCAGACATCATTGACGCCAGATCTGAAGGCGAATTTGCCGAAGACCACTTGCCCGGCGCCATCAATTGGCCGAGCCTGAACAACGTTGAGCGCCAGCTGGTCGGCACTGAATACAAGCAGATCAGCGCCTTCGATGCCAAAAAACGGGGCGCGGCACTGGTGGCCAAAAACATCGCCCGCCATCTTGAGCGCGACGTGATTCACAAACCGCGCGACTGGCAGCCGCTGGTGTACTGCTGGCGCGGCGGCAAACGCAGTGGCTCACTGGCTTTGATCCTGGACCAGATTGGTTTTAATGTGACACTGGTTGACGGCGGCTACAAGGCCTTTCGCGCAGCTCTGGTGGCGGATTTGCCGCAGCTGGCCGCGCAATTTGACTACCGCGTGATTTGCGGCACGACAGGGTCAGGTAAGACACGGCTGTTGCAGGCCCTGGCAAGCCAAGGCGCGCAGGTGCTGGACCTCGAAGCACTGGCCAATCACCGTTCGTCGGTGCTGGGGCTGATACCCGGTGTGTCCCAACCCACGCAAAAAGCCTATGACACCTTAATTTGGGCAGCACTGAAAAGTTTCGATGCCAGCCGGCCTGTGTATGTTGAAAGCGAAAGCAAAAAAGTTGGCAATGTGGCCATCCCCGAAGGCCTGATCATCGCCATGCGTGCCGCGCCGTGCCTGCAGCTTGATCTGGGTGAAGACGAGCGGGTACAACTGCTGCTGGAAGATTACGATTTTTTCGTCAAGGACATCGAATTCTTCTGCGACCGCCTGAGCGCGCTGACCCAAGCCCGAGGCAAGGACGTGGTGCTCGACTGGCAAACACGCTCTCGAAGTGGCGACGTGGCCAGCGTGGTGCGCGAGCTGCTGGTCAACCACTACGACCCGGTGTACCTGCAGTCGATGCAGCGCAACTTTGCGCAGTACCAAAAGGCAGCGGTGATCGCGCCAGCTGATCGCAGCATGGACGCGATGCAGGTGCTGGCAGTGCAGCTGCTTGACTAGCGTAGATTTGATTGCTTTGCTCGGCTTTTCAATGATTATTTGACGCTGTAGCCCGCACAAAACGGGCGCCAGCAGCTATCAAATTTGACTTGCAAGTCAACGTCCGTATCGGGCCTCAACGCTCGCCTTGCCCAGCGCATTGCCATTGACCATGAACCCGGTCAGCGAGGCAGTGGCGTTGGCAGGCAGGTCCAGTTTGTCGACACCCAGCGCATACACGGTGAACGTGTAGCGGTGCGGCGCACGACCTTGCGGTGGGCACGGCCCACCCCAGCCGGGTGCGCCAAAGTCGGTGTTGATCTGGCGCGCGGCTTCGGGCATTGCCTTGCTTGCCGCGCCACCTGCTCCTTGACTCAAGCCCGTCATGGTTGCGGGCAAATTCACCACAACCCAATGCCAGAAGCCCGCGCCGCCGGTTGGTGCATCGGCATCGTGCACCATCACGGCAAAACTCTTGGTGCCAGTCGGTGGGTTCTTCCACTCAAGAGCAGGCGAGACGTTTTCACCTGTGCAACCAAAGCCATTGAAGACATGCTTCATGGCTATCGGCTGGGCAGGTGAAATGTCCGGGCTGGTGAGTTCGAACGATTGCGCGTGGGCAGCAGCGCCCATCAATGCAGCAGCTGCAAATGCGACGATTGCAGGCGTGTTTTTCATGACGATTCCTTTCAATTGGTTAGAGGTCGGGTTGACTTACTTGGCTTGCAGCGCTGCCACGACATGGTTTGCCACCAGGGTGCTTGACTGCGGGTTTTGCCCCGTGATCAGGTTGCCGTCGCGCACAGCGTAGGGCTGCCACATTGGGCCGCTTTCAAAAAGGGCGCCCAACTCCTTCATGCGGGTTTCCAGGTGAAACGGCACCACGTCCATCAGGCCCGCGGCGGTTTCTTCTTCGTTGGTAAAGCCGTTGACTTTTTTGCCAAACAAAATGCTTTTGCCATCGGGCCGCAGAGCCTTGACCAAACCGGCGGGGCCGTGGCAGACCGCTGCGGTCGGCTTGCCTGCATTGAAGCTGTCGGCCACCAGTCGCTCAGTGGCGTCGTCATTGGCGGTGTCCCACATCGTGCCGTGACCGCCGGGTAAAAATACCGCGCTGTAGTCCGCTGCATTGATGCTGGCGGTCGTGTGCGTGGCGTTGAAGCTGGCCATGGCACCTGCGTCGTTTAAAAACCGTTTCACTGTGCCTTCGTTGTCATCTGCAACAGCTTTCACAGACTCAGCCGCAAACGGCGGCTTGCCGCCTTTGGGGGATGCCAGAACCACGTCATGGCCGGCGTCCATCAGCGCGTAGTACGGGGTGGTCAGCTCTTCAGCCCACAAGCCAGTGGGTTTGCCGGTGTTGCCCAGCTGGTTGTGGCTGGTAATGATCATTAAAACGGGTTTCATGTTGAAGTCCTTTAAGGTGAATGGCAAAAGCGCCATGAACCAAATATATTCCTTATTTTTTGAAAGTAAATATCTAAAATATTCAATTACCTTATACATTATGTAATTAATCAAACGCCCAATTGCATTGCTACTTCGCCATGTCCAACAACACAGCACAGCTCACCACCATCGCGCTTTTTTGCAAATCAGCAGAACTTGGCAGCTTTTCAAACGCTGCGCAGGCCATGGGCCTCACGCCTGCTGCAGTCAGCCGGGGTGTTGGGCGACTTGAAGACCGCCTGGGAATAAAGCTTTTCCGGCGCACCACGCGCAGCATGTCGCTGACCGACGACGGGCGTCTGTACTTTGAGCAATGCCGCGCTGCCATTGCACAAATCGACGACGCTGAAAAAAACATCACCGGGCAACGTGGCGAGGTGCGCGGCCTGCTGCGGATCAGCGCGCCGTCCACCTATGCGCATTACCGGCTGCTGCCGCGGCTGGCACTGTTTAAAAGCCGCTACCCATTGATTGAGCTGGACATCAACATTGCCAACCGCAACATTGATTTTGTAGAAGACGGCTACGACGTCGCCATACGCCTGGGCGAGCCGCCTGATTCACAGCTGATTGCCCGCAAGCTTGAAGATGCGCGTACGGGAATCTATGCCTCAGCCGCTTACCTCGCAAAGCATGGCATTCCTGAAACATTGGGCCAGCTGAAAAACAAGCGCGCGCACACGCTCATCCCTTTTGTTTTGCCCAGCACAGGCAAAATACTGCCGTGGATCTTCATGCAGGGTGGACAGCAAACCGAGCTGCTGCCGCACAGCACTGTGCAGGTGTCTGAAGGCCCGACAGGCTGCGTGGTACTCGCACGATCAGGCATGGGCCTGGTACAGACTTTTGACTGGATTGCCAACAGCTACCCAGGCGAATTGACAGAGGTGCTGAAAGAATTTTCAGGTGCCACACGTCCGTTTTATCTGCTGTATCCGCAAAATCGGCACTTATCCGTCAAAGTACGGGCACTGGTTGATTTTTTAATCCAAACATCGAAAGCCTGAATCATGATTTACGAAATGCGCACTTACGACGTCAAACCCGGCCTGCTGAACGCCTACCTTACCCTGTTCAATGATGTGGGCTTGCCAGAGCGCAAACCGCACAACAACCTGGTCGGGTTCTGGACCACTGAAACGGGCACATTGAACCAGGTCGTGCACATCTGGCGATGGGACAGCCTGGACCAACGCGCCGTACTGCGAAGCGCTCTGCTGAAGAATGCGAAATGGGCGCAGGACTTTTTGCCTGTTGCCATGCCGATGCTGGACCGAATGACAAGTGTCTTCATGAACCCGACTTCGTTTTCCCCGCTGCCATAAATCGGGTTTGAATCAGTGCTTACACACCAGTTGTTCTGCTACATTAAAAATAGCTGCTTGCGCCCGTATTAATTGGGATACAGCCCTAAATTGTAGATAAAACGCACATCAATTATTGACAAATGGACACACCATGCTAGAAATCGAAACCGACTACCTGGTCATAGGCGCAGGCGCGGTGGGGCTGGCGTTTGCCGACACCCTGCTGGCTGAGACCAACGCCCACATCACCCTCATTGACCGGCATGGCAAGCCAGGCGGGCACTGGAACGATGCTTACCCGTTTGTGGCGCTGCACCAGCCATCGGCTTTTTACGGTGTCAACTCAATGGCGTTGGGGTCAGACCACAAAGACACTTTTGGCGCGAACAGTGGTTGTTATGAGCTTGCGTCGGGCGCTGAAGTCTCCAGTTATTTTGACAAGGTGATGCACCAAAAGCTGCTGCCCAGTGGCCGCGTCCGGTACCACCCCATGTGTGACTACGTGGGCAATGGCAGGTTTGTGTCGATTCTGTCGGGCGACGAAACGCAGGTCACTGTCCGCAAAAAAACAGTGGATGCAACCTACTACGGCACAACGGTGCCCGCCACGCACACACCCAAATACGCGGTCGCCGATGACGCCTGGCTGGTCACGCCCACCGGGCTGGCCCAGCTGTGGCAACAGCAGGCAGCAGGCAAGCCGCGGCGTCCGCAGCATTTTGCGATTCTCGGCGCGGGCAAAACAGCCATGGACGTTGGCGTGTGGCTGATCAATTCAGGCGCGTCACCCGACAGCATCAGCTGGGTCATGCCGCGTGATTCCTGGCTGGTCAATCGCCTGCACACGCAGCCTGGCATGGCGTTTTTTGACCAGGCCATTGGCGGGCAGGCCAACCTGATGGAGGCGTTTGCCAAAGCAGCTTCACTGGACGATCTGTTTGCCCGGCTGGAAGCCTGTGATGCCATGCTGCGCATCTTTCCAGACCACCCGCCCAGCATGTTCCACTACGCCACGATGTCCAAAGGTGAGATCAGGCTTTTGCGCAAAATCAAAAACGTGATCCGCATGGGGCATGTGCATGCAGTGGAGCGCACGGCGCTGCAGCTGGCGCAAGGCCGTGTCGAGCTGCCTGACTGCACGGTGTGCATTGACTGCACAGCCTCTGCCGTTGAACGCCGCCCTTCAGTGCCGATATTCAACGGCAACACACTGACGCTGCAAATGGTCCGCGTGCCACAACCTGCTTTCAGCGCAGCGCTGGTTGCCTACATTGAAGCGCACTACGCTGACGACGCCGCCAAAAACAAACTGTGTATCCCGGTACCGCTGCCAGATGATTTGCGCAGTTATCTGCCCGCAACCATGACCAGCATGATGAACCAGTTTGCCTGGGGTCAGGACAAAGCTTTGCGCAACTGGATACACAGCAGCCGCCTGGATGGTTTTGGCAAGGTGATTGCGGCGGTTGATCCGCTAGACGCGCCCAAAATGGCAATTCTGGAGCGGTTCAAAACCAATGCAAAAGGTGCTATTGCCAACATACCGAGGCTGATGGCAACGACTTGACAAATGCCTGTTTGCTCCTAAAAAAGTAGCTGCCAGCGCCCACATTGATTGGCTTGGGGACTAATATGGTACTTAAAAACACTTCTGGATGGGTTTTTGGACGCTTCAGGCTTGCGGTTCAGGTGCGGGTGCACCGTCGGCTGGGAATTCCCCGTCCACATCGGTTCCGTCATCTGGCTCGTCAGGTTTGCCTTCGGCCTTGCGCTTTAACTTGTCTTCTTTTTTGCGCTTCTTGGCCAGCTCTTTCTGACGTTTTTCGTAACCATAATTGGGAGTTGCCACAGGCTGCTTTCGTTTGTATGTTTGGTCTACTGTAATGCATCGCCCTGATTCATTTTCAGCAGGGCCTGGGCCAGGTCTGCCTGCAAATCAGCAACTGCTTCCAGCCCAACAGAAAAGCGCACCAACCCTCCCGGGTAGGCCCAAGGTGTGGTGCGCAGGCTGGGAACGTCGTACGGCGCGCACAGGCTCATCGGTCCGGCCCAGCTGTAGCCCAACTTGAAAAGCTGGAGGCTGTCGCAAAAACGGTCAATCTGCATTTGCGTGAACTCAGGCTTGAACACCACACTGAACAGGCAGGCCGCTGCCGTGCAGTCGCGTTTGAAAATTTCATGTCCGGGCGAGCCGGGAAGTGCCGGGTGCAGCACGGCGGCTACTTGCGCCTGGCCTTGCATCCACGTGGCCACTGAACGCGTGGCGGTGTCCTGGGCTGCGTAACGCAGGGCAATCGTGTTCAAGCCGCGCAGCACCAATTCAGCGTCATTGCCTGCCACACCGTAGCCAACCCGCATGTGACAAAAATGAATCAGATGGTGCAGCGCTTCGTTTCGGGTCACGATCGAGCCCATCAGCACATCGGCCCCGCCGCTCGGGTATTTGGTCAGCGCATGGGCAGAAATGTCAGCACCCAGGTCAAAAGCATTGAAAGCAATGCCTGCGCCCCAGGTGTTGTCAAGCGCCGTGACGATGCCTTGCGGGTGGCTGTCGGCATGTGCCTTGACTGCTGCACACAGCGCCGGCAGGTCAGGAAACTCCAGCGTAATACTGCCGGGTGCTTCAAGCCAGACCAGGCGCGTCCTGGGGCTTAATTTAGCGGCCAGATCTGCCGGATTTATCGGGTCGTAGTACTGGTGCGTCACACCCCAGGCTGCCAGCTCGCCGCTGGCAAACGCCTTGTTCGGACCGTATGCGTTGTCCGGGATCAGCAGCTCATCACCACTTTTCAAAAGCGCCATGCCCACCAGTACCACTGCTGCCAGACCGCTGGGCACCAGCGTGCAGTATTGGCCGCCTTCCAGGCTGGCAATTCGCTCCTCCAACAAAAACGTGGTGGGTGTGCCGTGCAGGCCGTAGGTGTAGCCGGTCTTGTGCCGCCAGTCCCTGGCCCGCAGAGCAGCCACATTCGGGAAAATAACGGTTGATGCCCTGTGAATGGCGGGCGGGACAGCTTCAAATCCTGGCGGCGGCTTGTAGGGATGGTGAATCAGCGCCGTGGGCAGTTGGGGGCTTGGTGGGGTCATTGGATCGGTCATGCATTTATGGTAACGCCTCGCCTGGCTTGAACTTCATGACAGCAAGTCAGGAAAGTCGCTGACAGGTTTCAATGACCGGCCTTGATACCGTCTGTGTGAGTCTCAAAACCAAATGCCAGTTATGGCATCAATCTAAAAAATGGACTGGAAAATCTGGACGTTCAACACGCCAATTGTGCTGGTATCAGCCGCCTTGATGGAACCCTTTGCCTGGTTTGTGCACCATCATGTGATGCATGGCTTTGGCTGGGGCTGGCACGCGTCGCATCACCGCGGCCAACACGCCAGCTCAGCGCTTTTCGAGCGCAATGATTTGTACGCTGTTGTCTTTGCAGCAGTGGCAATTGTTTTGATCGCTGTGGGCACGTATACGTATGACCCGTTGCGATGGGTAGGTTATGGCATGACCTCATACGGCCTGATTTACTTCGTCGTGCATGACGGCATGGTGCACCAGCGCTGGCCCTTCACATGGGTTCCAAGGCGCGGCTATTTGAAGACGTTGTATCAGGCCCATCGACTGCACCATGCAAGCGCCCACCAGGTCAACACGGTGTCCCTGGGCTTTCTTTATGCTTCGCCTGCAAATCGCCTCAAGCAGCAGTTTCAGGCTGACCAAAAAAATCAGGGTGTCAAGTAGAAGTTGCACACCATCGATGACGCCATCCAGGATTCAATTTACAAAGGTCGGGTCCACAACATCGCAGAGCGGGGGCATGGCCGATGCATCTGTGCCGCAAGCGCAATTGCGGCCCCGCTTGCGACAAACCACAGCTTGACGGCTGGGGACGAAGCAATGCGCTGGTCCCATGCGCAGGCGCCGTGCGACTTCACATTTCTGCCAATGTTGCGGTAAACACCGTGTGCAGTGGCAACAGACCAGGCCGACCGCAATGGCAACGCACCAATGCCATGGCTCGCAGACAGGTAGTAAGGGTCTGCTGCATCGACCAGCCGGGTTGCCACCCGCCCCAGAGCCGCCCGCTTCTGACTGTCCAGAATTTGGGCCGTGAAGTGAATGCCTTCTTCCAGCAACCACTCACGCGGCAGGTACACACGGTTGACAGTTGCGTCTTCCACCACGTCCCGGGCAATGTTGGTCAGCTGAAACGCCATGCCCAAATCACTGGCGCGGTCCAGCGTGGCCGCATCGCGGCGCCCCATCACCAGGCTCATCATCACGCCCACCACACCGGCCACCCGCCAGCAATAAGCCAACAGCATGCCCAGGCTGTTGTAACTGGTGTGTTCAACGTCCATCCGGTAGCCGGCCAGATGCTCCAGCGGATAGTGCCCCGGGATGTCATGGCGCTGAATCACTTCGGCCAGACCCATAAAAACAGGGTGATCTGTGGGCGTTCCGGCAATGGCCAGGCGGGTGAGGTTTTCTAGCTTGTCCAGTCTGCGAAGGCCATCCCACTGCGCGCTTTCGCGTTGACCAAATCCCAGATTCTGCCCGTCGATCGTGTCATCACAATGGCGGCACCAGGCATACAGCATCATGGCGCTTTCACGGGTTGGTGCCTGGAACAGGCGCGAGGCAGCGGCAAAACTTTTGGAGCCGGCTGCAATGCATTGGGCTGCGTTTTTAACCACCAGATCGCGTTTCACATGTGCCTCATGAATTGCTGCAACGAATTGCCTCGTAATTGCCTCGTTATTGCCTCGTTATTGCCTCGTTATTGCCTCGTTATTGCGTTTCCGTCAGCGTTTCCAGCATCAGGCCAGCCGTTGCTTTGGCAGAGCCCACCACGCCGGGAATTCCGGCGCCAGGATGCGTTCCAGCACCCACAATGTACAAGTTGGAAATGACCGAGTCGCGGTTGTGCGGCCTGAACCAGGCGCTTTGTGTCAAAACAGGTTCAAGCGAAAAAGCTGAACCGTGTTCTGCCGCCAGCTCGTCTCGAAAGTCAGCAGGCGTGAAAATCCGGCAGGTGAGCAAGTCGCTGCGAAGCCCCGGAATGTAGCGCTCTTCCAAATAAGCCAAAATCCGGTCCCGCAGCTTGGGGCCCTCAACTGCCCAATCAACCGGCGCATGCCCTAAGTGTGGCACCGGTGCCAGCACACAGTGGGCAGAGCATCCCGGTGGTGCCAGGCTGGCGTCAGTCACGCTGGGGGAATGCAGGTACAAAGAAAAATCTTCAGGCAATTCGTGGCCGTGAAAAATATCGTGAATCAGGTCGCGATACCCGGCCCCAAAGCAGACAACATGGTGGCGCAACTGGGGCTGCTCTTTTTTCAAACCGAAATGGATCACAAAGAGCGACATGCTGAATCGCTTGGACTGCAGGCGTTGCGTCTCTTGAATGCCTCTGGCCTCCCCGGCCAGCAAATTGCGATAGGTGTGCACCACATCTGCGTTGGACGCAACCTGGTCAAACGGCAGCTGTACGCCGCCTGTCCATACCGCCACGGCCCGGTTGCCCTTGAGTTCGATCCGCTCGACTGGTGAATTGAGTTTGAGCGTGCCACCCAGCTCTTTGAACAGCTGCAGCATGGCGCGCACCAGTGCGCCAGTACCGCCGCGCGGAAACCACACGCCGCCATGCCGTTCGAGCGCATGAATCAGTGTGTAGATCGACGACGTCTCAAACGGATTGCCACCCACCAGCAGGCAGTGAAACGAAAACAACTGCCGCAAATGCTCATCTTCAATAAACCGGGACACGGTGGAGTAAACGCTTTTCCAGGCCTGCAGGCGCAGCAGTTGCGGGCCAGCCTGCACCATGCTGCGAAAGCTTAAAAAAACCGTGCTGCCCAACTTGACATAGCCCTGGTCAAAAGCTGCTTGTGAAAATTTTAAAAATTCACGATAACCGGCGACATCGTCCGGGTTCAGGGCAAAGATTTGACGGTCCAGCTCCTCTTGGTCGTCGGCATAGTCAAAGTGGGTGCCGTCCTCCCAGCACAGCCGGTAAAAAGGCGCCACGGGGAGCAAATCCACATAGTCAGAAAGCTTGCGCCCTGACAATGAAAACAGTTGCTCCAGAGACACTGGATCGGTAATGACAGTCGGGCCCGCATCAAAGGTAAAGCCGCTGTCTTCATACACATAGGCACGGCCACCGGGCTTGTCTCGCGCTTCCAGTATGGTGGTGCTGATGCCGGCTGATTGCAGCCGTATTGCCAGGGCAATGCCGCCAAATCCGGACCCAATCACAACAGCAGTTTTAGGCGATGAACTCATGAATTGGCTCCACTGGCACGATTGGACCGATCAGCACGACTGGCCAAAGCGCGCGGTGTGATAAACGCCGCACGCAGGGCAGCGCCCATGGCCACAGGCGGCTTGCCGGTGAGGATGCGTAGCTTGTCAAACGGATTGAGCCGTGCTGCATAAAACCGCTTGATAAGCGGCAGCGGCAACCCATAAAAACGCTCAAACACCCGCCAGCGCTCGTTGGGCACTGCGGCAAAAAACAGCATGCGGTTCAGCAACCTGAAAAAGCCCTGTTCATGCCAGCGCCGGATGGCGTGGGTTTGCATTGAGCCAAACAAATTTTCTGCGCCCATTTGCGCGGGCGAAAGCGATGCAAGATGATCGGCAAACCGAACCGCATCTGGCAGGCTGTAACCAGTCGCAGGGTTGAAAAAACCGCCAGCCAAACCTGATTTCACGACACCATTTGCCGACTTCCAGAACGAGTCCGGATTGCCTGCCAGCGTGAGCGGTAAAACGCCCAGCTCTTCGCGCACCATGGCCATCACCTGCCAGCCCCGCTGGCCAACATACGCAGCAATATTGCGCCGCAGCAAATGAAAGTCCACCTGGCTGTCGTCTGCAAAAAAAGTGTCTTCGACCAAAACCGTGTCTGGCGACAATGGCAACACATACACAAAGCGGTAACTGTCTTGCTGGGCCACACGTGCATCCATCAACACAGGTCCTCTCAAGCCATGCGGTGCACTCAGGCGCAGCTCCTGACCTAAAAACTTTTGATAGCCCAGCGTCATGAAAGGACTGGGCTGCACACCCCGCCCATCAATGACCGCACGCGCGGTCAGCACCTGCCCTGTGCTCAACTTGACGCGCTTTGGACCCACGGATTGCACGCGCGTCTGCAACCTGACCTGGGTTCCCAGCTGGGCTGTCAAAGTTGCGTGAAATCGTGCAGAAGTGACTGCAAAATAACCTGAATCCAGTTGCCGGCTTCGGCCCGGGAAATGCACTGAATAATGGTCCCACTGATGCACGATCAGCGGCGTGAGCCACTGCTTTTGGTCAGCAGTCATATCGCCGTCGTGAAAACACCAGGTGTGGTTGCCCCCCAGCGTGTCGCCTGATTCAAGCAACATCAAGCGCAGCTTGGGTTGGATTTGCGACAAACGCCAGGCCAGGAGCCCGTTCGCCAAGCCACCTCCAACAAAAATCAGGTCTGCATCAGGTATGCCATCGACTGAATCAAGTGGCATACAACTGCCTTTCAGCAAAGAGAACAGGTGAAGTCGTGGCCTTCGAAGCTTTGACAACAGGACCATTGGCAACGGCTGACAAAACGATGCGCGCTGCCTTGGAAACACCCCCTGCTTGCGCAATGCCCTTTCCCAGCCGCTGCGCCTGTTGTGCAAATTCGGGTTCGCTGACGAGGCGCCTCAACGCAGCTGAGATTGCCTTTTGACTGGCCCACCGTGGGGATAGCCTCAAGCCCGCTCTGGCACGGGCAACGCGCGCAGACACACCGGGTTGGTCAAACGCAATCGGTAAGACAAGCAGTGGGGTGCCAGCAGCAAGCGCATCCAGTGTTGTGTTGAGCCCGCCATGCGTCACCACCACATCGGCTTTTTCAATGGCTGCCTGCTGGTCAGTGAACCCAGTGACCCAGGTCGCACCAGCGCTGCGCAGCTGCTCCTCCTGCAAACCGTTCAACAGGTTGCAATGGGCTAACAGCAATTGCAATCTCAGAGCCTTGCAGGCCCGAGTTATCCGCATGAACAAATTAAAGCGTCCCCCCTGCAAAGTACCAAAAGATGCAAAAACGAAAGGCCGCTCGGGATCAGGCTTGACATTGAATGCATGGTCCGACTTTGACGGCCGGCGCAAGGGACCCACATGAGAAAAATGGCCAGGCAAACTCGTGCGGGGGAAATCAAACTCTGCCGTGGTCTGACTAAGTTGAGCCAGTGGAGACAAGCAGTCTTCCAGCGTGTGCATCAGTGGCAGTCCAAAATTTTTGAATGTTCTGCAATGACGCTTGCATGCGGCTTCATCAGCCAGTCGTAAACCTGGGAGCTGGTTTTGTTCAGCTCAAGTGCAAGCTTGCTGCTTGCATAAGACCAATGCATGACGGGCAAAGGTATCGCTAGCTCACGGTTCACAGGCAGTGCGCACGCCACGGAAACATAGGGAAGATGCAGGCTTTGAGCTACCAACCCACCCGCTGCTTCCATCTGATCAGCAATCACCGCAGTGATGCCCAGTTTTTTTAAGATGTCGGGGCTTTGCCTGCACAGCATGTCTGTGTTGGCCGCGATGTCAGCAATCACCCGCCGCAGCCCTGACACCGTGCCAGGGTTGGCCGCACGGGCCAACATGAATGCGAGCGAGCCAGGCGGATGTGACACCGCACCCACTGCCTGGAACTTGATCCGCTGATCTTCCAGAAATTGCTGAACTTCTACCTGATGGATCCAGAAAACTGTATGACCTGAATCAATCAATTGGCTTGCAAGGGCCTCCAATGCACGAATGTGACTTGAAAAGGGTGGCGCAAAGATTGCAAAACCTTCCATAGGTTAAGCAAAATGTACGCGTGCAGCCTTGCCGAGCCTGGCAGTCGGAAGTCCATGTCAGCCGTAGGACGCCTTCGTTTGTCTGAAATTTTGACTTATTTGGTTTTATAAATCAGCCATGATTTATTGCAATTTTCCAACGTCATTCACCTCACAAAATTTTGCGACGTTAAATGTTCACAACATTCTTCCACCCCTTCAAGCTGCCATCAACGCCAGGTTGCATGAATTATTGCCTTTGCCCAAATCTTCATCAGTCAAGTTAAGCCATGCCATGCACACGGGCGTTTTGACTCCCGGTAAACGTACCCGTTCGGTGCTGATGTTGCTTGCGTGCAAAGGTTTAGGGGGCAATTTTCATGCGGTGCTTGACCTTGCTTGTGCAGTTGAAATGGTGCATGCGGCGTCTCTGTTCATGGACGACATGCCGTGCATGGACAACTCCCGCATCAGACCGGGCCGACCTGCTGCACATATTCAGTTCGGTCAGGACGTAGCCATGCTGGCAGCAGTGGCGCTGCTGACGGAGGCTTTGCGGCTGGTTGCCAGCGTAAGCGGTCTGTCGGCAGATGTACGCGCGCAGCTGGTGGTGGTGCTTAGCCAGGCCGTTGGTCCGCAAGGGTTGGCGAAGGGCCAATTTCTGGACTTGCACAACGAATCTGACATGCGCAGCGAGCATGACATCGCGCATGTCAATGACCAAAAAACCGGCGTGTTGTTTGCGGCGGCGCTCGACATGGCCGCTTTGGCCTGCAGCGCCAGCAGCGCTGCCCGGTCGGCGCTTCAGTCAGCCGCGCTTGACATCGGTCAGGCATTCCAGTTGCGCGACGATCTTGAAGACGGATCGCCCATGATCGCAAATTCGACAAAAGACAAAAACAAAGACCTTGGCAAGTCCACGCTCGTGTCATTGCTTGGGCGCGAGACTGTTCAGATCCGGATGCGCAGGCATCTGGCTACAGCCGCGCTGCAGCTGCGCATTGCGCTGCCCGATGACAGCCAAATGACCCTATTCGTCCTGCACGCGTTTGGGGTGCAAGCACAAAGCTCTGATGTGCTGAATGCAAATGCAGAAACGCGCCTGCGGAGTGTGCCTGCAAGTCAGCAAATGGCAGCGAGATGAAACGGGAGATTCGGATGCTTGATGAATTGATTGGACATCTGAAATCAAATTCAAAAACTGTCTGAACATGCGGATTTGACCGTCATGAACAGATATTCGAGACTTGGGGCATGTTTTGAACGCATCATCCAAATCCGCAGCGACCAGCTGGTTGTGACATGCACTTTGTGGGTAAGCTTTTTTCCATCAAAACTTCTATTTTTAAAGTTTTTGCAGATCCGGAATTTTTGACGGTTCAGCTGTCATCCTAGAAATCCCCACCCCCACCGCCACTCCCATGCGCCAAACTCTCAAACTTGGTGATGCGGTTGATAAACGCGAGCTTGACAGTGCCCGTAGGCCCATTGCGCTGCTTGCTGATGATGACTTCGGCCACACCGGGCTCTTTGCAGGCTTCTTTGGTGTAGTACTCGTCGCGGTAGATGAACATGATGATGTCTGCATCCTGCTCAATTGCGCCGGACTCGCGCAGGTCGCTCATCATTGGCCGTTTATCGGTGCGGCTTTCTACGCCGCGGCTGAGCTGGGACAGGGCTAGCACTGGGCATTGCAGCTCTTTGGCCAGCATTTTCAGCCCCCGCGATATTTCACCGACGGCTGTAGCTCGGTTTTCTTCGCTCATGCTGCTGGACACGCTCATCAGTTGCAAGTAATCGACCACGATCAATCCGAGCTTGCCGCACTGCTTGGCCAGGCGGCGCGCGTTGGCACGCAACTCGCTCACTGTCAGGCCCGGAGTTTCATCAATGTGGAGCGATATATTGCGCAGCTTTTCAATGGCTTCGGTCAGGCGTGGCCACTCTTCGTCGGTCAGTGCGCCGGTGCGTAAATGGGTCTGGTCAATGCGGCCGATTGAGCCAACGATACGCACCGCCAGTTGTGATGCGCCCATCTCCATCGAGAACACGGCCACGGGCAGGCCTTCATTCAGCGCAACGTGTTCAGCGATATTGATGGCCAGGGCCGTTTTGCCCATTGACGGTCTAGCAGCCAAAATCACCAAATCACCGGCCTGAAAGCCGGATGTCATGCGGTCCAAATCGTAAAACCCGCTTGGCACGCCCGTCACGTCGTTCGGGTTCTCGCTCATTTCTGTTACGCGGTCGAGCAGGCTGACGACCAGCGTATCCATGCTCTGAAAACCTTCCTTCATGCGGGAGCCCTGCTCGCCGATTTTGAAGATTTTTTGCTCGGCTTCGTCGAGGATGGTGGCGATGTCTTTGCCTTGCGGGCTGAAGGCGTTGGTGGATATTTCGTCGCTGGCGGCGACCAGCTTGCGCAGGATGGAGCGCTCGCGGACGATCTCTGCGTACCGGCGAATGTTGGCGGCGCTGGGCACGTACTGTGCCAGGGCGTTGAGGTAGCTTAAGCCACCGACTTCGTCGGCCTTGCCCTGGTTTTGCAGGTGCTCGTACACGGTGATGACGTCTGCCGGTTTGGTGGCGTTGATCAATGCGCCTACAGCAGCATAAATTAACTTGTGTTCGGCACGGTAAAAGTCCTGGTCGGTCAACAGGTCGCCCATGCGGTCCCACGCTGCGTTGTCTAACAGCAAACCGCCCAGCACGCTGGACTCGCCTTCAATCGAGTGCGGCGGGATACGTAATTGGGCGATCTGGCGGTCCGGACTGTAGCCAGAATTAGCGGATTGGTCGAAGACTGAAAATGCGGCAGACATGAGTTTCCTTTGGACAGGATTAATGGTACGTTGGTAACGTGAAAGTGCCTGTGCGCAACTTTGTGGATAAGCCGGGGAAATTGCGGGGAAATGCGGTGCAGAGTTGGGGATAACGTCTCAACCAGGGCTGCTTTAAAAAGCCATAAAAAAAGCCGCCCAAATGAGCGGCTTCTTGTGAAGGGAAAACCTTACGCTGTTTCGCCGTACACCGTGACGGTGATGTCGACCAGCACGTCGGTGTGCAATGCCACGCTAACTGAGTGGTCGCCCGTGGTTTTGAGCGGGCCAACCGGCATGCGGATTTGCGATTTGGCAACCGCAAAGCCTTGCTTGGTCAACTCAACTGAAATGTCATGGTTGGTCACAGAGCCAAACAAACGGCCATCCACACCGGCTTTTTGGGTCAGCTTGATGGTGGTACCGCCCAGCTTGGCACCTTGAGCTTGCGACTCAGCCAGCTTGGCAGCAGCTGTCTTTTCAAGCTCAACGCGTTTGGCTTCAAACTCGGCTTTGTTGGCAGTCGTTGCGCGGCGTGCGCGGCCAGACGGGATCAAAAAGTTGCGTGCATAGCCGTCTTTGACTTTGACAACCTCACCCAAGGTACCGAGGTTAACGACTTTGTCTAACAAAATGATTTGCATGGTCGTGCTCCTTACAGGCTTTTATGCTGGTCGCTGTAAGGCAGCATCGCCAAAAAGCGGGCCCGCTTGACAGCAGTGTTGATCTGACGCTGAAAAATCGCGCGCGTGCCGGTCAGGCGGGCGGGGATGATCTTGCCATTTTCGCTGACAAAGTCACGCAAGGTGTCAATGTCCTTGTAGTCGATTTCTTCGACACCAGCAGCGGTAAAGCGGCAAAAGCGCTTGCGCTTGAACAGCAGCGATTGTGTGTTGCGCTTGGGGCGCTTGTCTTTGTTGAAACGTTTCGGTCCGGGCATGATGGACTCCTTTAAATGGGTTGAATGTCTTGAATGTCTTGAATGTGGAAGATGAGGCTTTTGCTGGTACGTGCATTGATCAGGAAACCGGTAAACAACTGGAATTTGCCTAGTTCAGCTTTGGCTGAAGTTTCAGCCAGTGCGCCAAAAGCGACTGCCCTAACTGTCAATTTGACTTGCCTTGTGACCCCTGCCTCTTGCATCTCGGACTCGTGTTCAAGAACGAAGTTGATGGCGGGAATACCGGCTGGCGTGTAGCGCAGAGGACTTGCCTCGGCAATACGCGCTGACAATTTGACAATATTTTTGGCAGTACCTTTTGCAGTGTTTGACCGGTTCAATTAAATGCTGGCTCTTAGCGGTCGTTGCCTGCGTATTCAGCTTGCTGGGTCTTGCGCGCTTCTTCACGCTCAACGTTGCGCATCATCAAGGATGGGCCGGTTTCGGCTTTCTTCTTGACCACAGTCAGGTGGCGCAGCACAGCATCATTGAACTTGAACGCGTGTTCAATTTCGTCCATCACGGCTTGTGAAGCTTCAATGTTGATGCACAGGTAATGGGCTTTGCCAAGTTTCTGAATCAGATAAATGAGCTGGCGACGGCCCCAATCTTCAACGCGGTGCACAACACCGCCACCGGCAACAATCATGCCCTTGTAACGTTCCAGCATGGCTGGAACCTGCTCGCTTTGATCCGGATGGATCAGCAAGACGATCTCATAATGACGCATAAAACTCCTTTTGGGTTAAAAATGAGCCACCCCGGCGTCTGGTTCGGGTGCGGCAAGGCGACTGCGGATTATAGCTTTTTAATGTCGGGCGACCGGATGTGCTCTACCAGATCTTGCACACCCTGAGCGGGTTGCCGGGTCACCAGACTCACCAGAACAATGACTGCAAAACCGACAGGAACACCAAAAAGACCTGCGGATATGGGCTCAATGCCCCACCACAGCTGGACGGGTGACGTGACGTTGAAAGCGCTGCGAAGCCAGGGCTGGTTGACCACCATGTAGTAAGACGTCACGCCCAAGCCGGACACCATGCCCAGCGACGCGGCCATGCCGGTTGCCCGCTTCCAGAATATGCCCAGACTCAAAGCAGGAAAAAACGACGCAGCAGCGAATGAAAAAGCGGCAGACACCAAAAACAGAATATCCGCCGGCTTTTGCGCGGCGACATAGGCAGACAGCAGCGCCACAATCAACAGCAGGATTTTCGACACCGTGACCCGGCTGACAGTCGACGCGTTGGGGTTGATGGTTTTGAAATACAAGTCATGACCCAGCGAGTTGGCAATGGTCAGCAACAAACCGTCGGCAGTAGACAGTGCTGCTGCCAGCCCACCTGCAGCCACCAGCCCTGAAATGACATACGGCAACCCCGCCAGTTCAGGCGTGAGCAACACCACCACATCACCGCCAATCGTCAGTTCACCCAATTGCAACACGTTGTCCTTGTTGATGTCTACCACCGACAGCAGGGATGAGTCGACCTTGTTCCAGGCATTGAGCCAAGCTGGCAGCTGGTCAAATGGTATGCCCACAATGTTGGTGAAAATTTCATACTTGACCAGCACGGCCAGTGCAGGCGCCGTGAAATACAGCAACACGATAAACAGCAGGGACCATGTGACCGACTGCCGCGCCTGCCGCACACTGGGCACGGTGTAGTAACGGCTCAGGATGTGTGGCAGAGCGGCTGTGCCAACCATCAGGCAAAAAACCAGCGCCAGAAAGTTTCGCCGTGATGTGTCGTACTGGTCCCGCTCTTTGGGCGAGCCATCCGGGTTCCCGGCAAATTGCTGCGCATGCGGCGGCATGCCTGCCAGCGGTTGGGATCTGGCGTCCGCAACTGCTTTTGCCTGTGTGTAAGCCTTCAAGGCGCCTGCCTCGTCTTTGGGCAAGCTGGCCAGTGCCTTGCTGGCCGCGGCAATGTCTTGCACGCTGCCGTTGCCAGACTTCAAATCATTGAGCTTTTGACTGGCGGCCTGTCTGTCCAGCGCCAGTGACCGGCCGGGATGCTTGAGCTTTTCAGCCAGCACTTCCGAGCGTTGCTGATAAATGGCACGAACCTTCTGCTCCTCGGGGTCTGCCATGATTTGCAGCTCTTTGGCAGTGACTTTTTCCATCTGGTAGCCATACACGAGCTGAGGCACTGGCACGCCGGTTTGCTTGACTGACAGCCACACCACTGGTGTCAGGTAAGCCACCACCAAAATGATGTACTGTGCAACTTGGGTCCACGTCACAGCGCGCATGCCGCCCAAAAACGAGCACACCAAAATACCGCCCAAGCCCAGAAAGATGCCCAGCTCGAATGCGATGCCTGTCAGGTAAGACGTGATCAGCCCCACGCCGAAAATTTGCGCCACCAGGTATGTAAAAGAGCACAGGATTGCCGCGACCACGCCCATCAGGCGCGGCAGCTTGCCGCCCAGGCAGTCGCTGTAGCGCTCGCCCAAAAAGTCGGGAATGGTGAACTGGCCAAACTTGCGCAGGTACGGTGCCAGCACCAGCGCCACCAGGCAGAATCCGCCCGTCCAGCCCATGATGAAAGCCAGACCGTTGTAGCCTGTCAGATAAAGCGTTCCTGCAAGACCAATAAAGGATGCGGCAGACATCCAGTCTGCGCCAGTGGCCATGCCGTTGTACAGGGCCGGAACGCGGCGGCCAGCGACGTAGTATTCAGATGCCTCGGTTGTACGGCTCATGATGCCGATGCCAGCGTACAGTGCAATGGTGGCCAGCAAGAATATCGAGCCGATCCACAAACGTGGCAAACCCATTTGCTCAGCAACCGCAAGCGCGCCAACAAACACAAACAGGCCCAGCGTGTACCAGCTGTAAAAGCGCTTGAGCTGTGCCTTGAACTGCGGCCCCGTCAAGCGCAGTCCGTCACGGGTGCCAAAAAACCCTGCCATGTCAGTTGACCATATCAGGTGACCATATTCAGTTGGCCATGCTCAGTCAGCGCTTTCCTGCTCGGCGCCGTGCTGCAGGTCAAGCCGGTTCATGTACCAGGCGTAAAAACCAATGATGGCGACATAAACGCCAAGGGCACCCTGGGCGCCCACCCAAAAACTGAACGGCCATCCAAAAAACGTGAAGTTTAGTGATCGCGCAAAGTAACTGACTACAAAAGTCACAGCAAACCAAATTCCGAGCAGCACAGCCATGACAATGCGGTTTTTGCGCCAATATTGGCGGTGGTTTTCATGACCCTGCATGGGAGATGATTGTGAGGCCAGCGCCTCCACCGGGCAGCCGGGGTTTCCCCGGACCGCTGCAAATGCGCAGGCGTGTTCTAGCTTGCCAGCTGCTTCCAGGTGGCAATCACCGTATCGGGGTTCAGCGACATGGAGCCAATGCCCTGGTCCTTGAGCCACTGTGCAAAATCCGGGTGGTCACTGGGGCCCTGGCCGCAAATGCCAACATATTTGCCTTGCCGTTTGCAGGCTGAGATGGCCATGGCCAGCAGTGCCTTCACGGCCGGGTCACGCTCGTCAAAGTCTTGCGCGAGGATGTCCAGGCCAGAATCCCGGTCCAGGCCCAGCGTCAGCTGCGTCAGATCGTTCGAGCCGATTGAAAAGCCGTCGAAATATTCCAGAAACTGATCAGCCAGCACCGCATTGCTTGGCACTTCACACATCATGATGAGTTTGAGACCGTCTTGCCCGCGTTTGAGGCCATGCTGAGCCAACAACTCTGTCACCCTGGCGGCTTGACCCAGCGTTCGCACAAAAGGAACCATGACCTCTACATTCGTCAAACCCATGTCGTTGCGCACACGCTTCAAAGCCTCGCACTCCATGGCAAACGCCTCCCGAAAATCGGCACTGAGGTAGCGCGCTGCGCCGCGAAAGCCCAGCATGGGGTTTTCTTCTTCAGGCTCGTAGCGGGAGCCGCCAATCAGCTTGCGGTATTCATTTGACTTGAAGTCTGACAGCCGGACAATTACAGCCTTGGGCCAGAAAGCACATGCAATGGTTGCAATACCTTCAGCGACTTTGTCAACATAAAAAGCCCGCGGTGACGCATGGCCACGCGCCACGCTTTCAACCGCCTGCTTTAAGTCTGCGTCAATGTTGGGGTAGTCCAGAATGGCTTTGGGATGCACGCCAATGTTGTTGTTGATGATGAATTCAAGCCGTGCCAGACCCACGCCCTGATTGGGGATCTGGCAAAAGTCGAACGCCAGCTGCGGATTGCCCACATTCATCATGATCTTGATGTCAATCGGCGGCATGGTGCCGCGCTCGACTGTGGTGACTTCCGTTTCCAGAAGCCCGTCATAAATGTTGCCGGTATCGCCTTCTGCGCAACTGACAGTGACCAGCATGCCGTCTTTCAGTATTTCTGTCGCATTGCCACAGCCGACCACTGCCGGTATGCCCAGCTCCCGCGCAATGATGGCTGCATGGCAAGTGCGGCCGCCCCGGTTGGTCACAATCGCACTGGCCCGTTTCATCACAGGTTCCCAGTTCGGGTCGGTCATGTCGGTCACCAGCACATCGCCAGCCTGCACCTGGTCCATGTCCTTGATGTCATGCACGATGCGAACCGGGCCCGTGCCAATTTTTTGACCAATCGCGCGCCCTTCCGTCAGCAAAGTGCCTTTGGCCTGATTGGCCTTGAGCTTGTAGCGCAGCTCGGGTTTGCCTTTGGACTGGCTTTTCACCGTTTCAGGACGGGCTTGCAAGATGTAAAGCAGGCCGTCGTGACCGTCCTTGCCCCATTCGATGTCCATCGGACGGCCGTAATGCGTTTCAATGATCAGCGCATATCTGGCCAGCTGCTCCACGTCGGTGTCCAGCAGTGAATAACGGTTGCGCAACTCAGTCGGTACGTCCGTGGTTTTGACCAGCTTGCCGCTGGTCTTTTTCTCGTCAGGTGTGGTGAACTCCATCTGCAGCAGTTTGCTGCCCAGGTTGCGGCGAGTCACCGCGCGCTTGCCTGCTTTCAGCATCGGCTTGTGCACATAAAATTCGTCAGGATTCACGGCGCCTTGCACCACCGTTTCACCCAGGCCGTAACTGGACGTGATGAACACCACATCTTCAAAACCGCTTTCAGTGTCAATGGTGAACATCACGCCGGCAGCGCCCAAGTCGCTGCGCACCATGCGCTGTACACCGGCTGACAGCGCAACATCAGCGTGGGCAAAGCCCTGGTGTACGCGGTAGCTGATGGCACGGTCGTTGTAAAGCGATGCAAACACCTCTTTCATCTTGTGCAAAATGTCTTCGATGCCGACCACGTTCAAGAAGGTTTCCTGCTGGCCGGCAAACGACGCGTCGGGCAAGTCTTCAGCCGTGGCAGATGAACGCACTGCAAAAGAAGCAGATGCATTGCCAGCGCTCAATGCCATAAAACTGGTGCGCACAGCCTGCTCAAAATCACCTGGAAAAGGCTGCGCTTCAACCATCGCACGGATCTGGCTGCCCGCAGAGGTCAGCGCGCGGACATCGTCGGTGTCCAGTGCATCCAGAATGGCATTGATTTTTTTGTTCAGCCCGGCATGCGCCAAAAACAGCCGGAAGGCGTGCGCCGTGGTGGCAAAGCCTGTAGGAACGCGTACGCCCTGCGGCCCGGTAGGCAACTGCGAAATCATTTCGCCAAGGCTGGCGTTTTTGCCGCCTACGGCCTCTACATCGCTCATTCTCAGATTTTCAAAAGGTACGACTAAGGCATCCTGTGCAAAAAGCGTGGACATGAAAAATACTCCGGGAGGTTTAAAAACCGGGACGCGAACATGGGCGTGCTGAAACCTTGTTGTAGTTTTGAATGGGCAAGCACAGCCATGTTGCAGACAATCGACATAATTGCTTTAATTGTAGGGTGCCGCCAACTTGCTTTTCCCGCCTGACCTGTCGCTAAACTGAACCCAACTTGCAGGCCAACATGCCCAACCGCACCGTATTTTTTATCTCTGACGGTACCGGCATCACCGCGGAAACTTTTGGCAACGCCATCCTGGCCCAATTTGAAATGACGCCGCGCCATGTCCGTTTGCCATTTATCGACAGTGTGGACAAAGCCCATCAAGCCGTCAGGCAAATCAATCACACAGCTGAAACTGAAGGCAAAAGGCCGATTGTTTTCACAACGCTGGTCAACATGGAAATCCTTGGCGTCATCAAGTCAAGCTGCAATGGCATGCTGCTGGACATGTTTGGCATGTTTGTTGCGCCGCTGGAAGGCGAACTTGGCCTGAAATCCAACCACCGGGTGGGGCGCTTTTCAGACGCGTCCAAAAGCAAAGCTTATGACGACCGGATTGAAGCCATCAACTTCTCGCTGGCCCATGACGACGGGCAGAGCAACAAGGACCTGGCGGGCTCGGACGTGATTTTGGTGGGCGTGAGCCGCAGCGGTAAAACGCCGACTTCGCTGTACCTGGCGATGCAATACGGCCTGAAAGCATCGAACTACCCATTGATTCCGGAAGACTTTGACCGGCACCAGTTGCCGCCCGCACTCAGCCCGCACCGCAAAAAAATTTTTGGCCTGACGATTGCCCCCGAGCGCCTGGCACAGATCCGCAACGAGCGCAGGCCCAACTCAACCTACGCCAGCCTGGCCAATTGCCGCCACGAAATTCACGAAGCTGAAGCCATGATGCGGCGTGAAGGAATCCGCTGGTTGTCAACCACGACAAAATCCATCGAGGAAATTGCCACAACAATCCTGCAGGAAATCAGGCCTGAACGGCTGGTGTATTGATCATCTCGAAAATACGAGCCCTGCAGTGGTTTTTAAGCACCAAATATGCATCTAGCGCATATAAACAGGGCGCTAACAGCTTCTTAATTAATAGCACTGTCAGCTTGACTCAATCAGCAGAACAACAGCTCTTGCTTCCATGCTCAGCCCCTGCCCAACGGGGCCCAGCTTTTCTGCTGTTTTTGCCTTCACATTGATGCGGCTGAAGTCCAAACCCAGTACATCGGCAATGGCGCGGCGCATTGCCGGAATGTAGGAAGCCAGTTTGGGAGCCTGAGCAATCACGGTACTGTCAATATTGCCAATTTTCAGTCCGCATTCAGTAACCAGGCGCGCCGCCTCCGCCAGCAATCGCAGTGAATCAGCACCTTTGAACCTGTCGTCCATGTCTGAAAAGTGCGAGCCAATGTCACCCAGCCCCGCCGCGCCCAACAGCGCATCAATGATGGCGTGCAACAGCACATCAGCGTCTGAATGCCCCAGCAGTCCCAGGCTGTGCGGCACCTCGACGCCACCGATGATCAGCTTGCGGCCCGGAACCAGCGCATGACAGTCCCAGCCCTCTCCAATCCGGAAGCTTGGCAAATTTGATGAATTGGGTGAGCTGGGCAGATTGGGCAAATCAGGCATTTCAACGGACATCATCAACTTTCATTCGGCTTTTCAATATGGCTTCAGCCAGCGCAAAATCTTCTGGATAAGTGACTTTGAAATTTTGTGCGCTTCCGTTGATCAGCAATGGTTGCAAACCCTGCAGTTGCATGGCGCTGGATTCATCTGTGACTGCTTCCCCAGCGGCATCGAGTGCAGCCTGGAGCGTGCCAATTCGAAACATTTGCGGCGTTTGTGCCAGCCATTTGTCAGTGCGGTCGATGGTGGCAATCACCCTGCCCGCTTGACTGCTTTTCAGCGTGTCGGCCAGTGGTAACGCCAGAAGCCCACCCACGCTGTCGGCTTTGCAAACTTGAATAAGCCGGGTAATCTGTTCAGGGGTAACGAGGCAGCGGGCTGCATCATGCACAAGCACCCAGTCGTCTGGTTCGGCTGTTTGTTGCAGCAAAGCCTGCAGCCCATTGCGAACGCTGAGTGCGCGCGTCGCACCGCCTACGGCAGCCTGTTCCTCACCCGGATGGTGAAAATCGGGGCAGGCCTGCCCAAAGCCATGGTCGTTTTTCGCCGTTACCACCCAGATACCTGCCAAAGCCGTGACCCGCCGAAACGACTGAACTGTATGCCAGACCATCGCCTTGCCAGCCAGCAACTGGTACTGCTTGGGACTTTGTGTTGCGGCTCTGCTCCCAGCGCCAGCACACGGAATCAATGCAAAAAATCGGGGCTTCGTTCCATCTGTCGTCATGGCGTCATCATAAATTCTAAAATGGCGACGTCAGCTTGCCAGCACCCTCCGTTTTTCGGCTTGGGGTGCTTTGTGTTTTTTGCGTTTTTCAAATTTTCACCGTTTCATGGATTTACCCAAACTTAGCTCCGGCAAACGCTTCACCCTGCCACAACCCATTGGTTCGGCTGATGCACTTTTAATCGCCCAGTTGGGCACGCGTGAAAAAGCAGCCGGCAAGCTCACAGCCATCGTGACATCAGACGCCACCACAGCCCAACGCCTGATGCAGGAGCTGGCTTTTTTTGCGCCTGACCTGCGCTGCGCACTTTTCCCTGACTGGGAAACGCTGCCGTACGACACGTTTTCACCGCACCAGGACCTGATCAGCGAGCGTTTGGCCACGCTCTGGCGCATCCAGCAACGCAGCAAGGACGCGGGCGCAGATGTGGTGATCGTGCCTGCCACCACAGCGTTATACCGGCTGGCGCCGCCCAGCTTTTTGGCAGGTTACACGTTTGAATTCAAAGTCAAACAAAAGCTTGATGAAGCCAAGCTCAAGGCGCAGCTGACGCTGGCGGGTTACAGCCACGTCACGCAAGTTGTCGGGCCGGGTGAATACGCAGTGCGTGGCGGGCTGATTGACTTGTTCCCGATGGGCTCACTGGTGCCCTACCGGGTTGATTTGTTTGACGACGAAATTGACAGCATTCGCACGTTTGACCCGGACAGCCAGCGCAGTTTGTACCCGGTGCCCGAAGTACGCCTGCTGCCTGGCCGTGAATTTCCGATGGATGACGATGCGCGCACGCGGTTTAGAAACCGCTGGCGTGAACTGCTCGACGGCGACCCAACCAAAAGCCGTATTTACAAAGACATTGGCAACGGCGTGGCAACGGCGGGTATTGAATATTATTTGCCGCTGTTTTTTGAAGAGACGGCGACGGTTTTTGATTACTTGGGTGCCAATGCGACGGTGGTTTTGCATGGTGACCTGGAGCCAGCGTTTCAGCGCTTTTGGCAGGACACCAAAGACCGGTATCGGCTGGTGAAAGGCGCGCCAGACCGACCTGCGCTGCCACCCGAGTCGCTGTTTTTAAGTGCTGAGCAGTTTTATGCGCGGGCGAATGGGTATGCGCAGTTGGCTTTTAAATCGAAGAGCCCTCACCCTGGCCCTCTCCCACAAGCGGGAGAGGGGACTGGACCACACCCACTTCCAGCTGAAGGAAAACAAACTGACTTGCGCCCTCTCCCGCCAGCGGGAGAGGGCGGGGATGAGAGCTCTGCGTATTCAGAGTTCCAGGCTCTAGAAAAGCTGGCAGTCGTCCGCGGCGCAGAAGACCCTCTCATCCTGCTCAAATCCCACATCAAAAACACGCCCCAACGTGTACTGATCCTGGCCGAGTCAGATGGCCGCCGCGAGAGCTTGTTGGACTTTCTACGTGCCAGTGGCGTGAGCCCACCGGCATTCGATTCGCTCGAAGACTTTAAAACCAGCCCTGAAAAATTGGGCATCGCAACCGCCGCTTTAAACGCGGGATTCAGCTGGCTGGAAGGCGACATTGACTTCATCACCGAAACCGAACTTTTCGCTGCTGGCATGGCCGTGCGCCGCCGCAATAAAAAGCAGGAAAAAGTCAGCGATGTAGAAGCGCTGATAAAAGACCTGTCAGAACTCAACGTCGGCGACCCAGTGGTGCACAGCGCCCACGGCATTGGCCGCTACAAGGGCTTGATCAACATGGACCTAGGGCAAGGTCCGTCCGAGTTTTTGCATTTGCAATACGCCGACGATGCCACGCTGTACGTGCCGGTCAGCCAGCTGCAGCAAATCAGCAGATATACCGGCGTCAGTGCCGATGAAGCGCCGCTGCACCGGCTGGGAGGCGCGGCGTGGGACAAAGCCAAGCGCAAGGCGGCCGAGCAGGTGCGTGATTCAGCTGCCGAGCTTCTGAACATCTACGCCCGCCGCGCTGCCCGTGAAGGTCATGCTTTCCGATATTCACCCAACGATTACGAAACCTTTGCCAACGACTTTGGCTTTGACGAAACGGCTGACCAGAGCGCGGCCATTCATGCAGTCATTCAGGACATGATCAGCCCGCGCCCAATGGACCGGCTGATCTGCGGTGATGTGGGTTTCGGCAAAACTGAAGTGGCTTTGCGCGCGGCCTTTATCGCCATTACTGGCGGCAAGCAAGTTGCGTTGTTGGCACCGACCACGCTGCTGGCCGAACAGCACTTTCAAACCCTAAGCGACCGCTTTGCCAAATGGCCGGTCAAGGTCGCAGAAATGAGCCGCTTCAGGTCCGCCAAAGAAATTACCGCTGCCATCAAGGGCATAGCAGACGGCACGATTGACATCGTCGTCGGCACGCACAAGCTGCTCAGCAAAGACATCAACTTCCAACGCCTCGGCTTGCTCATCATTGACGAAGAACACCGCTTTGGTGTGCGCCACAAAGAAATGATGAAAGCCATGCGCGCAGAGGTCGATGTGCTGACGCTGACCGCTACACCGATTCCGCGCACACTGGGCATGGCGCTTGAGGGTTTGCGAGATTTGAGCGTGATAGCGACCGCCCCACAACGCCGCCTCGCTATCAAAACCTTTGTGCGCAGCGAGAGCAACGGCGTGATTCGCGAAGCCGTGCTGCGCGAGCTCAAACGCGGCGGGCAGGTTTACTTTTTGCACAACGAAGTGGAGACGATACAAAACCGCCGCGAAAAGCTGGAGGCGCTGTTGCCCGAAGCCCGCATCGCCGTGGCGCACGGCCAGATGCCCGAACGAGAACTCGAACGCGTGATGAAGGACTTTGTGGCCCAGCGTTACAACATGCTGTTGTGTTCCACCATTATTGAAACCGGTATTGACGTGCCGACTGCCAACACGATCGTGATGGCGCGGGCCGACCGGTTCGGCCTCGCGCAGCTGCATCAATTGCGTGGCCGCGTGGGCCGCAGCCACCACCAGGCGTATGCCTATTTGATGGTGCCTGACATTGAAGGCCTGACCAAGCAAGCCGGCCAGCGGCTGGAAGCGATTCAGCAAATGGAAGAGCTCGGCTCAGGCTTCTATTTGGCCATGCACGACCTGGAGATACGCGGCACCGGCGAGGTGCTGGGGGAAAACCAGTCCGGCAACATGATGGAAATTGGCTTCCAGCTTTACAACGAAATGCTCAGTGAAGCGGTGCGGTGCCTGAAGGCCGGCATTGAGCCTGATTTGCTAAACCCGTTAACCGTTACCACCGAGATCAACCTGCACGCCCCTGCCCTGCTGCCTGACGATTATTGCGGCGATGTGCACCTGCGCCTGTCCTTCTACAAGAAGCTGGCCACCGCCAAAAACACCGACCAGATTGATGCGTTGCTGGAAGAAATCGTTGACCGATTCGGCAAGCTGCCGCCCCAGGGCCAGACGCTGATTGACGTACACCGCCTGCGGGTGATTGCCAAACCTTATGGCGTGGTGAAGGTCGATGCGGCTCCTGGCGTCATTAGCATCACGTTTAAAAAAGATGCGCCGATTGACGCGATGGCCATCATGCATCTGATTCAAAAAAACCGGCACATCAAGCTGGCAGGCAATGACAAGCTGCGCATTGAAAAAGAACTGCCAGAAGCCAAAGACCGGGCGCAAATGGTGCGCGATGTGCTTCGAAGTTTGGGCCAACCAGTGGCAGCGAAGTCGCAGCTTGAATCCGTTGCCTGAGGCTCAGGCCCAATATTTGCTTGCTTTAAATTGGTAACATCTTGTTCGGCATTGGCGGCAAGATGCCTTTTTAACCCAATATAAAACTGGAGCAATTTCATGCTAACTCGTCGTACCGCACTGCACCGCGCGGCTTTGAATATCACTGCCACTGTCTGCGCCATGGGGCTCGCAGCTTCGGCTTTTGCACAGGCCACAACTGCCAAATACCCGGACCGTCCTGTCAAAATTATTGTTGCCCTGGCAGCTGGCGGCAGTGTGGACATGATTGCCCGCACACTCGGCCAGAAACTGCAGACGTCGATGGGTCAGGCCTTTGTGGTGGACAACCGCGCTGGCGCCTCCGGCCAGATTGGCATGCCTGCTGTCAAACAGTCGCCAGCCGATGGCTACACGCTGACGGTGTCGCCTGCTTCGTTTTTAACCACCAATAAAAGTGTCTTCAAAAGCCTGCCGTACGACCCTGAGGCAGACTTTGTTCCGGTATCGCTGCTGGTCAACCAGCCGATGGTGCTGGTGATAACCAACAAACAAAAGTACCCCACGGTTGCAGCGCTGCTGGCAGCCGCCAAAGCCGCGCCTGGCAGCATTACCTACGCCACATCTGGCGACGGCAGCCCCCAGCATCTGGCCGGCTTGATGTTTGAAACCCGCACGCAAGCCAAGCTGCTGCACGTGCCCTACAAAGGCGGCGCGCTGGCGGTCAATGACGCACTGGCCGGCACAGTTGACGCCATGTTTGCAGTGATGCCAGAAGCCCTGCCGCATATCAAGTCTGGCAAATTCACGGCGCTAGGTGTGATGAGCCCACAGCGCTCAACTGTGCTGCCTGCGGTGCCAACCATGGTGGAAAACGGCTTTGCAGACATGAATCTGTCAGCCTGGATTGGTCTGTTGGCACCGGCCAAAACGCCCAAACCGGTGGTTGACCAGCTCAACAAAGCCGTGGTGGCAGCGATGGATCCAGAGCTCAAAGCCAAGCTGGCCGAAAACGGCATGGAAGTCACCACCAGCACGCCCGAGGCGCTGAGCCAGATCATTGCGCGTGACATTAAGGTGCATGCAGAGTTGGTGAAGGCATCTGGACTGGTACCGCAGTAAGCTGCTTGAAGGTTCGGTGACCTAGAGATTATTAGCATATGCTTCGGCATATGCTAAACTGATGTCTCTTTGTTCTTCAGGAGCGCATTGTGAATTACGTCTCTGACATCATTCCCCAGTACTCGGCCGATAGTCCCACTCGCAACGTGAATTTATTCCGCAACGGTGCTAACCAGGCCGTTCGCATCCCCAAAGAGTTTGAGCTGCCCGGCAAGCAGGCCACCATGCGGCGTGTGGGCAATCGGCTCATCATTGATTTGATTGAGCCTGTACACGCGCGCGGTAGCCCGGCTGCGCTCTTGGCGGCACTGACAGAACTTAGCAAGTTTGGGCCTATTGACGAAGAGTTTCCTGATGTAGACGAGGGCCTTCTGCTTTTGGACGTTTTGACTTCGGTGAAGACTGATGAGTGATTCGCAAATTGTCTATTTGCTTGACACCAATATACTTTTAGACATGATGCGCAATCCAAGCGGCGCAGCAGCACAACGATTTCAGCAAGTAACCCTAAACGCGCCCAACATTAGGTTGTGCACTAGCGTCGTTGTTCAGTGCGAGCTGCTGTTTGGTCTGCGCCGTCGTGTCAATCCACGTTGGCAGACACACTACGTGAAGGTACTTGAATCCATTAAGGTACTGCCGCTTGATTCAGCTTGCGTGCCCATCTACGCCAACTTGCGCATCGCGCTCGAATCAGCAGGGACACCCATAGGTGCAAACGACCTGCTGATAGCGGCACACGCCTTGGCTGTAGGCGCAACACTGGTCAGCGCTGACGCAGAATTTCTGCGAGTACCCAGGCTAAAGCTTGAAAACTGGCTGGCCGTAGAAGAACCTCGTCAAAATGCTTGAAATAGCAGGAAAAAGCCGAAAAATACCTTGAAAATTGGCCTCTAGGCCAATGAATACGTGCGCAAGCAGCTCCTAAAAGAATAGTAATTAAAATTTTCCGTAACACATGACCCCAGCCAAAGATCTGCTGCAAAGCCTTGACGGTTTAAGCGCACCGCAACTGCGCCGCCTGCTGACGGCACACCTGACCCAGCAAAAGCTTGGGCTGTATTGGGAGGCCAGCGCGATTGAGCGTGACGCGGCGCTGAATGCCAATATCGTGTTGCCGCACGTGGTGGCGCAAAGCTCACATAACTTAGACGCGGTTGCCGGGCCGGGCACGCCCAACTTGATTATTGAAGGCGACAACTTTGACTCGCTGCGGCTGCTCAAAAGCACCCACGCCGGCAAAGTGCGTGTGATTTACATTGACCCGCCTTACAACACCGGCAACAAAGACTGGGTGTACAACGACCGTTATGTGGGCGCCAACGACCGCTGGCGGCACAGCCAGTGGCTGGAGTTTTTATACCGCCGCTTGACGCTGGCAAAGGATTTACTGACCCAAGACGGCGTGATCATGGTCAGCATCAACGACGAAAACCGGGCGCGGCTGGAGTTGTTGATGGATGAGGTGTTTCCGGGGCGACGTGTGGGTAGCCTCGTGTGGCGCAAACGCCGTGCGAGCAATGCTGCTGGCGTTGAGCACTTCTTCTCCAGCGACCATGAGCATGTGCTGATTTACGCGAACGAGGGATTTGATTTCAACGGCAGTGCAAAAAACTGGAGCGGTTACACCAATTGGGATGAAGCCCAACAAGATTTTTGGACTTCAGACAACCTGACTTTGGGCTTCAACGCAAAAGAGCGAAAGAACCTGTTTTTCCCTTTGCACAATCCCCTAACAAATATTTGGTACCCGTGTGATTGGAACAACGTGTGGCGCTACGCATCTACAGCTAAATTAGATGGCAAAGAAGTACGCACCCAGCCGATGGAAGATTGGATTGCGCAGGGCGGTGTTTATTTTCGGGACGAGGAAGCGCCAGCGCTGTATGAGTCCCTCACAGAACTAAAAATAGCAATATCCGCAAAAAAAGCACCTCCGTTTTTAGATAAATCCGATGACTTAGAGTTTTGGATAAACAAAAAAATTGGGTTCAACAAGCCAAGATTTAAAAGGTATAAAAAGAATTTGCGCAACGAAACGCAGCCGCTGTCTAGCTGGGTTTCAGAAGCAGGAAAACCAGATGTGGACGATGCAGACGGTGGTAGCGTTGTGCTGGCAAGTGGCATGACTAGCGAGGGCACAAAACTGTTGCGAGCCATGAATTTAGACAGTGCATTTCCTTACCCCAAACCACTGTCCCTAATCCAAGGCCTTCTGTCCCAAGCCACCCGCCCCAACGACACCGTGCTCGACTTTTTCGCAGGCAGCGGCACCACTGGCCATGCCGTGCTGGCGCTAAACGCGCTTGACGGCGGCAGCCGCAAATTTATTTTGTGCAGCAGCACAGAGGCAACTGACAAAGAACCCACCAAAAACCTGTGCCGCGACGTGTGTGCCGAGCGCATCAAACGGGTGATTCAATCAGACACAGCTTTTGCCAACAACAGCTTTGCCTACCTGCAGCTCGACAAAATCGCGCCCGGTGATGCACCGTTTGAATCTGACTGTGCGCATGCCTTTCAGTTGCTCACGCTTCGGCTGGGCGAAGTGGCGCGGCCTGTACCGGCAGCAGACAGAGGTATCAAAATTCTGCTCCAGAGCGTAGCTGACGGCTCATTGACGGTACTGGTACACCGTTTGACTGCCGCCGCACTGGACGCGCTGACTGCCCTGCCCTTGTCAGCCAACGCCAACAACGGCCACCTGCGGGTCTACTCAACCCGGCCCGACACAGTGCGTAACCGTTTACAGCGCGCCTGGGAGGGCTCGCAAAAAACTTTTGAATCGCTGTCGCTGCAAAAAGCCTTGTTGCATGGACAAATTGCGCCTCGGCCGAAGCTCAAAACCAGAAGACTTGATGGCAATGCTGCGCGGGCAACCGCGGCTGCACCAGATGTAGCTACAAATTTAGTAGCTGCCAGCGCACACAATATGGGCGCTAGCAGCCTTTTTGACTCTGAAAAAGCTGAAAAATGACACTGATTCAGAGCGCTATTCCGCAAATTGCTGCACCGCAGGGTGATATGCGCGTGCCCAAGCAGTTTCAAACCGACATCATCAACAGCATCAGCAGCGCGTTGCAACGGCAAGCCAGCCCGCCTTGCCTGCTGCGCAGCCCCACAGGTTCTGGCAAAACCTTTATGTTGGCCAAGGTGCTGCAGCGCATCAGCGGCCAGCAGCCCACGCTGTGGCTGTGGTTTGTACCTTACGTGACGTTGGTGGCGCAAACCATTGACGCGCTGGTGACCGAGGGCGCCGGCCTGACGGCACGCGAACTATCGCAAGCCCTGAATGAAGAGCCTGCAGCCAACCTGGTGCTGCTGTCAACCGCGCAAGGCGTGGCCAGCAAAAAGGGGCGAGACAGCGGCTACACCACGGGCAACAACGACACGGCCAGAGCCATTGCGCCCTTTTTGGCACGCGCAAAAAGCATGGGCCTGCAAATTGGCATGGTGGTCGACGAGGCACACATCGCCCTGAAAAGCACCACCGAATTCGGCGAATTTGCCAACTGGGTACAGGCTGATTACTTTTTAATGGCAAGCGCCACGCCGCGCGATGCGGCGCTCAATGCGTTTATTGAAAAAGCAGGTTACGGCGCGATTGAAACTTTCACCGCCAGCCGGGCCGATGTGGTGCAGGCGCGGCTGAACAAACAATGGATTCAGGCCGTGGTGTACAACCTGCGCGAGTCCATGCAAAGCGTGACCGACCTGGACATGACGGTGCTGCGCCGGGCCTGGCGGCAAAACCAGAAAATTGAGCGTGACCTGCGCGCCATTGGCCTGCAAACCGTGCCGCTGCTGCTGGTGCAGGTTGCCAATGGCGACGAGGCCATACGCGAAGCGTTTTACTTTTTAACCAAGGATTTGGGCATTTCGCCAGATGCCGTTGGCATGCACGAGGCGGCAGACCCTGACCCCGACATGATGGCAGCCATTGCCAACGATACGCGCCGGCAAGTGCTGGTCTTCAAGCAGTCTGCAGGTACCGGCTTTGACGCGCCACGCGCGTTTGTGCTGGCCTCGACCAAACACGTCAACGATGCTGACTTTGCCACGCAGTTTATTGGCCGAATCATGCGCGTACCGTTTGAGTTGCAGCAAGCCTTCCCGGACGCGAACCGCGTACCGCCTTCGCTGGACACGGCTTATGTGTTTTTGGCCAACCCTGAATCGCAACCCGGCTTTGCTGAAGCTGCGGCAGCCATCAAAGGCGTGAAGTCACAACTCAGTGGGCAGACTGAAGAGCTTTACTTTCGCCGTACCGCGCATGGTGGTGTGGCCATGACCAACCGGCCCACCAATCAGACGCCATTGGTCTACAACCTGGGCTTGCTGCGCACACAGTCGCCTGACGGCACGGTGCAGACGCCTGAGGAGGCACTGGCCGCTACCACGCCAGCCGGGCCGTTTGACAGCGTACCGCCGGGCAGCAATCTGGGTTTGTTTGAAATTCAGGGCGGCGATGATGACCTGGACACCCTACTTGCCAGCGGCGAAGTAGACATCGCGGGGAACCCAGAACACGCTGGCACTGCCAGGCGCACAACACGTGCCGCCCCTAAAGCGCCTGCCAGCAAGGAAGAATTGTTCAAGGCGCTTGAAGAGGCTGAAGTTCGCGCCGTGCCACGCCGCGCAATGATGGCCAGCCACCTGGTACCCGACCGCTTCATGACCGAAGTCCAACCGATGTTTGAGGTACTGGCACTTGACGTGAACGAGGCTGCCCGCAATTTGCGCATCGAAGACAACACCCGGGCCAACGCAGTCAAAGCGGCGCTGAACCGGATGACCGAAAAGGAGATTCGTACTGAGCTCTTTGGTGGCGAAGTGTTTGAAGACGACGTACAAGTCATCACCGACCAGGAAGCGCTGCTTGACCACACGCGAGAACAGCTGGCCACGCTTGGCCTGGAAGACCAGGACGCTACTGACGTGATTCAAACGCTTGGTATGCGGTTGATTGATTCGGTCGAACAAGCCTGGGCGTTGCAGGGCGATGACGTGGCCAAGCCTTCCCCTGCAGCTTTGCGCAGCCAGGCGCGGCAGGCGGCTTGCTGGGTGATTCACAAGCAGTTTGCCGAGCTGCAGCAAGCGCTGCTTAGTCAATGGGCAAACCGGGCAAAGCTAGACTTTGCACAGTACCTGCCTGATGCTTTGTTGCTCCCCGCTGGCTTGCCTGTTGAGCCATCAAGAAGCAATATCTTCGGTATTTTGTTTCCTGAATCGGGTGCTGTGGCGATAGCGCGCGAACGCATGGCGCCAGACGCACGCAAGTGGCTAAAGAATGAAACCTTTATTTATGGGGAAAGCGGCCAAGTTGTCAGTCTGGCCGCTGTAGACAGCACTTACGAATTCAATCCTGATGAACTCAAACTAGCCAAAGCGCTGGATCTGGCACCGTTTGTACAGTGGTGGCACCGCAATCCAGACAGAAAGCCTTTCAGTGTTGGCTTGTTGCGCGCTGACAGCAAAAATCTCTTTTATCCGGATTTTGTAATTTGCATGACACATATGCCGGGAGATCCGCCATTGCTGCGCCTGATTGATCCCAAGCACAACACCAAGGACGCTTCCAACAAAGCGGCACATCATTCGCCCTTTTACGGCAAGGTGTTGTTCTTGACTAGAGTCGAGTTGACCAAAGACTCTTGTCAGTACAAGATCGTCGAGGAAAACGGCAGTTTGGGAGAAGTTGTGGACTACGACGATTTGACTCGCCTGAAGACCTGGATGCGGGCTACCCGACCCGCCAGCCAGTAACAGTCGCGCTGATATCAACTACCAGCTTGTTTACTGTAGCGCTTGTGTTGATATTCGCAGTGGTTAATGCGCGTGGGCCATCCGGCTGATCAGCGTCACCAGCCCAATGCCTGCCAGCAGCCATGCCACCTGCGCAGCTGTTTCGCGCAGGGAGGCGCGCTTTTGCAGTTGGGGGATCAAGTCGGCCAGTGCCACGTAAATAAAGCTGCTCGATGCCAGAATCAAAAAATACGGCAGATAGTCATAGAGCTGGTCAACCAGCAGGTAGCCCAGCACGCCGCCCAGTGCAGTCACAGCACCTGCCAAAGACACCTTGACAAGAGCTGCCCGCTGGTTGCTGGACGACTGCCGCAGCACGATCAGATCGCCCATGTGGTGCGGCACTTCATGGGCGAGCACCGCCAGTGAAGCCACAATGCCCAGCCGCATGTCTGCCATGAAGGCAGAAGCGATCAGGATCCCGTCGCCAAAACAGTGCACGCTGTCACCAGCCAACACAGCCCAGCCCCCGGATTTGTTACTTTTGTCGTCATCATGTGCATGCTGCTGATGATGCGACTGTTCGCCCACGTGACCATGGTTGTGCTCATGCCCGTGATGCCACAGCTCGGCCTTGTCAAGCAAGAAAAAAAACACCAGCCCGACCAGAAGCGTGGCAAATAAATCCTGCGCGATGGCCTGACTTTCAAACGCTTCAGGCAGCAAATGCATGAAGGCCGTGGCCAGCAGAGCACCGGCAGCCAGACTGAGCATGTGCTGTGTGTACCGCGCCAGCATGCCAAAGCTCAAGGCTGCAGCCAGCCAGACGCTGCCAATGCCGGCGATTAGGGTGCCCAAGATTATTGCTATTATTAACATAGCTGCTAGCGCCCATATTGTCTGGGCTAGAGCCCAATTTAATCATTAAGAAACATAAAAAAAGCCGCCGCACGTTGCCGTGGGCGGCTATCCTGGTGTGGCTAGAGTCTAAGCCAAGTCTGAAGCAGTTGAGCTACGGGCCCAGGCTGCAATGTGCCACGCTCGGCTGCGTTACGCCACACCGTTAATCTTGAACCAGGCCAGAGCCCGTTTGAAACCATCTTCTGCAGCCTCTTTGCGATAGCTGGGGCGGTAGTCCGCATGAAAGGCGTGCGGTGCATCCGGGTAAACCACAAACTCGGAAGCTTTGGCAGCTTTATTGCCTTTGCCGCCGGCCTCGGCCAGAGCAGCTTTCATCTGGTCAACAGTCGCAACCGGAATACCGCCGTCTTTTTCGCCGTACAGGCCGAGCACAGGCGCGTTGATTTGCGCAGCCATGTCAATCGGGTTTTTGGGCTGCAGGGCGTTAGGTGTGCCAACCAGGCGGCCGTACCAGGCAACACCGGCTTTGACGTTTTTGCTTTGCTGCGCGTACAGCCAGGTGATGCGGCCGCCCCAGCAAAAGCCGGTGATACCAACTTTTTTCAAATCGCCGCCATTGGCACCCACCCATTTGACAGCGCCATCCAGGTCAGCCATGACCTGCTCGTCAGGCACTTTGGCCACCACTTCTGTCATCAGTTTTGCCATCTCGCCGTATTTGGTGGGGTCACCCTGACGTGCAAACAACTCGGGGGCGATCGCCAGGTAGCCAGCCTGGGCAAAGCGGCGGGCCGTGTCGGCGATGTATTCATGCACACCGAAGATTTCCTGAACTACCAAAATCACGGGCAAATTGGTTTTGCCGGCGGGCGCGGCATAAAAAGCTGGCACCTTGAAACCATTGACTTCGAACGTGGTTTCGCCTGTTTTCAGGCCGTCAGATGACGTCTTGATTGCTGTCTGAGCCATGATCGGCATGGCCGTAGCAGCGTAGCCTACGCCCAGGGCAGCTTTTAAAGCGGTGCGCCTTGATGCACCTGCTTGAGTGCTTTTGCCCGGCAACAGGGCGTCAAATTCAGATTTTTGGTCTTGCGTCAGCATCAGGATCCTTACCTTTTATTAAAGTTGTTTAAATCGCGGTTTGCGCAGTTTATGCTTTTCTTTGAAGGCTCGCCCTGACAGGCAAGCGCTTTGGGAGGGCAGGTTATACTGCAATATATTAATAAAGTAATACCATGCTGCAAACCTCAAAGCTGACTACCAAATACCAGGCCACTGTGCCTACCAGCGTGCGCAAAGTCCTGCAGCTGAAAGCCGGGGATATGTTGGGCTTTGAAATTAACGCAGGCGAGGTGACATTGCGGCGTGCAACGCCGATTGACCTGGCGTTTATTCAAGCGCTGGCAGGCACCTTGCCAGAATGGGCCAGTAAAGAAGATGATCTGGCATTCAAAGATTTGTGATGTCAAAGCTGTTCGTGGCACCATTTGATGTGGTGGTTGTACCGTTTCCTTTTACAGACCGGAGCAGCGTTAAACGCCGACCAGCGCTGGTCTTGAGCAGCAGCAAATTCAATCAAGAAGTCGAGCACAGCGTACTGGCGATGATCACCAGCTCCGGGCATTCCAGTTGGCCCGGCGACTGTCCCATCGAAGACCTGGACGCAGCCGGCCTGCCTGCTGAATGCGTGATCAGGCTTAAGCTATTTACGCTGGACCACAGGCTGGTGATTCGCAAAGCTGGCGTGTTGTGTACAGCGGACCAGAAAACGTTGCGCTTGAGATGGAAAGGCATGCTGGCAATTTAAAGCACAGCCTTGCGCGTTTTAGATCAGTGCGCCTTGTGCCCCCCACACATCTCAGTGTGCTTTCTCCCAATTCTCGCCCACCCCAATCTCAGCCAGCAGTGGCACTTTCAGTTCAGCCACCACGGCCATCAAACGCGGGATTTCGACCCGCACCCAGTCAACCTCGTCCAGCGGCACTTCAAACACCAGCTCGTCGTGCACCTGCATGATCATTCTGGTTTTGCGGTTTTCGCTGTCCAGCACATTGAGAACCCGGTTCATGCTGAGTTTGATCAGGTCTGCAGCTGTACCCTGCATGGGGGCGTTGATGGCTGCGCGCTCGGCGCCGCCGCGGCGTGGTCCGTTCGGGGAATTGATCTCGGGCAAATACAAGCGGCGGCCAAAAACAGTTTCAACATAGCCTTTGCTTTTGGCTGACAGCCGCGTTTGGTCCATGTAGTTTTTCACGCCGGGGTAGCGCTGAAAATACTTGTCGATGTAGGCGGCTGCAGCTTTGGTTTCGATCCCCAGATTTTTGGCCAAACCAAAGCTGCTCATGCCGTAAATCAGGCCAAAGTTGATCACCTTGGCATAGCGTCGCTGCTCGCTGGTAACGTCTTTCACCCCCACCCCAAACACCTCTGCCGCCGTGGCGCGGTGCACGTCAACTCCTTCAGTAAAGGCGCTCAGCAAGGCCGCGTCTTCACTGATATGTGCCATGATGCGCAGCTCGATTTGAGAATAGTCAGCGCTGGCAATCATGCTGCCGGCAGGTGCCACAAAAGCTTCCCGAACGCGTCTGCCTTCGGCTGTTTTGACAGGGATGTTTTGCAAGTTGGGGTCGTTGCTGCTGAGGCGGCCCGTCACGGCAACGGCTTGCGCATAGTGGGTGTGCACACGGCCCGTGCGCGGCAATGCAAGCTGCGCCAGCTTGTCGGTGTAAGTGCCCTTGAGCTTTGAGAGGCTGCGGTGCTCCAGCAACTTGGCCGGCAATGGAAAATCTTCCGCCAGCTTTTCCAGCACTTCCTCGTCCGTGCTGCGCGCGCCACTGGGCGTTTTTTTAATCACCGGCATGCCCAGCTTGTCAAAAAAGATTTCTCCCAGTTGCTTGGGGCTGCCCAGGTTGAAAGGCTGGCCCGCAATCTCGTAGGCTTCGGTCTCCAGCTGCAGCAAGCGCAGGCCCAGCTCGCCGCTTTGCCTGGCCAGCATGGGCCCGTCAATCAGCACACCGGCGCGTTCAATGCGATACAGGCTCTCGCTGCTTTTGACTTCCAGCTCATAGATAAACCGGAGTTTTTCGTTGGCCAGCAATCGCGGCCACAGGTGCAAATGCACGCCCAGCGTCTGGTCTGCGTCCTCGCCTGAATATTCAGCCGCCCGGGCAATGTCGACCTGATTGAATTTGATCTGATGCGCGCCTTTGCCGCACAGGTCTTCGTACGTGATGCCGCTGCGGTGCAGGTGCCTGCTGGCCAGGCTGGACAAACCGTGCTTTTCATGGACTTCGAGCACATAGCTTTGCAGCATGGTGTCGTGCGCATAGCCTTGGACTTCAATGCCGTGGTTGGCAAACACATGGCGGTCGTACTTGATGTGCTGGCCCAGCTTGGGTTTGGCCGGGTCTTCCAGCCAGGGTTTTAATTTGGCAAGCACCTCACTGCGCGGCAGCTGGGCGGGTGCATCCGGGTAGTCATGGGTCAAGGGAATGTAGGCCGCTTCGCCAGGTGTGACGCAAAAGCTGATACCGACAATTTCTGCGCGCATTTCATCGAGCGATGTGGTCTCGGTGTCCAGCGCAACCAGGGCGGCACTTTGCAGTTTTTCCAGCCACGCGTCAAATGCGTCCCAGGTCAAAATAATGTCGCATACCAGGGTGCTGGGCTGCAACGGATGAGCCGCAGCAGCGGGAGATTCATCAAACAAACCGGGCTCATGGCGGGCAGCGGGCTTTTCAGCTTCAGCACCAGCCGCCGGGTCAACCAGTGCCCTGATGAACCCCTTGAACCCGTATTTCTCATAAAATGTGTTTAAAGCCATTATATCCGGGGCGCTGGCAGCTATTGAATCCATAGCAGGCAAGCTGTCGACATACGGGCTCAGATCACAGTCTTTTTTGATCGTGACCAGTGCTTTGCCCAGTGGCAGCCAGCCAAGTGCTGCACGCAGGTTGTCGCCCACAGCACCTTTGATGTCTGCCGCATGCGCCACCAGGTTGTCCAGCGAGCCATATTCAAGCAACCATTTGACGGCAGTTTTAGGACCGCACTTGGGCACACCGGGCACGTTGTCAACCGTGTCGCCGACCAGTGCCTGGTAGTCCACCATCAGGCGTGGCGGCACACCAAATTCAGCCTCCACACCGGCCAGGTCCCGGCGTTTGTTGTTCATGGTGTCAATGACCGTGATGTGCTGGTCCACCAGCTGGCTCAGATCCTTGTCGCCACTGGAAATGATGACTTCAATGCCCTGGCTGGATGCCATGCAGGCCAGCGTGCCAATCACGTCATCGGCCTCAACACCAGGAACGCACAGCACGGGCCAGCCCATCAGTTTGACGACTTCATGCACAGGCTCAATCTGGCTGCGCAGGTCTGGTGGCATCGGCGAGCGGGTGGCCTTGTAGGCCGGGTACATATCGTCCCTGAAAGTAGTGCCCTTGGCATCAAACACACAGGCAGCGTAGTCGGTCGGCTGGTCCTTGCGCAGTTTTTGCAGCATGTTGACCATGCCGCGAATCGCGCCTGTGGCCGGACTGCTGGCATCCGCCGGATTGGCCCGGAGGTCCGGCATGGCGTGAAAAGCGCGGTAAAGGTAGCTGGAGCCGTCCACCAGCAGCAAGGTTTTTTTGTCAGTTGTCATGCACGGAATTGTCAGGTATTTACAGCCAGGTTCAAGCTGGCATTTTTTGTCGTTTATCCGCTTGCGCCTGCCTGTTGGGGACTGCCCAAGCCTACAATCAAACGATGAAACATCTATCGATTGTCCTCCGCTGCGTTGGCACATGCCTGTTGATGACAAGCCTGAGCGCCGCGGTTCATGCGCAAAGCAATGCCCAAACCAATGCACCAGTCAATGCCCAAGCACCAGCGGCAGCCGGCAGGCCGGACCAGACCGTGCAGCGAATCCGCACCGAAGATGCAGGCTCCCGCATTGACGAAGTGCGCGTTGGCGGCGAAACGATCAGCATTTCTGTCCAGCCAAAGACAGGCACCGCCCTGCCTGCCTATGAAATCAAGCCATCGGACACCGCACGCGGCGCCGCGCCGTCCAGCTCCCGGAGCGACACGACAGGCTCCCGCGTCTGGAACGTGCTGAAGTTCTAGCAGGTCAGCGGGGCAATCTGAAGCATGGCTGTTTACACCGAAGTTTCGTTTGATGAGGCAGCGCAATTTTTGCAAAGTTTGCAGCTGGGTGCGCTGACTGACATCAGGCCGTGTGCTGGCGGCATTGAAAACACCAATTACTTTGTTGACACCGACCAGGGCTGTTTTGTCCTGACACTGTTTGAACGCCTGAGCGCCCAGCAGCTGCCTTTTTACCTCAATTTGACCCGGCATCTGGCAGAGCGCGGCATACCTGTGCCCGCGCCGTTTGAAAATGACAGCGGCAATCTGCTGCATCACCTGAATGGCAAACCCGCAGCTGTTGTCAGCATGCTGCGCGGCAAAAGCCAGCTGCTCCCCACGCTGGCGCACTGCGCCAAGGTGGGCGCCATGCTGGCCCGCATGCACATCGCCGGTCAGGACTTTGCATCGACCCAGCCCAACCTTCGCGGCTTGAGCTGGTTGAACGCCACCGCACCAACGTTGCTGACGCACATCACGCCCAGCCAGCACAGCCTGCTGATCAGTGAGCTGGCCTATCAAAATCATGTGGCGGCTTCGTCCGCTTACCGGGCATTGCCAACTGGCGTTATCCATGGCGACCTGTTTCGCGACAACGTGATGTTTGAAGGTGAAGCGCTGACTGGGTTTTTCGACTTTTACTTTGCCGGATGCGACACCTTGTTGCTGGACATCGGGGTTTGTTTGAACGACTGGTGCATTGACCTGGCCACCGGGCAGCATGATGTTGCCCGGGCCCAAGCATTTTTGACGGCTTACCAGTCCGTACGGCCACTGACATCGCCTGAGCGTGCCCTGCTGCCTGCCCTGGCACGGGGGGGTGCATTGCGATTCTGGATATCGCGGCTTTGGGATTTGTATCTGCCGCGCGAAGCTTCTGTGCTCAAAGCGCATGACCCCACGCACTTTGAACGGGTGCTGCGCCAGCGGGTTTTGCATCCAGTTTGCCTTGCCTTGTGTACTTGCTGAAGATGGATCACATACGATGAAACTCAATATTGTTCCCGCCCGCACCGGACTTGTCTGGGCCAGGATGGGCATGAAAACTTTTTTGCAGCAACCGCTGGCCATGGCGGGCCTTTTTTTCATGTTCATGGCATTGCTGTCGGTTGCATCGATGCTGCCATTTGTAGGTTCGGCCCTGGCGCTGGCCCTGCTGCCTGCTGCGACCCTGGGGCTGATGGCCGCCACGCAGGAGGCGACCAAAGGCAAGTTCCCCATGCCCTTGATTTTGATCAGCGCTTTCAGGGCGGGCCGGCAGCGGCTCAAGGCCATGATGACGCTGGGCGCCATGTATGCCGTCGGTTTTTTGCTTATCATGGGGGTGTCCAGCCTGATCGATGGCGGGCAATTTGCCCGGCTGTACCTGGTGGGCGGCAAAATCACCGAAGAGCTGGTTTTGCAAAGCGACTTTCAGGCCGCCATGTGGGTCACGCTGGGCCTGTATTTGCCCTTGTCGCTGATGTTCTGGCATGCGCCTGCACTGGTGCACTGGCACGGCGTGGCACCCGTCAAAAGCGTGTTTTTCAGCTTCATGGCCTGCTACAAAAATTTCGGTGCGTTCACGGTGTACGGCCTGGTCTGGATGGGTGCTTTTTTTCTGGCCATGCTGGTGGTGGGCGTGGTGGCTGCCCTGTTTGGCAATACTGCATTTGCCACCCTTGCCATGTTTCCAATTGCCCTGGTCTTTTTTGCGATGTTTTTTACCTCAATTTACTTCACCTTTCGTGACAGCTTTGAGGCCCCTGAAGGAGTTGTTCCATGACAGAGCACACACTTGCCGGGCGCGACGCAAATGAAGTCACCTGGTTTCAACGCCGCGATGTGATCAAAGCTGCAGCGGCCTGGGTCAGCATGGGCAGTCTGCCGGCAGCCATGGCACAGCAACGCAGCAATATCGTGCAGCTGACCGGCGACGCTTTACTCAACGGCAGCCGCCTGATGCCAAACCAGACTGTACAAACGGGCGATCAACTGCAAACCGGGCCGGGCTCGAGCATGGCGTTTGTGCTGGGCAATGCTTCGTTTCTGGTGCGCCAAAACACAAGTATGACGGTTGAACGTGGGGCCACCCTGAATACCGTCAGCCTGCTCAGGCTGGTGACTGGCGCTGTGGGCAGTGTCTGGCGCAAGGGCAATTCGCGCAGCATCGTCACCCCAACCCTGACGGCAGGCATCCGGGGCACAGGCGTGTACACAGAAGTCTTGCCCGAACAGGACAACCGCAGCTATTTTTGCAATTGCTACGGCTCGGTGGAGCTGTTTTCAGGCGGCGTTCAAAAGATGTCAGAGGCGGCGTATCACCAGGCTTTCTGGTCCCAAACCCAGGGCGCGCCCTTGAGCCCGGCCGGGGCCATCAATCACACGGATGAAGAGATGGAGTTTTTGGCCAGACTGATGGATCAGCGCACCACCTGGCAAATTTTGGGGCGCAAAGGCGTCAAGGATGGCAAAGGCCAAATGGGTTATTCATGACAGGCTGCAACTTCACACCACCGTCAGTTTGGCCACACTGAGGGCCAGCCATTTCACGCCGTGGCGGGTGAAATTGATTTGCGCACGTGCGTCCAGCCCGCTGCCTTCGAGCATTTGAACCCTGCCTTCGCCAAATTTGGCGTGAAACACATTGATGCCAACTTTGATGCCATGCTCCGGCGCATCACGCTGCGGCGGCACTGCTGGGTTGGCAAAACGTTCCCCAGAGCCTTTTTGAGAAGAAAATACACTGCTGGCCCAATCATGACGGGCGCCAGCAGCTCCTGATTGAGTAGCACCGCCCCATGGGTTGCCAGCAGCATAGCCAGGTGCAAAGCCCTGGTTTTTGGGTGTGATCCATTTCAGGGAAGCTTCAGGCAACTCATTGAAAAACCGGCTCTTCAGGTTGTAGCGCGTCTGGCCGTGCAGCATGCGGGTTTGCGAATGGCTCAGGTAGAGGCGCTTGCGCGCGCGGGTGATGGCCACATACATCAGGCGGCGTTCTTCTTCAATGCCGCCCGCTTCCAGCAATGAATTTTCATGCGGAAAAATGCCGTCTTCCAGCCCGGTGATGAACACGCAGTCAAACTCCAGCCCTTTGGACGAATGGACTGTCATCAGCTGCACAGCGTCCTGGCCAGCTTTGGCCTGGTTGTCGCCAGATTCAAGTGCGGCGTGGGTTAAAAACGCCACCAGCGGGCTGAGGGTTTCGCCGGTTTCAAAGTCAGGTGCTAAGAATTCCGGCAGCGGGTTGTCCAGCGCATCGGCTGTCAAACCCTGACTGGCTGGCGACTGGGTCAAGGCCGCATTTGCCGAAGCTGCCAATTCGTCCACAGGCAAAGCCGTGGCATCACGCCCAAAACCTTCCTGGCCGACAAATGACTCGGCGGCGTTGACCAGCTCGGCCAAGTTCTCCAGCCTGTCCTGGCCTTCGCGGTCCAGCTTGTAGTGCTCTTCTAGCCCACTGTGCTGCAACACCAGTTCAATGATCTCGCGCAGCGTGCTGCCTGTGGTTTGCTCACGCATCACGTCAATTTTGGCCACAAATGCGCCGATGTTGGTGCCCGCCTTGCCGCCAACTGCACTGACCGCGTCGTGGAGTGAACAACCCGATGCCTTGGCGATGTCCTGCAGCTGCTCGAGGCTGCGCGCGCCAATGCCGCGCGGCGGAAAATTCACCACACGCATGAAGCTGGTGTCGTCGTGCGGGTTCTCCAGCAGGCGAAGATAAGCCAGCGCGTGTTTGATCTCGGCCCGTTCAAAAAACCGCAGGCCACCGTACACGCGGTACGGCAAGCCCGCATTGAAAAGAGCCGTCTCCATCACCCGGCTTTGCGCATTGCTGCGGTACAGCAGCGCGATCTCCTTGCGCTCGGTGCCATCCCGCACCAGTTGCTTGACTTCATCGACAAACCACTGGGCCTCGGCAAAATCGCTCGGTGATTCATGCACCCGCACTGGCTCGCCCGGCCCGGCTTCGGTGCGCAGGTTTTTGCCCAGACGCTTTGTGTTGTGGCCAATCAGCGCGTTGGCTGAATCCAGAATGTTGCCAAAGCTGCGGTAATTGCGCTCCAGCTTGATCTGATGGGTAACGCCAAATTCGCGCACAAAATCCGCCATGTTGCCAACCCGTGCGCCCCTGAAGGCGTAGATGCTCTGGTCGTCATCACCCACGGCAATGACCGAGCCGCCCTGCAGGGTGGGCAGCTCGCCTTCAGCGCCCTGCCCGGCCAGCATCTTGATCCACGCATATTGCAATTTGTTGGTGTCCTGAAACTCGTCAATCAGGATGTGGCGAAACCTGCGCTGGTAATGCTCGCGTATGGGGGCGTTGTCCCTCAGTAGCTCGTAGCTGCGCAGCATCAGCTCGCCAAAGTCGACCACGCCCTCACGCTGGCACTGGTCTTCATACAGCGCATAAATTTCAATTTTTTTGCGCATGTCTTCATCGCGCGCTGCCACGTCCTTGGGCCGCTGACCGTCTTCCTTGCAGCCTGCAATGAAATACATCAGCTGCTTGGGCGGAAACCGCTCGTCGTCAATGTTGAATTGTTTGCAAAGCCGCTTGATGCTGGACAGCTGGTCTTGTGTGTCCAGGATCTGAAACGTTGAAGGCAAGCTGGCAAGCTTGTAATGCGAGCGCAAAAACCGGTTGCACAGGCCATGAAAAGTGCCAATCCACATGCCGCGCACATTGACTGGCAGCATGCTGCTCAGGCGCAGCATCATCTCTTTGGCAGCCTTGTTGGTGAATGTGACTGCCAATATCCCGCCAGGAGAAACCTGCCCGGTCTGCAGCAGCCACGCGATGCGGGTGGTCAACACGCGCGTCTTGCCAGACCCGGCCCCTGCCAGGATCAGCGCATGGGTAGCTGGCAGCGTGACAGCGGCCAGTTGTTCAGGGTTCAGGTTGTCAAGCAAAGATGAATGGGGTGCGGGGTCAAAAAACATGTCCTATTGTAGAAACAACACCCCGAGCGTTATAAAAACACATTCAGCCTGTCTTACAGGCCGGCAGCGCCCAATTTAAAAGCACTAATTGCTATATTTATAAGAGTAAATGACCCTTACTTGAATGCCGGAAACGCACAGGCACCCAATACCGTCCAGATGTAGCCTGGATTCATTTAATTTGTCGATGTGCGTGCTACCGGCGCAAGGCGGTTAGGCAAATTAGCAGCAGCTGCGATACCGGTAGAGCAGGCACCGGTAGAGCAGGCTATTGTTTGGCTGTCCATGGCTGGCTCAGGTTTTAGGTGGGTCCGGAATCAGGCAAGCTTCTACCAGCTGCAGGTTGTTGTCTTTGGCAAAGTTGATGACAAACTCCCATGCCATGGGCTCGGCTTCGCGCAGCGCAACGCTTACCACCACACAGCGCACACCGTTGATCAGGGTCGGCACACACCATGGAGAATACGTCAGGTGGCTGCCGGGCTGTGGGCCCCCCGCACGAAACGGGCTCATCACGCCGCACAACCGGTCGGCCCAGTCACTGGGCCTGAAGATGGCGCCATCATGGGTCAGGCCCTGAATAAAAACCTCTTTGAAGGCTACTTTTGGAGTGGAGTGCTGCACTGCAACATTATCACATCTTGTATAAGACCTGACTTGCCCGTGCTGCTTCACAGTGATGCCAAATGGTCAACTCCAAACATGGGCTGTCGCCTAAAATCGTGTTTTACTTTTTAAAAGTTTGCCTGGAGTCCATGCCATGACCGCTGCCCTGCCCCACCACATTGAAGCTGCCTCGCCGCACGTGATGAACACGTACGGCCGCTTGCCGATTGCCATGTCACATGGCCAGGGCTGCCATGTGTGGGATGTCAACGGCAAGTGCTATCTGGACGCATTGGGCGGTATTGCTGTCAACACGCTGGGGCATAACCATGCCAAGCTGATTCCGGCGCTGCAGCATCAGCTGACGCAGATGATTCACTGCTCCAACTATTACCATGTGCCGCTGCAGGAAACACTGGCTGCCAAACTGGTTGAGCTGTCGGGGCTCGAAAATGTATTTTTCTGCTCAACCGGGCTGGAAGCCAACGAGGCTGCGCTGAAACTGGCGCGCAAATTTGGCCACGACAAAGGCATTGAACGCCCCGAAGTGGTGGTGTATGAAAAGGCCTTTCATGGCCGCAGCATTGCCACACTGAGTGCCACGGGCAATCCAAAAGTGCAAGCTGGTTTTGGCCCGCTGGTAGAAGGCTTCATCCGCGTGCCCCTCAACGACATTGAAGCCATCAAAAAAGCCACAGCGGGCAACCCCAATGTGACAGCCGTGTTTTTTGAAGCGATTCAGGGCGAAGGCGGCGTGCACCCGATGAATGACCAGTATCTGCGCGACATTCGCCAGCTGTGTGACGAACGTGACTGGCTGCTGATGATTGACGAAGTGCAATGCGGCATGGGCCGCACCGGCAAGTGGTTTGCGCACCAGTGGTCGGGCATCAAACCGGATGTGATGCCGCTGGCCAAGGGCCTGGGCTCTGGCGTGCCGATTGGCGCTGTGGTGTGCGGGCCCAAGGCTGCAAACATTTTCAAGCCGGGTAACCACGGGACGACCTTTGGCGGCAACCCGCTGGCGATGCGGGCTGGGGTTGAGACCATTCGCATCCTGGAAGAAGAAGGCATCATTGCCAATGCCGTCAACACCGGCGGGCATTTGCGGGCTGCACTGGAGCGTGAGCTGGCAGGTGTTGCCGGCGTGGTCAACATTCGCGGCCGGGGCCTGATGCTGGGCATTGAGCTGGCTGTGCCGTGCGGCGACTTGCTCAAGCAGGCAGCTGATTCGGGTTTGCTGATCAGCGTGACAGCAGATTCAGTGATTCGCCTGGTGCCGCCTCTGATCATGACCACGGTTGAAGCCGATGAAGTGGTGGCGATTTTGGTGCCACTCGTCAAACAGTTTCTGCACGACAAGACCCAGACAGCTGCCGTGCATACCGAGTCGTTGATCAATGAGTAACTCAATGGTGAAACCCACTAAACACTACCTGCAGTTCAGCGACCTGGATGCGGTGGAATATGCATACCTGTTCGAGCGTGCAGCGCTGATCAAAAAGAAATTCAAGGCCTACGAAAAACATCAGCCACTGGTGGACCGCACGCTGGTGATGATTTTTGAAAAAGCATCGACGCGCACCCGCGTGAGCTTTGAAGCTGGCATGTACCAGCTGGGCGGCACAGTGGTGAACTTGACGACTGAGGGCAGCCAGCTGGGCCGGGCTGAACCGATTGAAGACAGTGCCAGGGTCATCAGCCGCATGGTCGACCTGGTGATGATTCGCACTTACGAGCAAAGCAAGATCGACCGTTTTGCCGAACATTCACGGGTGCCGGTCATCAATGGCCTGACCAATGAATTTCACCCTTGCCAGATCTTGGCCGACATATTTACCTACATCGAACACCGCGGCTCGATCAAAGGCAAAACAGTGGCCTGGGTGGGCGACGGCAACAACATGGCCAACACCTGGCTGCAGGCCAGCGAAATTCTGGGTTTCAAAGTACACCTGAGCACCCCGGGCGGCTACGAGGTGGACCAGTCCATTGCAGGCATTCGCTCGAGCGAGAGTTATCAGGTTTTCAAAGACCCGCATGAAGCGTGTCTGGGCGCTGATCTGGTCACAACCGATGTGTGGACATCGATGGGTTACGAGGCTGAAAACGAAGCCCGCAAAAAAGCGTTTGCACTGTGGTGTGTTGACCCGGAAATGATGCGTGCCGCCAAGCCGGATGCGCTTTTCATGCATTGCCTGCCCGCCCACCGCGGTGAGGAAGTTTCAGCTGACGTGATTGACGGCACGCAGTCTGTGGTGTGGGACGAGGCGGAAAACCGCATGCATGTGCAAAAGGCATTGATGGAGTTTTTACTGCTAGGAAAACTCGATTGAGTTGAAAGTGACTTCCTTCAAGCCGGGGCTGGAGCCTGCGGCTCCAAACCTGCTTTAGCAGGTTTGGACAGGCGACAGAAGCGAAGCCTCTGGCGAGCGGCGACCTGCAAGGTGCAGAGAGTCACACGCAATGGGCGAACGTGGTGGCTACCCCCGACCCACAAACGGCATCTTCGTGGCCATGATGGTCATGAACTGCACGTTGGTTGACAGGGGCAGCGCGGCCATGTGCACGACTGCATCTGCAACTTCATTGGCATCCATCATGGGCTCAATGGCAATTTCGCCGTTGGCCTGCAAAATGCCCTTGGCCATTTTGGCTGACAGCTCGGTCAGCGCATTGCCAATGTCGATTTGGCCGCAGGCAATGTTGTATTTGCGGCCGTCCAGCGAGATCGATTTGGTCAGGCCGGTGATCGCGTGTTTGGTCGACGTGTAAGGCGCTGAATTGGGCCGCGGCGCATGCGCAGAAATCGAACCATTGTTGATGATGCGGCCACCTTGCGGGCTTTGGTTTTTCATCATTTTGAAAGCCTCTTGTGCGCATAAAAACGAGCCAGTCAAATTGGTATTGACCACGTTTTGCCAGGTGTCAAAAGCGATGTCTTCAAAACTTGTGCCAATGCCGCTGACACCAGCATTGTTGAAAATCACGTCAATGCGGCCAAACGTTGCCTTGATTTTGCTGAACAGCACCGCGACGGATTCAGCATTGCCAACGTCGGTGGCAACTGCAAGTGCCTGGCCAGCATCGGCCTGGGCAGCGACGGCATCGAGCGGCTCCTGCCGCCGCCCGGCTAGGACCACGCTGTAACCAACGCGCAAAAAAGCCAGCGCCACGGCCTTGCCGATGCCAGTGCCTGCACCGGTGACAAGAGCTACTTTGGGATTGGGTGTCATGAAAAACCTTTTTAACAATGCCTCAATCCAAATTGTGTCGCACCACAGGCAGCAACTAAATACCAGCCTGTTGGAAATAACCGACACCACAGGATTTGCACGGTGATACCTTCACAGCTATGACAAACGAAGCGCTCAAGTTATGGGACATTTCACCGCCTGTGGACGAGCAGGCTGCGGTATTTCCCGGCGACACCGCTTATTCGCAGCGCCTGCATTTTGCATTGGGCCCTGACTGCCCGGTCAACGTCAATAGCATCACACTGTCGCCTCACACCGGCGCGCATGCGGATGCGCCCATGCATTACGCCAGCAGCGGCAAAGCTTCAGGCGAACTCGATCTTCAGCCGTATCTGGGACCCTGCCGGGTGGTTCACTGCCTGGACTGTGGTCCGCTGGTCTTGCCTTCACACATTGCACATGCCCTCAATACCCTGAATGCACCAGATGATTTGCCGCCACGTGTTTTGCTGCGTACAGCACGCAAAGCCAGCCAGTCCTGGGCATCATTTACCGCCATAGCGCCCGAAACAATGGCGCTGCTAGCTACCAAAAACACAGTACTGGTGGGCATTGACACCCCGAGTGTTGACCCTGCTGACAGCCAGACGCTGCCCAGCCACCATCAGCTGCTGATGCACAACATGCGCGTGCTGGAATGCCTGGTGCTGGACGACGTGCCTGAAGGGGACTATGAGTTGATTGCTTTGCCCCTGAAACTGATGCGCTCGGACGCATCGCCTGTGCGCGCTGTCTTGCGTGAACTGCCCTGCAAAAACCAATAACACCATGACCACACAACAAGACTGCATCGCGCTGGACGCGCAAGACCCGATTCGCAAATTGCGCCAGCAATTCACCTTGCCCGAGGGCGTCATTTACCTGGATGGCAACTCGCTGGGCGTGCTGCCCAAAACGGCTGCCAGCCGGGTCGCCAAAGCTGTCACCGAAGAATGGGGTCAGGGCTTGATCCGCAGCTGGAACGCGGCGGGCTGGTTTGACATGCCGCAGCGCCTGGGCGACAAAATCGCGCGGCTGGTTGGTGCTGCACCAGGCGAGGTGGTGGCAACCGACACGACGTCCATCAACCTGTACAAGGTCCTGTCAGCCGCGCTGAGCATGACAGCCATCGACGCGCCTGAAAGAAAGATTTTGCTCAGCGAACGCAGCAACTTTCCAACCGATTTGTACATTGCCGAGGCGCTGTGCAAAGAGCGCGGCTTGCAGCTTGTGCTGGTAGATGCTGAAAACATGGAAGCTGCCTTGCACCCGGGCGTTGCCGTGCTGATGCTCACCCATGTCAACTACCGGACCGGTGCCATGTACGACATGCAGGCCATCACGGGTGCAGCGCATGCCCAGGGCATTTTGTGTGTGTGGGACCTGGCACACAGTGCAGGCGCCGTACCGGTTGATCTGACTGCCGCCAAGGCTGACTTTGCAGTCGGTTGTGGCTACAAATACCTGAACGGTGGCCCGGGAGCACCGGCGTTTGTGTGGGTCAACCCCAAGCATGCATCGCGTGATGTGTGGCAGCCGCTGGCGGGATGGTGGGGCCACAGTGCGCCGTTTGCATTCACACCAGACTACCGCCCGGCTGCAGGCATCAACCGCTACCTGTGCGGCACACAACCGGTGCTGAACATGACAGCACTCGACTGCGGGCTGGACACCATGCTGGCTGCCGAGCCCCTGGGCGGCATGGCTGCGCTGCGCAAAAAGTCGCTGGCATTGACCGATCTGTTTATCACGCTGGTGGAAGAGCGTTGCGCCAGTTTCGGTTTGGGTCTGGCCACACCAAGAAACCATGCCCAACGTGGCTCTCAAGTTTGCCTGACACGATCAGAGGGTGCCTACGCCATCATGCAGGCACTGATTGCACGCGGCGTGATTGGTGACTTCAGGGCGGGTGATGGCGGTGCAAATCTGGACATTCTCCGGTTCGGCTTTACCCCGCTGTACACCCGCTTTGAAGACGTGTGGAACGCCGTGGCGCATTTGCGCCAGGTGCTTGATTCGGGTGAGTGGCAACAACCCGAATTCAACAAACAAAGCCTGGTGACCTGAATCATGCAAGACCCGAACGAAGGTGGCTGCCCATTTGGCGGTTCGGGGCAGAACACAGCCAGCCCGCCTGACATTGTCCACAGCGACAAGGCGCAGCTGGATTTCAGCAAATCCATGAGTTACGGCGACTACCTGCACCTGGACGCGCTGCTGGGCGCACAGCAACCGCTGTCGCCCGAGCACAACGAAATGCTGTTCATCATCCAGCACCAGACCAGCGAGTTGTGGATGAAGCTGATGCTGCACGAGCTGGTTGCTGCGATTGCCGATGTGGCCAGAGACGAGTTGAGCGACGCGTTTAAAAAGCTGGCCCGCGTCAGCAAGATCATGGAGCAACTGGTTCATGCCTGGGACGTGCTGGCCACCATGACACCGCCAGAGTACAGCGCCATCCGGCCGTATCTGGCCAATTCAAGTGGCTTTCAAAGCGCGCAATACCGCTGCATTGAATTTGCCCTCGGCAACAAGAATGCCGCCATGCTCAAGCCCCATGCGCATCGCCCTGATTTGCTGGCGCAGGTGCAAAAAGCGTTTGAATCACCATCGCTGTATGACGAAGCGCTTCGTTTGCTGGCCCGGCGCGGCCTGCCAGTGCCATTGAGTCACATTGAGCGCGACTGGAAAAAAGCCTATGTTGAAAGCGATGCGGTTGAGCTTGCCTGGCTGGTCGCCTACCGCAACCCGAAACAGCACTTTGATTTGTACCAGCTGGGCGAAGAGCTGACCGATCTGGAAGACGCCTTCAGGCTATGGCGCTTTCGCCACGTCACCACAGTCGAGCGCGTGATTGGCTTCAAGCGCGGCACAGGCGGCACGGGCGGCGTCAGCTACCTGCGCAAAATGCTGGACGTGGTGCTGTTTCCCGAGATCTGGAAGCTCCGGACAGCCTTGTAGACGTATTTCAGGTCTTTTGGACTGTCTTCAATGTTTTTTAGGCATAAAACAAGGCTGTAGCCCAATCATTACGGGCGCTGACAGCTCCTGATTAAATAGCAGTCAGTTTACTTTATCTACTTTATTGAGTTCACGCTGGCCACTCCAAAAGCCATCCGCACCGATGCCAACCTGCTTTCCAGCACGCCAAAAAGTTCGCACCCACAGGCCAGGCGGATTCATTTCTGGCTTTGCAAGCTTTTCAATGTCTTCAAACTTTCACTCTCAAGCAAATTCAGCAGGTCGTCCAATTCAAGTGGTTTGACCACATGGTGATCAAAACCGGCATTGGCACTTTTTCGCCGATCGTCTGCCTGCCCCCAGCCTGTCAACGCGACCAGCACCATGCCCTGCCCCCACGGCTGTTGCCTGATGCGTCTGGCGGCTTCGTAGCCATTGAGCTTTGGCATGCCAATGTCCATCATCACCATGTCAGGTTTGAACTGCATGGCGACTTCGATCCCGGCTTCTCCGTCATTGGCGATGCACACTTCCTGGCCCAGCATCTCGAGCAAACAGGCAAGCGACTCGGCCGCATCCACGTTGTCGTCCACCACCAAAATTCGGTGGCGAGCCGATGGCACTACATCAGTGTTTTGCCCAGTCAGATGGGTTGGCTGGTCGGTGCTGACGGCCATGGGCAGCCGGATCACAAATTCACTGCCCATGCCTTCGCCGCTGCTTTTGGCTTCAATGGTTCCGCCGTGCATTTGCACCAGTCCTTTGACCAGCGACAGGCCAATCCCCATTCCGCCTGTCGTTTTTTCCAGGGTCCGGTCTACCTGGGTGAACATGTCAAACACCCGGCCCAGCATCCCCGGCGGAATGCCAATGCCGTTGTCTTTCATTGACAAAACCGCAGTTGCGCCGTCGCACCAGGCGGTCAGCCAGATGCGCCCCCCGGGATGGGTGTATTTGGCTGAGTTGTTCAGCAGATTTGACACCACCTGGGCCAGCCGCGCCGCGTCTGCATCCACAAGAATTGGCTCGGCAGGCAGGTCGATGATCAGCTCATGCCCTGCTTGCACGATGGCAGACTGGCTGGTTTCTACAGCAGCATCAATCACGGCCCGCAATGTGACCCGCTCTTTGCGAAGCTCCAGTTTGTTGCTGGTCACCCGGCTCACGTCCATCAAATCATCGACCAGCCGCACCAGCTGCGTCAGTTGCCGGTCCATCATGGCCCGGGCCTGTTCAACGGCGCTGCTGGGCTGCGCCCGTTTGATCAGTTGCAGGCCGTTGCGCAGCGGGGCCAGCGGGTTTCGCAGCTCATGGGCCAGGGTGGCCAAAAATTCATTTTTGTGTTGGTCAGCGTCTCGCAGTTGGGTGACCAGTTGCTCACGGCTTTGTTCCACCAGCTTGCGGGCGGTGATGTCTTGTACTGTGCCGTCAAAGCTGTACATCTGTGTGCCGCCTTTGTCGACCTGGCTGGCTCTGCCTTTGGCAAGCACCCAGCGTACAGCGCCATCCGGGTGAATGACCCGGTGTTCAATGGCATACGGCGTGGGGTTGTCCAGCCGGGTGGCGGCGGCGACTGCCAGCTCAACTGCCGGCAGGTCCTGCGGGTGCAAAACTGAAAAGAGATTGAGGTAGTCCGTCCACTCATCGCGGGTGCCAAAAATTTCCCGAAACCGCGCATCGGTTTGGGTCAGTCGGGTGGCAATGTCAACATGCCATGTGCCAAGTTCAGCCGCGTCAAGTGCCATGCGCCGCTGCAATTCGCTGGCGCGCAAGGCAGCTTCTGCCCGCACCTGCTCCGTGGTGGACCAGGCTCTTTCAGCCGTGTCTTTGGCAATGGCTACTTCGGTGGGGGTCCAGACCCGCGGACGCGTTGAATGGACGGCCAGGCAGGCGATGAAATAGCCGTCTTTGACCACCGGCACCGCGAGGTGTGCGCCAATACCCAAATCCGCAAAAACTTTCTTTTCATTCTCGGTCAAATCAGCCGATGCAGGCACGTCGGTCTCTGTGTAAACGGTGCCTGCGCGCAATTTGGCCAGCACCAAAGCCCCAAACGAGCTGATCGGGTAGCGGCCAACAATGCTGGCAGCTGTGCCTCGGGTGAAATTTGTCATCACGATGTAGTCATCGCCCTGAATTTCAAAATACAAGACTCGGTCGGCCTCAAGTTGTTCGCCCAACAGTCGGCTGGCAGCAGCTTGGATAACGACCGGGTCTGACTGGGAGCGCAAGACGTCTGAAAGCCTGACCAAAAAAGCATTTTGCAATTGCGTTGCCTTGACGGCTTCTTGCGCTTGCCAGCTGGCGGTGATGTCCTTGAACAGAATGGCCACCAGATTGCTGCCGGCCTCTCCCAGCCGGAATGCGTCAACATCAAACCACCGCCCGTCCATCGGCCCGGCAGCGTGCGTGAAGCGGATGGGCTCGCCTGTCACGGCCACCCGGCCATAGGTTTCAAACCAGAATTCTTCCAGCCCGGGGATCGCCTGCCGGACTGATTTTCCAAGCAGCCCTTGCATGCCGGTGTGCTTGTCGAAAGCCGCGTTCATTTGCAACATGCGGTAGTCCAGCGCCCGGCCGGACCCATCGAGTTCCATCTGCACCACGCAAAAGCCCTGGTCCATCGATTCAAACAGCGTGCGAAACCTCTCCTCACTGCGCAAAATCGCTACGACCGACTGGTGCCTTTGAATGGCGATGCTCGCCAGATAAGTAGCGACATCCATCAGTTCTTTGTTGACCGGCTCCAGGTCGCCAAATTCTTCGCTGTAAACAGTGAAAGACGCAAGCACCGCACCGTTTTGGCCCAGCACCGGCATGTACCAGCACGACTGCATGCCTTGGTCCAACAGCAAACGTCGCCACTTGGGATCAAACACAAGGTCGCCAGTAACGTCTGGCACGGTCACGACCTTGCCTGTCAGTAACACCTCCATGGCAGGGCCAAAGTACGGCTTTTCAATGGGTACGCCCTGCAGGGCATGCAAAAAAGGCACAGGCAAGCTGGGCGCAACGGCCAAGCCAACGGCGCGGTGCTGCGCATCCGGCAACACCAATGCGCAATGCCAGCCTTTGTGTTGCCCTTCAATGACGCCACACAAAACACTCAAGATGTCCTGCAACGGGGCGTCAGCAGCCACCAGCTCCAGCACCTGCAGCTGACCCGCCTGCAGGTTCTCAGACTTCTTGCGCGCAGTGATGTCTTGTAAGGATACAGCCAGCCCGCCGCCCTGAACTGGGTAGCACTTGATGGCAGACCACATCTCCCACTTCGCATAGTGGTACTCAAACTGAACGGTCACCTGCTCGTCCGCGCAGCGGCGGTACTCGGTTTCCAGCTGCGTGCCCAGCAACTCAGGAAACAGCTCCCAGATTGTTTTGCCCAGCGTTTCAGCACGCGGGCGCTGGTTCATGCGCTCCGCCTCATCGTTCAGGTAAACCACACGCCAGTCTTTGTCAAATCTTGTGAAAGCGTCGGTGATGCTTTGTAGCGTCGACACCATTTGCTGCTGCGCGTCCAGCTGGCCTGCCTGCGCAAGTTTGCGGGCAGCAATGTCTGTTGTGCAGCCCACCATCTTCACCAACTTGCCGCCGTCGTCCCTGAGCAGCACAGCGCGTTCTTCAACGTGTAGCCAATGGCCGTCCCGGTGGCGCACCCGGTACTCGTTCAGGTAAGAGTTGCCGGTCGTGGCCGCCAGCAGGCGCGCGCTGGCTTCACGATCTTCAGGGTGAATCAGCGCCCACCACCACTCAACGTTTGGCGGGGCTTCATCCGGCTGATAGCCCAGCACCTCATGCAGGCCCTGCGACCGTTCAACGCGGCCGGTTTGCACGTCGTACTCAAAAATGATGCCCTTGACGGCCTGGCAAGCAAGGCGGAAGCGCTCTTCACTGGCCCTCAGCTGGAGTTCGGCAAGCTTGCGTTCCGTCACGTCCAGCGACAGGCCGACAATGCGCATCTGCTGACCAGTGCCCTGGCGCTCGGCACGGGACGCTACCCAGCGCAGCGAGCCGTCGGGCTGAAATACCCGGTGCTCATGCCGATACGGTTTTCCGGTGGCAAGCGTCAGTTGCAGCGCTGCCTTGATGTTTGTGCGGTCATCCGGATGAATGCACGCCATGGCCTGCTCGTGGCTCGGAGTTGTCCCTGGCGGCAGGCCGTGCAATTGCAACGCGCGGTTTGACGCGCTGAATTCCCCTGTTGTCAGATTGATTTCCCAGCTCCCTGCATTCGCCGCTGCCATCGCCATGTCAAGCCGCTCGGCATTGCGTTCGCGCTCTGACAGTTCATCGCGTTGCCGATACTGACGCCGCCGCTGCCTCAGCGCCAGGCTGACGGCGTTGACCCACGCTGTGTGTGCAATCGGCTGGGCAATGACGGTGACGTTGCCAAGCTTTGCAACCGCCTGAGCTACAGCAGGCGAATCAGCATCACCGCATGCCAGCACCAGCACTGGCAAGTCAGACCAGGGTGCCTGCTGACCCAGCCATTTTGTCAAAAAGCTCATGCTGCCTTTGACAGCAACTTCCGCCATCAACACCGCCGCCGCACCTGTCAACAACTGCTCCCCCAACTGCTGGGCATCAGCGCAACGAACGCTGGCAATACCAGCACCGGCCAAACCCAGACCGATCAGGTCCCAGTCATCTGCGGAAGGTGCCAGTACCAATACGCGAGCTTCATGCCCCGGGTGCTTGCCTGAGAGCACATCGGACCCATTCGACAAAATGCTTTCGCGCTTTTGCGTGGATTCGACAGCCAGTGCATTGCCCGAGCCTTCAATGCCAGTCGCAATCAAAGCTTCAAAGGGAGCGTTTGCAGAATCAATCATTGTCATAAGCTTGATGAAATGCGGTCGTTGAAAAGAGACAAGCGGGCTACCCAACGCTATCGAATGGCTTATTTACAGGCTGCGTGTTTGCCCAAATATACCCATCAATATGCATAAAAATTTCCTTGAACGGGCACAAAAGCATGCTTGATTGGTAATCACCTGTAACCATCGCTGTTGGTGTCCGTTGGCTCTGTACTGACGAGTCAGGCATGTGGAGCAGACAAGCAAATGCACAGAATTGACATGGCTGCAGTTAAAAAGCGGCTTAAAAACGATTAAATAATGCCTGAATCAACCATTAGCCCATTAGATATGGGCGCTAGCAGCTATTTAATTGATAGTATTGTCAAATTCATTTGCCAGGGGCATCATGTCAAAAGCCCGAAATGTTTAAAACACGCTGGGCTTTTAACCCTTTGAATTCATACCGTTTCACATGAGGCAGGAAATCCCCATCAGTGTCTAAATGTCCTGACGGCCTTCCAGAACGCTTTTGGCACGCTGATAAAAACCCAGCTCGTCGATGGTGATCATCGGGCGATTGGCGGCAAAGGTTTTTTCAATGGCTGCCTGCTGCGCCCTGGCCACAGCTGTCAATCCGCGCTTGGCGGCTGCCAGTCCCAACACAGCGGCAAATTCCCTCGGGCCGCGATACACCTCGGCGTTGTCCATCTGGTACCCGACCTTCGGGCCTTGTTTGTTGGGCAATGTGAGCTGGTGGATCTGAATCGCCATGAAGTGCTGACCTGGCCTGCTAACGCTGCAGAGCTTGCATTCTTCCCGATCAACAGCTTTTCGGTTGCGATTTGTTCGTTGGATGTCACCAACGTGTTGGTGGGCCTGGTTGGCCGTGAAGGCAAGGTCAACGGCTCACTTGTCCTTGACGTAAAAGTCAGTGTTTTGACAAGCATTGTGCAAGGCACGGGGCGGGCCTGCAGAATCCATTGCAGCTTTTTACAGAAAATGATTCAAGCCAGCCCAATACTGCGCGCGTAGCTGCACAAATAGGCAGCATTGTCCGGAGATCAGCTGGATAAAACTTGACATGCGCCATTACACACAATGAAGAGCAAAGGCTGGCGCGCTGGTTGATGGCTGCTGGTTGCTGGCTGCTGGTTGCTGGCTGCTCGTAAAAGATTGCGGATTGCGGATTGCAGATTGCAGATTGCAGATTGCAGATTGCAGATTGCCGTTGTGGAAAAGCATGGGCCTGGGCCTGGCTTTACTTGCAGGTTTTACGCTATGTCAGCCGGCAGAAGTTGACACGCAACTGCAAGAGCGGGAAAAGCCCCTGCGTGGCCTTTTTCATCCCTGCAGCACTCAATTTCGCGAAAACACCAATGCGGGGGTCGAGCGTGGGACCCGCTAAGTACCCGGCGAGAGTGTCGAGGTGAAGGCTTACAAAAAACTTGAAGGCCATAACGCCGCCAAAAAAAACAGTTTGCCACCGCAACACGGCTGACAATCGCCTGGAAATGGGGTTGCTGTCGGGTTTCACAATTCATCAGGCACTCGTCCATTGCAGTTTCTCATGTCGTGCAGGCAAGTGATTGGAACCCTGCCACCTGGAACTGGAGCGGCCTGCCGCGCATCAACGGTGACCATTTTTACTTGAGCAATGCTGCGTTGTGTAACGTTGCCAAAGGCACTGTGCTGGTAGCACCCGCAGCAACCACCCACGGCAATGACATGCATCAGCGATTTATCAAGGTGCAGACCCAGCAGCTGTCTGTTGCCCTGAACGTGACGATTCCGGCATCCAGGGCGGAGTTGCCATCGGGGCATGACATGCTGTTTGTGATTGACTCTGCCGGCATACCTTCAGTTGCGAAATTTGTGCATATTTCCTGAGCTTGAAATAGCATGGTTGTGATGAACTGATTACGGACGCGTTGCGTACAGCCACGGCATGTCCAGCAGTTTTTCACCCAGCAGCCTCATGGCCACATCACGACCCCAACGCGTGACACCTTTGGCATGAAAAATCTGACCGTTGCGCATGGCTCTGGCCTGAACGCGTGCATTGCGTTGCCAGCGATTGGCGGCATATCGCTGCAATGCTGCAGGAATGTTGTGCAAAGCCGCTTTTGACAAGGCTGCAGCAAGTGCCGCCGCGTCTTCAATAGCCATGCCTGCACCTTGCGCCAGGTAGGGTCGCATGGGGTGGGCAGCGTCGCCCAGCAAGGCAACACGGCCCTGAGCCATTTGGCTGGCGCTTTGCAGGGGTGGGCGGTCATGCATCACCCACAGCCGCCAGTCGGTAACTGAATCCAGCAGCTCATGCAGTGCTGTGCAACTGCCAGCCAAAGTATTTTTCAGGTCAGCGGCGTTGGCGGTGTGATTCCAGTTTTGGAAATCATCAGGAACAGCGCCATGTACAAACACAACCATGTTCAGCCATTCGCCACCCCGAACCGGGTAAGAAACCGCATGCATGTTGCGGCCCAGCCAGGCTGTGACGTCTTGGCTGCGCAGGTGCAGAGGCAGCGCAGCTTGACAGACCAGCGCGCGGTAGGCCAGATGCCCCGTTAACTGCGGCATGCCATCATTGAGCAGTTGCTGACGGCTGCTGCTCCACAAGCCGTCAGCGCCCACCAAAACATCGGCGTCTTTTGCGCCCTGACCTGTCTGCAGGAAAAGGCTGTGCGGGGTCTGCCAAAAGCTTTGCACGGCAGCGCCGGTGTGCAGCACTGCTGCTGTTTGCCGCACAGCCTGCAGCAGCAAGCCATGCAAGTCAGCGCGGTGCAGCGTGACATACGGGCTGCCGTAATGCTCTGCCATGGCCTTGCCAAGTGTCAGCTTACTCAGCACCTTGCCACTGGCGGCATCACGTACCTGCAATTGCTCGGGACTGAAGCTGCAGGCCTGCAAAGCGCCATGCAGGCCCCATGCCTTCAGCAGGCGGGTTGCATTGGGGCCGAGTTGAATGCCGGCTCCTGCTTCATGGAATTCAACTGCTTTTTCAAACAACTCGACAGGCTGGCCCGAACGGGCCAGTGCCAGAGCCGCTGCCAGCCCGCCGATGCCGCCCCCCGCTATCGCTGTCTTCATGCTCAATTGGTCAGCAGCTGCCGCAGCACGTACGGCAAAATACCGCCGCTGCGGTAGTAGTCCACTTCAATGGGTGTGTCGATGCGCAGTGTGACGGCAACTTCCTGAACCTTGCCATCAAGCCCGGTGATTCGCAGCACGGCATCGCTCTGCGGTTTGAGCTCAGGGTGCACGATGACATCTATCGTTTCATTGCCAGTCAGCCCGAGCGTTTGCCATGACTGCTCAGCCTTGAACTGCAGGGGCAAAACGCTCATGCCCACCAGATTGCTGCGGTGAATGCGCTCAAAGCTGCGCGCCACCACTGCCTTGATGCCCAGCAGCTGCGTGCCTTTGGCAGCCCAGTCGCGAGACGAGCCCGTGCCGTATTCATCGCCTGCAAAAATCACGGTCGTTGTGCCTTCGGCCATGTAGAGCATGGCCGCATCGTAGATAAACATTTTCTGTGGCGCTAGGGGCATGTTGCTGGACATTTTCGATTGAAACAAGGTCACGCCTCCTTCTTCGCGCGAGCCATCGGCGCCTGCTGGCAGCATCAGATTTTTAATCCGCACATTGGCAAAGGTGCCGCGCATCATGACATGGTGATTGCCGCGGCGCGCGCCGTAACTGTTGAAGTCAGCCTTTTGCACGCCTTGGGACTGCAGCCACAAGCCCGCCGGAGACGAGGCCTTGATGGACCCCGCCGGAGAAATATGATCGGTGGTGATGGAATCGCCAAACAGCGCAATGATGCGCGCGCCAGACACGTCAAACAGGCTGGTTTGAGCAGTTTTTAGCGTGTAAGGCAACGTATCATGGGCGCTGGCAGCTACGTTTTCAATAGCAAAATCCTTGAAGAACGGCGGCTCTGCAATGTAGGTGCTGGCTGGCCATGTGTAGGTATTGCCGGGTACACCGTTGATTTTTTCCCACAGTTTTCCGGGCTCGCTTTTGACCTTTGCGTAATTGGCACGGAAGGCATTGCCGTTCATTGCAAACTTCATCAAGCTGTTGATTTCATCTGTGGTGGGCCAGATGTCACCCAGAAAAACATCCTCGCCGTTTTTACCCTTGCCCACGGGTTCTGTCATCAGATCGCGCAGCACACTCCCGGCGATGGCATAAGCCACCACCAGTGGCGGGCTGGCCAGAAAATTGGCTTTGAGGTTGGGGTGAATCCGCGCTTCAAAATTGCGATTGCCTGACAACACTGCTGCGCACACCAGGTCGCTTTTGGCAATCGCTTCGTTGATCTCGGGTGTCAGGTCGCCTGCGTTGCCGATGCATGTCGTGCAGCCGTAGCCTACCAATGAAAAACCAAGCTTTTCAAGGTAAGGCATCAAGCCGGTCGAGGTCAAATATTCAGTCACGATGCGGGAACCGGGCGCCAGAGAAGTTTTGATGTGCGGTTGTACTTTGAGGCCTGCCTCGACTGCTTTTTTGGCCAGCAGTCCTGCGGCGAGCATGACACCTGCATTGGACGTGTTGGTGCAACTGGTGATCGCTGCAATCAGCACATCGCCATTGCCAATTGAAATGCCCTTCATGGAAGCCAGTGGCGTACTGCTGGTTATGGCTTGCAAAGTTCCTGTACTGCGGGCCAGCGCCAGTGTCGGCCGGTTGGCTTCCATCTTGTTGACCATGCGCGGCGCGCCAGCCGGCGTGGGCGGTGCCGATGGCAGCGTGTCCTGCCTGCCGTTGTCGGTGTGCCTGACCTGATGTCGGGTGCCCAGCATGGCGGCGGGCTGATTGAATCCGTTTTCTGCAATTGGCTGGCTGTACAGGGACTTGAACTGGCGGGACACATTGCCCAGCTCAATGCGGTCTTGTGGCCGCTTGGGGCCGGCCACGCTGGGCGTGACATCGCCCAAATCCAGCGTGACAACTTGCGAATAATCAATCTCACCCGCATTGGCCACACCAAACATGCCTTGTGCCTTGAAGTAAGCCGCCAGCGCTTCAATTTCGGACTTTGACCGGCCTGTGCCTTCAAAGTATTCAAGCGTCTTGTCATCGACCGGGAAGAACCCCATCGTGGCGCCATATTCAGGCGCCATATTGCCAATGGTGGCGCGCTCCAGCACGCTCAGGGACCGTGTCCCGTCGCCAAAAAATTCAACAAATTTGCCCACAACTTTTGTCTGGCGCAGCAGCTCGGTGACGCGCAGCACCAGGTCGGTGGCAGTCACGCCGCCGCGCAGTGTACCGGTCAGCTCAAAGCCCACCACATCTGGTGCCAAAAAGTACACCGGCTGGCCCAGCATGGCAGCTTCCGCTTCAATGCCGCCAACACCCCACGCCACCACGCCAATGCCGTTGATCATGGTGGTGTGGCTGTCAGTACCGACCAATGTATCGGGGTAGTACAAATCGTCGTCAGTGATATGTACGCCGCGCGCCAAAAACTCAAGATTGACCTGGTGCACGATGCCAAAACCCGGCGGCACCACGCCAAAAGTGCTGAAAGCCTGCATGCCCCATTTCATGAATTGGTAACGTTCGTTGTTGCGCTGAAACTCCAGTTTCATGTTCAGGTCAAGCGAATTTTTTTTGCCGTAGGAGTCCACCATGATGGAATGGTCAACCACCAGATCAACCGGCACCAGCGGCTCAATGCGTTTGGGGTCCTTGCCCAGCCTGGACGCGACGCTGCGCATGGCGGCCAGGTCTGCCAGCAGCGGGATACCCGTGAAGTCCTGCAACACCACGCGCGCCACCACAAACGGGATTTCCTGGGTACGCGGTGCATTGGGTTGCCAGTTGGCCAGCTCGGCAATGTGCTGTTCAGTAATCCGTTTGCCGTCGTGATTGCGCAAAACCGATTCCAGCACAATGCGCAGTGACACGGGCAAGCGGGTAACGTTGGGAAACTGCCTGGCCAACGCCGGGAGCGAATAAAACTTACCGGATTTGCCAGACTCTGTCTTGAAGTTTTCGACGGTGCTGGCAGATTTTTGTTGGGCCACGGTTAACTCCTGGGCGTGATACAGATGCCCTATTCTGGCAGGCAGCCTGGCAAGGTGCTGCGTTTGTAGTTGCCCGCTGACAGCGCAGCTGGTGTATTTCTGATGTTGCCTGATTCGGTGAGTCCATAACATAGTGTTTTGTACACCGATGAAAGTATTCCCATGACAGACCAAACCATTGAAAACACCTTGTGGACATTGATCAAGGACATCAAATTTGGCATGCTGGTACACAGGCGGTCTGACGGACAGCTGCACAGCGCTCCGCTGACAACGCAAAACAAGGCCGAAGACCGGGGCGTCGCGCTTTACTTTTTCATCTCGCGCAAAAGTGAAATTGCCGCATGCGTTGTTGAGGACGCACAGGTCAATGTGGCCTATGCCCACCCGGGCAATGACTGCTATGTGTCCGTGTCAGGCAAAGCAGCAATTGTTGAAGACCAGACCAAAAAAGATGATCTGTTCACACCGTTTGCAAAGGCCTGGTTTCCCGGGGGTGCAACCGACCCCAACATGGCTTTGCTGAAGATCGACATTGGCCATGCTGAATACTGGGATGTCAAGGAAAGCAAGATGGTCCAGCTCGCGATGATGGCCAAGGCGGCCATGACGGGCAAGACACCTCAAAACATGGGCGAGCACAAGGAAATGAATCTGACTTGACACTGGTGACTGGGTGTCGTTCACGGTTGCTTGAGAGGCATTCTGTGATTTTCTTCAATGTTTCGAAATCCTTGGGTAACTGGTTCTTCGGCCATCAAAATCGTGTCACAAATAAAAAGCGGCTCTGAGGCCGCTCTTTACAAACATCCTGGCAAACTTTGCGGTCAGCCTGAAAAGGCCTCTGTCACTGTGTCAGCCAACTCGGTATAGTCTGCCACTTTGTCAAAGTTCAGGTATTGGTACACCGTTGAACTTGAGGCCGTCAGCACGCCCATATCAGCCATGTATTCAGCCCTGGTGGGGATGCGGCCCAGCTTGGCGCAAATCGCTGCCAGTTCAGCGGAACCCAGATACACGTTGGAGTTTTTGCCCAGACGGTTCGGGAAGTTGCGTGTTGATGTAGAGAACACCGTGGCGCCTTCTTTGACCTGCGCCTGGTTGCCCATACACAAGCTGCAGCCTGGCATTTCCATGCGGGCACCTGCGCTGCCCAACACGCCGTAATGGCCTTCTTCGCTCAACTGCTTGGCGTCCATTTTGGTGGGTGGAGCCATCCACAGTTTGACCGGAATGTCACGCTTGTTTTCAAGCAGTTTTGACGCAGCGCGGAAATGGCCAATGTTGGTCATGCAGCTGCCGATAAACACTTCGTCAATCTTGCTGCCTGCTACGTCGCTGAGAGTTTTCACATCGTCCGGATCGTTTGGGCAGGCGACAATTGGTTCATGGATATCGGCCAGGTCGATCTCAATCACAGCAGCGTATTCGGCATCAGCATCGCCTTTGAGCAACTGCGGATCAGCCAGCCAGGCCTGCATGGCGGCGATGCGGCGTTTGATGGTGCGCACATCTGAATAACCCGTGGCGATCATCCATTTCAGCATGGTGATATTGCTGTTGATGTACTCAATGATCGGTTCTTTGTTCAGGTGCACGGTGCAGCCACCGGCTGAACGTTCGGCTGATGCGTCGCTGAGTTCAAACGCCTGCTCGACTTTGAGGTCTGGCAGGCCTTCAATCTCAAGAATGCGGCCCGAGAAAACATTGACCTTGCCCTGCTTGGCCACGGTCAGCAAACCAGCCTTGATGGCATAAAGCGGAATGGCATTGACCAGATCACGCAGCGTGATGCCACTCTGCATCGTGCCCTTGAAGCGCACCAGCACTGACTCAGGCATGTCCAGTGGCATGACGCCAGTGGCGGCACCGAAAGCCACCAGGCCCGAGCCAGCCGGAAAGCTGATGCCAATTGGGAAACGCGTGTGGCTGTCACCGCCGGTCCCAACGGTATCGGGCAATAACATTCGGTTCAGCCAGCTATGAATGATGCCGTCACCCGGACGCAGCGGAATACCGCCGCGTGTGCTGATAAATTCTGGCAACTCGTGGTGCATCTTCACATCCACTGGCTTGGGGTATGCGGCGGTGTGGCAAAACGATTGCATGACCAGGTCTGCGCTGAAGCCCAGGCAGGCCAGGTCTTTGAGTTCGTCGCGGGTCATGGGGCCAGTGGTGTCTTGTGAGCCGACCGACGTCATTTTGGGTTCGCAGTAGGTGCCGGGGCGAACGCCCTGACCTTCAGGAAGTCCAACTGCGCGTCCAACCATCTTTTGTGCCAGCGTGTAGCCACGGCCATTGTCGAGCGGGTCCTGCGGCAAGCGGAACTGGGTTGATGCAGGCAAGCCAAGCGCAAAGCGCGCTTTGGCTGTCAAGCCGCGACCAACGATGAGTGGAATGCGGCCACCAGCGCGAACTTCGTCAAACAGCACCTCGCTTTTCAATTTAAATTCGGCAATGACTTTGCCGTCTTTCAGAGCCTTGCCGTCATACGGGCGCAGTTCAATCACGTCACCCATTGCCATCTGGCTCACGTCCAGCTCAATCGGCAAGGCACCAGAGTCTTCCATGGTGTTGTAAAAAATCGGCGCGATTTTTGCGCCCAGACACACGCCGCCGAAACGCTTGTTGGGAACAAACGGAATGTCTTGTCCGGTGAACCACAGCACCGAGTTGGTGGCAGACTTGCGCGATGAACCTGTGCCGACCACATCGCCCACATAGGCGACCAGATGGCCTTTGGCCTTGAGTGAATCAATGAAGTTGACCGGACCGCGCTTGCCTTCTTCTTCCGGTGCTGATTCTGGTGGTTGGCCTGGGCGCGGATTTTTATGCATCGCAAGCGCGTGCAGCGGAATGTCGGGGCGGCTCCAGGCATCAGGTGCCGGCGACAAGTCGTCGGTATTGATCTCGCCTGCGACTTTGAACACGGTCAGCATGATGGACTCCGGTACAGCGGGCCGGCTGGTGAACCACTCTGCGTTGGCCCAGCTCTGCATGACACCCCTGGCATAGGTGTTGCCCTTGTCGGCTTTTTCTTTGACGTCATGAAACTGGTCAAACATCAGCAGTGTGTTTTTCAGGCCCGCAGCGGCTTGTGTAGCCACGCTGGGCTCAAGATCATCCAGCAGCGCAATCATCGGGCTGATGTTGTAGCCGCCCAGCATGGTGCCCAAAAGTTGCGCCGCGTGCTCGCGCGAGATCAACGTACATTTTTCAGTGCCGTGCGCCACAGCAGCCAGATAGCTGGCTTTGACCTTTGCGGCATTGTCTACGCCTGCGGGCACGCGGTGCGTGATGAGCTCGACCAGGAAAGATTCTTCACCTTGGGGCGGTACTTTCAGCAGCTCAATCACGTCGGCTGTTTGCGCAGCTGACAACGGCAGGGGTGGAATGCCCAGTGTTGATCGCTCCAGAGCATGATTGCGATAGGTTTGAAGGAAATCGGATGCCATGTTTTCTCCTGAAGGTCGATTAATTATCGGGTTGCAGCCGGCGCCTGCGGCGCATCAAGCAAGCCAGGGGGTGGATTTTTTTTCAGCTCGTCAGCCAGTGTGAGCTGCTCCGGGCTCATGCATTCATCGGCCAGGCGCTGACCCAGTTTTTGGCTCATCAACATGGATTTATTGCCCAGCTGCAGCCACATCGCGCCGCGCTTTGGGTCTTCCAGGCGAATGGCACCCGTGCGGCTTTCAACCGGGTGCATGGCAAAGCGTGAACCTTTGGTCTGGACAACAAAAAATCCGGGGCGTCGCACGTTGGCGGTGATGGTGACCGAGTTGCCCAACTCGCAGGCAATGGTGCCAACAAAAACGCGCTTGGCGATCTCGATGTCCTCGGGCGTGAGCTTGATGTTCGGATCTTCATCAATCGGCGTGACTTCTTCTACGGCCTTCAACGCAGATCGCCGCACCGCTGCCGGTGATTTGGCTACGTCGGCTTTGGACGGTTTTTTTGCCGCAGCAGCAGGTGTTGTCGCCGGTGTTGCCTGCGCAACAACAAGGGCCGGTGTCGCCAGAAAAAACGATGCGAAAAGTGATGCATGCAGTGATGCATGAAGTGATGCAAGAAAAACAGATTTCATGATGTTCCTAAAAAAAAGTTTGAGATTCAGGCGGCATCGCGCCGCCTGCCCGGTGCGCGCGCTCCAGCACCTGCCAGTAGTAGCGGTAACTGGCGCGGTCGTGTAATTGACCTTTAAAACTGACGGGAGCCCAATCGTTTCGGGCGCCAGCAGCTATGATTTGCGAAGCAAGCTCAATCTCGCCCGCCTCCGGCATGAAGGCAGTGAGGATCGGGCGTATCTGGTCTGGATGAATGCTCCACATGCGGATGTAGCCGAATTCCTGAAATGCCTGGCGGGCAGCATCTGCCATCGCAACCGGATTTTTAAATTCAGTGACCACGCAGTGCGATGGCGTCTTGCCGCTGGCATGACAGGCACTGGCAATGTCAAGTTTGGCTCGCACAACCAGCGGATGCGTGAACTGCCCCTGACTGGACATGCCGCTTGCAGGTATGGCCCCGCCGTGGCTGGACACAAAGTCCATCAGCCCAAAGCTGAGCGACTCCACCCGCGGATGCGCGGCAATGTCAAATGCATTGCGCACACCCAGCGCAGACTCAATCAGCACGTGCAGCGGCAGCGTGGTGGCATGCTCCTGGTCAAGGGCATCAACAACGCGCTTGACATCAGCCGGCGTGTCTACCTTGGGCACCGTGACATAGGCCAGGCACTGGCCTGCCTGCTTCAAAATAATGTCCAGATCAGCCAGAAAGTGGGGGTGGTCCACCGCATGCACACGCACACCCACGCGGCGCTTTGCAATCGCATCGGGTGCTTGGGCACTGTGGTCGAGCAACTGGACAATCATCTCGGCGTGGTCAGCCTCACCGCCGACGGGCGCGCCATCTTCACAGTCCAGCGTCACGTCAAAAACGCAGCTGCCGAATTCATCGGTCATGTCAGCCTGCAGCTGCAGGCTCTTGCGCATACGCGTTTCAACGCCGCTGTAATGGTCGCAAACCGGAAGCATTCCGGTTGCAGCCTGGGGACCCAGGAGGATGTCTCTGGGGTGGATCATTTAAAGCAGATGCTTGACGCCGTCCTGCTCGCCTTTCAGCTCGTCCAGCGTTTTGGTGATGCGTTCCTGGCTGAATGCATCAATTGCCAGGCCTTCCACCAGCTTGTAGTCGCCGCCTTCGCACGTGACTGGAAAGCCAAACATGGTGCCTTCCGGTATGCCGTACTGGCCGCCGGATGCAATGCCCATGGTGACCCATTTGCCATGGGTGCCGAGTGCCCAGTCGCGCATGTGGTCAATGGCTGCGTTGGCTGCAGATGCAGCAGACGACACGCCACGCGCTTCAATGATTGCAGCGCCGCGCTTGCCTACTGTAGGCAAGAAAGTGTTGGCATTCCAGTCCTGGTCATTGATCATGGCAGCCACGCTCTCGCCTTTTATGGTCGCAAAGCGGTAGTCAGCGTACATGGTGGGCGAATGGTTGCCCCACACGCAGAGTTTTTCAATGTCAGCCACGGCCTTTCCGGTTTTGGCTGCGACCTGACTGGCCGCGCGGTTGTGGTCCAGGCGCAGCATGGCGGTGAAGTTTTTGCGCGGCAGATCAGGTGCGCTTTTCATCGCGATCCAGGCGTTGGTGTTGGCCGGATTGCCCACCACCAGCACTTTCACGTTTCGGCTTGCGACAGCATTGAGCGCTTTACCCTGTGCAATAAAAATCGCACCATTGACAGCCAGCAGTTCGGCGCGCTCCATGCCCGGGCCGCGTGGGCGAGAGCCCACCAACAGCGCATAGTCGGTGTTTTTAAAAGCCGTCATCGGGTCGCTGTGCGCCTCCATGCCCACCAGCAGCGGGAAGGCGCAGTCGTCAAGCTCCATCATCACGCCCTTCAAGGCTTTTTGCGGGCCCTCAACTGGGACTTCAAGCAACTGCAAAATGACAGGTTGGTCTTTGCCCAGCATTTCGCCAGAAGCAATGCGAAACAGCAGCGCGTAACCGATTTGGCCTGCAGCGCCGGTAACAGCAACACGAACGGGGGGTTTCATCATGATGGGTGAGCTTTCCAGAAGTTAATGAGCGGGTAAGGAGCGGGTAATAGGCGGGTAATAGTCGGGTAATAGTCGGGTGGCTGTGAATATTTTCAAGAATATATTCTTGAAATTTTAGGTGGCTTCAGCCCTGATTTTAGCGCCAAAAAGTCAGTATTATCAATTTGTCTTATGTCTTATATAAGATAAGATCCATCGACAAACACATGATTGCCATGGCTGCCAAAACTGCATTTACTGCGCCCTCTGCACCCCACATTGCTGCTGCCGATCCATTGGCGGCCAGCCGTACATCGCCTTCTTCAGTTGCAGAAATAACCGCAGCATCGCCTGCGTTCAGCCCGCTGTACAGCCAGATCAAAAATCTTATTTTGAAAAGCTTGCAGTCCGGTGAATGGAAGCCAGGCGAGTCCATCCCGTCGGAAATGGATCTGGCCACTCGTTACCGCGTGAGTCAGGGCACCGTGCGCAAAGCCATCGATGAGCTGGCTGGCGACAACCTGGTGGTGCGGCGGCAGGGAAAAGGCACTTTTGTTGCCACGCATGCAGCGCAGCATGTGCAGTTCAGGTTTTTAAAACTCGTGCCTGACAACGGCCCGCCTGGCAGCGAGGGGCCGGCCCAACGCACCATCATCGACTGCCACAAAAGTCGCGCAAGTGCCGACGTTGCCAGAGCCCTGGGGCTGCGCAGTGGCGACGCGGTGCTGCAGGCGAGGCGGGTTTTGAGCTTTGCCGGCATACCGACAATTGTTGAAGACATCTGGCTTCCGGCAGCGCCTTTCAAGGGCCTGACAGCCCAGCGCATGGCCAGCTACGACGGGCCCATGTACGCCATGTTTGAATCTGAATTCAACATGCCGATGGTCCGTGCTGACGAAAAAATACGCGCTGTAGCGGCAAATGACGGGCGCGAGCAGCTATTGAAAGTAGAGCAAGGAACGCCCTTGTTATGTGTGGAGCGCATTGCCTACACCTACCAGAATGTGCCAATGGAGCTGCGGCGGGGTTACTACCGCACTGATACGCATTATTACCACAACACGCTCAATTGAAGGCGCAGAACAGGGCCCAAGACCATGCCGTCAAAATCAGGTTTCAAAGGTAACAAAGCTGGCCTGCCCAGCAAAATATGCGTGACTTGCGGCCGGGAAATGACCTGGCGCAAAAGCTGGGCAAAAAACTGGGCTGACGTGAAGTACTGTTCAGACGCCTGCCGGGCCAAAAAGTCAGCGCCTGCCCCCGAGAGGTCAAAAGAAAAATGATGCTTGCGGATTCCCGCTTCAAATACAAAACTTTGCAATCAACGCTGACGCTATGATGTTGATAGCTGTTAGCGCCCCAAATATATGAGCTACAGATCAATTTTATGTACACAACCAATTCCAATATCTGCTTTGACCTGAAGGACCGGGTGTGCATTGTGACGGGTGGTGCAAGCGGAATTGGGCAGGCGTGCGCAGAGCGGTTGGCACGGGAAGGTGCGCACCTGGTGCTGGCCGACATCGACGACGTCAATGGCCATGCGCTGGCAAAGGCGCTTGGTGCTGCTTATGTGAATTGCGATGTTGGCGACAAGGCTCAGGTTGATGCGCTGGTGGCACACACCATGGCCCGGCACGGCCGCATTGATGTGCTGGTCAACAACGCGGGCATTTTCAAGTCTGCTGATTTCCTGGAAGTCACGGAAGCTGACTTTGATGAAGTCTTGCGGGTCAACCTGAAGGGCGCGTTTCTGGTGGGTCAGGCCGTGGCTTGCGAAATGGCCAAGACCGGCGGCGGCAGCATCGTCAACATGAGCTCGGTCAACGGCACGCTGGCCATCCCCAACATTGCCAGTTACAACGTCAGCAAGGGCGGCATCAACCAATTGACCCGCGTGATGGCATTGAGCCTGGCTGACAAGGCCATTCGGGTCAATGCCGTTGCACCCGGCACCATTGCCACCGAGCTGGCTGCCAAAGCCGTGCTGACCAGTGAGGCCGCCCGAGCAAAAATCATCAGCCGCACACCTTTGAAACGCCTGGGTGAGCCTGGCGAGATTGCCGATGTTGTGGCGTTTTTGGCCAGTGATGCAGCCAGCTACATGACGGGAGAAATTGTGGTGGTGGACGGTGGGCGAATGGCGCTGAACTACACCGTTTGACAGCGCTGGCTTTTGCTTGCGTGGCAGGTTGCGGGCAGTCCAGTTGAAAGTTGCAAGGTTGCAAAACGTTCAATGCATCAAGTTGATGAACCGCCCGCAGTGTTTTGCAAGCGCAATTGCCGGGTGCGCCGGTTGATCAGCCGTGCCGCAATCGACCACTTGGCGCGCGTCAGCCAGCTGTTCTGGTCGAGCAGGCGCGGCTTGTTGGCGTAAAAACATTCAGGGTCATGCGCAACCCCAAAATCAATCAATGGCATGCTGGCAGGGTCCTCGTCGGCATACTGACCATGCGCTGAGTGCAGCCCGCTCCAAAAGCGGCGACCCTGCGCATGGATGCCGTAACCGAGCTTTTGGCCTTCAAGCGCCAGTTTTGCCAATGCGCACGATTCCAGCAAGTCATCGGTCACGTAGGTGTCTGACTGAACCCACTGCTCGTTGAGGTACACCTCGCCAATCGCGTGTGTGATGCTGGAGCCCTTCAGATCCAGGATGCCGCGCAAAAAATCGCCTGGCAAACTGACAAATCGCAAGCGGGCAGCGATGTCCGAAGAGCGAAGCAGGCCAACGAACAGCGTGCCCTTGGAATGGCAATCGCCCAGCCCGCTTTTGAGCACAGCGGCAGCGCCTGTGTGTCCGCCAGACGTTGGACAGCCAAATGGCAGGGACTTGATGTAGTCGTGGATGCGAACAGCTTTTTGAATGTCGTTTGTGGCCAGCTGGGTGATGCGCATAGCCCGCAGCCGGAGCTTTGAATTTTCCAGATCCAGCAGCGGCGTGTTACCCAGCCACAAAGCCGGGTTGTCTGATGAGCTGGAAATGCCTGGCATGAATTTACGTGTCGTTTTTGTTTTCCTGCCTCATGATTGTATTTTCCTTTGTGATGTCAAAAATCACCGGTTTCAATAAATTGGAAGCGTTGCCAGATAATGAGCACATGCGCCTCCTACACACCATGCTTCGCGTTGGCAACCTTCAGCGCTCTATTGATTTTTATACCCAGGTCCTGGGCATGCAACTGCTGCGGCGGTCTGAAAATCCGGAATACAAATACTCGCTGGCCTTTGTCGGTTACGAGGGCAATCCGGCGCAGTCCGAGATTGAGCTGACCTATAACCACGGCGTGGAAAGTTACGACATGGGCACCGCTTATGGGCACATTGCACTGGGTGTTCCAGATGCGGCTCTGGCTGTTGACAAAATCAGGGCAGCTGGAGGCCACGTGACACGGGACGCAGGCCCGGTCAAGGGCGGCACCACCATCATTGCTTTTGTCACAGACCCGGACGGCTACAAGATTGAGCTGATTCAGCGCAAGCAAGACCTGGCCGGGGCCGGACTTCGCTGATTGGACAAGTGCATGTGGCCTGCACAATTAACGTGACAATGCTCCCATAACAGGAGCTGCCAGCGCCCGTTTTACAAGGGCTACTGGCTTATTAGTCTGTTAAATATCAGGAAAATCCTCAATTTGCCCTGCTTGTCAGACGACCGGCCTGAAAAGCCAGCGCTGTGATTTGCGCCCAGTTACCTCGGGCCAGGGCATCGGGTGGCGTGAGCCACGAGCCCCCGACGCACACCACATTGGGCAGCGACAAAAAGTCCAAGGCGTTGGCAGCCGTAACACCGCCTGTGGGGCAAAACCGCACATCGCCAAAAGGCCCGCTCCAGGCTTTCAGCATGGCCGGCCCGCCCGCCTGCATGGCCGGGAAGAACTTCAATTCATGCAAACCATCGGCTGCAGCCATCATGATCTCGCTGCCCGTTGCCACACCAGGCAAAAGTGGCAAGTTCAAATCACGACAGGCTTGGCCCAGCGCATTTGTGTAGCCCGGGCTGACAATAAAACGGGCGCCCGCCATTGCGCTGGCCTGGGCATCAGCAGCGTTGCGCACGGTACCTGCGCCCACCACAGCTTCAGGCACATGGCGTGCGATGGCTTCAATGCAGCTCAAGGCCTGCGGCGTGCGCAGCGTGACTTCCAGCATGCGGATGCCGCCTGCCACCAGCGCTTTGGCCATGTCAATGGCCTGGGCCACATCGGTCAGCACAATGACCGGAATCACAGGCGCATCCTGCATCACCTGCAAAGCCGTCAGCCCGCCAGAAATATCAAGATTCACATCCATGTCAGGGCACCTTCTTCAGCGGTTGATGCATTGCGGCGCATGTGGGCAAACAGCTCTCGGCCCAGGCCGTGGCTGTCTGAAATTTTTAACGCTTCTGGCAAGGTGGCGACAGGTCGTGCCGCCCATTGGTCATCCGGCAACAACACATTCAACTCACCCGTCAGCGCGTCAAGCCGCAGCACATCACCATCGCGCACTTTGGCCAGCGGGCCGCCGGCTGCTGCTTCAGGAGACACATGAATGGCAGCAGGCACCCGGCCTGATGCGCCGCTCATGCGGCCATCGGTCACGAGCGCAACTTTGAAGCCCCGGCCCTGCAACACAGCCAGTGGCGGCGTGAGCTTGTGCAACTCCGGCATGCCATTGGCCTGCGGGCCCTGCCAGCGCACCACGCAGACCACATCACATTCCAGTTCACCCGCATCGAATGCGTCAATTAGGCTTTGCTGCGAGTCAAACACGCGCGCGGGCGCCTCGATGACAAGGCAGTTTTCAGGCACGCTGGACACCTTGATGACGCTTCGCCCCAAGTTGCCCTGCAACAGTTTCAGGCCGCCGCTGGCACTGAAGGGGTTGGCAGCACTGCGCACAATGGTGCTGTCTTTGGACTCACCGGTATCTGCCCAGGCCAGTGCCGCGCCCTGCATGAATGGCACCCGCGTGAATTCGCTGATTCCGCCCTGGCGTACTGTCAACACATCGGCATGCATCAGGCCAGCACCCAGCAGTTCATGAATGACCAGCCCGGGGCCGCCTGCAGCCTGAAACTGGTTCACATCTGCACTGCCGTTCGGGTAGACATGCGTCAGCGTTGGCACCACATCAGACAAATCTGAAAAATCATTCCAGTTGATCGTGATGCCCGCCGAATGGGCAACAGCCACCCAGTGAATCAGGTGGTTGGTCGAGCCGCCAGTGGCCAGCAGCGCCACCATGGCATTGACAATGGCCCGCTCATCGACAATGCGGCCAATGGGCGCGTATCGTTTTGACTTGACGATGCCCAGCACCGTGCGGGCGGCTTCCCGCGTCAGCTCATCGCGCAGGTCGTTGCCGGGTTGCACAAATGCCGTGCCCGGCACATGCAGGCCCATCGCTTCCATCAGCATCTGGTTGCTGTTGGCCGTGCCGTAAAAAGTGCAGGTGCCCGCAGCGTGATAGGACCCCATCTCTGAGGCCAGCAGCTCCGCACGCCCAACCAGACCTTGCGCTGCCAGCTCGCGGGTTTTGGCTTTTTCCTTGTTGGAGATGCCCGATGGCATGGGCCCGGCGGGCACAAACACAGTAGGCAAATGCCCAAAATGCAGCGCCCCAATCAGCAAGCCCGGCACGATCTTGTCACACACACCCAGCACCAGCGCGGCATCAAACATGTCGTGCGACAGTGCCACAGCAGTGGACATGGCAATCACATCACGGCTGAACAGGCTGAGCTCCATGCCCGCGGTGCCTTGCGTAACGCCGTCGCACATGGCGGGCACGCCGCCTGCAACCTGCGCCGTTGCATTGTGCTTGCGGGCTTCAGCCTTGATGATGTCCGGGTACGTGAGCAGCGGCGTGTGCGCAGACAGCATGTCGTTGTAAGCGGTCACGATGCCGATGTTGGGCACATGCTCGGCAATGATTTTGAAGCGGTCGTCCTTGGGCGCTCCGGCTACCGCATGCGCCAGGTTTGCGCAACCCATGCGGTCAACGCTCCTGGCCCGGGTGGCTGTCTGGCTGATCAGCGCCAGATAAGCACTGCGCCGCTGCAGGCTGCGATCAACAATGCGTGCCGTCACGCGGGCCACTTCAGGGTGTAAATTTGGGTAAACCATCATCAGCTCTTTTCAAAATTAAGTCATTCATTAACCAAAAAAGTTAAGTAACTAAATTACAAGCTGAATGGTAACTGGCCTGGCCGGGTTTTGGCGTAGTCCAAGTTACCAGTTGGGTACCAAACCAGGGCACCAACCCATGCACCGCATTCGCCGTACCTGGCAGCGTGCTGCTTTACTGCATCGTTACTTCAACGCGCCGGGCCTCGGCGTTGCTGCCAGCTGCGTTGAGCTGTTCAGGCTTTTTCAGCTCGATACTGCCTTCTGGAACACCAGCTGTTTTCAACACATCCCGCACAGCAAAAGCGCGCAGCCTGGCGATTTCTGCATTTTTAACTGGGCTGCCTGTTGCATCGTGAAAGCCCGAAATCACCAGTTTTTTACCCGCTTTTACCGCCTTGACAGCTTCAGTCAGCGCGTCGTTGGCGCCCACCGCCAGCTCGGTCTTGCCAGACGCAAAGTAGAACTTGACCACACCATTTTCAACTTTAACGCTGGCCGCGTCAGACACCGCCAGGCTGTCAACAGCCGGCATGCCGGCTGGCGCAATTAAAGGTGTTGATGCCGTTGATGCCGTTGATACGGATGGTGCGACAGGTTCAGCAGTCGCTGCTGCCTGCCCTGCCACTGCCGTTTTTGGCGATGACATTTTGCCGCGCTGGTATACGCTGACGCCCACCACCAGAGATATCACCAGCGCCACCAGACCAAACACCACCCACAACACCAAACCTTGCTGGTCATCATCTTGAGAAGACATTGCTTTTACTTTCTTTGGAAAATCGGCTTGAAAAACTGGTGTTATTGTAAAGTCTGGCTGCCATGTCGCCGAAACGAAACCCTGCTGATTCAAAGACCACATCGGAGCCAGACGCCGGCCCCTCGCTCGAGGCCATCAAAGTGCAATGGGGCGGCAAAACAGACATGTGGGTGTTTGGCTACGCGTCCCTGATCTGGCGGCCAGAGTTTGCCTTTGCTGAAAAGCGCTTTGCCCTGGCGCACGGTTATCACCGGGCTTTGAAAATGTGGAGCACCTACAACCGCGGCACGCCCGAGCAGCCGGGTCTGGTGTTTGGCTTGCTCCCGGGGGGGTGCTGCAAAGGCATGGTGTTTCGCATTCCGCGCGCCCAGGTTGCCGCGGCTCTTGAGCCACTGTGGGAACGCGAAATGCCCAACGCTGTCTATGACCCGCGCTGGCTGCAGTGCAAGACGCAATTGGGCGTTGTGACTGCGCTGGCTTTTACGCTGTCAAAAACCAGCCCCGACCACACCGGCCAATTGCCTCACAGCACTTACCAAAAAATATTTGCAGGCGCATGCGGCAGGTATGGCACAACGCGCGATTATGCCCAGCAGACCTACGACGGTTTGCGCGAAGTCGGCATCCATGACCGCGCCCTGGGCGACTTGCTCAAACGCATCGACGCCTGAGCAGCATGTCTGCGTGTAGCAAGTCATCCAGCGTGTCAATGTCGGTGATGCAGCCTGCATCGTCCAGCTGTATGAATGCTACTGAATCAGTAGCTGCCAGCGCCCGTATTATGTGCGCTGCACCGTTATTTCCTTGTAAATTGGCAAGTTCAGAAAAGCATTCAAAGCCAAAACGCACCGGGTGACCCCGCTGGCCGTTCACCACTGGCACCACTGCAGCGCATCGCGGGGCAAAAGCCATGGTTTTGAGTGTGTCGCTGGTGATCAATGGCAGGTCGGCTGGCAGTATCAGCCAGCTGCTGGCAGATGCCGTGGCCCGCACGCCTGCTGCAATTGAGTCGCCCATACCAGGTCGGCTGGGGTCAGCATCCACCACGTGATACGCCAATCCACTGGCTTTGCAGGCAGCCAGCACATGGTCAATCACGCGCTTGCCTAACAGAAGGGCCTGCAGTTTATGTACCTTGCCGCCCGATGCCATAAACCGCTCGCCACGGCCTGCCGCCAGCACAATGACGCAAGGACCTGTCGAAGGGATTTGCTGCGCAATCGATGGATCAGTCATGCAATCTTTATACTTCAATCATGACAACATCGACCGACAACATTGCTGATTTGCGCAAAAGCTACGAGCTGGCCGAGCTGGTTGAATCAGCGGCATTTGCTGACCCGCTCAAGCAGTTTGAGTTGTGGCTTGCCGAGGCGATTGCCGCCAAAGTGCCAGAGCCCAACGCAATGACCCTGGCCACGGTCGGCGGTAACCTGCGGCCTTCAACCCGCATTGTGCTGATCAAGGGGCTGGATGCCAGGGGCCCGGTGTGGTTTACCAATTATCAAAGCCGAAAAGGCCATGAAATGGCGGGCAATCCGTACGCGGCCCTGCAATTTCATTGGGTCGAACTCGAACGCAGCGTTCGCATTGAAGGCATCGTTGAGAAAGTTTCGCCAGAAGAAAGTGACGCTTACTTTCATTCACGACCCTTGGGTTCCCGCATCGGCGCATGGGCCAGTCCGCAAAGTGATGTGGTGCCAAATCGGGCCGTGCTGGAAGCCAGCGAGGCAGAGTTCAAAGCCAGGTTTGGCGAACACCCGCCCCGCCCACCGCATTGGGGTGGTTATCGCTTGAAGCCGGACAATTGGCAGTTCTGGCAAGGCCGCCGAAGCCGCCTGCACGACCGGCTGCGTTATGTCCTGCAAGCTGACGGTAGCTGGCTGATGGAACGCCTGGCCCCCTGAATAGTTTTAAACCACCACCGGCTCATGCTCCAGCATGATGCCAAATCGCTCGTACACGCTGGTTTGAATCGACTTGGCCAGCGTCATCACCTCGCCGCCAGTCACCGGGTTTGCCTGACCACCGCGATTGACCAGCACCAGCGCCTGGCGTTCGTACACACCGGCATTGCCAATGGTTTTGCCTTTCCAGCCGCAGGCGTCAATCAACCAGCCAGCAGCCAGTTTGACGGAGCCATCGGCCAGCACGTAATGCACAATTTTGGGTTCGCGTTCAATGATGTCCAGACACTGCTCGTTGCTAACAGTCGGATTTTTAAAGAAGCTGCCCGCGTTGCCCAGCACCCGCCAGTCTGGCAATTTGGCGCGCCGAATCTCGCACACCCACTCATAAATTTGTAGCGCCGTCGGATTTTCAATGTTGGCCTGCAAACGCTTTTTCTCGATATCGGCATAGCCCAGCACCGGCTTCCAGTTTTTGGCCAGAGCAAAGCGCACATGTGTGATCAGGGCCTTGCCAGCCAGACCGAATCCACGATCGGACACATGCTTGAAGACAGAATCGCGATAACCAAAGGCGCATTGCGCCGCATTCAGTGAAAACCGCTGGCCCGTTGTCAGGTCAACGGCATCCAGCGAATCAAAACGGTCTTGCAACTCCACCCCGTAAGCGCCAATATTTTGCACAGGCGATGCACCCACGCTGCCAGGGATCAGCGCCAGATTCTCCAGGCCGGGATACCCGTTTTGCAGTGTCCAGGTGACCAGATCGTGCCAGTTCTCGCCCGCACCGGCTTCCACAATCCAGGCTTTTTCTGTCTGGCTGACCAATCGCTTGCCAGTGATGTCCACTTTCAGCACCAGGGGCTTGACGTCCCCTGTCAGCACAATGTTGCTGCCGCCACCCAGAATAAATTTGGGGGCGGCGTGGCGCACCGGGTCTGCCAAAAGCGCATCAACATCAGCCAGACTTTGCAGGCGGACAAAGCTCAGGGCTTTGGCCACAATGCCAAAGCTGTTGAGCCCCTGGAGGGGAATATTTTTCTCGACTAACATCAAACAATTGTCCCACCACGACGACTACGGGGGCAGTGGCAGTTTTTCTTACTTACCGAACTTTTTTTACATCATGCCTTCTTTTGACACTGTGCTCGAAGCGGACCTGGTCAAGGTCAAAAACGCCGTGGAAAACACGGGCAAAGAGATTGGCACGCGCTTTGATTTCAAGGGCACATCGGCGTCCATTGAACTGAAAGACAAGGAAATCATTTTGATTGGCGACAGTGACTTTCAGCTGGACCAGATCAACGATATTTTGCGCAGCAAGCTGACCAAAGCGGCTGTTGATGCGCGCTTTCTGGACGTCGGCAAATCCACAAAAATTGGCGGTGACAAGGTCAAGCAGATAAACACAGTGCGCAACGGCATTGAAAGTGATCTGGCCAAAAAAATCCAGGTTTTGCTCAAGGGCAGCAAAATCAAGGTTCAGGGGGCCATTCAGGAAGACAAGGTACGCGTCACAGGCGGCAAACGTGACGATCTGCAGGCCGCTATGGCGCTGATCCGGTCCGAAAACGCAGACTTTCCGTTGAGCTTCAACAACTTTCGCGACTAAAGTGTCGGCGCTCCGATCAGCTCAACGTTATTTGTGGCCATCCTTATGGGTGCTGTTGTCGATGACTTGCCCGACAGCGCAAGCCCAATCGGTTGCGCTAGTGGGCATGCTGGGCAACAGGGCGCTGCTGGTGGTCAATGGCGCTGCGCCTAAAACCGTTGCTGCAGGCGATACGCACGATGGCGTAAAAGTCCTGTCAACCAGCAATGACCAGGCAGTGATTGAGCAATCAGGAAAGCGATTTACCGTGCGCCTGGGTGACGCACCGGTACACCTGAGCGCAGCGAAAAACAGCGGTACAAATGGCGGCAAGGGCAACAAGATTTTCATGACGGCAGGCAGTGGCGGCCATTTCATGACAGCAGGGCAAGTCAATGGTCGGGCTGTTCAGTTCATGGTCGATACTGGCGCATCCACGGTGGCCATGAGCGCCATGGACGCTGAGCGCGCCGGTTTGAATTACAAGGCAGGACAACCCGTGATGATGTCGACCGCCAACGGCGTGACTCAGGGTTTCAGGATCAAGCTTGATTCTGTGCGTGTGGGTGATGTCGAGGTGCTGGATGTTGATGCTGTCGTGACGCCTCAAGCCATGCCTTTCATACTCCTTGGCAACAGTTTTTTATCGCGCTTTCAGATGCTGCGTGACAACGACCAGTTAACGCTGACCCGAAAATATTGAAGCAAGCGCCAAGTCACTTGGTGCGTGGTTTCCCGAAGGTCAATCGTGACTCCGTCCCAGCGAGCAGTTTGTTGATGTTGTCCTTGTGCCTGACCACCAGCAGCATGCTGATCATGAAAATGGCCAGCAGCACACTTCGCTCTGAATACCAGACCACCCTGTCGCCCATCAGATAAAAAATCGGCGCAAAAGCAGCGCTGGCCATGGACGCTGCAGATGAAAATCGCGTGAACCACGCCACGATCAGCCAGGTTGCCAGTGTTGCCAGTCCGAGCAACCAGTCAACGCCCAGCAGCGCGCCAGCGGCGGTAGCCACACCCTTGCCGCCCTTGAAGCCAAAAAACAAGGGAAAGAGGTGGCCCAAAAAAGCTGCAAAAGCAACCGCAGCCAGTGTGCCGTCTTCCAGCCCAAAATCCTTGCCGAACCACTTGACCAGCACCACCGGCAACCAGCCCTTCAACGCATCCAGCAAAAGCGTGACCACAGCGGCCGTTTTACTGCCAGAGCGCAGCACATTGGTTGCACCCGGGTTATGACTGCCATAGCTGCGCGGATCTTTCAATCCCATCACCCGGCTGACAATGACAGCAAAGGACAAAGAGCCCAGCAAATATGCGGCAATGACAGCGGCAACAGGGTAGGCGTAATTCAGATAGTCCAAGTCAAATCCTTTCTTTCGTTTTTTTCGTTTTTTTCGTTTTTTGTCATTCAATCAGCGCACATTGAATTGGCACTGCGCCCATCAAAGACACGCACACTTGTGGATCAATGCCAATCAGAAAGCCGCGTCTGCCGCCGTTGATTGCAATTTCAGGCAGCGCAAGAATACTCTGTTCAATGTACACAGGCATTGACTTGCGGGTGGCAAATGGCGAAGTGCCGCCTATCAGGTAACCGCTGTGCCTGGTGGCAACTTCGGGCTTGCAGGGCTGCACTGATTTGGCACCGATTTGGCGGGCCAGGTTTTTGGTCGATACAAGCCGGTTGCCATGCATCAGCACCAGCAGCGGATGTGCATCCTGGTCCTGCATCACCAGTGTTTTGATCACGGTTGATGGGTCCAGTCCCAGCACCTGGGCGCTGTGCTGGGCTCCGCCATGTTCAATGTATTCGTAGGCATGCTCAGTGAAGGCGATGCCGTGAATTTTCAAAAAATGGGTAGCGGGTGTTTCACTGATGTGCCGTTGCTGATGCTGATGCCGGGTCATGGCCGCCGCCTCTTGATGGCGTTACTGCGCAGGGTCACGTATATCCAGGCGAATCTGGTCAATTTTGGCCAGTATTTCGGCAGTCAAAACCGTGCCGTAGGCGATGATGTTTTCATCCAGTTGGGCTACCGACGTCACGCCGATGATGGTGCTGGTGACCTGCCATTTGGTGTAGCAAAACGCCAGCGCCATTTGGGTCGGGGTCATGCCGTTGGCAGTTGCCAGCGCGTTGTAGCGTTTGGCTGCAGCAAGAGATTCAGGCCTGCCCCAACGCTGCTTTTGCATGCTTTCAAACAGGCTCATGCGCCCCGTGTTCTTATGCTGCGGATGGGTGATGCCGTGGGTATCGTATTTGCCAGTCAGCAAGCCAAAACCCAGCGGTGAATAAGCCAGCAGCGACACGCCCAGGCGGTGCAGGGTCTCGTCCAGTCCGTTTTCATAGGCGCGGTTGATCAGGCAATATGGATTTTGCACGGCAGCAATTTGAGGCAAGCCATGCTGCTGTGCCAGCCTCACGAATTCATGCACACCGTAAGGCGTTTCATTGGACAGGCCAATGGCACGCACCTTGCCAGCTTTAACCAGTGTGCCAAGGGCTTCGAGTTGCGTGTGGATGCTGGACACCACCTTGTCATTGGCCGGATCAAAATACATGGCACCAAACATGGGCACATTGCGCGCCGGCCAGTGAATCTGGTACAGATCAATCACGTCCGTTTGCAGCCGTTTTAAACTGCCTTCGCAAGCACCCACGATGTCTTGTGCTGTGAGGTCCGGGCTACCACCCCTGATCCACGGCATACCACGCGCCGGGCCAGCAACTTTGGTGGCCAGCACCCACTTGTTCCTGGCCGAAGGATTTTTAGCAAACCAGTTACCCAAAATCGCTTCTGTGGCCCCAAATGTCTCAGCTCGCGCGGGGACCGAATACATTTCGGCTGCGTCCATGAAGTTGATGCCGCGCTCCGTGGCCGAGTCAAGAATTTTGTGCGCGTCAGTTTCGGCAACCTGCTCGCCAAATGTCATGGTGCCCAGACAAATGGGTGTTACTTTCAAGTCGCTCTGGCCGAGTTGTATGCTTTTCATGTGAGTGATGCGTTTGATGTTTAAGTGCATTTTAGAGCTTTGATGAATTGCAAACATCAATATATGTAACTTTTTGCGGCATTTCCTTACAAGCTGACACTGTTGATTTGTACTACTCTTTCTACTTGCAAATTTGCAGTCATCCAAGTCTTTTTACCCACCGCATCAGGAGAATCTTATGAAATCAATCACCCAATCCGCAAGTTGCATCGCCGTGGCAATTGCCATGCTGTCAGGCTGTGCCAACATGACTGAAACCCAGCAAGGCACTGCCAGGGGCGCAGGCATCGGCGCAGTAGCAGGCGCGGTCTTGGGCGCAGCCGTTGGCGGCTCCAGAGGCGCGGCCACAGGTGCCGTGTTGGGCGGCGCAGCGGGAGCCGTTGGTGGCAACATCTGGTCAAAGAAGATGCAGGACCAAAAAGTGGCGATGGAAAAAGCAACCGTTGGCACCGGCGTGGCAGTGACCCAGACATCAGATAACCGCCTGAAGCTGGATATCCCCAGCGACGTTTCATTTGACGTGGGCCGCTCTGATATCAAATCTAATTTTGGCCCGATTTTGAATCAGTTCGGCAGCACGCTCATACAGCACCCGGAGACCAACATCAGCATCACCGGACACACTGACAGCACCGGTTCGGACAGTATCAACAATCCGTTGTCAGTGGACCGTGCAAATGCTGCGCGCGACTTTCTGGTTGGGCGCGGCGTGGCCCGCAACCGGATCATTACCGACGGCCGTGGCTCGCGCGAGCCAGTTGCAGACAACGGTACATCGCAGGGGCGCGACAAAAATCGCCGGATTGAAATTTATGTAGCTGAGCTGGCACCTGCCAAATAACAAACTGCGCTGACTTTTTTAAAAAGCACCCTCGGGTGCTTTTTTTACGCGTATTGATATTTGCAAGGCGCGAGCATTAATTTGGAAAAAATCGAAATTAAGCTGTGATTTCGACATCAAAAGAGGCTATAGCGCATGTGATACGGGCGCTAGCAGCTCCGAAATCAGGAGCAAGTTACATAGATATCTTGGCCACAATGCCATGTGCTTTGTCTGGTTTGCTCCCCCCCGCAGTATTGGCAATTGCCGGGTGTTTGAACAGGTAGCTTTCAATCTTGGCTGGGGCAACGCAGTAGCCAGCAGCTTTGAAAATATTGTCTGCCCTACCCCCTGTTACTACAGTTAACTTGATGCATCGCGCGTGGCCATGTCGTGTACGCCACTGCGATTTAAAATCGTTGCGGCATCACGATAGCCATTCTGTCACCACGCTTTATGCCTATCCCAATAGGCACATGGATAAGGGCATCAGTTACGTTTTTAATTCAAGCAAGGCATGAAAAGTGGCCTGAGCGACGATATCATCTGCGCATACAGCTACATCATTGATAGCGCTTGGTTACTGCCATCATGTCGTGCCCAGCAGCAACAACAGACTCAGGTGAAGTTGAATATTCATCAACCTGCCATGTAGAAGTTTGACTCAGTTGCGCATAAACATCTGTTGGTTGGTCACGGTTTTGACTTCGCTTGTCCGGATGTTTCTTTATCATGGGGCCAATGTACAAAGAAAAACGCACTTCCCGCAGCGAGCTTGTCCGCATTCGCTCTTTGAGTTATCACGTCCGTGTCTGGCAAGGCACACCGCCTGGCAAAACTTTGCCTCCGCTGGTTATGGTGCATGGCTGGATGGACGTCGCTGCGTCGTATCAATTCATGGTCGATGCATTGAGTGATGCATTTGCAGAGCATCGCACCCTCATTGCACCGGACTGGCGCGGCTTTGGCTTGACCGATGGCAATGCTGACAATTACTGGCTACCCGACTACTTGGCTGATCTTGATTTTTTGATCGATCACTACGCCAAAGATCAAGCCATTGACCTGGTCGGCCACAGCATGGGCGGCAATGTGGCGATGGTTTACGCAGGCGTGCGGCCCGAGCGCATCCGGCGGCTTGTCAACCTGGAAGGCTTCGGTTTGCCGCCAAGTTTGCCTGCCCAGGCACCCACCCGATATGCCAAGTGGATGGACCAGTTGAAAAGTTTGCACAGGGGCGAGCTGGATTTAAAAGCATATGACGATGTAACGGGCGTTGTCAGGCGTTTGATGAAAACCAATCCCCGCCTCAGCGAAGACAAAGCCAACTGGCTGGCCAGCCACTGGTCCAGGCAAAATGCAGATGGTCAATGGCAAATACTGGGTGCGCCCGGCCACAAAGTCATCAACGCCAATATTTATCAGGCGCCTGAAACACTGGAAATCTACAAACGCATCACGGCTCCAGTACTGGCAGTTGAAGCGTCAGAAGATTCACTCGAAAAGTGGAACCAGGGCCGGTACACCCTGGCCGACTATCACGAACGCTTGAAATTGGTCCCAAATGCCCGCGTAGCCAAGATCAACGACGCCGGCCACATGCTGCACCACGACCAGCCCGAACAATTGGCCAGCATGATTGAGGATTTTTTAAGTTGACCGCTCTGCGAATTAGCGCTGATGTGAGTGCGCAGCACCGTTAAATCTACAAAGAGGGAAAGGCCGCTAACTGGTTGTTGTTAGCGGCCTTTATACAGTGTGCTGGTGGGCTGGGGTCAATTGAATGATGGCTTGAAACCCGCATAAATGCTAGGTTTCTGAAAATCAGAGAACAGTTTGTACCCCCGTCTGTACCCCCGCCTTGCCATTGATACCCCCGGATCATTCGCTGATTATTTGATTGTTTTCAAACCGGGAATTTTTTCTCTGCGTGAGGTACTGTGTGGTTTACCGCTTGCCAATGTGCCAGAGATCAAAGGCCCCCTACCCCGCGCTGCCGGGCTTTACGACCTTATAAACCTAGCCCATGCACCCCTGTGCATCAAGCCAACTGTTAACCATTTAACAAACCCACTGACTAGCGCGGCTTCAGGCTCGATTCGACCCGTAGTAGCCCTTGCGCGTGGAAGTACCTTGACAGGGGCTACCCCGGTATCAATCACAGCGTGTCCCCCTCGTGGTGCTTGCGTTTTAATTCTGAGTAAGCGCTCGCCGCCGTTTTCTGCTAATCATGTTTTTAATAGGCCCGCGTTGGTCATTGCAAGTCAGCAAAGCAGCAGAGATACAAAACAGAGAATGGCTATTCTATAAAGATGTCCACGGCTGAAACAATGAAACCCCTTAAAAAGTGGCCTACAAGTCCACGGCTGAAACCATACCCCTGCTTTTCGGGGCTGTATTGTTTCCCTAGTGGACTTGTAGCGCGTTGCATGTTTCAGCCGTGGACAAAGGAATGTGTTTCTCAGTTGCAGGCCGCCCGCCGTTGGACAGTGTCCAGTCGCGCTTTATTTTGATGGTGGGCATGGCCAGCGGTGTGTTGGCCAGGTACGCCTTGGGTTTAAAGCAGGCCAGCGCTTCAGGGTCAAACTTGGGCGATACGTCTAATGCAAACCAGGTCAACGCCAGCAGCTCGCACGTACTGGGCATATGGCCTTTGCGCGTGACGTACACCAACCCGGCGGCTATCAATTCAGCCTTGCAGCGCCACAGCGTGGTTCGAGACTTCCAGCCCCGCCTGCTGACCACAGCCCATGCCACTGTTAAATTGCCGTTGTTATTGCCCCGATACTGCCCTACCAGCTCCAGCAGCAACTTGCAGGCGTGTGGGCTTAGGGCAGTGAAGGCCGGGCCTTCAAACACGCTGTGAACAATGCCTGTAAAGCTCTCGGTGTACTTGCTGCCTTTGTGTCTATTGCTCCCCATGGCTTGCAACCCCACCGCTGTTGGCTTGGCCTGCCATGCTGTCCAGCAAGTACAAACCCACGCGGTGGCGAACGCCCGCCTCGGTAACCACCGTTTGCCAATGCGTTGTGATTTTGTGGCCCTGCTTGCGCAGCTGCAACACACGCGCCGGGCAGTGGTACACGTCCAGGTAGCGCATGGCCTCAAACGTGGTCACTGGGTAGCGTGACAACGCCTCCAGCAGCCGGGCAGCTTGGGAACGACTGGCTGTGCCTTTAAAATCAAGATTGATAGCTTGCAGGGCTGCCTTTTTGTCAAAAGAGGCGGCCTTCTTTTTGTCTGGCTCGGTTTCTTTGTTCGGCTCGGTGGGGCTTTGAAGCATATTCATGGCGCGGCCTCCAGCTCTTCAAGGTGGGCCAGAAGTTGCTGGGCATCGGCGCGGGTAGGCAGGCTGCGCACCAGCCCATACCGCGCCGCGTAGTAGGTAACTGGCCCGTCGTTGGGGTCGGTGCGGCTTAGTTGGTAGCCAGCCAGCGCAAACCGCGCCACCAGCGTGGCAAACGCTTTACCGCTGCGCTGCCCAGTTGGGTAGTCCAGGTCATTGATAACGCTCGCAAGGGCCGGGCTGGCCAGGCTAGGGGCGGTAGCCAAAGTGTCTGGGGTGTCGTTCATACCAGCCCCCTGACTGAAGCGGCAAAAAGAACCGCTACTTTGAGCATAAATCGCGCTGTAGCCCAATAGATACGGGCGCAAGCAGCTATTAATTTAGGACGGTTTAGTGTGCTGTACATGGCAAGCCCCTTCAAACCGCTGCCAGCGCGTTGGCTGGGTCGGTGCGCTTGGCGTGTAGGCGTTGCACCAGTTCGCGTATTTCAGCGTCTGACTTGCCAGCAACCCGCGCCGTTGCAATTGCCTGCGCTTCGTAGTCTGGCCATCCTTTGGCTCGCTGGCCTATGGCAACACCGGTGGTGAATAACCCTGCTCGGATGGCGTTGTAAACGCTAGCGTCTGCCCGGTGTCCCAAAACCCGCTTAATTTCTGGCAATCTCAAAATCAACATTGCTGTATCCCCTTAGGTCTCACTAGCGGCTGCTAGCGATTGGGGGCAATGATGATTTTTTAACTCGTCGGCGTGAAGCCCGTCTGCTAGCAGAGGTTAAGGTGTGCTTGCAGACCGCATCTTTTTCCATTCTTTATACCAGGCTCGCCCCGTTCCGTGAGCAATTGGTTGCTGTTTTATAACGGCCCTTGCTGCAGCCTCATCACTTTTAAACTTTGGTTGCGAGTCTAGCCAAGTGAACACGTCAGCTTTCATGCTTCGGTTTTCGGCGTGAAGCGCATTAGCACCGCTTTTTGCCTGCCGTTTGTTGAAGTAGGGTGTCAGTAAATGAACAAGGTCGAAAATAGTTTCGGCTTCAGAATCAGCCGGGCTCATTTTCAGCATTAACTTAACAAACTCTGCACATATTGGCGATTCGTTTATCTCGGGATCAAGGCTTAAATTTGTAAGTACCTCATTAATCTTTTCCCTCGCCTTGCCTTCTGGCGAATTAATCCACTTAAGCCACAGCTCTGTATTAGAGAGGCCGTCTAAATCATCGTCCATCCCGTCCCCTGTCTCGCACCTGAAAAGAAAACCACCGCCGCCGGGTCAGGGTGTCCCGGTTTTCACCACGGGCAATTACTCCGTGGCTAGGCGTGGCTTAAAAAGTTACGCTGCAGCGGCTTCAGAAACAGGTAGGCGCTTTACCCGTTTGCGTTCTTTAGCCGTTTGCTTGGCCTGCCATAAGTCACGCTGTGTTTGCAGTGCCAACCAGTAGCCGGGGTTTGTGCCCAGTGCCTCGGACAAGCGCAAGTCCATATCAGCAGACACGGCGGCGTGGCAGTGCAGCACACGCGACAACATCACGCGGCTGATACCCAGGTGGGCGGCAAAGCCCGTCACGCTCACGCTTAGGTCTGACAGCCAGCCCGTTAAAAGTTGGCCAGGGTGGGCGGGGTTGTGCATCATCATGGTCGTTTCACAATCGATCTTTTCAGTGGTAGTCCACATAGTCCAGCAGCTCCACGTTTTGGCCTTCAAACCTGAAAGTCAAACGCCAGTTGGCTTGTACCGTTGCTGCATAAAACCCAGCGCAGTCGCCTTGCAAATTATGCAAACGCCACGATGGTTTTGCCAAGTCTTTGGGGCTGGTGGCCACGTTCAACGCTGTCAACAACTCACGCAACTTGTTGGCATGTATGGGCTGAATGCCTTTCATGCGCCCGGTTTTGAAATACGCCTCCAGCCCTTTGTGCCGGAATGACAGAATCATAATCTGTAAAGCCTTGATTTACAACCCGCAAGCCTTTTGCCCACGCCGTACATCAAGCCGCCTTGAACTGAATCACGTCACCGCCCGTGGCCAGCTTGTCCAGGTAATCAGCCCATTGCTGAATCTGCTCAAACCGCTGCTTCAGGTATTGGGTGCGGTTGTAGCTTCGCCCGTTTGCGTCTTTTACCGCATGGGCTAAGTTGGCTTCAATCGCCAGCGGGTCGAGGTTAAGTTGGTCAACCAGCATGGTGCGGGCGCTTGCCCTGAAACCGTGCCACGTTTGTTCTTTGCCGAAACCCAGCGCGTACAAGGCGCTGCGCACTGAGTTGTCAGAAACGGGGCGGTCGTGGCTTCGCTCTCCAGGGAACACATAGCGCCCATGGCCTGTAAGCGGTTGCAGGCCCTTCAGCAGCGCTACGGCCTGCGCTGGTAGTGGCACGGTGTGGGCATCGCCTTGTTCTTTTTCCTGTTTGGTGCGCTTCATTTTCATGCTGGGTATCACCCATAGTCCGGCGTTCAAGTCCAGCTCTGCCCATTCCATCATGCTCAGGTTACCAGGGCGTTGGTACAGCAGCGGGGCTAGCTGCAAGGCGCATCGCACAATCGGCCCGCCTTTGTAGGCTTTCATGGCTCTGAGTAATTCACCAAACCGCACCGGCTCGACAATGGCAGCAAAGTTCTTGCCCCGATAGGGTGTCAGACGGGCTTTTAAGCCCTCTGTAATATTGCGCTGGGTGCTGTTGGTGGTGGGTAGCCAATATTCCCAAACCTGCCGGGCCAGCATCAAAACCCGGTCTGCCGTTTCTACCGCGCCCCGCTCCTCCACTTTTTGCAGCGCTGCCAGCAGCTCCATGGCGTGAATGTCCTTCACGGGCCTATTGCCTATCCACGGGAACAGATCACGCTCTAGCTGCCGCAATGACCGTTCTGCATGGCCTTCGCTCCACTGTGGGGCTTGCTTGGCGTACCACTCACGCGCTACGGTGCTAAATGTGTCGCCATCGGTTCGGCTGGCCATGAGTTTTTCAGCTTTGCGTTGCATCACCGGGTCAACGCCGTCTGACTTTTGCCGTTTTGCAGCATCACGGGCTTTGCGCGCCGCCGTCAGCGTCACGGCTGGGTAGCTGCCCAGCGCCAATTGCTTTTCAGCCCCGGCAAGTCGATATTTCAAAAACCAGCGCTTTGACCCAGCCGGGCTAACCTGCAAGTACATGCCGCCTGAATCGGCAAACCGCGCCTGTTTTTTATCGGCAGGACAAACGGCGTTTCGGCAATGGGCATCAGTCAGCATGGGGGTACGGCTCCAGGTGGGGGTACGACTTTTGGGGGTACAAGGTCAAAATACTCCCTATTTTGTCAATTCTCCCCCCGTTTGTACCCCCGGTAAGCATTGGCTGTCAATAGCCGTCCTTAGCCCTTAGAATCACGTAAGTCGTTGATTTACCAATAAAAAAGGCCGCTAACTGGTTATTGTTAGCGGCCTTTATACAGTGTGCTGGTGGAGCTGGGGGGATTTGAACCCCCGTCCGCAAGCCTTTTTCGGGCAGATCTACATGTTTAGCGGTCTGGTTTAAGTCTCGCCACCTGTATCGCGCAGTCGCACGCTACACAGGACGCCAGCACCCTATTTTCTTGCCCCTGGCTAAGGTACCCAGCCAGCTGCCAGCCGATAAAATTATCTTTACAGCCTGGACCTTTTAACTTGCGTTAAAAAACCCTTGCCCAGCCCATCGGCCTGCTGTTGTAAAGCTCACAAGCAATTAAGCTGCGAGTGCGAAACGTTCGTCGTTTGCAGTTAGTTTGTTTGAATCAGTTTTACGAGCACACTCAGCTCGACATGCACCACACCGCGACCGAACCCACGTCGAAACCAATGCAGCCCCAACCACAGATTGTAAGGTGGTACTGGTTTACAAGGGTAGGAAGGTTAAAACTATTGAACCGTCTTGCTGATACAAATAAAGCGATGTTACTGGCTGCTACCGAAGTGCAACACCATGAAATTTGGCAAAATCTGCCCGCTCGCGCAGCACTGAATTGACCCTGATGCAACTTTTTGCAGCTTTGGCACTGCCGGGTTGTGCCTTGCCTGCCAGTAAATGCTGCTGAAAAGCGTTGCTCTGGTACGGATCACTGACGACGTATCCGGCCTGGTCAATGCAGGTGTTGTTGCTGCAGAACTGCCATGTTGCCGCGTAAATCACTCGGCCGTCCCGGGTCAAGCCTGGAAAAGCACTGGCAATGATTTTTTGACGATAACTTGCTTTGGGATCTTGGGAAGGTTCATCCCATGGTGCGAGATTAAAAGCTTTGGCAGCATGGGAGGCATACCACCAGGTTTGACCACGGTACTCGTAAACCAGGTCTGCAAGTTGACCTTTGGCAGTCGAAATATCCGGTGTAAAACCAAAAGTTACTTTACCGGACGGTGAGGTGAATTGCTGTTCAGGCAAGCACTGTTTGCCATCATTGCCAAATCCAAACACCCGCATGGTTGCGACACTGGCAACAGGACGTTGTGGCAACGCGGCAAAATATTGGCCATCTACTGAAATCATGGGTAAAGAGTACAAACTGCCATCCATACCTAACCGGTTCAGACACAGATTGGCTCTCCCTGAATCAGCAAGCAAGCGATTTTTTTCGGGATCTACAGTGATTGTTCGCGCTGTCAACATGCCTTCGCCCACTGAATCGCTTGCAGAATCGGGATTGGGCCAACTCAGTGAACGGATCTGGATTGGACCAACAGGTCTTGCAGGGTAAGTGCTTGCAACTTCTGCTGCTGCTGCGTAAAAACCAGACATACCGCCTTTGAAAAGTGGCGATGCCAGCTTTTGGCGCGCCAGCAAATCGCTGAATGTGTAGTGCTCCCCATTGGTATCCACGATGTATCGCCAGCTTCCCTGAACTGGAAAAGCCTCGTTGGACAGCGGAGTTTGCGTGATTGCGACAACTTTTGCAGTGGACTGATTTCCTTGCACCGATGGCCCGGGCAGCTCGATCAGGCTGACCGCACTGAGCTGTTTGCCAGAAAATGAACGCAGTACAAATCGGCCGTCGGGACTGATGCGTTCATAAGCACCCAAAGCGACAGACTGGTCATCACCACGGCCTGCCAGATCTGGCGGTAAAGAAATAAATTGGTTGGCAGCAACGCAAGCCTCATCAACCTGCTGTTGGGGAGCAACAGGGTTGAGCACAGCAGCTTGAGACGACTTAAACGCTGATGCTGACGCAGACGCAGGCCCGGGTGCATTGGCCGTGTCAATCGGGGCTTTTGCAAAGATTTGTTTGACACTGGGTTGTTCTGTAGTCAAGTCTGGTTTTTGCTGCCGCAGACCAGCATAAAACGCGCGAGCCCAAACATCCGGGTTCATGGCACCCGTCCACTTCGTAGCTTGCAGTTGACCAGAATGAACCATGAAAACACTTGGAAGATGCTGGTATGCATCCATCCCAGTCAGTCGAGATGCACAAAGGCTCAAGCTTTTTTGAAGAATGGAAGCATGTTCAAGTTTGGACAGGCTGGACCGCTCTGCTGATTTCAGGGCGTCCCGCCATTCCTCCTCAAGCACGCGAGAATCGATCACGGGTATAAAACGAAGTCCTGCTGCCTTGGCCTGATTGGCGACGTCATCGGCATGAAGCAATGACAGGACCATGCGGGGAGACCATACATAAATGACCGCGCTGGCTTGTGTTTTTTCAAGCATAGAAATGTCAGCGTCTGTCCAGCAGTCAGCTGCAAAACTGCTGGTTCCCCATCCTGCCACCAAAAGCCAGGCAAATTTCTGCAAAGACTTCAACAAAACTTCATGAAGTTGAATGCGCACAAATTGCCAATACGTCTTTAGCCGACTTCAGGACTCCGTCAGCGCCCCAGGTTTCAATTGAATGCTCACCCATGTAGCCCCATAAAGCTGCATAACCAGGCATTCCGGCAGCTTTTGCAGCATCGATATCGCGTTTGTCATCGCCGACATAAATGCACTCTGAAGGTAAAACTCCAAGTTGTCGGGCGGCTTCAAAAAGTGGTTCGGGATGCGGTTTGGTATAAGCCGTTGAATCACCACTCACCACTGCATGGACTTTAGAAAAAGAGGTGATGGCGTGAACGATGGGTAAAGTGAACCGCTTTGATTTATTGGTAACGATCCCCCATTTCAACTGCTGTTGCTGCAAACCGTTGATTACTTCAGGCACACCTGAAAACGGCTCGCAATGCATCAACATGCAGGATTCATAAGTTGAAAAAAACTCTTCTTTCAAATCATCATAGTCAGGTGAAGTAGCCGTTTTACTCAAAGCAATGGCAAGCATTCCACGAGCACCCGCCCCTGCCAGCGGGCGATAACAAGCAAGTGGCAATGACGGAAGTCCTCGCTTTGTCCTCATCAAATCGGCAGCAAAACCAAGCCCCGGCGCACTGTCTATCAATGTACCGTCAAGATCAAATAAAACTGCTTTCAGCATTTGAATATTGGCCCAAAAAATAAAATGATTACGCTGGTTTCCGGGTTGCAAACATGTAATTGACAGACGTGTTGTTGTCCAGCCAGTATTTTTTGGTCAGCGGGTTGTATTGAAGACCTTTGGTATGCGTCAGGTCCAGCTCGCTGGATCGGCAGTAAGCTGCCAACTCACTTGGCTTGATCAGTTTTGCGTAATCATGTGTGCCACGCGGCAACAAGTTCAAAACATACTCGGCTCCAACAATTGCAAAAAGATAAGCTTTGGCATTGCGATTGATCGTCGAGAAAAAAACGTGACCGCCTGGTTTCACCAGCGTCGCACAAGCTTTCACAACCAACGCTGGATCTGGCACATGCTCCAGCATTTCCATACAGGTCACGATATCAAAACTCGCAGGCTGCTCGACCGCCAGTGCTTCAGCACTGATCTCCCGATACTCAACACCCTCAGTTTGGGCTTCAAGTGCATGGAGCTGCGCAACGCGCAATGCTTTTGTGGATAAATCAATGCCCAAAACATTGGCACCTGATCGGGCCATTGCGTCAGCCAGAATCCCGCCTCCACAACCAACGTCAAGTACCTGACAGTCTTTAAAAGCTGTCTGCTCTTGCATCCAGCCCAGTCGCAATGGATTGATTTGATGAAGTGGTCGAAACTCACTTTCCTTGTCCCACCAACGATGCGCCAGGTCAGAAAATTTGGCGAGTTCAACTGGGTCGAAATTATCTTTGATAGTCATAACTGCATTATCGTTTGAACATAAAAAAACCGCGCCTGAGCGCGGTTTTCAATGGTTCATCACGAGGGATTATTTATTGGCACGGGTACCAACGACCTCAATCTCAACACGGCGGTTTTTAGCGCGACCTTCAGCAGTTTTGTTGTCTGCAACTGGCTGCTTCTCGCCCTTGCCTTCGGTGTAAACACGGTTCTTCTCGATGCCTTTGGACACCAGATATGCCTTGACAGCTTCTGAACGCTTCACAGACAACTTCTGATTGTAGGCATCGCTCCCAACAGAGTCGGTGTGACCAACGGCGATGATGACTTCAAGGTTGATGTCTTTGATCTTGCCAACCAGGTCGTCCAGTTTTGCTTTGCCTTCTGGCTTGACAACTGACTTGTTGAAATCAAAGAAAGCGTCGGCTGCGAATGTGACCTTGGTTGCAACTGTGGCGGGTGCGGGAGCAGGCGCTGGCGCCGGTGCAGGAGCTGGTGCAGCAGCCGCGGGTGCAGGAGCAGAGGCTGGTGCAGCACGGGGAGCTTCAGGAGCAATGGCACCATCGCAGCCAGGAGCAGCAGTAGCGGGAGTCCAATTGGCATCACGCCAGCACAAAGTACCGTCGCCGTTTTTCCACTGCAGATTGCCATGGCTGTTGCGCCAGTTGTCGCTTGCAGTTGTGGAGCCAGCAGCAACTGCTGAGCCGGCCATTGCAACGGATGCGAGCAGCATTGCTATTTTATTTAGTCTGTTCATTTCTGTCCTCAGAAGAAAGTTGCAGCAAGGCTGCGAAAAATTTCACGGTTACACGATGATTCGTATCCCGTAATCATAATTGTGCCACATCGTTTACTGCTTCAAGGCCTACAGCTATAGGAAAGCGTCTTGAGACCGCAAAAAATGGCTTGCGTTGTGTCTGAGATACAACAGGGGCAATTACAATGTAAGAGAGATCCATGACTCAACGTGAGTAACTGGATCGCCCATCAGCCCCACGCCATGAATAACAAGAACTTGATATGACCCAGTTTGCAAAAGAAACTTTGCCCATCAGCCTTGAAGAAGAAATGCGGCGCAGCTACCTAGATTACGCCATGAGCGTGATCGTGGGCCGTGCACTTCCAGATGCACGGGATGGGTTGAAACCGGTACACAGGCGCGTGCTGTTTGCAATGCACGAATTGAGCAACGACTGGAACAAACCGTACAAAAAATCTGCCCGCATTGTGGGCGACGTTATTGGCAAATACCACCCCCATGGTGACCAGTCGGTTTATGACACGATTGTGCGAATGGCCCAGGACTTTTCCATGCGGCATTTGCTGGTTGACGGTCAGGGTAATTTTGGCTCTGTGGATGGCGACAACGCTGCTGCAATGCGTTACACCGAAATCCGTTTGGCCAAAATTGCGCATGAACTGCTGGCTGATCTGGACAAGGAAACGGTTGACTTTGGGCCTAATTACGACGGAAGCGAACAAGAACCGCTGGTAATGCCAACGCGTTTGCCTAACCTTCTGATCAACGGTTCTGGCGGAATTGCAGTGGGTATGGCCACCAACATCCCGCCCCATAATTTGAATGAGGTTGTTGACGCCTGCTTGCATTTGCTTGCGAATCCGGAAGCTTCAATTGATGAGTTGATGGACATCATTCCAGCGCCAGATTTCCCGACTGCTGGGATTATTTACGGTATCAATGGCGTAAAAGACGGGTACCGTACTGGCCGCGGAAAAGTCGTCATGCGTGCAAAGTGCCACTTTGAGGACATCGACAAAGGACAGCGTCAGTCCATCATCGTTGATGAACTCCCATACCAGGTCAACAAAAAAACGCTTCAGGAGCGCATGGCAGAGTTGGTGCACGAAAAGAAAATCGAAGGCATCAGTCACATTCAGGATGAAAGCGACAAGTCAGGCATGCGCCTGGTGATTGAACTCAAGCGTGGTGAAGTACCTGAAGTTGTTTTGAACAACCTGTACAAGCAGACCCAATTACAGGATACGTTTGGCATCAACATGGTGGCGCTGATCAACGGCCAGCCCAAGCTTTGCAATTTGAAAGACCTGATTGCCGTGTTTCTTTCGCATCGCCGCGAAGTTGTCACACGCCGAACCGTGTTTACGTTGCGCAAGGCGCGTGAACGTGGACATGTGCTGGAAGGTCTGGCAGTTGCGCTGGCCAATATTGACGACTTTATTGCCATCATTCGCAATGCGCCAACACCCCCTGTAGCCAAGGCTGAACTGATGGTCAGGCCATGGGACAGCAAACTGGTCCGTGAAATGCTTACCCGTGTCCGGGCTGACGGCGGTGTTGTCAACGCTGATGACTACCGGCCGGACGGCCTGGAAAAGCTCTACGGTATGGGCAGTGACGGCTTGTACAGGTTGTCGGAGACACAAGCACAGGAAATTCTGCAAATGCGGCTGCAGCGCCTGACTGGACTGGAACAAGACAAAATTGTTGCTGAGTACAAAGAAGTCATGGCTGAGATTGACGATTTGCTGGACATCCTGTCCAAACCAGGCCGTGTGTCAGTGATCATTGGCGAAGAGCTCGCCGCCATCAAGCAGGAGTTTGGCCAGACCAAGCTGGGCACGCGTCGCAGCCAGATTGAACATTCTTCATTTGATCTCAGCACCGAAGACCTGATCACGCCGACAGACATGGTTGTGACTCTGTCGCACACGGGCTACATTAAAAGTCAGCCTTTGTCAGAATATCGCGCCCAAAAGCGCGGGGGACGCGGCAAGCAGGCAACTTTGACCAAAGAAGATGACTGGGTTGACCAGCTGTTCATTGCCAATACCCATGACTACATTTTGTGCTTTTCAAATCGGGGCAGACTTTATTGGCTGAAGGTGTGGGAAGTACCTGCCGGATCACGCGGTTCACGAGGTCGACCTATCGTCAACATGTTCCCGCTCCAAGAAGGCGAAAAAATCAATGTGGTGTTGGCCCTTACTGGAGACAAGCGCGTCTTCCCGGCAGACCAGTATGTTTTCATGGCGACGTCGATGGGTACGGTCAAAAAAACAGCTCTGGACGAGTTCAACAATCCGCGCAAAGGCGGCATTATTGCGGTGAACCTTGACGAGGGTGATTACCTGATTGGCGCTGCTCTCACCGACGGCAAGCACGACGTCATGCTGTTCAGTGATGGCGGAAAAGCTGTCCGCTTTGACGAAGAAGATGTCCGTCCGTTGGGGCGCAATGCGCGCGGCGTACGCGGCATGGCACTTGACCCAAACCAAAGCGTTATTGCCATGTTGGTGGCTGAAGACGAGCAGCAAAGTGTGTTGACAGCAACGCAAAATGGTTTCGGCAAACGCACTTCTATCACCGAGTACACCCGCCACGGACGTGGCACCAAAGGCATGATTGCCATTCAGCAGAGCGAGCGAAATGGCAAGGTAGTGGCGGCAACACTTGTCCACGCAGATGACGAAATTATGCTGATTACCGACAAAGGTGTTCTGGTGCGTACACGGGTCAGTGAAATCCGCGAAATGGGCCGGGCAACACAAGGTGTCACACTGATTGGACTGGACGATGGCTCAAAACTGAGTGGCTTGCAAAGAATTGTGGAAAACGATGCCGCTTTGAATGACGTGCTGGCGGATTTGGCCGATTTGCCAGATCCATCCCAGTCAAAAGCATTGCCGGATGATGGCATTGGCAATGAAAATTGATGGCGCATTTTTCTATTTCGGCCTCTTACAGAATTTCCGCAATTTCCGCAATTTCCGGCATATTTGGCTTAGCCGGCATGTCTGGCATACGAGAAATTTCAGCAAGCATTTGAAGACCCCCAAGCAAACAGTTCAATTTTCAGTCATCAGCAAACATGAGTTCCAATTTATCAGACCTCCGCATCCAGATAGACGACATTGACCAGCAGCTATTAGCCCTCATGAATCAGCGAGCGCGGGTCGCGCAAGAGGTGGGTGAAGTGAAAAAATTGGAGGGCAGTCCATTCTTCAGGCCCGATCGGGTTGCCAAGGTAATCGAAAAAATTCAGTCAGCCAGTCTGGGGCCATTACGGGGCGAGCACCTGGCATCAATATGGCTGGAAATCATGTCAGCCTGCCTTGCACTGGAGTCCCGTATCCGGGTTGCTTTTCTTGGGCCGTCCGGTACTTTCAGCGAGCAGGCAGCCGAGGCTTTTTTTGGCCAGAGCATTGAGCATGTGCCCTGCGTCAGCATTGATGAAGTGTTTCGCGTAACCGCTGCCGGCGGGGCAAATTATGGTGTGGTTCCAGTTGAAAATTCAACTGAAGGCGTTGTGTCCCGTTCGCTGGATTTACTTTTGAATACACAGCTTCATATTGTTGGCGAGACCAGCTTGATGGTGCAGCACAACCTGATACGCCTGACGGACAATCTGCACGGCATCGAAGCAGTCTATGCCCACCCGCAAGCCTTGGCACAATGTCAGGACTGGCTGACCGCAAATTTGCCCGGGGTTGAACGTCACGCGGCATCCAGCAATGCTGAAGGTGCCCGCCTGGCTTCTACAAATCCGGCCTGGGCTGGTATTGCAAGCACCAGGGCTGCGGCGCAATTCGGGATGAACATGCCTGCACAAGGCATTCAGGACAATGCTTTGAACCGGACCCGTTTTGCTGTCATTTGCCTTCCTGACACATTGCCAATGCCGATGGCATCTGGAAAAGATTGTGTCAGCCTCGTAGTTTCTGTGGCCAATCGTCCGGGAGCAGTCCATGACTTGCTGGTACCTTTAAAAAATCATGGCGTATCCATGACGCGTTTTGAATCGCGACCTGCACGGTCGGGGCAGTGGGAATACTATTTTTACATCGACCTGCAAGGGCATCCGTCTCAGGCAAATGTAAAAGCGGCGTTGTCTGAATTAAAGCAAATTTGTGCTTACTTCAAGGTGCTTGGTGCTTACCCTTCAGCGATTGAAAACCATAACTAATCCATTCACAAGCAACCCAGATATGACCAAAACAAAGAATTTTCATGTTTGAACAACTCGGGTTGATTGGCTGCGGCTTGATGGGGGGCTCATTTGCTTTGGCGATGAAAAAAGCTGGCTTGGTCAAGCGTGTGGTTGGTTACAGCAAGTCACCATCCACCACTGAGCGTGCCAGGCAAATGGGCATCATCGATGTTGAAGCGCCGTCGGCTTTACTGGCGGTTTCAGGTGCTGATGTGGTGCTTCTGGCCGTGCCCGTTTCGGCGACCGAAGCCACTTTCAAAGCCATCCGTCACCTTGTCTCGTCTAGCACATTGATCATGGATGTAGGCTCAACCAAGCGTGATGTTGTAGATGCAGCGCGGCGTGTCTTGCGCGACCAGGTCGGATGTTTTGTGCCAGCTCACCCCATCACCGGCAAAGAGGTTTCGGGCGTTGAACATGCAGATGCAGATCTCTACACAGGCAGACAAGTCATCCTGACGCCTATTGAGAGAACTTACACAGTGCAGCTGAACAAAGCTACCAGCTTGTGGACGGCACTGGGCTGCAGTGTCACGCAAATGTCGCCTCAGGCGCACGATGCAGCCTACGCATCTGTCAGCCACCTGCCTCACCTGATTGCGTTTGCGCTGATGACCAGTATTTCTGGCCAGGCACAAGGCGCAGAACACCTGGCTCTGGCGGGCCCAGGTTTTAGGGATTTCACCCGAATTGCAGCCAGCGATCCAAAAATGTGGCGCGATATTCTGGTGGCCAATCGTGAAGAGTTGCTGGCGCAGTCAAAAATCTTTCAATCGGCACTTCACGCTTTTGAACGCATGATTGCCATGAGTGATGGTGATGGTCTTGAACAGCTGATTGAAAAGGCAAGCCAGACTCGCGCCAAGTGGCGAATCAGCTCCAACAAGTCTCAAAAATAAAACGACCTCATGTTCGACATTGAATTTTTGGACATCCCGCCATTGGTGTCCGTCAGTGGCAAAGTGAATTTGCCAGGATCCAAAAGTATTTCTAACCGGGTGTTGTTGCTTGCAGCACTTTGTAAGGGCACAACAGTTGTGCACGACCTGCTCGAGTCTGATGACACGCAGGTCATGTTGACTGCGCTGGAGCAGCTGGGCTGCACCGTTGAACGAAATACCGACAACAACACTGTGGCGATTGAGGGATTGGCCGGGCGTCCTGTGCGTGACAAGGTTCATCTTTTTTTAGGCAACGCAGGCACAGCGATGCGGCCCCTGACGGCGGCGCTCGCCTTGCTCGGTGGTGAATTTGAACTGTCTGGTGTTGTGCGAATGCACGAACGCCCCATTGGCGACCTGGTAGATTCACTACGGCAGTTGGGTTGCCCGATTGACTATCTGGGAAATGAAGGATTCCCGCCCCTGAAATTGCACGCAAGAACCACAAACCAGTTGTTGCTCAACCAGCCTATCCGCGTACGAGGTGATGTGTCAAGCCAGTTTTTAACGGCGCTGTTAATGGCATTGCCTTTGGTCGCGAGCCGTGACATTCACATTGAAGTAGTCGGCGATTTGATTTCCACCCCCTACATTGAAATAACACTGAATTTATTGGCCCGCTTTGGAATACACGTTCAGCGCGATGGCTGGCAGCGGCTGACGATTCCTGCAGGCAGCAAGTACACCTCGCCTGGCAGCATTCATGTTGAGGGAGATGCGTCATCTGCTAGCTATTTCATAGCTGCTGGCGCCCTATTTGATTGGTCTACAGACCATAAATATTTTGAAATTAATGGATTGGGAACAAATTCCATCCAGGGCGACATTCGTTTTGTTGAAGCTGCCCGTTTGATGGGAGCGCACATTGAATGCATGCCCAACGCATTGCAGGTCTCACCTTGCAAAGAAAAACAGGCAGGCCAAAAACCGTTGACTGCCATTGATCTGGATTGCAACCATATTCCCGATGCTGCCATGACTTTGGCAGTCATGGCACTTTATGCCGAAGGTACCACCGTACTGCGAAATATTGCAAGCTGGCGCGTCAAAGAGACCGACCGTCTCAGTGCCATGGCTTGTGAGCTGCGCAAGCTTGGGGCTGTGGTGGAAGAAGGCCCTGACTATTTGAAAATCACACCACCTTCAAGCCCAGCTGAGTGGACCACAGCGCCCATTTGTACCTACGATGACCACCGCATGGCCATGTGCTTTTCGCTGGCTGCGTTTAACCCGGCCAGCTTGCCAATCCGTATCCTGGATCCCAAGTGCGTTGGCAAAACCTTTCCAGATTATTTCGAAACCCTGTTTTCGCTTGCCCAGGCCAAAAGCGCCAGCATTCCCGTTATTTGCATTGATGGCCCTACTGCGTCAGGCAAGGGCACGTTGTCATCCGCGGTCGCGCATCACTTGGGTTATCACTATCTGGACTCTGGTGCCTTGTATCGGCTGGCAGCCTTTGCAGCCAGTGCGCAAGGGATTGACTTGAATGACAGCGCTGGCGTGGCCAAGATTGCGCGCCATTTGCCCGTCAAGTTCAAGGACGGCAAAGTCTGGTTGAACGGCCAAGACGTGTCCCTTGCCATTCGCACAGAAGAATCCGGCATGGCTGCATCAAAAGTGTCCGCTTACCCGGAAGTACGCGCTGCTTTGCTCATGCTCCAACGCAGTTTTCGCGCCCTGCCCGGTCTGGTAGCGGATGGACGAGACATGGGTACGGTGATCTTTCCGGATGCCGAACTTAAAATTTACCTGACAGCCAGCAGCGTTCACAGAGCCCAGCGTCGTCATAAGCAGTTGATTTCAAAGGGAAATTCAGCTACACTGCAATACATTCAGCAGGGTTTGGAAGCGCGCGACGAGCGTGACATGTTGCGCAGTTCAGCGCCTTTAAAACCTGCTGAAAACGCCAAGCTGTTGGACAATTCTGATGTGTCGATTGAAAAATCGGTATTGAAAGTACTTGACTGGTGGCAAGGCACCCGGCCCTTTTGATCCCAGCACCTCGGTGGACGCGCCTCATCGCGCATTGGTCAAACGGATTTTTAACTCAACCCGCAGCCATCCTGGCAGCACAACAAGCCCCGAGCAGAATTAAAAACATTTCAGCAATTGTGCTGAATGAACCCTGCGTTGTGGACAAGGAAAATGAATGTCTGAATCAATGTCCGAATCTTTTGCTGACTTATTTAACGAATCGCTCAAGCGCTCTGAAATGCGCACCGGTGAAGTCATCACCGCTGAAGTCGTTCGCATCGACCACAACCACGTCGTTGTCAACGCCGGACTGAAGTCCGAGGCTTACGTGCCGCTCGAAGAATTTAAAAACGACCAGGGCGAGCTTGAAGTTCAGGTCGGCGACTTTGTGTCTGTTGCCATTGACTCGGTCGAAAACGGCTACGGCGATACCCTGCTGTCGCGAGACAAGGCCAAGCGCCTGGCGTCATGGATGAGCCTGGAAAAAGCGCTGGAATCCGGCGAGTTTGTCACAGGTCAGACCAGCGGCAAAGTCAAAGGCGGCCTGACTGTTCTGGTCAATGGCATCCGCGCTTTCCTGCCTGGTTCACTCATCGACACCCGCCCCATCAAAGACTTGTCTCCGTACGAGAACAAGACGATGGAATTCAAAGTCATCAAGCTCGACCGCAAGCGCAACAACGTCGTGCTGTCACGCCGCGCGGTGGTCGAAGCATCGATGGGCGAAGAACGCGCCAAACTGATGGAAACCCTCAAAGAAGGTTCATCGGTCAAAGGCGTGGTCAAGAACATCACCGAATATGGTGCCTTCGTTGACTTGGGCGGTATTGATGGCTTGCTGCACATCACCGACATGGCATGGCGCCGCGTGCGTCACCCAAGCGAAGTGGTGACGGCTGGTCAGGAAATTGTGGCCAAAATCCTGAAGTTCGACACCGAGAAAAACCGTGTGTCCCTGGGTCTGAAGCAAATGGGCGACGACCCATGGATGGGCGTGAACCGCCGCTACCCACAAAGCACCCGCCTGTTTGGCAAGATCACCAACATCGCCGACTACGGCGCATTTGTTGAACTCGAACCAGGCATTGAAGGCCTCGTGCACGTGAGCGAGATGGACTGGACCAACAAAAACGTTGCGCCTAACAAGCTCGTCGCGCTGGGCGATGAAGTCGAAGTCATGGTTCTGGAAATCGACGAAGACAAGCGACGTATCAGCCTGGGCATGAAGCAGTGCAAGGCCAACCCGTGGCAAGAGTTTGCAGTGGACACCAAGCGCGGTGACCGCGTCAAGGGTCCGATCAAATCCATCACCGACTTCGGCGTGTTCGTCGGCTTGGCAGCTGGCATTGACGGCCTGGTGCATTTGTCTGACCTGTCATGGAACGAGCCCGGCGAGACCGCTGTGCGCAACTACAAAAAGGGCCAGGAAGTCGAAGCGATTGTGCTGGCTGTTGATGTGGACCGCGAGCGCATTTCCCTCGGTATCAAGCAGCTCGACTCCGACCCGTTCACCACGTTTGTGTCGATCAACGACAAAGGCGCGATTGTGACGGGCAAGGTCAAAACTGTTGATGCCAAAGGTGCCGAGATCGACTTGGGTGAAGACATCATTGGCTATCTGCGCGCCAGCGAAATCAGCCGTGACCGCGTTGAAGACGCACGCAATGTGCTGAAAGAAGGGGACGAAGTGTCAGCCGTGGTGGTGAACGTGGATCGCAAGACCCGCAATATTCAGCTGTCGGTCAAAGCCAAGGACAACGCTGACCAGCAAGAAGCCATGGCGAGCTTAAGCCAGCAGTCGGCCAAGGAAAGCTCTGGCTTGACCAACCTGGGTGCACTGCTGCGCGCCAAGATGGACACGGAAAACAAATAAGGCCAGATCCGGTTTGCGGGACAGAGCAAACGAAGCAGCATGCTGCCTGTCTGTTCTGTCCTCAAACTGACCATCCTCCGTTCCTGATTTCATGACCCGAAGCGATCTTGTAGAAGAACTGGCCAGCAGGTTTGGCCAACTCACGCATCGTGATGCTGAATATGCCGTCAAAACCATTCTTGACGCAGTCAGCGATGCACTGGTTCGAGGCCACCGGATTGAAATCCGGGGCTTCGGCAGTTTTTCGGTTAACCGCCGACCGCCACGCATGGGACGCAACCCGCGATCAGGTGAAAGCGTTGCGATTCCTGAAAAGCGGGTCCCACATTTCAAGCCGGGCAAAGCATTGCGCGAAGCCGTTGACGCCCGAACCGAGTCATTGATCACCCAACTGGCGCCCAAGCTGGTGAAGTAACGGCCATGCCAAACCGCTGATTACAATTGTGCGATCGGTTTTATAAGGCGGCGTTTTCTTGAAATATTTGTCATGGCTGCTAAAGGCTGCCATTTTTTTTACCCTTTTTGCTTTTGCTTTAAACAATCAGCAAACCATTGGCGTGAATTTCTTTTTTGGCACCGTATGGCGGGCACCGCTGGTGTTGGTCGTACTGGCTGCTTTCAGCATCGGTTTGGGTTTGGGTGTGCTTTTAATGATGCCAAGATGGTGGAAGAATAAAAAAACGGATTCGTTGCGAAAGGCCGGTTCAGTGACATCGGTTGCAAAACACAAAGACATTGAGCAAGGCAGCGAGCTGCTGGAAAGTTCAGGTATTCCACGGCATGGACTTTGACTTAAGCTGGATACTGCTGGGGTTGCCTGTTGCCTTCACGTTAGGCTGGCTGGCTTCTCGCATGGATTTACGCCAGCTCCGGATTGAAAACCGGCAGGCTCCCAAGGCCTATTTTCGTGGTCTCAATTTTTTGCTGAATGAACAGCAAGACCAGGCCATTGATGCTTTTATTGAGGCTGTTCAAAACGATCCTGACACCTCCGAGCTGCATTTTGCGTTGGGAAATTTGTTCAGAAGGCGCGGCGAATATGAGCGCGCTGTGCGCGTGCATGAACATTTGCTGCAACGCGGCGACTTGCCCAAGCCGGAACATGACCGTGCCCAGCATGCATTGGCGCTGGATTACCTCCGGGCGGGCCTGTTGGACCGGGCTGAAATGGCATTGTGCAAACTTGACGGCACCAGCTTTGAGGAAGAAGCCAGTCTCGCATTGCTTGCTGTTTACGAGCGCTCTCGCGACTGGCAACAGGCCAGCAAGATTGCCCAAAAATTGGGAAGTCTGGGAAAAGCCAGTTTTGGCGGTCGGCAAGCGCACTACCTGTGTGAGCAGGCTGATGTTATGGTTGCTGCAGGTGATATGGATGCTGCCGCCGATGTCCTGACAAAAGCCCGTCAATTGGCCCCGGATGCAGGCCGGCCGATGATTGACCTTGCCAGAGTTGATCAACGCCGCAACCGCCCTGCAGCGGCATTGGCTACATTGCAGCAACTTGAAAAATCAGCACCGCAGATTTTGCCGTTGGCAGCCAGCCTGCTGGTTGAAATCGCTCAGACAACTGCTCACACACCAGAAGTCGCTGGGTTGCTTGAAACAAACTATCAGCACACGCGGTCGGTTGATGTGATGGATGCACTCGCAAAACTTGAATCAAATCCAGGGTTGAGTCGTCAGGGGTACATCACGCATTTGGAGCGTGAAGCGTCGTTGGTTGCTGCCTCCCGCTGGGTTGCGGGTGAAGCAATGGGCAACGCACATCAACATCAACTGGTTCAACGCGCGCTTGATCTTGCCGTCAAACCGTTGATGCGTTATCGCTGCGCAGCCTGCGGATTTGAGGCGACCCAGCATTTTTGGCATTGCCCTGGCTGCCAGGCCTGGGACAGTTATCCGGCCAGACGCGTGGAAGAACTTTAGAACCTTATGTCATTGACGCCATGATCATCACTCAAAGCAAACTGGCTGCAGCACGCGTGCTGGTCGTGGGCGATGCCATGCTGGACCGGTATTGGTACGGCGCGGTTGAACGCATCTCACCTGAAGCGCCCGTGCCCGTGGTGCGCGTTACTCGCACTGAGGAGCGGATTGGTGCTGCTGCCAACGTCGCTTACAACATCGTCACACTCGGTGCACAGGCATCGTTGTTGACAGTGGTTGGCGAAGACGAAGCCAGCCACCACCTGGAAGCCCTGGTTGCCAAAACCGGTATCACGCCGTATTTTGGACGCGATGCAAGGCTCAAAACCACCGTCAAACTTCGTGTGATTGGCAGGCAACAGCAGCTGATCAGGCTAGATTTTGAAAACACGCCTGAAAGTGAGGTGTTGGCTTCCCAGTCAGCTGCGTTTGAAAAGCTGTGTCCCGCGCATGATGCAGTCTTGTTTTCTGATTACGGCAAAGGTGGCCTTGCACACATTCCGCTGATGATCGAGCAGGCTCGTGCCGCAGGCAAAATGGTTTTGGTTGACCCCAAAGGCGCTGAATACATGCGCTATAAAAACGCAACTGTGATCACCCCCAACAGGACTGAACTTGAGCAGGTGGTGGGTAGCTGGCGTAGCGAAGCTGACCTGCAGGACAAAGTCAGCCAATTGCGACAGTCCCTCAATCTGCAGGCTCTTTTGCTGACCCGCAGTGAAGCGGGAATGACCCTGTTCGATGACCACGGGCAGCTGCATGTCCCTGCGGTCGCACGGGAAGTTTTTGATGTGACTGGTGCGGGAGACACTGTGATTGCCACACTGGCAGCTTTGCTGGCAGCAGGAGTCAAGCTGCGCGATGCTGTGCCTGTTGCCAATCTGGCAGGCGGCATTGTTGTTGGCAAATTTGGGACTGCAACAGTTGCCTACAGCGAGCTGTTTGATGTGCGCCCGTAACAGAACCGGCCAATGAATGGCGCTGATCAATGAAGGGAGCTTTTCAATGAAAATCGTTGTCACAGGCGCTGCAGGATTTATTGGCAGCAACATCGTTCGCGGACTCAATGCGCGCGGCATAGACAACATCATTGCGGTAGACGACCTGACGGATGGCGACAAGTTTAAAAACCTGGCTGCTTTGCAGATTGCTGACTATGTTGACGCAGATGACTTTTATGATTTATTTGCTGACAGTGCATTTGGTCAGGTAGACGCCGTCTTTCATCAGGGTGCCTGCAGCGACACCATGGAGCTGGATGGCAAGTACATGATGGACAACAACTACACGCTGTCGTGTGATTTGTTTGATGCATGCCAACACCAGGGGACACGGTTGATGTATGCATCGTCGGCTGCAACGTATGGCGGCTCCAGCACGTTCAGAGAGTCACCAGAATCTGAAAAGCCGCTTAATGTTTATGGCTACTCCAAATTGCTGTTTGACCAGCGCATGCGGCGTGAACTGGGCTCGCAATACGAAAATGCCAACACCCAGGTTGCAGGGTTCAGGTACTTCAATGTGTATGGCCCCCATGAGCAGCACAAGGGCCGCATGGCAAGCGTGGCGTATCACCAATTCCACCAGTTTCAATCCGAAGGAAAAGTCAAATTATTTGGTGAATACGGCGGCTATGCAGCTGGTGGCCAGATGCGAGACTTCGTATTTATAGATGATGTGGTGGCGGTAAATTTGTGGTTTTTGGACCACCCTGATCAATCCGGCCTGTTCAATCTGGGCACTGGCCATGCGCAGCCTTTCAACGATGTTGCCATCAGCGTTGTCAACACTTTGCGCGAAAAAAGCGGCAATTCACCGATAGGCATCGAAGAAGCTGTGCGTTCAGGCTTGATTGATTACATTCCTTTTCCGGCTGCCCTGGTTGGCAAGTACCAAAGTTACACCCAGGCTGATTTGACCCAATTGCGCGCAACCGGCTGCGACCATGCATTTGCGGACGTCAAACGTGGCGTAACTGCTTACATTGATTGGCTTTGTTTACAGAATTAACTTCTTTATCAACAGTCAAGACCGATTTGCGTCAACGCAGCAGTCAATACTTCGTTAGTAGCAGTGATATCCTTCGCTTTGACGGATTGCCCGGGTTTTCCCTTCCACCATTTAACTGAGGAATTTTTACATGTTTAAAAAATTGCTGGCATTTTTAGCTGCCATGACTGTCACATTTGCATTTGCAGCTGTTGACGTGAACAAAGCCACACTCGCAGAACTGGACGGCATCAAGGGAATTGGCCCCGGTATTTCCGGCAAGATTGTGGATGAGCGCAAAAAAGGCAATTTCAAAAGCTGGGAAGATTTCATTGAGCGCGTTAAAGGTGTGGGCGAAGGCAATGCAGCCAAGTTTTCTGCTGAAGGCTTGACGGTTGGTGGCGCTGGCTACAAAGGTGCTGCTGCACCCGCAAAGTCAGATGCCAAACCAGCAGCTGCTGCAGCAGCCACACCGGTCAAAGCCGACCCAAAACCAGCGTCTCCTGCCGCCGCACCAGCCAAGGCTGATGCCAAGCCCGCCGCACCTGCAGCGGCTGTCGCTGCAGCACCTGCCATGGCCAAAGATGAGAAAAAAGATCCGAAGGCTGAAGCAAAAGCCAAGAAAGAAGCCGACGCCAAAGCCAAAGCAGATGAAAAAGCAGCCAAAAAAGATGCTGACGCTAAAGCCAAGGCAGATGCAAAAGCTGCCAAGGACAAGCCAGCTGCCAAAGCAGATTCAAAAGCCGATGCAAAGCCTGACACAAAAACAGCTGCCAAGCCAGATGCAAAGTCTGATGCTGCCAAACCGGCCGCCAGTGCTGCAAAGAACTGACAGTCAGCAAGTCAGTTTGACAAATCAAAAACCCGCCAATGGCGGGTTTTTTTACGTCTATTTTTTAAGTTTTAACAAAGTAGGATGGCAGCGCTGGAAAAGCGGGCGCTACCAGCTATAAATTTGATAGTAATCACTCATACCAGTGCGATCAGATCTGTCACGCCAACATCTATGCCCTCCTGCATCAGCAGCGTTGTTACTTGCCCGCGATGGTGGGTCTGGTGGTTAAAAAAATGCGTCAGGGCCTGCCACGTGGGGTGAGCCCGCTGCACGCCCTGGGTGTTAGCGTAGAGCATTGTTGACGCCGCATAGGCCTGCGCCGTATCTGCGGCTTGAGGTAACTCTGCAATCCACATCTCAATTGTAATGTCTATATCTTCACGCGCTTGTTTCAGGTCAGCCCATGCAGAATACGCATCACTGGTGTAATCCGATCTTTCGGGCATTGCCAGCAGCCCAGGCTTGAGTGCTTCGAAATCGATGCCCTGCTTTGCAAAACGTGCCAGCCACATTTTGTCTGCTAATACCAGGTGGGTCAGCGTGTGGTGAATTGATTTGAAGAAAGCACCCTGGTCTGCCTTGCGCTGTGCGTCTGTCAGCCCCTCACAAGCTGCATACAGGCGCTGGTTCATCCAGCGGTTGTAACGAGCCAGAAAACCACAATTGTCAATGAACAAGTTGTTCATGTATTGCGGGTCTTGTTGATTTTGAATTGATTCCATCGCCGCGCATGTTAACAATACCGTTCAAGCCAACAGGTTGCCTTGAATGAACGCCCGAATGAACGTACGAATCAATCCAAGAATCCAGCCAAGAATCTACCCAGAAATGTACACAAGAATTCAGACAAGAACCAAAGCACCATTCCGACCTGCGCTGCGCTACCACTACATTTGAGAGCGCAAGCTTTGGCTGACAGCGCGCCAGCATGACCATCAGACGGGTTAAGCTTGAATGCACTAAAAACTCAATTTCAAAACTCAGTTAACACACCATGACCGCCATGCTTGATGCTTTGCAAACTGCAGTCAGACTGCCATGGATTGGACTGGTTGCTGAAATTGCGTTGCTGTTTCAAGACAGCAGCGTGAACATTTCAAAGCGCCTGGTGCAACCACTTGGTGGTGGCGCGAGTTTGTTTGTCATGCCGGCCATTGACAATTGCACGGCCATCACCAAACTCATCACCTTCACCCCCGCAAACGCAGGCACTGGCAGGCCGACGATTCAAGGCGACGTGCTTGTGTTTGACATTGCCACTGGCCAGCGCCGCCTGGTACTCGATGGCCCCACAGTCACGGCACGCCGCACCGCTGCTGTGTCGGTACTGGCCGCTCAGCGGTTGGCACAAAACACCCAAGGGCCATTGCTGATCGTCGGTGCAGGCGTTCAGGGCAAAGCGCACCTGGAAGCTTTTGCCACTGTGTTGGGCATCAGGCAGGTGATGATTGCGTCGCGCGGTACGCAAAGCGCTGAACGGCTGGTGCAGCATGCCCGATCATTGGGACTGAATGCGCAGGTGGTGCCTGATGCCAATGCAGCACTGGCGAGCTGCCCGCTGGCTGTGACCTGCACACCGGCCAACAGCATTGTCCTGAATGCCATTCCGCGCGAGGATGCCTTCATCAGTGCAGTGGGTGCTTTCACACCCAGCATGGCAGAGCTGAGTCCCAGCTTGTGCCAGCACATGGCTGAAGAAGGCACGGTCTGGCTGGATACAGCTGATGCCAGGCATGAGGCAGGCGACCTGCTGCACTCTGGCTTGAACATGCACACCATGAGAACACTGGGCGATGTAGTGCGGCATGGCATGCCCATACCGACAGGTCCGGTGCTGTTTAAAAGCTGTGGCTGGGCAGGCTGGGACCTGGCGGCGGCCCGGCTTGCACTGTTTCAAATTCAGGACTCACAGTCAAAAGCGCTTGTGTGATCGGCACAAACCATTTGACTGGTGCCTTTCAGGATGTTTTATTTGGTCATTCAGGTCTGTAACCCAATCAATATATGCGCTAGCAGCTATCTTAATAATAGTAGATAAATGCTGATCCAAAAACCAAATTTGAATTCGCCTGTAAATCAACAAGACCCTTGTTGGGTTTTTAATCTTGGCTGCCAGGGGTTTGAAGCAAATGGTGCCGCATAAAAACCGACATCGTAAATAATGTCATTCATCAAAACACCGATACACGAACGAGGAGCTGCTCATGAACGTTAAAAACATTATCGGACTGGTAGAAAAAGCCTTTTTGGTCATCATTGCTTTTTTCACCATTGCTGCCATGGCACAGGAAGTACTGCTGCTGATCAGCAACCGCAAAGTTGAACTCAAGGACCTGCTGCTCATGTTCATTTACGCCGAGGTGCTGGGCATGCTTGCAGCGTTTTACGCCAGCCACCGCATCCCCATCACCATTCCCCTTTTTATCGCAATGACCGCGTTGAGCCGCCTGATCATTTTGCAGGGCAAAGATGGAGATCCTTCCATCCTTCTGTACGAAAGTGGCGCCATTATTTTGATCGCAGGTGCCTGCTGGGTCATCAGCCGAATTCAGCCTGCTGACGAGCCAGACCGCTGAAAAGCCCGGCTTCGTACAGAAGAAAATGGTCTCCAGACGTCAATTGCGCGGAACTGAACCGCTGGGCTATGTCAAACCCCTGACACTGCCAAACTGCCCGCTCTGCGACAGGCCCATGGTGGCAGGGGCCAGCATTGACGAACACCACCTGCTACCCAAAAGCTGTGGCGGCAAAACCAAAGAACCAGTCCACCGTATTTGCCATCGAAAAATCCACGCAACATTCAGTGAGCGGGAGCTTGGCAAAGAATTCGCCAGTTGGGACGCCTTGAAGCATCACCCGGAAATAGCCGCGTTCGTGACCTGGGTCGCTAACAAACCAGCGACTTTTTATGACAATTCACGCAAGCCTGCACGAAGGCGGTGAAGGTGCAAATTGCAATCAGCGTGCTGTTGTCAATTGATATCAGGTGTGCTTCACGCAGCGCCAAACCCACCGCCACCCGGCGTATGGATTTCAAACACATCGCCAGGCTGCATGTCAGCCTGGCCGATGTGACCCAATGTTTCGACGTGTCCATCGCTGCGCACCACAACGTTTTGCCCCACTTGGCCAGGTTGGCCACCAGCCATGCCAAACGCGCCATGTTTGCGGCCATTGGACAAAATGCTGGCCGTCATGCTTTCCAAAAACCGCACGCGCCGCACGCCGCCATTGCCACCTTGCCATTTGCCCGAGCCGCCTGAGTTGGCACGAATTTCGTAGCTTTCCAGACGCACAGGGAAGCGGAACTCCAGAATTTCGGGGTCAGTCAAGCGTGAATTGGTCATGTGCGCCTGCACAACCGATGTGCCGTTGAAGCCGCCAACCAATTTGCCTGCCGCATCCGTTACCCCGCCCGCGCCACTGCCGCCTGAAATTGTTTCGTAATATTGATACATGTCATTGCCAAAGGTGAAGTTATTCATCGTGCATTGGCCAGCGGCCATCACACCTAGAGCGCCGTACAAGGCGTTGGTGATGCAGGTTGAGGTTTCAACATTGCCAGCCACTACCGATGCAGGCGGGTTGGGGTTGAGCATGCTGCCGGTCGGGATGATGACTTTAAGCGGCTTCAGGCAACCCGCGTTGAGCGGAATGTCGTCATCGACCAGCGTTCTGAAAACATACAGCACCGCTGCCATGCACACCGCAGTGGGCGCGTTGAAGTTGTTGGTTTGCTGCGCTGATGTGCCCGAGAAATCAATTTCGGCACTGCGGTTTTTGTTGTCGACCCGAATGGCAACCTTGATCTGCGCACCGTTGTCCAGCGGCAGTGTGAAATCGCTGTTTTTCAGCTGGGTGATCACGCGCCGCACAGATTCCTCAGCGTTGTCTTGCACATGGTTCATGTAGGCCAGCACCGTCGGCAAGCTGAACTGCTCGACCATTTTGCGCAGCTCCTGCACGCCTTTTTCATTGGCAGCAATTTGAGCTTTCAGGTCGGCCATGTTTTGCTGGGGATTGCGTGATGGATATTCACCACTTTTAAGCAGCGCGACCATTTCTGCCTCGCGCAGCACGCCGCGCTCAACGAGCAACACATTGTTGATCTGCACGCCCTCTTCTTCAATCCGGGTTGAAAACGGCGGCATCGAGCCTGGGGTGGTGCCGCCAATGTCGGCATGGTGACCACGGCTGCCGACGTAGAAGATGGGGCGCGGGGAACCCTCACCCCTGCCCTCTCCCGCAGGCGGGAGAGGGGGTAATTCAGGGCCAGTCTTGCCCCCTCTCCCGAGCACGGGAGAGGGCTGGGGTGAGGGCTGGTTGCTTAAATAAACTGGCGTGATCACCGTAATGTCTGGCAAATGCGTACCGCCGTGATACGGGTCATTCAGCACATACACATTGCCGGGTTCCATCTTGCCCGCATTCTCCCGAATCACGGTTTTGATGCTCTCACCCATCGACCCCAAATGCACCGGCATGTGCGGCGCATTGGCAATCAGGTTGCCTGCGGTGTCAAACAGTGCGCAGCTGAAGTCCAGCCGCTCCTTGATGTTGACCGAGTACGCCGTGTTTTGCAACTGCAGGCCCATCTGCTCGGCGATGTTCATAAACAGGTTGTTGAAAACTTCCAGCAGTACCGGGTCTACGGTGGTACCCGCTGCAAACTTGATAGCACGCTCCGCCCGGCGATCAAGCACCAAGTGGTCGAGTGCTGTCAAGTTCGCTTCCCAACCAGGTTCAACCACGGTCGTAGCATTTTTCTCGGCAATGATGGCTGGGCCGGGAATGATATCGCCGGGTTGCAGGTCTTCACGCACGACCAAAGCAGCCTCATGCCACTGACCGCCTGAATACATGCGCACTGTCTCGCAGCGCGGCACTTCACGCGGCTCGTGTGTAGCGTGGCGCGGCTCGGCTGGGGCATCGCCTGCAATCACAGACTCCACCGACACCGCTTCAACCACCAGGCCTTTGCCTTGCATCAAAAATGCAAAGCGCTGACGATAGGCGGATTCAAAGCCTGATTCGATTTGCTCCAAACTGCCGAACGGCACAATGAGCGCCGCGTCACTTCCCTCGTACCGCACATGCACCCGGTGGTGAGTAACGATCTCGCCGGTATTGACCTGCTGGCGCTGTAATTCAGCCTCAGCCGTAGCAGCCAGACCGTTCAGTGCCTGCGCAATTTCAGGCAAGGCACTTATCGTTAGCTTCAGTTCAATCGCTTGTTCTTTGATGATGTTTTGGTCTGCCAGGCCCATGCCGTAGGCGCTGAGCACCCCTGCCATGGGGTGAACAAAAACGCGCGTCATGCCCAGCGCATCGGCTACCAGGCACGCATGCTGGCCACCTGCACCGCCAAAGCATTGCAGGGTGTAGCGGGTCACGTCATAACCGCGCGCAACCGATATTTTTTTGATGGCGTTGGCC
>JANYGP010000020.1 GCA_025362315.1 Polaromonas sp.
AAATTGTTTACGGCATCATTCCGCAGGTGTTGCCACTGTGGATTTCATACTCCCTGTACCGCTTTGAATCGAATGTCCGTTCTGCCTCAGTTGTAGGCATGGTGGGAGCAGGCGGCATCGGCGTGATTTTGTGGGAAATCATTCGCGGATTTCAATATGCACAGACCTGTGCCGTCATGATCATCATTGTCATTACTGTTGTGGTGATCGATCTGATGTCTGCACGTATTCGCAAGGCACTGGTCTAGGAGCTGCATGGCATTGAAGCTTGAAGACATCGCTCACCTGTTTTTGACCCAGGGTGCCGCACAGTACGGTAAAGAAGCGGTCAGCCAGCTGCAGCATGCTTTGCAGTGTGCGCATTTGGCAGAGCAAGCGGGTGGCTCGGTTGAACTGGTGGCCGCCGCGTTGCTGCATGATTTGGGCCACCTCCTGCCAACAGGTACAAAAAGCAGTGCAGCGGATGTTGACGATTTTCACCAGTACCTGGCCATTCCGTTTTTGCGCGGTGTGTTTCCAGATGCGGTTCTGGAGCCTGTTGGCATGCATGTGGATGCCAAACGCTACCTGTGTTTTGCTGACCCGCATTACCATTCGACGCTATCGCCTGCATCCCAGCGCAGTCTGGTGTTGCAGGGCGGGCCTTTCGCCCAGGAGCAGGCTGACGTTTTTATCGCCAGGCCGTTTGCAACCGATGCTGTTGCACTGCGCCGCTGGGATGATCTTGCCAAAGATCCGAACGCAATGACACCCGGCTGGGATCACTACGCCGCTGTGATGGAGCGCGCCAGCGGCACCTTGACGCCTGCCTGAGCTGCTAGGGATGCTCTGCATAACTCGCTGCGAGTGGGTGTAGCGCAGGTTGGGATGCGCTGCAAGGCGCATTTCGCAGTCCAATAGCTAGACTATTGGCAAGAAATGTAACGCCGCAGATCGCCCAAGCCTGCGCTATCACACATCGCATGGGGTTATGCGGAGCATCCCCAGGCAACAAGGCTGGCCGTATTGATGTGTTTTGGCCGGGCACGCTGCTGATTGAGCAAAAGTCGCGCGGCAAAGACCTGGATGCCGCCTTTACTCAGGGCAACGATTACTTTGAAGGCCTGACCAATGACGAGCTGCCGCGCTACGTCATCGTCAGCGACTTTGCCCGCATTCGGCTGGTTGACGTCGAAGGCGAACAATCGCCCCTTGAGTTCGATCTGAAAGACCTGCCCAGGCACATCGAGCGCTTTGGCTTTATTGCAGGCTACGAGCCGCGCAAGCAGCGCGAAGACGTGCCGCTCAACCAACGCGCGGTAGACACACTGGGCGAGCTGCACGACTTGCTCAAAGCCGATGGCTTTGCAGGCCACCAGCTTGAAGTGCTGCTGGTGCGGCTTTTGTTTTGTCTGTTTGCGGACGACACCGGCATCTTCACACCCAAGGGCGCCTTTGAAGACTTGGTTGAATTGAGCAAGCCCGATGGCAGCAACCTGGGCCCCGAGTTGTCACGCCTGTTTGGCGTGCTCAATACAAAAACTGAGCACCGCCAAGATTCACTCGACGAAAAGTTTGATGCCTTCCCGTATGTCAATGGCCGCTTGTATGCCGACAAAGACGACATTCCAGAATTTTCAAGCGCCATGCGCGCCAAGCTGCTGGCCTGCTGCGGCATAGCGTGGGGCGCCATATCGCCAGCGGTGTTTGGCGCGATGTTTCAAAAAATCATCAGCCTGGAGCCTGGCGCTAGACGCCGCCAATTGGGTGCGCACTACACCAGCGAGGCCAATATCCTCAAGCTCATCAAGCCGCTGTTTTTAGACGACTTGGAGGCCGAGTTGAAAAAGTCAAACGCAACAAAAACCAGTTGTTTGAGTTTCAAAAAAAGCTGCGCCACCTGGTGTTTTTAGACCCCGCTTGTGGCTGCGGCAACTTTTTGGTCATCACCTACCACGAGCTGCGCCGGCTTGAGCTGCGCGTGCTGCAAGCTGCCACCGCGTTTGGCAGCATCACGCGCGAAGTGTTTGAGCAAACGGGCTTCAATGTAGACCAGTTTTATGGCATGGAGGTGGAATACTTTCCCGCCCAAATTGCGCAAGTGACCATGTGGCTGGTCGACCACCAGATGAACCTGGAAGCAGGCCAGTTTTTTGGCGACTGGATCAAACGCATTCCGCTGGACAAGTCCGCTGAGATTCGCCATGGCAACGCCTTGCGGATTGAATGGGCTGACTTTTGCCCGCCGGGCAAGCTCAATTACATTTTGGGCAACCCGCCGTTTATTGGTTACAGCTACCAGACGGTTGACCAAAAAGAAGACTTGAGCTTTGTGACCAAAGGCATACAAGGCGTGGGCGTGCTGGACTATGTTTGCGGCTGGTATCTGAAAGCTGCGCAGTATGTGTCGGGCAGCCAGGTAGGCGAAGCCAGCCGCGACCGAAAAGCGTTTGCTGACGTCGCGTTTGCAAATTCAAATACAGCCGCGAGCAAAGCCCAAACGCGCAAGAAACCAACTGACGCTGCCATGGACGACATGTTCGTCAGCTTTGACAGGCAGGACGCCGCCGACCGCAAACGCGTTCGCTGTGCTTTTGTGTCCACCAACAGCATCACGCAGGGCGAGCAGGTCGGTGTGCTGTGGGGCGAAATGCTGCGCTTGGGGCTAGAGATTGACTTTGCCCACCGCACCTTTCAGTGGAGCAACGACGCACCTGGCTAAGCGGCGGTGCATTGCGTGATTGTTGGCTTTGGCGCTGTGAGTGAGCGCAAGCGGTTGCTCTGGTCTTATGCAGATGTCAAAGCGGCTGCCGTGCTGGCCCAGGCGGCGCAGATCAACCCGTATTTGGTAGATGCGCCGATTGAATTGATTGCGAAACGTCGTTCGCCGATTTGCAAAGTACCGGAGATGGTTTACGGAAGCAAACCAACCGATGGCGGCCACCTTTTGCTCTCAGAGGTTGAAGCAGACGAGCTGATGCTGCGTGAGCCGGGCGCAGCGGATTGGATACAGTCGTTCATGGGTGCAGAGGAGTTTCTGCACGGTATAAAGCGCTATTGTTTGTGGCTAAAGGATTGCCCACCCAACGAGTTGGACAAATTAAAGCCTGTTAAGGCTCGGGTACAAAAAGTACGTGAGATGCGTAGCGCAAGTCCCAAAGTGCCGACGCAAAAATTGGCTACGACGCCTAATCTGTTTGGCGAGGACAGGCAGCCTGCGAATTCGTACATCCTTATTCCGGGTCATTCTTCTGAAAATCGCAGCGTTGTTCCAATCGGCTTTTTGAGCGGCAGGGTCATTAACGGCAATGCCAACTTCATGCTCCCCAACGCCCAACTCTTTCACTTCGCCATCTTGTGCAGCCACATGCACATGGCCTGGATGCGCTACGTTTGCGGGCGACTGAAGAGCGACTTTCGCTATTCCAACACCATCGTCTACAACAACTTTCCGTGGCCCAATATTGTCAATTCACTGCCAAAATCAGTGTCAAATGTGCTGCTAGCGCCCATAATACGGGCGCCAGCAGCTTCTGAAACCATAGCAAACAGCAAAGTAGATACAACCGCCGCCAAGCTCATTGCCAAGATAGAAGCCGCCGCCCAAGCCGTGCTTGACGCCCGCGCGGTGCACCAGACCAGCCTGCCGCCAGGCACGGCGCCGTCAACCCTTGCGCAACTCTACGACCCCACCACCATGCCCGCCAACCTGGCCAAAGCCCATGCTGCGCTCGATAAAGCCGTCGATGCGGCGTACAGGGAAGACGGTGGTGGTGCCAGCTATGCCAACGACGGCGAGCGGGTGGCTATTTTGTTCAGGCGCTATGCGGCGCTGACAAGTCTGATTTGAGTTTTATCGCGCGGCGGCTTTTACACCAGCGTATGCGCTCTTGCGACTTTGCGCTTGTTCGGCAGACCAACCCTTGCAAGCTAAGGCCATGTAGAGCGGCACCGCTCTTTTGCCCGACCCATACGCGCTAATGGTGCGGGTGCTCATACCCAGAGCCTCAGCAGCGTGGGTTAGTGACAAGCCATTGCGCGCGCGCCACTGCGCAAAAATTCGGGTGTTCTCATCAGGTGCGTTTTGCGCTTGCGCATCCAGCCACAAAGTATCAGCGCCAATCTGAATATCCTGTTCAGGCCAGACAACGGCCCATCCTTCACCATCGATCAATGTTGCTTGTGCAAATACAGCCGGGTCTTTCAAGGGCTTGAGGCCTTTGGATTCAGCCAGCAGGGGCGCAAAGTCAACGGTGTAGGTGCTGCCGTCAACAAACTGAAGACGCAAACCGGGACTGGCCTTGCCTTTGATAACTTTGATGGTTTGAAGCCGAGGGCGTTTCATTTGTGCCATTTTTTCCACTCTTTCCATAATTCGTCACTGTTCTCATTGACCCAAGTCATGACTTCCATTTTTTAACCCGCAGGCCATCGGCCTGTGCAGCGCAATGTTTGAAGTTCAATCAGCACATCGATATTGCCACCTACCAAATGACAATGCGCTGGTCCGTGATCCCTTTCCCTGATTTCCAGTCTGTTTTTATTGCGAAAACGAGTTTTGGTCGTCATTAAAGTCTGATTGTATAGAAATTTTGTCTATAGTAAAATGGAGTCAGAAAGCATCAAAAGCCGACCGCAGCCACTCAATCGTTGGCTTGTCACCGGCACCGAGCGTGCCTTGAATCAGCACCACATCAAATCGGCAGGGCGGCAGCGTTTTGAATCGCATCAGGTAGTGGCGCGCTGCAAACACGATGCGTTGCTGCTTGACAGCGCTGATGCTGGCACCCGCGCCGCCGTGGGACGAGCTGGCGCGCTGGCGCACTTCAACGAACACCAGCGTGCCGTCTTTGTCTTTCATGATCAGGTCAATTTCGCCGCCGCCGCGTCCGGGTGTCCGATAATTGGCCTCTTGAAACACCAGTCCTGCATCGCGCAAATGAACAAGCGCCATGGCTTCAGCGGCATCGCCTACAGACTTGGTGGGGCGCTTGGTGGTACTGTCAACGCTGACGCCCGAGCCTACGGGCTTGTCTGAATTTTTTTTGGAAAACCACATTGAACGCTTCCTTCGAGCTGGCTCTGAGCGCGGCAAAAACTGCCGCTGGCTTGCAGCATTATCCGCAGCGCACACTGTATGTGGTGGCCACACCCATTGGCAACCTGGCAGACATTTCGCTGCGCGCGCTGCATGTGCTGCAGCTGGCCGACGCCATTGCCTGCGAAGACACACGCCACACACAAGGCCTGCTGCGCCAGTTTGGCATCGACAAGCCTTTGCTGGCGGTGCATCAACACAATGAACTTGAAGCCGCTGTTGGCGTGATTGACCGCTTGCTTCGTGGTGAGCGCGTGGCCTATGTCAGTGATGCAGGCACCCCGGCTGTCAGCGACCCTGGCGCGCGGCTGGTCTCTAGTGTGCGCGCCTCTGGTTTGGGCGTGGTGCCCTTGCCCGGTGCCAGCAGCGTGACCACGGCGCTCAGTGCGGCGGGCATGGCAGGCGATTCAGCATTCATGTTTGTTGGCTTTTTACCCAGCAAGGCAGGCGAGCGTGACCAGGCGATTGCCGGGTTGCAAACAGAGGCAAAAGCGGTTGTGCTGATGGAAGCGCCGCATCGCATTGAGGCACTGGCTCAGGCATTGCTGCCGCTGGGCAACCGGCTGGTCACGGTGTGCCGCGAGCTGACCAAACAGTTTGAAGAAATTGCCACTGTTGCAGCGGATCAATTGAACGCGTGGCTTGCCGCCGGGCCGCAGCGCACCCGCGGTGAATTTGTACTGGTGCTGCACCCTGCACCGCGTGCGTTGCCAAAGGACGATGGCCAGCGCGTGCTGCAACTGTTGCTGGCAGAGTTGCCGCTTAAAACCGCTGTCAAGCTGGCGGCAGAAATAACGGGTGCACCGCGCAATGAGCTGTATGACGCGGCGCTGAAGTTGAAGCAACGCAGCAATACTGAAGACGCCCCGGTTTTGCCCCCTTCCCTTCCGGGGGAAGGTGGGGATGGGGGCACGCGCGATGGCAGCAGTATTTCTGCATTTGCCCCCACCCTAGCCCTCCCCCGAAAGGGGGGGAATAAAAACCTGTGAATCCCAACGCCGATAAATTGTGGCCTGGCCCGCGCTGGGCTTTGGCGGTGCTGCTGGCACTGCTGGGCATGCTCGGGCCGTTTTCCATCGACACCTACATACCGGCTTTTACCGGCATTGCCACATCCCTCGGTGCCCAGCCGCTGCAAATGCAGCAAACGCTGTCGGCGTATCTTTTCGGGTATGCGTTCATGAACCTGTTTCATGGCGCATTGGCAGACAGCTTTGGCCGCAGGCCAGTTGTGCTCTGGGGCGTTGCCATGTTTACCGTCGCATCTGCTGGATGCGCGCTGGCCCAAAGCATTGAGCAGCTGGTGTTTTTCAGGGCGCTGCAGGGCTTGTCGACAGGTGCAGGCATTGTGGTGTCACGCGCAGTGATACGCGACATGTTTCCGCCGGCGCAAGCCCAGCAGGTCATGAGTCAGGTCACCATTTATTTTGGCGTGGCACCGGCCATCGCGCCTATTGTGGGAGGCTGGCTATATGTGCATCTGGGCTGGCACAGTGTTTTCTGGTTTTTGACCGGCGTGGGCCTGTTGCTGTGGGTGGCCAACTTCAGGTACCTGCCCGAGACTTTGCATGTTGACCAGCGCCAGAGCTTCAGGTTCAAACCGCTGATGCAGGGTTATGGGCAACTGACATCCAGCCCGCGTTTTTTGCTGCTGGCACTTGCCAGCGGCGTGCCTTTTAACGGCATGTTTTTGTACGTGATGGCAGCACCGGCATTTTTGGGTGAGCATCTGGGCCTGCATCCCACCGAGTTTTTCTGGTTCTTTGTGCTGACCATCAGCGGCATCATGTCGGGCGCCTGGCTCAGTGGCCGGCTGGCAGGCAAGATTGCGCCCAAGAAGCAAATCCGCCATGGCTTTGTCATCATGGTAATCGTCTCCAGTATCAATCTGGTGGCCAACTATTTTTTCAAGGCGCATGTGTCCTGGGCGCTGTTTCCGATTGCGCTGTTTGCGTTTGGCTGGGCGCTGATGGTGCCTGTGATCACCCTGCTGGTGCTTGACCTGTACCCCGAGCGGCGCGGTATGGCGTCGTCGCTGCAGGCCGTGATTGGCGCCACTGCCAACGGCGTGGTGGCTGGCTTGCTGGTGCCGCTGGTGATGCATTCAACCCTTGGTCTGGCAGCGTTGTCACTGAGCATGATGTGCATTGGGCTGGCGGCCTGGCTGTACGTACACCACCGCTGGCCAGAGATTGGCCGTGCTGTTTCCAGCAACGAAGCGGACTAAAATTTGGGATGCATTTTGCACAACACAAGGTGAAACGCCATGACCACTGCTGAAATTCTGGAATCTGGCCGAACTATGCGCTCTGACGAACAGCTTTTTCTGATTGATTCGCTGCATGCCATGCTGGACGTGCCTGACCTGGCCATTAAAGCGGCCTGGGTGGCCGAGGCGCAGGATCGGGCGGCTGCTTTTGAGCGGGGGGAACTGCCGTTGGCGGGCCTCGAGCCGATGCTTGCGCAGTACCGTTGGCATGCAGCGCAATGATGCAAATATCAACCGCAGTGGCACTTTAGTTGGATAGCCGTGACCACTACTACCCCATCCCGCCCCAACGTCAAATTTCTGCTCGCGCACCCGGCGCATTTCATCGCACTCGGTTTTGGCTCGGGGCTCAGCCCGATTGCGCCTGGCACAGCAGGCACGCTGTGGGCCTGGCTGGCTTATTTGGTGATGGCGCCCAGCATGGGCAACGCGCAGATGGGCTGGCTGATTGCAGCTTCTACTGTTGTGGGTTGGTGGGCGTGTACTGTTACCGCCAAAAACATGGGCGTGCTGGACCCAGGCAACATTGTGTGGGACGAAGTGGTCGCTTTCTGGCTGATTTTGTGGCTCATCATGCCTGCGGGTTTTACCGGGCAGCTGGTGGCGTTTGTACTGTTCAGGTTTTTTGATGCAGTCAAGCCTGGCCCGATTGGCTGGGCTGATCAGGTATTCAAAGGTGCAGGTGCGCGCGGCGGGTGGGGGATCATGTTTGATGACTTTGTAGCCGCGTTTTGCACTCTGCTGGTGATTGCGCTTTGGCGGTTCTGGTGACAGGCAATATGCTACTTAATCAGGAGCTGTCAGCGCCCGTAAATATTGGGCTACTGGCCAATTTATTGCTTAAAAAAGGCCTTTTTCTGGCCACGGCAGAGAGTTGCACCGGCGGCATGATTGCTGCAGCCTGTACTGACCTGGCCGGCTCAAGCGCCTGGTTTGAACGCGGTTTTGTCACCTATTCCAACGCTGCCAAAACCGACATGCTGGGTGTAGACGCAGCGCTCATTGCGCAGCATGGCGCGGTCAGCGAGCCAGTGGCGCGCGCCATGGCTTTCGGTGCGGTTCGTCATTCACATGCTCAGGTGTCGGTGGCTGTAACGGGTGTGGCCGGGCCGACTGGCGGCAGCGCGGACAAGCCAGTGGGCACCGTGTGGTTTGCCTGGTCCGTGAGTGGCAGCCTTCACAGTGAAATGAAGCGCTTTGATGGTGACCGCGCTGGTGTAAGGCGAGCCACTCTTGAACACGCCATCGGCAAACTGATGATGTTGCTGGGGCAAAACCCGACCTGAAGCCCTCAGAAGTCGCTGCTAGAAACCGGTCGTTTGCCCATGCCTGAGCAAAACAAATGAGTTGTCGCTCACTGCCTGTGCTTTTCTTGCGGCAGCCAGATCAGTGATGGGCTGGTCCAGCGCCTCATCTGTCAGGCTGAACGTGCCCCAGTGGATGCCCACGCTTTTGCGTGAGCCGATTTCACGGTGGATCATCACCGCCTCTTCCGGGTTGATGTGCTGGCCTTTCATGAACCAGCGCGGCTCATAGGCACCGACAGCAATCAAAGACAAGTCGAAGCCTTGCGTAAACTGTTTGGCGATGTTGGCGGTGTCCTGGCTGTAGCCCAAATCACCTGAAAACCAGACCGCTTTGCTTCCTGCCATCAAGGCCCAACTGCCCCACAAAGTGGCCAGGCGGTCAAACGGCGTGCGGCTGGACCAGTGCTGGACCGGTAAAAACTGCATGACCAATTCACCCTGCGGTTTTTTCAACACATGCTTTTCCTGCCAGTCGGTCTTGAACACCTTTGCATTCGGGACGTTGGCCTTGAACCAGTCGTCAATGCCAAGCGGCACGTAAAAAATAGGGGCATCAGGCAGCGCTGCCAGCGCGCGGACACTTAGCAAATCAAGGTGATCGTAATGGTTGTGCGAGATCACCACAGCGTCGATGCGCGGCAGCTGGGCCAGCGTCAAACCAGGCGCCTGAAAGCGCTTGGGCCCGGCAAATTGAACCGGTGCCGCGCGCTCGCTGAAATGCGGGTCTGTCAGGATGTTGAAGCCGCCCATTTGCACCAGTGCTGATGCGTGGCCGATCCAGGTGACCTGGGCCGTTTTTGGGGCGCTGATAGTCTGCAAATCTGGTGCTACGGGTGACAAATCTGCCGACGGCTGGGCAATGGTTTTACGCAACCGCTCCCACTGCCACGCCAAAAACTTGCCAAAGCCACCTGTGCCTTCGCTGTAAAGGTTTTTAAAACCTTCTGGCGTGTGGTGCGGTTTGGTGGGGTCGTAATTTGGGTTGTTTGTTGCGCAACTGGCAACAAAGCACAAACAGAACACAGCAAGAAGTTTGATAACAGAAGGTTTCATTGGGTATGCAGGATAAATCAGGCAACTGAGGCGATTTTGGTAATGGTGCGGGTGTTAACTGTCGATATTTGGTGTCGATATTTTCTGGCAAATCAATCTGACGCTAAAACCAATTAGGAAAAAAGGGTGTCCCTTGTGTGGCTTGTACAAACGTCCACACCGTCAGCGCAGAGAAACCAGCTGCCACAAACCACGCACTGGCAACATGCTTGGCCCCTGGCAAGCGCATTGCGGCAGCCCATGCAGCAATTGACGGAACAAAGTGCATGGCATGTATGCCAAAAAAGTGCGCCACCCTCAAGTCACCGCCGCTGCGTGACCAATTAATGAGCGGCATGCCGCCTGTATCAGTCAGCGCGCCTCCAACCCAGTGGCCAGTGCGCTGCGCTCCCAAATAGCTGCCAAACCCAGTGCCGAGCACAAACGTTAGCACCAGCCCCAGCACTACTGCGTGTTTCATAGTGCGCGGTAAAGCGTAAGTCGGGCTGCTTGCAACTAACACCGCCAGCGCCAGTGAGGCGGTGGTCAACATCACCGCGCCAACGCCCATCAATGTGTACATCGCCGAATAAAAAGCCGACGCATAGTTGTAATGCGACGCCAACCCCATAGCCCCTTGCCAGGTGATGTAAAGCACTTCAAAAACACCTGCAACAATGGCTACCCAAACCACGTAGCCAGCTAAGCGCGTCTGCTTTTTGTCGCCCGGCAACCATGACATGAACAGCGCCAACGTTAACAAATACACCCCCGTTGAGACTTGAAACTTAAGCGGCTTTGCCCATGTGCTGACGCCTTGAAACAAGCGTGGGTCTAGCCATGCAAGCAGCCCTGAGACTGCGGCCATGAGCAGCATCGCTACCCCAACAACGTAAAGCGCAGGCGAGCCTGCGCGCATGCGACTGGCAGGACGAAATAAAAAAGATGTCATGACGGGTCGCAGAGTATGGGCGGCCTTTGATAGCGTTAATGAATTTTAGGTATCAGGTGAGATGTCATGTTCATTGCGGTCAGCAGATTTATTTGGGTTTGAAGCAAACCGCAATTCCGGCGGCAAACATCCAGATCGCCAGCACCGTTGCTGCAACTGCGATGGGCATGTGTATGGCAATGCCAATGGTTGGCAGGAACAGGGCGAATAAAAGCAGAGCGGTGACGATGCCAAAACCTGCAAGCCAGCGCGGCAAGGTCCTTCCCTTCCACGCAGCCTGCATTGCAAGCCCAAGCGACAGGGCCATGAACAGACTGACACCCAACAACTCACCGATACCACCGCCGTAGGTTGTTAGGGCGCTGAAGATCGTTTCAAGTATCTGCTTGCCAGTTGGGTCAGCGGCTGAATGCTGTTGCGCCATGGCGGGCATCACCGTTAACCACCGCAAAATGCCAATACTGCGTGCCAATACTGATACAGCAGCAAACGCAACCACCATCACCGCCAGCGGGCGGGCCAAGCTGCCGCTGCACCGCCAAGTCAAAAGCACCATGACTGGCAGTATCAGCACCGAGTACAACAGATACACCGCATAACCCAGTGCCACAGCAGCGGGTGCGCCTGCAATAGCGGCCAACTGCTGGGCAGCGGGCGAGCGCAACGATGCTGGCCAGCCAATCGCAGGGCCAAGAATGGCGATAGGTAGAAACGACAGCACTGCGGCAATGATTAAGAGACCGCCGAGTAGGTAACGCTGTGAAGAGTCGATGCTGGTCAACGCATTGTTTTGAGCTGACTCGTACGAATCACGGGTTTGAATAGTCATGTTGAGCTCCGATAGAAAGAAAGGGTTGAAATACGGTGCGTGATTTAGACGGGGTTTAGCGGGGGCTTAGCGGGGGTGTACCGAATCAGTCCCAGGTCAGCCAGCGCAGTTCTTGCTGCCTGAGCCAAATGCGTGTGGGGTTCTGTGCCAATGAGTTTTTGCAGTCGCGTGTTGCCAAGCGCATGCGGCGTGCTTTGCAGGTATCGCATCTCAGCGACGGACGCTAATTGTGGGGTTGAATAAAGCAATCAAACGCATGACTGGCCATGGCAGTGCAGCGGTTTTCAGTGCCTGTCCGTTAGCTACCCATTGATTGGCTGCCGCCAGCGGCTGTAGCGCACCGAGCCAGTCCTGGCCACTGACCGTGTGTCCGGCAAAATGCAGCACCTCAAATTTGGGCAACAGCTGACGGCGGTCTGCCACCAAGACAAAAGTCTGTGCCAAGTCGGGCAAATACGCCCACGGCGTGGCAACGTCAATCGGCCCTGAATGTGTGAATGTGCCTTTTTTGATTTTGCTGACAGTGACTTGGTCAAACATGGAGCCGCCACGCGTGCCAAAAAAGTCACCCGCTCGAATCACTACCGCGCGCAGGCTGGTCTGTTCGGTCGCTTGGCGCAAGGCAAGCTCTACATCAACCCGCAGCTTGCCTTTGACTGTGGTGGGAAGATACGGTGTGCTTTCATCCAGCAGCTTTGGCATGTTGGCTCCAAAGTTGTAGACGTTGCCAGGGAACATCAGCGTCGCGTTCAATGCCCGCGCCGTCTCGACAGCCGAAGTCATCATTGCAGGCACGTGTGCTGCCCACGCTGCGTTGGTGTAAGCCGGGTTCATGGCATGTATCACGACATCAACGTCTTGTAATTTAGGCGCGAACTGTTGGATGGGTGTGTCGCCTGTCACTAACGGTGTTACGCCAGCAGGCAACTGCGTGTTTGCGGCCTTTCGGGTTTGGGCAATGACTTGCCAGCCCGCGCCAGCAAACGCTTTGGTGCAAGCAGTTCCCAGCCGCCCGCTGGCACCAAGAATTAAAACGCAAGAGGTAGAGGTAGAGGTAGAGGTTGTGGCCATGAATGTTGCTCAAATAAAAGTGAATGAAGAGATTGTTAAAAACTCTAGGGTGTTACACAATTGGCTATCGATTCATATCTGGATTTCAAAAATGAATAGCCAGCCTGAGCAATTTGAATGAACAGTAACTTTGACTGGACGCTGGTGCGCTCGTTTTTGGCCGCGCTTGACCAAGGCAGCTTGCTGGGCGCGGCGCGTGTTCTTCACGCCAGTCAGCCGACCATTGGCCGGCACATTGCTGAGCTCGAATCTCAGCTGGGTGTGGTGCTGTTTGAGCGCACGGGCCGGGGCCTGAAACCGCTGGCCATGGCGCTGAAGCTGGCCGAATCTGCCCGTGCCATGGAAGCCGGCGCCCACCAGTTGCAGCGCAGCGTGTCAAGCCTGGACGATGCTGTAAGTGGCACCGTGCGTATCACCGCCAGCCAGACGGTGGCTTGCGTGTTGTTGCCGCCCGTGCTGAGCCGCCTGAAGCAGTCGCTTCCCGGCATTCAGATTGAGCTGGTGTCCAGCAACGAAGTCAGCAACCTGCTCAGGCGGGAAGCCGACATTGCGGTGCGCATGGTGCAGCCTGACCAGACCAGCCTGGTAGCCAAACGAATCGGAAAAATGACCATCGGCGCCTACGCCCACCGCAGCTATCTGCAGCGCGCGGGTACACCGCGCGTGCCGCCAGAACTACTGGCGCATGCCCTGATTGGGGGCGACAAAAATGAAGATGTTTTGCGCGGCTTTGCGGCCATGGGCTACCCGGTCAGGCGCGAGCAGTTTTCGTTTCGCTCAGACGACCTGATGGTGCACTGGCATGCGGTAAAGAGCGGCTTGGGTGTTGGCTTTATTGCCGACTACCTGGCGCGCACCGATCCAGATGTGGTGGCTATCCTGCCCATGTTGAAAATCCCGCCCCTGCCTGTCTGGCTGGCGGTGCACCGGGAGATACGCACCAGCAAGCGCATCCGGGCGGTGTACGATTTCCTGGGTGACCACATTGCCAATGCCTTATAAAACAGGAGTTTTCATGCACCCCAACCAGGCAACTCTAAAAAGTTCTACAACGCCTTTGCCCGGCTGGACGTGGACACCATGGCCACTTGTGACGCGGCTGACGTGCAGTTTGACGATGAAGCGTTCTCCCTGCGCGGGCATGAGCAGGTCATGGGCATGTGGCGCATGCTGTGCGATACCACACGGGCCAGGGCGCTGGCCGACTGGAAGCTGGCCTGCAGCGGGGTTGAAGCTGACGCCAGGACAGGCAAGGCGCACTGGGAGGCTGATTACCGCTTCAGCTTTTGGACATGGTCACGGCAAGCACTGGGCGCACGGGGCTTGCTGCTGGGCTGGCCCCTTTTTTGCGGCAAAAAGTCAGGTCAACGGCTGCTGCCAATCTGAAAAAATTAAGGGTGTCAAAAATCGCGAAAGGAAGTCAACATGACCTGGTTTGATCAATTTGAACAGCGCAGTTTTGAGGTCAATGGCGCGACCATTCAGGCGCGGGTTTCAACAACGACACTGGGTGTGGTGCCCAAACCCGCGCTGCTGCTGCTGCACGGCTTTCCGCAGTCGCATGTCATGTGGCATCGGGTTGCGCAGCTGCTCGCAAAAGACTATTTTCTGGTCATGCCTGACCTGCGTGGCTATGGCGATTCGTCCAAAACACCGGGCTTGCCTGACCACAGCAACTACAGCAAACGCAACATGGCCCATGACATGGTGCTCGTCATGGATGCGCTTGGTGTGGACAAGTTCTACCTGTGTGGCCACGACCGGGGTGGGCGCGTGGCGCACCGCCTGGCGCTGGACTGCGCAGCGCGGGTCAAAAAGCTGTGCGTGATTGACATTGCGCCCACATTGGACATGTACGACGGAGCCACCTTGACCGCGCCGTACATGGAATTTGCGCGCGCTTACTACCACTGGTTTCACATGCTGCAGCCTTCGCCGCTGCCTGAAATCATGATGGGCGCCAACCACCCCGAGACCGCCAAAGCCTACCTGCACGCCAAGCTGGGCGGATGGGGCAGCGCAGGCCTCGCCTACATCGAGCCGCAGGCTCTCAGTGACTACGAACGCTGCTTTTGCAATGCGCAAGCGCTGCACACGGCATGCGAAGACTACCGCGCCAGCGCCGGCGTTGACCTGACGCATGACCGTGCGGGGCGTGAGCGCGGCGAAAAGCTCATCTGCGACACGCTGGTGCTGTGGGGCGCACGGGGTGTGGTGCAACGCCTGTTTGACCCAATGGCGCTGTGGCAGGCGCAGTGCAGCGGTGTGGTAAGCGGCCGGGCCTTGCCAGCGGGGCACTTTATCCCGGAAGAGCTGCCACAGGAAACTGCAGAGGCGCTTCGCGAGTTTTTTGTGTGAATCCCAGAAGCCGCAATTGCTTTACTGTAGTAACATATCTACATCACAAGCGTTTGAAGTCGAATATTCACCATGTCCATCACAACACTGTCAAGCAGGCAATTCAATCAGGATGCCAGCAAGGCTAAAAAAGCAGCTTTTGGCGGACCGGTTTTCATCACGGACCGTGGCAGGCCAGCGCATGTACTGCTGACTTTCAGCGCGTATCAAAAAATGAGCGGACACAGCGTAAAAATTGCCGATTTACTGGCAATGTCAGGTTATGAAGATATTGATCTTGACGTGACTCCATCACGGGAACAGGCGCAAGCAGCTTCGCTGGATTGAGGCTTGTGTTGTTTGCATCGGAACATGCGTTTGCGTTCAAATTAAGTCCTCCACATGTATTTGCTGGACACCAACGTCGTTTCTGAATTGCGCAAAATCCGGTCCGGCAAGGCTGATGCAAACGTTGCCCTTTGGGCTGACAGTGTGCAGGCCATTGAGTTGTTTATTTCAGTCATCACGCTGCAAGAGCTGGAAATAGGCGTTTTGCTGGCCGAACTGCGCGATCCGCCTCAAGGCAAAGTTTTCCGCACCTGGCTTGCTGGCAACGTTTTGCCTGCATTCGATGGCCGTGTGTTGCCAGTTGACGCTGCGGTGAGCCTGCGCAGTGCACAACTGCATGTGCCTGATCCCAAAGCATTTCGCGACGGCTTGATAGCGGCCACAGCACTGGTACACAGAATGATTGTTGTGACGCGCAATACACAGGATTTTAAATTGACCGGGGTCAAACTGATCAATCCGTGGCTTGCCTCAAACAATGACTGACCATTGTATTTTATGAGTTTAAAAGGCTAATAGCCCAATCATTAAGGGCGCAAGCAGCTCCTGATTACATAGCAATTTGAACAGTCAGTCACACACGCAGCGCACCACCACCGGCTGCTGCAGATAGCGCAAGATCGCCTCGCGGCCTGTGGCGCCCAGGCCGAATTCGGCTTTCATCCGGGAGTTGATGAAAACGGTCTGGATGGGCGTCAGGCCGCCTGCGGTGCGGTACAGCAATTCGTAGCCCCGGTTGCTGTTGATGGCGGCGCTGTCGTTTGCAAACCTGACGGTGAAGGCCACGTCGTTTTCGCAGCGGTAGCGTTCTGACTCCGGCGCATTGAGCATGCTTGCGTCTGACACGCAGCCTGCCAAGATAACGCAGGCGATGAAACCGATGAATTTTTTCATGTGAGCCTTTCTATTTGGGCCACAGCACCCACAGGCGCAAACTCTGGTTGACTTTGGCAGCAAATTCACCAGCCTCCAGCCCAGTTCCGGCGTAGTAGTCAGCCCGCACAGCGCCCACGATGGCGCTGCCGGTGTCCTGCGCAAACACCAGTTTTTGCAGGTTGCCTGCAGCACCGCGTGAGGCCAGGTACACAGGCGTGCCGTACGGAATACTGCCCGGGTCCACGGCAATGGAGCGGCCCGGCGTCAGCGGCACACCTTGCGCGCCGCGTGGGCCAAACGCGGCGTCCAGCTCGCTCAATGGCTCTTCCCTGAAAAACACATAACGCGGGTTGCTCCAGAGTAGTTGCTGCACACGCAGTGGGTTTTGCGCAGCCCAGGCTTTGGTGGCGTCGGGCCAGGGGTTGATCTTGGTCACACCTTGGGCCTGCAGCCACTGGTTGACGCTGCGGTACGGCTGGTCGTTGGTGCCGGCAAAGGCCACGCGAACAATGCGCTGGCTGCCATTGGGCTCAGTGATGCTCAGGCGGCCCGAGCCCTGAATGTGCAGCAGCAGCACATCGATCGGGTCAGCCAGGTATGCAATTTCGCGGCCCTTCATGGCGGCCTGCGCCTCGGGCAAGGTGTCAATTTCCTGGCGGCTGAACCAGGGCTTGCGGCTGCCCAAACCAAGAGGGGCTTTGTACAGCGGCACCTCATAACCATTGCCACTCACGCGGCTTGCCTTGAGCAGCGGCTCGAAGTAACTGGTCAGCTGGCCATCGGCAACACCCGTCATGGATTCGACACGATACGGCTGCAGTTTTACCTGCATCCAGGCACGCTGCTCGTCGCTGCTGGCAATGCTCAGGCGGCGGGCGTCCTGGCACAGCGGCGCAAATGTGGGGCCTGGCCGCTCACAACTTTTGAGCCAGGCATTCCACGCTTCATGCAGTTTGTCGTCTTCAAAGCCTGGCAGCTCTGCCCAGCGCACAGGCGTCCACCGGCTTTTGGCTTGAGCCATGGCGGGCGGCAATGGCGCGGTGTCGTTGCCTTTGCTAAAAACCCCGCCTGGCATGGGCATGCCTGCATCCGGGGCGGGCACCCGCACGGGCGGCACGTTTTGCGCAGGTGGGGCCACCCCAGCGCACGATGCCAGCAAGGCCAGGCTGGCGATAATCAAAGCACTGCGAATTGTTTGATGAAAGTGCGTCATGTCCTTATTGTTGCTCGAAGCGCTGGGTGCGCTGCTGCTTCTGGTGTTCATCGTCTGGTGGACGATGTTTTCAGGCCGTAAAAACGGTGAATTGCGCAAGGAAGACGACAAGAGCGCGTCGACGACCAACGAAGATGGCAAAAAATAGGTTTTGTGCAGGTCTTTTGACGGGATGTTGATTTCAAAGCCATGGCTCTGTCATTCCCACGAAGGCGGGAATCCAGTACGGTGCAAATACTGTGAATAGCCTTAGCGCAAAGCTAAATTCCCACTTGCGCGGGGATGTCGGAAACGCAGTCTTAATGATAAAAACAGGCTCTGGCGCATATAAAATGGTCACAAGCAGCTATTAAATCAATAGTAAGTTCTGTCCGTCAACAGCCTGCTTGTGCGCCGGAATGCGCCGCACCGGCATGCTGGCCGCCTGGGTCAGCATGGCGTGCTGGCGCTGATCGGCACCCGTTGCCATCGCGCTGATCAGTTGTGCTTCAGGCAGGTTGCGCCAGTAGCGGCGCGGCATCTCTTTTTGCATCGCTTTCATTTTCAGGCGAGCCGGATTGAAAATGCTCTGGTAGTACGTCAGCCACAACGCTTCACCCGCATCGGGCGGCGGTGCATCGCTTTTCAGGCCACCGGGGCTAAAACGCAGGTTGGCGCCGTCCCAGGCCATGCAACGTTCGGGCGTCAAAATCGCCCAGCGCATTTGCGTGAAACGTTTGGCAAAAAATGGCGCGATTGCCTCGGCAATGTGGTGCTCTGGCTCAAACCAGGCCACATGCAGCGGGCCATCGGTAGGCCGGTTTTTGAAGATGTCGTCCGCCACAGTCCTGAAGCGCACAAATGCTTTCATCTTGTGCATGTCGCGCCGCACGGCCTGGGCCATTTGCCGGGCCAGCGACATGTCGGCATCCAGCGGGTCCTGCTTTAAGCCAGGCTCACGGGCCATGCGCCACAGCAGGCGATACAGCAGTTCAAAGCGCTGGGCATCGCTGTGCAAAATCACGGTTTCGCACAATGCCAAAAACTCGGGTGTGACATGAATGGCGGGCACATTCTCAAAGGTAGCACCCGGCTCTGGCGCTGGCTGCAACTTGCGCAGGTCCAGGGCTTTTTGCGCCATGACGCCACCCGTGCCGTGCCACACCACCTGTTCAGGGCGCGTGGCTTTGGCCAGCAAATGCCGGGCAGCCTGGCGAAACCCAGCCATGTCGGTTGGCCCCGCCAGCGTGATTTGGAGGCAATCGTCTGCAAAAAGATCGTTCATGGCGTTCCTCTTAAAACAAGGCGTGTTGCAGGGGCGCAGGTCTGGCAAGCTGCATCAGTTGCGCGGGCAGGCCAGCGGCATCCAGCGTTTTGCCGGGCTGGTGGTTGGGCAGCAGCACAAATGGCATGACTTTTTGAAGTGGCACATGCATGCGCTGCAGGTCGTCCAGCCTGACCTGGCGAGTCCGGCGTGCCTGCAAAATCCGCTTGACCGATTGCAGGCCGAGACCAGGAATGCGCAGCAGCATGTGGCGCGCAGCGGTGTTGATGTTGACCGGAAACTGCGCGCGATTGGCCAGTGCCCAGGCCAGCTTGGGGTCGATGTCCAGCGACAGCATGCCGACCGGATTGGCAGTGTCGTTAGGGACAATTTCATCGTGTGCAAAGCCGTAAAATCGGACCAGCCAGTCGGCCTGATACAGCCGGTGCTCACGCATCAAGGGTGCTTGCACAAGTGGCAAATGCCGGGACGCATCGGGTATGGGGCTGAAGGCCGAGTAATACACGCGCCGCATTTTGAAGCCGCTGTACAGCGCGGCGCTGGCGCTCAAAATCGTGCGGTCGTCTGTGCCATCGGCTCCCACAATCATCTGTGTGCTTTGCCCACCAGGAGCAAAGTGTGGCGCAGCAGCACGGCGGATTTTCAGTGAACGCGGCAGCGAAATAATGCTGCTTTTCGCCTGGTCGTCCGCAGCGCCTCTGGCATCGTCAATGTGCCCGCGCAGACGCCCCATCATTTGCCGGATGGCCGGGCCGTTTTTTTCAGGGGCCAGTGCTGCGAGGCCGTCCTGGGTGGGCAGCTCGATGTTGATGCTCAGCCGGTCTGCATACAGCCCCGCCCTGGCCAGCAGATCGGGCGATGCATCGGGAATGGTCTTGAGGTGGATGTAGCCCCGAAAGTCGTGGTCTTGCCGCAAGCAACGCGCCACCTCCACCACCTGCTCCATCGTGTAGTCCGGGCTTTGAATGATGCCGCTGGACAAGAACAAACCTTCAATGCAATTGCGGCGGTAAAAGTCCAGTGTCAAATCCACCACTTCCTGAACGCTGAACCGGGCGCGTTGAACATTGCTGGACACCCGGTTGACGCAATATAGGCAGTCGTAGGTACAAAAATTCGTCAGCAGGATTTTGAGCAGCGAGATGCACCGGCCATCTGGCGCATAGCTGTGGCAAATGCCTGAACTCTCGGTGGAGCCGATGCCCTTGCCACCCACCGAGTTGCGCTTGGCTGTGCCGCTGGACGAGCACGAGGCATCGTATTTGGCCGCATCGGCCAAAATCGCCAGTTTTCGCTGGACAGCGACTTTCGATGCGCCAGGCAGTGACTCAGGGTTGACAAGCGGAGTTTGAGTAAACACTGTATTAATATACAGTATTTTGCGTTTTCCCGCTAAATTTCGATTTCAGCCGCAAGCGGCGCATGGTCAGACAAGTGCGACCACGGCTTGTGCGGCAGCACCACCGGCTTGTGTCCCACCGCGTTGCGTACATAAATGCGGTCCAGCCGGAGCAGCGGCTTGCGCGCCGGAAACGTGCGCGCTGGCTGGCCATGGGCCTGCACAAACACCTCATGCAGGCCGGCACCCAGGGCCAGCTGGTCTTTGGCCCGGTGCCGCCAGTCGTTGAAGTCACCTGCCACCACCAGCGGTGCCTGCGGTGGGATAAATGTTGACACAAGCTGGCACAGCCGGTCCATCTGCAAGGTGCGGTGCGCCTCAATCAGGCTCAGGTGCACACACACGGCGTGCAGGTTCACGCTGCGTCCCTCGATGGCCAGCTCGCAGTGCAGCAGGCCGCGCCTTTCGGGGCCGCTGATGGATACATCGTGATTTTTAAAACTGACGATCGGAAATTTCGACATCACCGCATTGCCATGGTCGCCCTTGTCATAAACAGCATTGCGGCCGTAAGCAAAGTCTGGCCAGATGCTGTCGGCCAAAAATTCATAGTGTGGCGTGTCTGGGTAGTTGTCAAACTTGGCGCCATGCTGAGAGTGGCTGCCAGTCACCTCCTGCAAAAACACCACGTCCGCGCCGATTTTGCGCACTGCTTCGCGCAGCTCGGGCAAAATAAATTTGCGGTTGAAAAACGTAAAACCCTTGTGGATGTTGACCGTCAACACCTTGACTGAAAACGATTTGGCAGCTGCTGCCAATGCGCTTTCGGCCTCGACACGCGCGTCAGCATCGGCATCAAGTGATGGAGCAGACGGCGCGGTTTTTGACTTTTTGGATTTAACGCTGGGGTCCAGGAGTTCAAAAGGTGGCATGGGCATATCAATAAATCAGAGCGCGATTGTGGCTTCAAATCTGCCTGAGCGCGTGTAGGGCGGCAGGCTGACCCTCAGCGATGTTGTAACCCTGCAGCGCTTTGCAACCAGCCCAGCCCGGCAGATGTCCCACCCAGCTGGCCACCGCGCGCAGGCCGATATTCACAACCGACCCAGCCCTGCCAGCCGCATTGGGCAGTGACCTCGTCAATCACACGCAGCAGGTAGCGGTAATTGAGCTCGCCCACATCCGGCTCATGCCGCTCAGGCACCCCGGCAATCTGGATGTGGCCTACGCGGCCTGTGGGCAGGTATTTGCGGATTTTCATGGCCACGTCGCCCTCGACAATCTGGCAGTGGTACAGATCCATCTGCACTTTTAGATTAGGCGCGCCCACCAGGCCGATGATTTCATGCGCGTGGTCCTGCCGGTTCAAGAAAAATCCCGGCATGTCACGCGTATTGATGGGCTCGATCAGCACGTCAACACCTGCCATGGCTGCCTGGGCAGCCGCCCAGCGCAAGTTGTTGATGTACGTGCCCTGCACATCTTCACGCGTGAGGCCTTCGGGAATCAGCCCTGCCATCAAGTGAATGCGAGGGCAGTTTAATTTTTCAGCATAAGCCAGCGCCAGTGCAACACCGGCCTTGAACTCGGCTTCGCGGCCCGGTAGGCAGGCCGTGCCTTTGCTGCCATCCACATCCCATGCCCTGGCGATGCTGGCCGCGTCGGTACCGCCCGGCGGTGCATTGAACAGCACTTGCTGCAAGTTGTTGACTGTGAGGCGCGCAGCAAGCTCTTGCGCTTCATGTGCGTAAGGAAACAGATACTCGACGGCCTTGAAACCATCTCGAGCAGCAGCTTCAAAGCGCTCCAGAAACGGCAGCTCTGTGTACATCATGGACAGGTTGGCAGCAAATTTGGGCATGTTTTATCAAAGGGCGAGTGTTTCGATTGGGCTGATTTGCAAGACGCGCTACCAGACAGCGCCAAAGCTCTGGCGCAGGTCGTCAATGTGTGCGTCCGTCAACGGCGCTGCGTCAGGGTGCAGGCAGGCGAGCCTGGCAGTTTCTTCCAGTTCTTCGAGCACAGCCATCGCTTCAAGTGGGCTGCCTGCCCATACGTTGGGCCCCAGTCGCGGCAGCATGACAGCGCGGATCGGCGTGCCGCGCTGGCCGTACTGCGCAATGGTGTCGGCAACCTCTTGCGCTGCAGCCAGGCTGCCAGGCCGGTGGTAGCCGATGACCGGCACGCGCCCAACTTTCATCACAAAGTAGGGCGTCAGCGCACCCAGCAGTTCAGACGCGTCCAGCTGCAGGCTCAAAGCCACGCAGTGCGTGCTGTGGGTATGAACAATGCATTTTGCAGCGTTATAAAAAGGTGCTGAAGCCAAGTAAATACGGGCGTGAAGCGCTATGGTTTTACTGGCACGGTCGCCGCTGACCTGCTGGGCGTTTGCATCCAGCCTGGCCAGCCTGGCAGGGTCCAGAAATCCCATGCATGCGTCTGTGGGTGTGATGAGAAAACCGTCATCCAGCTTGACGCTGATATTGCCTGCAGTGGCATGCACATAGCCCCGGTCAAACAGGCTTTTGCCAACGCGGCAGATGTCTTCACGGGCCTGGGATTCTTTTGACAAACTCATGCCAGCATCTTAAAAGCATCGGTGAAAAAGTCATCACCGCCAAAGTTGCCTGATTTGAGCGCGATGTGAAGGGGCATCGAGTCACTGAAAGCATGGCACCACGGTACGCCCGGCGCAATTTGCGGGCCGATCTGCATTTGCGGGATACCCAAAGCCTGCACACAGGCACCCGATGTTTCACCGCCCGCCACGATCAGCTGTCGCACGCCGAGTTGTACCAGTCCTTTGGCAATCGCAGCCAGGGTCCGCTCGACCCATGCGCCCGATTGTTCGACACCAAGTCTGCTTTGTACCTTTTTGATTGCAGTGCTTTCAGCGGTGGAATAAACCAACACCGGACCGTTTTGCAAAAGCGGCGCTGCCCATGCCAAAGCCTCATGCACCGCATTTTCGCCGCTTGTCATTCGCAGTGGGTCAATGGCCAGCCCTGGCAATCCGGCAGCGACAAAAGCCTGCACCTGCGCGTTCGTGGCCAGCGAGCAACTGCCCGACACCACAGCCTGCAAGCCTTCAGCCTTGGGCAAAAAACTGGCTTTTTCTGAAGGCGTGATGCCGAAGTTTTGCGGCAGGCCAATAGCCACGCCTGAGCCCCCGGTCACCAGCGGCATGTCTTTGAGCGACAGCCCCAAGCGCATCAAATCATCGTTGCTGATAGCGTCCACAATGGCGATGCCAACGCCTTGTGCCTTGAGGTCCTTGATGCGCTCACGCACTGTATCAGCGCCACGCGCTACCGCGGCGTAGTCAACCAGTCCCACCAAACGCCGGGTTTGCGCTTGCAGCACGCGCACCAGGTTGGCGTCCCCCATCGGCGTCAGCGGGTGGTTTTGCATGCCGCTTTCACTTAACAGCGTATCGCCTACAAACAGATGGCCCTTGAAGACCGTGCGCTTGTTGTCTGGAAAAGCCGGGGTGGCAATGGTGAAGTCTGTCTCCAGAGCATCCATCAACGCGTCACACACCGGGCCAATGTTGCCCTGCGCAGTGCTGTCAAAAGTAGAGCAGTATTTCAAATAAATCTGGCGCGCGCCCTGGGCCTGAAGCCAGCGCAATGCAGCTAGCGACTGCACTGCTGCGTCTTTTGGCGACGTGGTGCGGGACTTCAGGGCCACTACAACCGCATCAAATGGCACAGTCAGTGATGATTCCTGGGTGGCGAAGGCCAATGCTCGTGTTGGAACGCCGGTCAACAAAAGCACACGCATCCCGCCTGCAACCAGATTGTTGGCCAAGTCGCACGCGCCAGTGAAATCGTCCGCAATGCACCCCAAATTTACAGTGTTCATGGGTGAACTATGCCATTGCCAGGGGCATCACTTGTCAACACAGTGATATGACTTGCAACATGGGTTGTGGACTGCATCTTTGTCAAAGCAGTCCTACGCGCAAGCTGCCACAGCTCTGATGGGCAAATTGCGTATTCATGACTAATGTTGAACTATGAGTTGCTACAAGGCTATTTAATTTGCCGCGGAAATGATTCCAGGCTCATGAGCTTATTTTTTTATGTCAAAGGAAATGAAATGAAAGCAAGTAAAGCAATTTTTGTCGTGACAAGTTTGTTAATGGCAACAAGCGCAGTGATGGCCCAAACGGCAGGGCCGCAATCCAACGATGGCAACAGGCTGGATCCGATGGTAAAAAATCAGGACCCCAATGCTGTGCCCAACACCCGTGCTGAAGTCAAATCTGAGCGAGGCCAAGTGTATGACCCCAAAGACACACGCAACAGGGAAGTTCCACCCACCAAAGGTTCGTCCATGAGCAACAGCTCAAGAGGTGAAGTCAAAGCGCAGGCAAAACAAGCGCCTTCAAAAGCAGACACTGACGACCTGTCTCGTGCCACTGATCCGATGTCTGACGGCAAGAAAACGAGCACTCGTGCCCAACGCAAGGCAGATGCCAAGGCAAAGCGGGAATCGAAAATGAGTGGAACATCGCAGTCGCCTGGCACTGCTCAATAAATTGATGCACTGACAATGCAATGCGCTGAAAGACCAGAAGCGCGGCTGTAGATGTTGCAGGGTTGCAGCTTCATATCTTCAGCTGCTGCCTGTAACTTTTTATCGCATTGTGCAGTTTGCGGATTTGCATACAATCTAGTTTGCTTGTCGGGGTGCCTGTCAGTGATGACCAAAGGCTGAGATCGCAGACATCTGAAAAAAGATGGCGAGACCCGCTGAACCTGATCAGGTCCATCTTCATGGGTTGCCTGCGTAGGGAACAACGCTTTTGGCTTCCCAGCCTCTTTTTTTAGGGGTGGGTTCTCCAGGCAAGTGCCGGTTTGTTTGCACTTCACGGAGAAAAGCCATGGCCAAAACGTCCCTTGTTGTTGATACTGAAGAACTTGCCAGTCGCATCACGCGCACGCCGTTTCCGGGTTCGCGCAAAATTTATATTCAAGGCTCCAGACCTGACATTCGTGTGCCCTTTCGCGAGGTGTCATTGACAGACACTCTGGTTGCAGAGGGCAAAGAGAACCGGCGAGAGGCGAATCCGCCGCTTCGGCTGTTTGATACTTCAGGTGTGTATACCGACCCCGACGTCAGCATTGACGTCACGCATGGCCTTCAACCACTTCGCGGCGCCTGGATCAGCGAAAGACAAGACACTGAAGCGCTGAGCAGCATCAGCAGCGACTATGGCCGTGAGCGGCTGAAAGATCCTTCTCTCAGTGCATTGCGCATGGCCCATGCGCCCGTGCCACGCCGCGCCAAAGCAGGCACGAATGTGTCGCAAATGCACTATGCACGCAAAGGGATCATCACCCCTGAGATGGAATACATTGCCATTCGTGAAAACCTGGTGCGGGCGCAACTGGCCGAGCGGCTGGCAACCGAGCGCATGCCGAAAAAAGGGCATTCATTCAATGCATCCATTCCCGGGCAGATCACTGCCGAATTCGTGCGCGATGAAGTAGCACGTGGCCGCGCGGTCATTCCCAACAACATCAACCACCCTGAGAGCGAGCCAATGATCATTGGCCGCAATTTTTTAATCAAGGTCAATGCCAACATTGGCAATTCGGCCGTCACGTCAAGCATTGAAGAAGAGGTCGACAAGCTGGTCTGGTCGATTCGCTGGGGCGCAGACACCGTGATGGACTTGTCGACCGGAGACAACATTCATGAAACGCGTGAATGGATTTTGCGCAACTCACCCGTGCCGATTGGCACGGTGCCGATTTACCAGGCACTTGAAAAAGTCAACGGCAAGGCGGAAGACCTGACATGGGAAATTTTCAGGGACACCCTGATCGAGCAGGCAGAGCAGGGCGTGGACTACTTCACCATTCACGCTGGTGTGCGGCTGGCGTATGTGCCGCTCACAGCAAACCGCTTGACGGGCATTGTGTCGCGCGGTGGCTCGATCATGGCCAAGTGGTGCCTGTCGCACCACAAAGAGAGCTTTTTGTACGAGCACTTTGAAGACATCTGCGAGATCATGAAGGCGTACGACATTTGCTTCTCTTTGGGCGACGGCCTGCGGCCCGGCTCGATTGCCGACGCGAACGATGAAGCGCAGTTTGCCGAGCTGCACACGCTGGGTGAGCTGACGCAAATCGCATGGAAGCACGATGTGCAGGTCATGATTGAAGGCCCGGGCCATGTGCCGCTGCAACTGGTGAAAGAAAACGTGGACAAGCAATTGGAGGCTTGTTTTGAAGCGCCGTTTTACACGCTTGGCCCGTTGATCACCGATATTTCACCGGGTTATGACCACATTTCCTCGGCCATGGGTGCGGCCAATATCGGCTGGTATGGTGTGGCCATGCTGTGCTACGTGACGCCCAAAGAACATTTGGGTTTGCCCAACCGTGATGATGTCAAGCAAGGATTGATTGCCTACAAGATTGCTGCCCATGCAGGCGACCTGGCCAAGGGCTACCCCGGTGCGCAGATGTGGGACAACGCAGTCAGCAAGGCGCGGTTTGAATTCAGGTGGGAAGACCAGTTCAGGCTCGCCATTGACCCGGATACGGCAATGAAGTACCACGATGAAACACTGCCCAAAGAAAACGCCAAGGTCGCGCATTTTTGTTCGATGTGCGGGCCGAAGTTTTGCTCGATGAAAATATCGCAGGAGGTGCGTGAGTTTGCGCGGCTGAATCCGTCGACGACAACGTTAGCGGGATCACTGGCAACGCCGCCGGGCGTTGTCGCCATCAAGCAGATTGACAGTGATTTGCAGGTGAAGGCGAAACAATTTCGTGAGGGCGGCAGCGAGATTTACTCCTGACGTATTGCACTTCAATGCGAACCCTCACCCTAACCGTCCCCCTCACCGTCCCCCTGACCGCCTCCAGCACGCGAAGCCAGAGGCTTTGCCTTCAGGTGCGGGAGAGGGAACAATTGACAGACAAATTCCAACCCTCTTTCTCGCACGAGGGTGAGGCCAGGGATGAGGTCGGGGGTGGGGGCAGGGGTGGGCGCAGGGGTGAGGGTGTCCGCACATGACCCACATCGGCATCGCGGGCGCAGGCCTGGCAGGTCGCCTGCTGGCCTGGCGTCTGGCTTTGGCAGGCAACCGCGTCAGCCTGTTTGACGCAAAGCATCGAGACGATTCAACCAGCGCTTCGCAAACTGCGGCTGCCATGCTGTCGCCACTGGCCGAACTGGCTGTGTCGGACGATGCGGTGTTCGAGCTGGGCCAGCGGTCGTTGGCACTGTGGCCGCAGTGGCTGGCGCAACTGGCAACACCCGTTTATTTCAAGCAGGGCGGCACGCTGGTGGTGGCGCACACGCAGGACAGTGCGTCTCTTGAACACTTCAGCCGCCTGTTGCACCACAAACTGCCTGTTGCCTGCAAAGCCCAGGTGCAAACATTGAATGCCGCAGAACTCGCTCAGCTGGAGCCCCTGCTTGCTGGGCGTTTCAATGGCGGTTTGTATCTGGCGGGCGAAGGTCAGCTGGCCAATGACCACTTGATGGCAGCGCTGGCCATTGAACTGGATCGCCTCGGAGTGCAGTGGCATGAAGGACAAGCAGTTAAAGCGCTTGAATCACAGCGTATGGTTTGCACAGCTGAAAAACACGACGTTGACGTGGCGATTGATGCACGCGGCGTGGGCAGCAAATCATCCTTGCCGGCGCTGCGCGGCGTGCGCGGCGAAGTGCTGCGCGTTGCGTGCAAAAGCGTCACGCTGCAGCGCCCGGTGCGCCTGATGCATCCGCGCTACCAGCTGTACGTAGCGCCGCGTCCCAACGGTGAGTTTGTCGTGGGTGCGACTGAGCTGGAGTCGGAGGATGCAGGTCCTGTCACGGTGCGCTCGGTTTTAGAGCTGGCCAGCGCGCTGCACAGTTTGCACCCTGCATTCGGTGAGGCGCGAATTTTGTCGATGCGTGCCGCGTTGCGGCCTGCGCTGGACGACCATTTGCCGCGGGTTGAACAGCGAGAGGGCGTCTGGCACATCAATGGCCTGTACCGTCATGGCTATTTGTGCGCGCCTGCGCTGGTGGATGATCTGGTCGGTGCGCTGGCCCTCACCCCTGCCCTCTCGATCTCCCGCCAGCGGGAGATCGAGAGGGCGGGGGAGCAAGATAGACCACTTTTTCTCCACGTTCCCTCTCCCACCGGGAGAGGGTTAGGGTGAGGGCTCCCCGAATGTTTGCCTGAAAATACCCAACCATGATCAATATTTCCGTCAACGGCGACCGCTTCAATGTCGAAGCCACCACACTAAAAACCTTGCTGCTGGCCCGCAGCTACAAGCTAGACACAGCCTTTGCCTGCGCCATCAACAACACCTTTGTTCCGCGTCCACAATGGTCTGAGCATGCACTAAAAGACGGCGACAAGATCGACATCGTCACACCCATTACCGGAGGCTAGAAACGTGGCACACCCCCGCCGGATGCTCACTTCGTGTAGCCCCAACCCCCCTTGCAGGGGACAACGCATCCGGCCTGGCAAAGCCAGTTCCGCTGCGTCTGCTTGAATGATCACCATTGGAACTTTCGCCATGAATTTTTTGCCACTTCTTGTTGCAGGCACAACGCTTTCAAGCCGCTTGTTCCTTGGTACATCTCATTACCCGTCACCGCAAGTTTTAAGCGATGCGGTAGCAGCCAGCGGCACGCAGGTGCTCACCGTTGGCCTGCGCCGCCTTCAACCTGAAAGCGGCGGCGGCAACAGCTTCTGGCAACGCGTGCAGGCGATGAAAACGCACATCTTGCCCAACACCGCAGGCTGCCACACGGCCACCGAGGCCATCACGCTGGCACAGATGGCGCGCGAAATTTTTGGCACCACCTGGATCAAACTGGAAGTCATTGGCGACGACTACACGCTGCAGCCCGACACGCACGCCACACTCGATGCCGCCACAACGCTGGCCAAAGAAGGTTTCGCCGTGTTTGCCTACACCACAGACGATTTGGTTATTGCCCAAAAGCTGCGGGACGCAGGTTGCGCGGCGATCATGCCGTGGGCCGCGCCCATTGGCACCGGGCGCGGGCCGCTGAACCCGTATGCGCTGGAAACAATGCGCCGCCGCTTGCCTGATGCAGTGCTGATAGTGGACGCCGGACTGGGCCGACCATCCCACGCCTCGGCTGTGATGGAGCTGGGGTTCGATGCGGTGCTGCTGAACACGGCCGTGGCGCAAGCGGGCGACCCTGTGCGCATGGCCAAAGCCTTTGCCGACGGCGTGGCTGCTGGCCGCGCCGCCTATGAGTCAACCCCCATGCCCGAGCGTGCTGCAGCGCAGGCATCCACGCCAACGGTAGGCGTTCCCTTCTGGCACGCGTCATGAGCGCAGACTTTGCACCGCTTGTGGGTCGCATTGGCTTTTACCCGGTGGTGCCAACGGCTGCCTGGGTCAAGCGCCTGTTGGGTTGGGGTGTGCGCACCGTTCAACTGCGCATCAAGGCAGCCGACAACACCCCGGCCGACATAGCAGCAGAAGTCCTTGCCGCCATCGAAGCAGGCCAGGCCGTGCCGGGTGCGCAGGTATTTATCAACGACCACTGGCAGCTGGCCCTGGCCTCTGGCGCGTACGGCGTGCATTTGGGGCAAGAAGACCTGGACACGACCGACATTGCAGCACTGCGCAGCGCAGGCATTCGTTTGGGGCTAAGCACCCACACCCCCGCCGAGCTGGCACGCGCCAAAGCAGTGCGGCCGTCGTATCTGGCCATCGGCCCGATCTACCCCACAACGCTCAAAGTCATGCCTTATCAAGCAGTGGGCCTGGAGCGCCTGGCCGAGTGGGCCAAGCTGGCCGTGCCCTATCCCGTGGTGGCCATTGGCGGAATTTCGCTGGAGCGGCTGCCCGGCGTGCGGGCCTGCGGCGTGGATGGCGTGGCTGTGGTCAGCGCCGTGACGCTGGCAGACAATCCAGAGCAGGCCGCACGCCATGGATTAAAGCTATTTGATGCTGTAGCGCCCTGATTGCTGGCGTAAGCAGCTATTAAAATAATAGCCATATTGATGAAGAAAAAAACAGGCAGCAGGGGGAGCAGGCATGACGGCATTGAAATGGTTTCTGGTGCGAACGACCACCCGGGGGTTTGCAGGGGTCACGGTGATCTGGCTGGCTGCAACATTTGCGGTCCTGATGGGTATGGCAGCCAGCGGTTTGCTGGGCCAGGCTCCGCCCGGCGCGTGGCTGATGCCGTTGCTGCTGCTGGTCGTTTTTGCAAGCGTGTTGTTCATGGGTTGGGGCAAATGGATGCGTGAGCGTTTTGTACGTGAAGGCCCACTGCCAGTGCAGGCCAAGCGCAAACTGCGCGCAGCATTTGTTGGCATGAGCGGCAAAGATGCTGACCTGGCTGAGCGCGCATTGCGCCAGTTCTTTTTGGCCAAGGTGCGCAGTGGCACCAGCCGACCCGTGGCCATGCCGTCAAAGCTGGCCGAGCGCCTGTGGCGAGAGTTTGCTGCGGACACTGATGCCTACACGCGCTGGTGCAAGCTTGCTTTTGGCAGGGTGATTGCGCCCACGCCCACGCTGAGCCTGGGGCAAAGTGAAGAAAGCAACGACGCACTGCGCCGCACCTGGTTTTGGGCGTGCAAAGAAGAAGCCATCAACCCGAAAAACCCGACACGCCTGCCGCTGCTGTTTGCACTCGATGCCAAGCTGGCAGTTGCAGGCGGCATCATCTACGCCAACAACAGCGCTGCAGTTGCGTGGATGAAAAAACACGAAGCGCAGGGTGATACTGGCGAGGTTTACCTTGGCACCAGTTTCTCAGGCAACGGTTACAGCGGTGACTGTGACAACTTTGGCGGCGCGGACAGCAGCAGCAGCGATGGCGGCAGCGGCGATAGCGGCAGCGGTGGTGATGGCGGAGGTGGTGATGGCGGAGGTGGCGGGGATTGAATTTCCAGATAGTCCGCCAGACAATTGAAAAAACAAGCCACCGGACACTTTCGAAGGCCTGTCCAAGGTCTGTCCAAGGCATGCAGATGGCTGTTTAAGGCTTGTTTTAAGCTCTAGCGCCCTGAATACGGGCGCTAGAAGCTACATTTTAAGTAGCAGTCACAGATTAAAAAACTGACCTGACTGGTGCCAATACCTGCTTCAACGCCTCATCCCAACAAGACACCTCACTCAAAAAAAGGTTTATTTACTGGTCATCACCGCGCCTGCCATGCGCCATGCGCCCTGCGACCTGCAACGCAACTTAACAGCATCTCCAGGTCAACCGGCTTGACCAGATGTGCGTCGAACCCGGCTGCGGCTGTGCGTTCACGGTCTTCAGGCAGCCCGTAGCCCGTCAGGGCGATCAATTTCAGGGCGTTGCCGTGGCGCGCGCGAATGGCGTGCGCCACTTCAAAGCCGTTCATCTCCGGCATGCCGATATCCAGCAGCACGATGTCGAAGTGGTGCATTCCCAAACGGTCCAGCACCTCAGTCGAGCGGTAGACCACATCGGCGGTATGACCCTCAGACATCAGCAGCAGTGCCAGTGAATCGGCCGCATCCCGGTTGTCATCCACAACCAGTATTTGTTGTGCCCCACCCGATGCAGGAACGACGGGCTCTACAGCCTTGTGCGGTGCCGGGATTTTGGGCAGTCGTATTTCAAAAGTTGAACCCCGCCCAAGGCCGGCACTGTCAGCCCGCAAAGTCCCGTGATGCATTTCGACCAGACGCCGGACCACGGACAAACCGATGCCCAGCCCGCCCTGTGACCGGTCAAGGGAACGTTCACTTTGCACAAAAAGATCAAAAACATGCGGTAAAAGCTCGGCAGAAATTCCGATCCCGGTGTCCTGTACAGACAAAACGAGTTCGTGCTCGGTGCTGGTCACTGCAAGCGTGATCGTGCCGCAAGGGTCGGTGTACTTCAATGCGTTGTGCAGCAGGTTCGTTAATGCCTGCACCAGGCGGGCGCTGTCGCCCCACACGTACAGCTTCTCCCCGGGTCGATGAACATGCAACTGGTGTGACTTCTCGGCAGCCAGGGCGCGTATGGTCTCGATGGCCTGCTCAATCACGGCGCCGCACTCCACCGACTCCAGCTTCAAATTGACGTGTCCCTGCGTCAGCCGCGCCACATCCAGCAAATCGTCCACCAGCCGGCTGAGCTGCGTCGTCTGGCGTGCCAGCACCTGAAGCATGGGCTTGAACTCGGGCTGGGCGCCGAGTTTTTTGTCAAGCAGCGCACTGACGGTGCGAATGGGTGCCAGCGGATTGCGCAACTCGTGCCCGAGCATCGCCAGAAATTCATCTTTGCGGCGGTCCGAGTCGCGCAGCGTTTCTTCCATCCGCTTGCGCTCGGAGATGTCAACGGAGGCACCTACCAGACCAATCACCTGGCCATCGGCGTCGTGCAGCGGAGCCTTGGTAGACAGCCAGAGGGTAGGCGTTCCGTCAGACCGGCTGAATTGTTCCTCAATCTGTTCTGTGTGGCCGCTGTTCATGATGCGGCGGTCAGTTGCCATGATGGCCTCAGCCTGCACCGGGTCGTCCAGAAACTCGGCGTCAGTCTTGCCCACAATGGCATGCACGGGCTTGCCAATCAAGTCAGCAGTGCCCTGGTTGGCCAGCAGCATCCGGCCCTGCAGGTCTTTGGCATACACCACACCCGGCACCGCAGTCACGATGGTTTGCAGCAGGGTATTGGCTTGGTCACGCTCTGCCTGCGCCACATGCCTGGCCTCAACATTCATCAGCACGCCAGGAAACCGGCGCCGGCCGTCCGGCCCGGTTTCGACATGGCCATTGGCCTCAACCCACAAGAACGAGCCGTCGGCCTGCCGAACCCGGTACTCGCAGCAGTAGCTGCCATTGCCTTTTAAGGTCTCGTCAATTGCCCGGGCCACGCGGTCGCGATCAGCTGGATGCAAACACGCCATGGAGTCTTCCAGCGCAAGCCCTTCACGGCACGCCTTCTCGTCCAGGCCAAAAGTATTGGCGTACCGGGCATCGGCTTTGAGGATGTCTTCGTCCACGTCCCAGACCCAGGTGCCAATGATGGCGCCCGCATCCAGCGCCAGCTGGACCCGCTCGGCCGACTCAGCGGCCTGCTGCTCCAGCAAACGCCGCGGTGTAATGTCTCGATAAAACAGTGCCAGACCTGCCGGCGTGGGGTTGGCGCGCACTTCAAGCAGGTTTTGCCGTCCATCTTCCCAGACATGCAGGTGCTCCATGGCGCGCGGTATGCCGTCGGCCATGCACTGCTTGTACATGACGCCCAATTCAGAGTTCTCAGTACCCGGATAAAGGTTCCAGTGGCTGCAATTGAGCATGGACTCGCGGGAACGCGGCTCCAGCCGCAGCGCTGCGTCGTTTATCTCCAGCAAACAGAAATGCCGGTCCAGCAAGACAAACGCCTCGTCCATGTGGTCCAGCACGCCGCGGTAACGCGCCTCGCGTTCCTGAAGCTGTTTTTGCACCTTCACCTGGGTTGTGATGTCGGTACATGCACAAAACATCCCCATCACCGCACCCTCACCATCGCATACAGGAGAGTAAAAAAACGAAAGATGCACTTCTTCCAGAAAACCGCTGCGCAGCAGCTTGAGCTCGATGTCATCCATCTGAACCGATTCGCCGCGGTAAACCTTCTCTACCAGCGGCAACATGTCATCGCGGATCTCGAACCACACGTCGAGAAAATCCCGGCCCATGGCATGCGGGTGCCTGGTGGTAAGAAGGTCTGCATAGGCCTCGTTGTATAAAAGAGTGCGCTGCGGCCCCCAGGCTATAAACATGGGCGGCCGGTTGGAGCTGTGCAAAATACTCACCAGCGTTTTAAGCGATTCGGGCCATTGTGCTGGCTCCCCCAGTGGCGTTGTGCGCCAGTCGAAATCGCGCATGGCCTGTCCAGCAGTTTCACCCCCTGCTAGGAAATTGTGGTCTGAAGGCGGTGGAAACGGATACAAGGGCATAAACTGCCCGCCAGTATCAACACAGGCGCAGTTGACCCCTGTAGGACGACAGCGCCTGTCGATCTGCTCATTTGTGCCCGGTGCGTTGGTGGAGGCAACACAACCTCACCATCACCACAAACCAGTCCATGGCCAACGGCGGTGGGGACAACTTCCCTCGATGGCAAGTCCAGCCAGGATGCAGGCACCTGCAACACCTGCAACACCTGCCAAGGCTGCCGACCTTGAGCGCTGGTAACAACATCAAAGCCACTGCTGCCAAGCTGCAAAGCAGCCAGGGCACCATTGGCCTCTCAGCCGCCTTTCAGTCGCCTTTTACCGCTAATCCAATGGCACACCGATGATGGCTTTCATGATCCACTTGTCGGTGGTGGCGCCTGACGCTTTGCCCAGCCCCACATTGAAGTCCCAGCGTTTGAATGAAAAATCCGTGGCCAAGTAGGTGGTTGACGTACGCCCCAGCAGGCCAGTCGGCTGGCGCAAGGCGCCTAAAAACGAGTAGTTCTCTAACCCCACGCGCCAGTCGCCTTGGGCTTCTGGCGTGAGGCGGTAACTGAGCTTGCTGTCAAGCTGGGCGGTGGCGCCTTGTATGGGCTGGCGGCGCAGGGCGCGGTCTAAATTGAGGTTGGCTGCAAGTGTCCATTGATTGGCGGTGTACATGCCGATGAATTTGCCTTCAATTGACGCACCGTCGGGGTAAAAGCGCCGCGAAAGCTGGCCCACTTCAACATTGACAGCGCCATACCACGGGGAGTCGGGTGATGGTGCGCGTGGCCGCCACTTGACGCGCACTTTGGCGCCGTCGGTCACCGGCCGACCCGACGAAATCTCCGGGCCCGCAGCAGTCAGCCAGTACAGCGCCGCCTCCCAATTTTCATTGATGCCGTAACTCAGCTCAGGCGTGACCCGCAACGTTTTGCGCGAGGTTGACCCCGGCAGCGCTTGCAGCACATAGTTGGTGTGAAAGTCCAGACCAAATTTGCCAGGCTCGGCAAACTCGTCCATGTAGACCTGAATCTCTTCAGGCGCGGCAAGGCAAGCGCTGGACGCGCCCAGACCAAGGGCTAACAAGCAAACAGGCAAGCAGGCCGACAGGTGAAGTTTGAGCGGATGTGTCATGGATACGGTGTGAAGGTTGGGTTGGGTCGGACTGTGGGACGTGGTGTTGTCTGGATGGTCAACTCCGCAAAGTGCGCGGGATCAGGACTTGTGAAAGATCGACCCATTGGCTTGGGCACGACACTGTCAGCCTGTCAGACAGCCCGTCAGGACAGCAGCTGAATAATGGCATTCGGATGAATTGCCAAACCGAGCAGACCAGCAGTTCCCATCACAAAGCCAAGAACCGTTGGCACCAGGGCAACCCAGTACAGCGCCCATAGCTGCGTCAGGGCTGTGACTGCGAGCAGCGCGATGGAAATCGCCAGCAATGCGTCAGACAAATCAAACTGATCGTCACGAAAATTCAGGGCGTCGTAATTAACCTGGTCTTGCAGCGCCTGCTTGCGCAGCTCTTCTTTTTTCTCGGCTTGGCTGGCAACGGTCGCGCGGTATTTGGCAATGGCCGTGTCGTAAGCAGCGGCGTTGGCGGGGCTTTGCAGTGCGCGCGACAGCTCCAGCTGCGTCAGTGCAGCCTCTGCCACATCCTGGCGCACGTTACGCGCTTGGTAGAAAGCCCAGTGGTCCAGCTTGTCAGCCTGAGCCTGCTGCATCGCCTGAACAATGTTGTCGTCTTTGACCTTACAAATCCCCATGAAAGTAGCCAAAATCGCCACAGTGATGGCCACTGCAGCGTTCAGGCGTTTGCGACTGCCCTCGGTTTGTTCGGCCGCGGCCTTGGCTGATTCAAGAATTTCGCTGGGTTCCATTTTTTTCTTTAGGGTTGTGCACAATCGCGCATGCGCTGCGGGTCGGGTTTGCAGTGAAGCTATGAAAGTGTGAAAAGTGCAGTTGACTGGTTTTAGTCGATAAACAAGCCGCTAGCCCATTAATTACTTCGGCTATTAGCTGCTATTTAAATAGCAACTGTCTGCTTAGCTTCAGCTGTCACTTTTTTGTCTTTTTTCTCCGTGCCAAACCACGACACATACAGTGCAGGCAGCACCACCAGTGTCAGCAGCGTGGCGGTGATTAGCCCGCCGATGATGACGATGGCCAGTGGGCGCTGGGTTTCTGAGCCGATGTCGCGGGACAGTGCCATCGGCAGCAGGCCCAGCATGGCCAGCAACGCCGTCATGAGCACCGTGCGCAGCCGCTGAACCGAGCCCAGCTTGACGGCATCGACTACGCTGTGGCCTTCACTTTGCAACTGCTGATAGCCCGACAGCATCACCACGCCATTGAGCACGGCCTGCCCTGACAGCGCAATGAAGCCGATGGCCGCCGACACTGACAGCGGAATGGAAAAAATCCACAGGGCGACAAAGCCGCCGATCAGCGCCAGCGGCACATTGATCAAAATCAGCGATGCAGTTTTGAAGGACTTGAAGGCATCAAACAGCAATACAAATATCAAGAGCAGCGAGATCGGCACCACGACCGACAGACGCTGCATCGCACGCTCCTGGTTTTCAAATTCGCCTGACCAGCCAATGGTGTAGCCGGGCGGCAGTTTGACGTTTTCCGCCACCCGGGCCTGCATGTCCCTGACCACCGAGCCCATGTCGCGCCCTTTGATAAAGATACCAATGGCCATGGTGCGCCTGCCTGCCTCCCGGGCGATGTTCATGGCGCCATTGGTCTCGCGAATCGTCGCCACGCTGCCCAACTGGGCATAGCCGCCATCGGGTGTGGGGATCAATGTTTGCGGCAAACTGCCAATGGCCCGTTTGCTTTCAGGCAGGCGCACGGCAACCGCAAACTTGCGCTCACCTTCCCATAATTGAGTTGCGGCTTTGCCACCCAATGCGGCTTCGACCACGTCCTGAATGTCCTGCACATTCAGCCCCAAGCGGGCGGCGCGGTCGCGGTCAATGTCAATCACCAGTTGCGGCAAGTCGCCCAGCCGGTCGATCTCACCACGCTGCACGCCTTGCACCTGTTTGATTTCGCGCTGAACAGCCTCTGCAACACGTCGGAGTTCGCCGAGATCTTCACCCGCGACCTTGACAACAATCTGTCCTTTGATTTGCGAAATTGACTCGAGCACGTTGTCGCGAATCGGCTGCGAGAAGGCTGGGTCAATGCCCGGAATCGCGCGCAGCTTGGCGTCCATTTCTTCAATCAGCTGATCACGCGTCAAGCCCTTGCGCCATTCTTCTTTGGGTTTGACGTCAACAAAAATCTCCGCCATGCTCAGCGTCTTTGGGTCAGTGCCATCTTCGGGTTGACCCGCTTTTGACACCGCAGTGCGCACCTCGGGCACGCTGTTCAGCGCATTGCGCGCCATCAGCAAAATTTTGGCAGCTTCTTGGCTCGACACACTGGACGGCATGTCAAAGTTGGCCCAGAACGTGCCTTCATTGAGCTCAGGTAAAAATTCGGACCCCAGGCGGCTGGCCACGCCCAGGCTGAGCGCAAACACCGTCAGGGCAATGATCACCACCGTGCGGCGACTGTTGATGGCCCAGTTCAGTACTGGCTCGTAAATGCGCTTGCTGGTTTTGACCACGCGGTTGTCACCGTGCGGCAGTTTTTTGCGCAGTATCCAGTAGGCCAGCAGCGGCACCAGCGTGAGCGAAAAAATCAGTGCGCCAATCAGGGCTGCCGTGACGCTGAGCGCCATCGGCTGAAAGATCCGGCCTTCATGGCGCTGCAGCGCAAAAATCGGGATGTGCGCTGCAATGATGATCAACATCGAAAACAGGGTTGGCCGGCCTACTTCGCTGGCCGCTTCAATGATCACATCGCGCCGCTCGCTGAGGCTCATGTCCTCTTTTTTCTCGGCCAGCCGATGCAAAATATTTTCAATCACGATCACTGCACCATCGACGATGATGCCAAAGTCCAGCGCGCCCAGGCTCAGCAAATTGGCCGGCACGCCCATGATCTTCAGGCCCAAAAATGTGGACAGCAGCGCCAGCGGAATGATGACCACCACGGCCAGGCTGGCCCGGATGTTGGATAAAAACAGGTACAGGACGAGGGCCACCAGCAACGCGCCTTCCACCAGATTGCCGAACACTGTTTTCAGAGTTTTGCCCATCAGCCAGGTGCGGTCGTAATACGGCACGATTTGCACGCCTTGCGGCAACCCTTTTGCATTGAGGGCGGCAATTTTTTCTTTCACGCCTTTGAGCACGACGCTGGGGTTTTCGCCCTTACGCATGATGACGATGCCGGTCACTATGTCATCGTCCTTGTCTTGCCCCACAATGCCCAGACGCGGCACAGCGCCAATGTTGACAGCGGCAATGTCGCGGATCAGGATGGGCGTGCCGCTGCGCGCTGACACCACAATGCGGCCAATGTCGTCGGCAGAATTAAGCAGCCCAATGCCTCGGATAGCAAACTGCTGCGGGCCCTGTGCCACGTAGCTGCCGCCCGCATTCGAGTTGCCGCGCCCCAGCGCATCGAGCAGGTTTTGAAAGGTGAGCTTGTAGGCGCGCAGTTTGTCCAGGTCGGGCTGCACTTCATACTGCTTGATAAAACCGCCCATCGCCACGACGTCGGCAACACCAGGCACTTGCCGCAATGCACGTTCAATCACCCAATCTTCCAGCGTGCGCAGCTCGGTCACGGTTTGTCCGGCTCCCTTGACGCGATATCGCATCACTTCGCCCACTGGTGTGGCATTCGGCGCGACGTTGATCTGTGCGCCAGCGGGTACATCCAGGTTGTTCAGCCGCTCGTTGATTTGCTGGCGTGCGATGTTCACGTTGGCCGCATCGTCGTACGTGACCACGGTGTACGACAGGCCAAACTGGGTGTGCGAAAACACGCGAATTGAATTGGGCAGGCCCGACAGCGCCGTTTCAATCGGCAGCGTGACCTGCTTTTCAACTTCTTCAGCCGCGCGTCCTGGGTACAGCGCAATGACTGTGACCTGGGTGTCGGTGACGTCCGGAAAAGCTTCGACCGACAGGTTCTTGAACGCAAACACGCCCGCCATGACAAACAGCAATGTGCCCAGAACAATGATCAGCGGCTGGTGCAGCGCGTAGGCAATCAGCTTTTTCATGGCTTGGCCTGGGCGGGCTTCATGTCAGATTTGATATCTGCTATTGTTTTAGTAGCTGCTTGCGCTTGATTTGATTGGGCTAAAGTCGCTTTTAATGCTTGTTCTTCGATATTTTCAGATGTTTTGCCTATGGGATTGGCGTCGCTTTGCGCAATGCGGAACTCGCGTAACAGCAACAGCATGTTGTCACTGACCACCTGCTCGCCTACCTCCAGCCCGCGCGACACCACCGTGTCTTTGGGGCCTTGGTAGCTCAGACCCACCTCGCGCGACTCAAAGACTCCCGGCTGGGTTTGTACCATCACCGTGTGTTTTACTCCCAGCAGAGATACCGCCTGCGACGGAATCAGCACGCCCGCACCAAGTCGGCGTTCAATGCGAGCTGTCGCCAGCATTTCCGCTTTGAGCAAGCGGTCCGGATTGGCCACCACACCGCGTACCTTGATGGTGCGGGTGGCGGGATCAATGTAGTCGGCAGCTGCAGTCACGCGACCATCAAACTTTTGCCCGCCCAGGCTGGGGATGACCAGCTCAAACGTCGAGCCGATCTTGAGTGTGCCAATCTCGCTTTCACGCGCATCAATTTGCACCCACAACGATGTCGGATCCGTCACCACAAACAGCGCTGGCACGCCTGGCCCTGACTGGTCGGGCCGCACCTCTTGGCCGGGGTTTAAATTACGCTCGACCACGATGCCGTTGATGGTGGCCAACAAGCCGAGTTGCTGATTCACACCACCTCCACTGCCGCCGTAGAGTTTGGTTCTAGCCTGTGTGCGCTGGATTTCAGCCTGTGTGCGAGCCGCATCAAACTCGGCCTGGTCCAGGTCCTTGCGGGCAATGATGCCGGCGTCAAACAGCTCGCGCTGGCGCTGCAGTGACTTTTGGCTGTATCTTGCTTCAGCCCCCGCTTTGGCTGTGTCGGCCTGCGCGATGCCAAAGTCTGGCGACGCAAGCTGGGCCAGCATTGAGCCGCTTTTGACGGCTTGGCCCACATCGGCCTTGATGGCCATCACGCGGCCGGCGAAGGCCGGATAAATGCGCTGGGTGCGCTCCTCGTTCCACACCAATTTGGCGGGCAGTTCAACCGTCACCGCCTTGCCGGGTGCGGCGGTTGCCATGCCCAGCAGTGCCAGTTGCGGATGGCCAGGCGCAAAGCGCAGCTGGTTGCCTTGCAGGATGGGGGCGGGTGCCTCGGGTGCAGGCGTGGGGGCTTCGGTGCAGGCGGCGAGCAGGGCCAGGCTTAAGGTGATGAGCAGAGCAATATGTTTCACGGTGTACTTTTTGAAATAGGACTAAAAATTTTCAGAGCTGACGAAGCAACCACGCCTGCGCGGCTTTGGCCTGCTCGGTGCGGGCGCTGAGCGCTTCCAGCAAGATGGTGCGC